>JBOGQX010000065.1:0-34115 GCA_050749285.1 Nitrosotalea sp. | reverse complement strand
CTACTTGATCAGCGTAAGCAGGGATTATTGTTATGATAGTAAGAACTGCTAAAAGGCCAAAGTATATTGATCGTTTTCTCTTAGATTCATAATTTGAATTTATCATATCTAAAGTTGTTAGTGATTGTATATAAAAAAGCCGGTACAACAAGAATTCTTTTAAATTAACAGCACTTTGTTCACCTTGCTTTAAAAAGATTCAAAAATTCAATGATTTCTCTGTAATTATATGTTGATAGTAAATGATTATTAAAAATTTTAAAAAACTTGCGACCACTCATCAAAAAAAGTTAGTACTATCTGTCCTTGAGAGTGGTCTTCGTGCAGCTATGCCAAATCTGGTATTAAAGAAAATAATAAAACAAAATTATCTTGTATTAGACAAACAAAAAATTTCGTTAAAAAATTATGGTAGAATCTACGTGATAGCAGTTGGCAAGGCGGCAGATTTAATGACTAAAACTGTAAACTCGTTAACAAAAATAGATGGAGGAATTGTAGTAATTCCTCAAAAAACATGTTCCATGGTTAGATCAAAAAAATTTATTGTTCTAAGATCTAGTCATCCAATTCCTGATGCTAAAAGCGTGATTGCAGCAAAGAAGACAATTGATTTTCTAGCTAAATTACAAAAGACAGACTTTGTGATTTTTCTAATATCGGGCGGTGCCTCATCGTTACTATCATTGCCTGATGGAATATCAATAAGAGAAAAACAGACCGTAACTATACTTCTCTTGAGATCGGGCGCAAACATCCAGGAAATAAACTGTGTGAGAAAACATTTATCAAAAGTGAAGGGTGGGCAACTAGTTAAATTTCTTAGGTGCCAGGCAGTTGCATTGGTAATGTCTGATGTGATAGGAGATGATCTATCAGCCATAGCTTCTGGGCTAACGTATTATGATAATACCACATTTCAAGATGCTAAGAAAATCCTAATTAGATATGGTTTGAAAAATAAAGTCCCAAAGAAGGTTTGGCAAAGAATTGATCTTGGTGCTAGGAAATTAATCCCCGAAACTCCAAAGAAAACAAAAATAAAAAACTATGTGATTTCTTCAAACAAAAACTGCCTTGACGAAATGTCAAAGACTGCACGAAAACTTGGGTTGGTTACAAAAATGAAATCTCCAATTTCGGGAAATGTAGAAAACGCAGCATTAAAACTCACAAAATTACTTCCTTCCAAGCCTAGATCCTGCCTTATTTTTGGTGGAGAGACAACTGTCAAAGTAAAAGGCAAAGGAAAAGGTGGAAGAAATCAAGAGTTGATATTGCATTTACTTAATAGACTATCAAAACAAAAAATCAAACTGCTTATGACTTCTGTGGGCACAGATGGAATTGATGGAAATACGCCTGCAGCTGGGGCTATTGTGATCTCTGATATCGCCCCAAAAATGATCAAAAAATATTTGTGTGATAATGACTCGTATGCTTACTTTAGGAAATATGGTGGGTTAATTTTTACTGGTCCAACGCACACAAATCTAATGGACATTGGATTGATTTTACGGGTTTAATAATTTTGATGCAAGACTATTTCTTGGTTCGATCAACTGATATCGAATATCTAAGCCTCTTGATCTATTAACTACTTGATGAAATTAATTCTAGACTCTATGAATGGATCATCACTTTTTTTGTATTAAATGTTCAAACATTGAACTTAGATCAATCATCACTTTTACAGTATCGCCATTTTTATGCTGAATCTTCCAATCCACAAGAAGATTCCAACATGAAACGCGATGTATTTTGATTGCTCTACTGAGATTTGATCGTAATAACATTCTGCATGAGTTTTCTCTGTTCTATCTTTATCTCACTAGTCTCAATCGTCCATGATCTTATTTTCTCATTTCAATCCAAATAGTATGTGGGATCCATATGTCAATCAAAAAGGCGTTGATTGTCTATATATTTTGAATATACAACTGAATAACAAAAATAAAAATCTGGTATCGTGCTAGAAGCTAATTCCTTCTTTACAAGTATGGTGGATGAGTTGGTCGAATTCTCAGAATATGATCCAGAACTTGCAGAGGGATTAAAGTGGATAGACGGTGAGGCACAAAAACGTGGAATAACTTTCTATGAAATGGTCTTTGACGTTCTTCATAGGTATGATGTTGATGCTCGCGCAAAGAATTGGCTTGCTAATAGAAACTAAGTAATAGCAGAACAAATATCTCCAAACACATTTGGGTTGTATTGGCCTGCGTACAATTTGACATTTCCACGAGGAACAATTTTACAAATTACCTTTGGTATGATATAATCAGCCATCACGTAGACACCAATTAGCAAGCACCCAATTAAAATGATAATTCCAAATGGTATTCGCATTGAATTGCGGTGTAAAGATCTCCTATAAGAATCATAAAATTGATTGGTAGATCTATACATTAACTTGATGAATTCTTTTTTCTATTGGAACATATTCGCAACCTGATGGACCACAATATTTTCCTACATACACTGCTTTTGGACGATAAAGCATTGGTTTTGGTTGTGCCTCGGCAAATTTTTCCTCGATTACATGCGCTGTCCATCCTGCAACTCTTGAAATTGCAAAGATTGGGGTATTTAGATCCATTGGAATGTCTAACATGTAGTAAGCTGACGCACTGTAAAGATCCACGTTAGGAAATATATCTGAACCCTTTACTTTCTTCATCTCTTCTTCAGTTATATCTTCCACCTTTTTTGTTATTTTATACCAAGGTTGGCCTGTCTTTTCTGCCAATCTTCTTGAAAGCTCTCTTAATACCTCAGCTCTTGGATCAAATGTTTTGTATACCGCATGACCCATTCCCATTATTCTCTGTCCATCTGCAAGCTTTGCTTTAACCCAATTTTCAACTCTATCTTCAGTTCCAATCTCAAGTAGCATCTTCATAACATGATAGTTTGCTCCGCCATGCAGTTCACCACTTAGAGCGCCGACTGCAGCACTAACTGCATTATATATGTGAGCACGTGTAGATGCTACTTCTCTTGCTGCAAAAGTTGATGCATTAAAGCTGTGTTCTGCATGTAAAATGAGACAAATATCAAAAATTCTGGCAATTTCGGAATCGGGTTCTTTTCCTGTCAACATATAAAGAAAATTGGCGGCATGATTGAGCTTCTTTGATGGCCGAACTATGTCTTTACCATTTCTAATTCTATCCCAGTAAGCAACTATGATTGGAATTTTGGAAATAAGATCTATTGATCTGTTGTAATTAGCATCCCTGTCGTCTCCCTTCTCTTTATCATACATTCCTAACTCTGCAACTCTTGATTGAAGAACATCCATGGGATTGGCTGTTTTGGGAGGATTTTTCAAATCTCTCTCTAGTCCTTGTGGAATCTCACGGGCCTCAATCAATCTCTTTGAAAAATCAGTAAGGATATCCTGTGATGGCAAGTCATCATTGAGAAGTAAACATGCTGTCTCTTCGAAACTTGATTTCTTTACAAGATCTAGGATATCATATCCTCTGTAGATGAGTTTGCCATTTACTCCATCTATTGCACAAATTTTGGTGTCGGCTACTTCAATATTACGAAGCCCGATGTTCTTTGTTTGCACTGATATTACTTCAAAATCAACGTATTAAATTATTACTACATGGTAAGAGGAAAAATTAAGCACTAGGTCTAATCTCACAACTTTGGAGCATATAGCACAACTTACTAGAAATTGTCAGAAATGGTTCAAAGAGAGGAAGAGTTCTTTAGACTAGTAGATAGTTTCGTTGTGGAAACCAAGGATCCTAAAATCTTGGACGAAATATCTCAATTAGATAGAGAATCAAGATTACTTGGAATTTCGTTTTATGATCTTTATTGTTTGGTTTTACAAGATAAAACTAAACATCAAAATTTAATTGCAGAATTCAACACCTACACTACTTTAAAAAAAGCCCAAACTTCTTTAATTTAAATGAGGGTGGTTATGCCTTGTTAGATCTATGGCAAGAACTAAAATAGTTTGTATTTCTCACAAAGAAGATGCTGATGGAATAGGTTCCGCATCCTTAATTCGTCAAGCCTTTGGTGGGCAGACAAGGCTGGTGGACTATCCGGGTCTGATGAATGAACTTGAAAATTTGCGAAACGATGAATCATTAAAAACAGTATTCATATGCGATCTTGGTCTAAGTAAGACAAATCAAGATCAATTTGTAGATTTGTTACATGATCTTAGGAAAAAGCGAATCTCTGTTTTTTATATAGATCATCATGACATGGAAGAAGGAATAAAGAAAAAAATCCAGGCATTAAAGGTCAAACTGATTCATACCATTGATGAATGTACAACCGTACAGGTTTACAAGGCATTCAAGTCAAAACTAAACGATCATAGCTCGTTTATCGCAGCATGTGCGGCAGTAACTGACTATATGGAGGATAGACCACTTGGTTCTAAACTACTACAAAGATTCGATAGACAGTTTATTCTATTTGAAGCAACTTCTCTTACTTTCACGATTGTAAGTCACCAAAAAGATAGTGAATATCTTTTGTATCTTGTGGAAGAATTAAGTGAACTAAAATACCCTCATGATATTCCAAATATCTTTGAGTTTGCCAAGATCCAAGCTGAAAAAATATCAGGTGTAATTCAAAAAGTAAAAAATAACATGAAAAAGATGAAAAACCTAGCCTACATGGAGGTCACAGACTCTGGAGCAAGTATGGTTGTAAACTTTGTCTTGGGATTATCAGGAAAAGATGTAGGTGTGTCATACAAGCTAAGGGAAGAACAAGGAATCTATGCAGTCTCTGTACGTGGTTCTAGAGTGTGCAAGTTACATCTTGGCAAAATCATAAATCAATTAGCGACTGATCTTGGTGGTTCTGGAGGAGGACATGATAAAGCATGTGGTGCAGTCATACCAAAAGAGAAAATTGGTCAATTTCTAAAGAAGTTTAATTCTAAACTCAATTAATCTCTGCTATCAGATCTATCTCAACAGTTGAATTCAATGGTAAACTTGCAACTCCTACTGCAATTCTTGAATGTCTACCATTTTCTCCAAAGATTTCAAAAAGTAAATCCGATGCAGCATTGATAACTTTGGGCTGTTCAGAAAAATCTTGTGAACTATTGACAAATCCTGAGACTCTTACAATTCTTGAAATTTTCTCAAGTGAACCAAGCTCAGCTTTGATTTGAGCAAGCGCATTTATTATGCATAATTTAGCTGCCTTTTGAGCATCTTCTACTGAGATGTTGGTTGGTACTTTACCCTGAAAAATCATCTTGCCTTCTTTCATTGGAATCTGTCCCGAAACAAACAACAAGTTTCCTGTTTTAACCACTGGAATGTAAGAACCTGCAGGTTTAGGAGGTATCGGGAGAATGATATTCAGTGCAGCAAGTTTTTCTTCAATCACAAATTTGTTTATCCTGTAAATGTTTTAACTTTATGTTGATATAGGATATAAATGCAAATTAGTCATGGAAAAAGATAAGTCTCATAGTAAGAACATGCAAAAGGAACTAGATATTTTACAATCCAGACTAGATGCACTGGAGGCTTCATCTGTAGAACGATATGACAAATCAATGATTAGTGTACTAAAAGTACTCGTTGAGAACCAGAGATATCTTATCGAGGAGTTTGAGCATTTAAAAAAAGCCATAGATTTGCTTACACTTCAGATCTTTAAAGTGGAAAATAGTCAGAAATCGTAGCCTTTAGATGGGCATCAAATTATCTGAAAAGGGGTTTTTGGATCATTTGAACCACTAATAAAAGATTAAATTCAGCACATAATTCTCGGAAAGCAAATGTCGTCTCCAAATGAGCCGGCTGACAAATCAAAGCCGGTATTAAAGGAAAAGAATCCTCACAATTATAGAAAAGTAGGATTTTCAATGATTGTAATTTCAGTATCTCTAGTACTGATAGGCTTGGTTGTCTGGTCTATAGGTAGCGACTATCATTTTGCAAGTAATATTATGGCAGCACAAGAAGTAGATGCCATGACCCCCAAAGCAGGTTACCAAATAGTTCTTTATGATTATTCTCAACCAATAGGTGCAAAACTAAAATTACTTGATCATACAGATTCTTTGGATGCTGCGCAACAATTACAAAACCAATATACGCAACAAAACACTGATGCTCAAGGTCAAGTACTTATCTTTGGAACCACTCAATCTGATAACCTAAATTTAATTGCTAATGCAGAAGTAGCAGCTATGACTCCAAAACAAGGTTACAATATTATTCTTGTTAACACTGCATACCCAGTGGGGGCAAAACTAACAAATGCAAACCATGATGATTTACTTGTAAACGCTACTCAGTATGAGCAACAACAAGTGAGCCAGATTAAAGATCCAGATGTTAAAGTTGTAATTTTCACTCCTTCGTTCACTGATAATTTGAAGACAATAACTGGATCCAGTGTCCCTGTCGCAGCGTTTGCTGTTTTGGCTAATCAAACAAGTGCTACAGCAAATACGCCACAGACAACAGGAAATCAATCTGCAATAATTACTAGTCCTAGTATCACAAATACTTCACCTGCAGTTACATCAAACCAAACCGTAGCTAATGTCGAAAAAACAAGCATAAATGCTACTGTTTCAACAATTGTTTTAACACCATCCTCTAATCAAACCAACACCAGTGGGGCAAAAACAAACACTACCTCTACTGTTTCAACTTCAAAATCAATAACACTTAGTGAAAATGTCGGTATCAGTACATCTTCCGGTAAATAGCAACTAGACTAAATCCTCATCAATCTCTTCTATCGGATCAAGATACTGATTACAAGTACAATTAGGTATAAGACATTTACCTATTTTCAATATGGATTTACTCTTAATCGCTGGTTCATGTACATCATCTATGTGATGACACCGCTTACAGTTCATACATACAAGATTTTCTGGCTTTATTTAATATTTGAACTGAGACGCAATAATACAATTAGACTCTCACTATCCCAGAATTTATCAAATATTGAATTCCTGATATGAAATCATTGTCAGAAATTTTTCCCTGAGCCCACCATCCTGCATTACTTTTTACCCATAATGGGATCTCTTGTGATGAACCACTGCCTGAGATACCATGTGGTATTTGCATAATACCATTTGATATGAGGTATTGTATAGCTTTTACAAAGCTAGCATGGTCTTCTGGAACAATAGATGATCATCCAGCAGTGTTCTTAATCCATGCTGGAATGGATATCTTGTTTTCCACAGAATCTGAATTTATAATGTTAGTGTCAACTAGATCATTTGAATACTCAATGGCTACCTGTTTTCCAAATTGTTTTGTTACTCCAACAGAGTACGCACTGATTAGAACTCCTGTTTGAACATCGTACTCCATAAGCAATGTTCCACTATCGCTTATTTGTGCTGCAATTATGGCCGTTCTATTAAAACCATTGAAGTTCTTTAATTCCTTTGATATCGAAATATCACTCTGGTTATACTGTATAGGTATCGGTAATACTACTAGGAATGGAATTACAGTTGAATTATCTTGAGCTGTGTGACCATATCCCGTTCTTAAATCTAAAATAAAAGTAGTATTTTCGATCTTGTTTTCACTAATATATGTCTCATTTACTTTGATATTGTTGGGATCTATCATGTCTCCAAACAAGTATGTCTCAGAACTGTTAATTTGGCCTAGGGCGATTTTATATTTTAGATAATTTCCAGGATGTACACAAACGTTATGGGATTGACATAACGATGTTTCGTCTCCAAATATAGAATCTAAGTGTAGTAAACTAAATGACATAATAAGAACTAGAACAATAATTTTCGATCTTTTCATTTATTTGCACACTACGAAGGGTAAACAAAATTGTTTCTATGTTGGTCCCATGCAATGGATCACTACAAATATCCATTTTACCATCAAACAAATCATGGAGCCAAATAAACTAATTAAAGAATCAAGTCCATACCTTTTACAACATGCCTATAATCCTGTAAAATGGTATGCGTGGAATGAAGAAGCATTAACAAAAGCCAAGCAAGAAAACAAACCAATATTCTTGAGCATAGGCTATAGTGCATGTCATTGGTGTCATGTTATGGCGCATGAGTCATTTGAGAATGAAGAAATTGCCCATTTCATGAATGAAAATTTCATCAACATCAAAGTTGACAGGGAGGAAAGACAGGATATTGATGATATCTATCAGAAAGTTTGCCAACTAGTCACCGGAAGTGGTGGGTGGCCTCTGAGCGTGTTTCTCACACCTGAACAGCGACCATTTTATGTCGGTACATATTTTCCGCCGCTTGATAGTTATGGAAGACCTGGATTTGAAAACATCATACGTCAGCTTGCTCAATCTTGGAAGGAAAAACCTCACGATGTAGAAGCAGCTGCAGAAAATTTTGTAAATTCCTTACAAAAAACTGAGTCAATTTCATTACCATCAAAACCTGAACGACCAATAATGGATGAGGGAGCGCTTAACTTGCTCTCATTAGGAGATCAGATAAACGGAGGATTTGGGCATGCACCAAAATTCCCAAACGCGGCAAACTTGTCGTTTATGTTGAGATATTCCAAGATGTCGGGAATTACAAAGTTCCAAGAATTCGTGTTTAAAACTCTTACAAAGATGGCAAACGGGGGAATTTACGACCAGATTGGAGGAGGGTTTCACAGATACTCGACTGATTCCAGGTGGCTTGTGCCTCACTTTGAGAAGATGTTGTATGACAATGCTTTGTTGCCTGTAGTTTACGTCGAGGCCTACCAAATTACAAAAGATCCAAAATATCTTGAGGTAGTAAATCAAACATTACAGTATGTTCTTAGAGAAATGGCATCGCCCGAAGGTGGGTTTTATTCTGCACAGGATGCAGATTCAGAGGGCGAAGAGGGTAAGTATTATGTCTGGAAAAAAGATGAAATAGAACAAATATTGGGAAACGATTCTGAATCATTCTGTTTATACTATGATGCAACACAAGGTGGAAATTTTGAAGGTCACAATATTTTGCATAGCAGTATCAATTTGTCTTCTGTAGCTTTTCAATTTGGCAAGTCAGAGTCAGAAATAAAAGAAAACTTACAACGTTGTAGGAAAAAACTCTTTGAAGTGAGAACAAAACGTATTCCTCCTGGTAGAGACGATAAAATTCTGACTAGCTGGAATGCCTTGATGATAACTGGATTTCTGAAAGGATACAGAGTAACACAACAAGAAGAATTTCTAAAAGCAGCAGAAAAATGTATAGATTTCATTGAACAAAAAATCACAAAGGATGGTGAGCTCTTGCATACCTACAAAAATGGTGAGGCTAAGCTCAAGGCATATCTTGACGACTATGCGTATTTTATAAACGCATTATTGGATTATTTTGAAATAAAACCTACCAAGAAATATTTGGACATTGCTACTTATTATGCAAACCATCTGCTAGAACATTTCTGGGATGAAAATGAGAAAAACTTCTTTTTTACGGCAGACAATCATGAGAAGTTAATAATCAGGACTAAAAACATCTATGATCTCTCATTACCTTCAGGAAACTCCGTGGCTGCAGGTGCCTTGCTAAGACTTTACCACGTTACACAAGACAAAAGATTCTTTGAAACATCTCTTAAGATAATGGAATCTCTTTCTACAATGGCTGCAGAAAATCCCTTTGGTTTTGGACAGCTTTTAAATGTAATTTACATGTATTTGCAAAAGCCAATTGAAATTACAATGATTAACGAAATGAATAAAGAAGTATTTGAATATCTGACAAAAAAATTCATTCCAGAATCTATACTTGTAATTGTTTCAAAAGAGGCAGATCTAGATGAGCTTAAACAATTGCGTTTCTTTGCTGGTAAGGACTATGACACGAGAAAAACAAAAGTGTACATTTGTAAAGATTTTACATGTTCATTACCATTAGAGACAACAAAAGAAATTGAAACCCTTCTCTAAACCTTCTTGATATTAATTTCCAATCTTTGACCCACTTGGGGGCTGCCCATTCGCTCGTATCTGCGTTTTGGCATTGTTATGATAATTGAAGTTTGAGCATAACTCTTGATAGATATGGTAGGCTGAGCTTGGAGTATTGCTTCAAGAAATGGAAGAATTTGGTCTCTCAACTCGGGTTCTAATTTCTTGTTGATGGCCTCAAGCATCAGTTGCTTCTGAGAGATTGGTTCTGTCTGCACATCTTCAGCAAGCGTTAACTGTACAGTTTGTCCGTTGTCGACTAGCTGTTGTATTTGGTATTGTACAAGTTCAGACATCAGATTTCCTTGAAAATATTGAGATTTAACCGTTCTTAAAGTTTGAAAAATTATGAATTATGCAATCTACGTTTTTGCATCCAATATGCTTTTTTTAATCTGGGTCGCTCTGCGTTTGATTATCTGTGTGAATTCTTGTATGTCTTCAAGAGGGGGTTTTTGTTTTTGATTATCATATGCTTGTAAAAATGCAGAATAAATGGAACCTACTATAAGCCCAAAGGTTGTTGCAGGTATATCCCCAACCTTATCTGCATATGTCTTTGCCATCTGCTTGTATGAGGCCGCTTCACTTATGTAGTAATCCACCAAATTATCGATAAAACTCCTAGTTGTTGGAGGAATCATGAACTAGAGTTGAGTCTTATTGTTTATAATGTTTGATTTTAGAGAAATTGCAAATATAATTTGACCTAGTTTCTTTTGTAGAAACACGGCAAAGAGTTGTCATGCCTATTGAGATTAATAGAATTAATAGAGAATGTCCACAATGCAAGAACTCCACTGTATTCAATACTGGCAAGAGTTACTTCTGTGGGAAATGTCTCAACACCGTGACCATATCCTAATCAAGAGGGAAATTAGATACACTGCAATGTGGAAATTAGAACTAGATGGGTTTTATTATAAAATATATGATGAGCGAAAAAACATTGCGGGATATTTTGCTCCTGAATATGGTAACATCTACCCTGAGGACAAAGCAGAAGAAGTAATTGAACAAATGCACAAAAAACACGATAAAGTAAAAAGTGGATATTTGATGCTACCCATGGCAAAGTTTGGAATCTTAGAGGAAGGAAGAGAGATGAATTTTGACTATTTATTACAACAATTAGATGAGATCAAAGTGCGTATATCCTCATGGGCAGGATTTGTCTCAAACAACGGAATTAGGAGGCATAAGATAACTGTCTCCCACACTGACCATGATATGCTAAGCATAACTTTTGAGTTAGTTTTTTCCTCCCCAGTAACACTTGAAAAAAACATATTGCTAAATGAGCTTATTCATATTCTAAATTCTCTTCAAAACGCTGGGTTATTGTGAGCCCATTGACTTTGCATTATTAAATGACTGTAGTGCATTCATTTCATATTGAAACGCCTGCTGAAGAAGATTATCCGATTTTGTTCTAGTGGCATTATCTCCTGTTTGAATCCAGTCACGAAGGAGTTTATCACTTTCCAGTTGCGTTTGTGTTGATAATCTGAAAAGCTGTAGTGATGATACGAATGACTCTGGCGGACTCAAACTATCATATCTGATGAGAAAATTTTGCATTTTTTCAATGTGGCTGTCAGTAATATTCAGCATTTCTGATTTTGATAATTCACCTTTTTCATACAAAGATAACTGATAGTCAAAATTTTGGGTCTCGTTCTTTAAATCCGATTGAATCAATGCCAAGTCATTGCCAAACTTTAGTCCTTTTAGTCCTGCCTGATCAAAATTATAACTAAGCACGATAACAACTGTCACTATTATGGCACCAGCTGCAATGGCAATCTGTACACGCCTTTTGGGATTTGGTGGTCTTTTTTTCTTCACACGCCGATTATATTTTCATCTGAAATAAATCTACTGTGAAAGTACTATCATTTAGCGTGGTATTATCACAGATGAGAATAGCCATATCAATTAAAACGTACCATCTCTGATTTCAAATATGTTAAACGTGTTTCAATACATAGCTATCATTAATGAAAATGATAAGACGATAGTGTTCTAGCCTACGTAATTACCTTCTGGATCAGTTTTCAGTTCGATTATGATGACACTACCACTGATGTAGGAGTCGTTTTTCACAGTTCTGACCCTACCTACGTCGAGATGGTAAGGCCACACATTAACTACAACTGTTCCAATCTTCACATTGGAGGGCGCGTCAGTTATTACAATATCTTCTTTTTTTATACCGTAATCAGTTAGTTTCTTGATACAATGATCGAGCAATGTCTGTGGTAAACCATGGTTTATGGCCCAAACAGTTCCTTCGTACTCAATTTTGTCCAATTGCTTTACAGTTTATCCACTTCTATAATTATCATTCGGGATTAATTTAGCATGGTATGAGATTGTCCAGAATTGTCCAATCAGCTAATTTGGATTTGTTACTTTTAATGTCATAGTGCTTACAACTCTTGAAATGCTGCGTATTTTTCGTGATACCGTTTGGTCAAAATCTTCAGAAGTTGGTGTTTCTACCTCTGCAACAACATCATATGCTCCAAAGGTAACATGCGCAGTTTTTACTTGAGGTACAAGTTTCAATTCCTCTAATACGTAGTCCTCCGAGCCTAAATCGCAATTTATGAGCACAAATCCTTTTTCCACAGTTTTTTGGATTCACGCTAGTTACTTAACTCTGTCTATCCATCTATTGTAGTTTTCATTACCCATCCATCGAATCACTAAGAACGAAAATAGCGATCACAATTAAATAATCCTACAGTTTTATCAATAGAGTTTGGCGTTACAAAGAATAATCAACCGTTCGTGGAAAGTTTTGTCTATTTCTATAATTGCATTACTTGCAGTAACAATTTTCTCAATGACCCCAAATGTACTGCCTCATGCATTTGCCTCATCTACATTGGTATGTGCGGACGCTCAAAATAACGATGTGCGTGACAAGGCACCAATTGTTCTAAATACCGCTGTCAAGTGCACTGCCACAACTGATAATCAGCGAGTAGTAGGAGGACAGTGGGTAGTCTATGACGGGGATGGGCGACTTTATCTTGCAGATTCGTTCAAGTCATCTTCTGGTACAATTTCTTTTGTCACACACACTCCAAAACTTTGGACAGTAAAAGTTTCATATTTTGATAACGTCGGTCAAAACTTTACACCACCGTTACCCTTAACGGAATCAAGTGTCTCGTTTGTAGTTTCATCATACAGCGATGATCTTCCGCCAAAAGCTGTGATATCGGTAATTAGATAGATCTAAGATACAAGATAAGAGCCAATGAGGGGATTTGAACCCCCGACCTTCTGATTACAAGTCAGATGCTCTAGCCAGGCTGAGCTACATTGGCATCAGGTAATGGGATTTAGAGGATGGTTTAAAATGTTATTACATTAGATTAGAGAAACCTTTCCAGGCTTTTGTAATTTAAAAACATGATATTTTGTATATCAAAATTGAAAATGTAATCATTTACTCTTATAATAGACTCAAATATTAACATAGAAATTTAGGTGTAATGATTTGTTACACTGTAAATCCTTTTGAAATCAAATATTTCAATGTGGCAATAAACGAAAAGGACTAATTATGATGTATCTTTAAACAACAAAATGAAAAAAGAGAATATTGGAACGATAAAACCAGATAAATCCCTTTTGTCTGAGAAAAGAAATTATTTTGTCGGTAAAGTCATCTTACGTGACATTTCAAAAGTTATTGGTGTTAAAGATCAAAAAGTGTATTACGCAGGATTCAGAAATGGCGCAAGAACTAAACTGCATCATCACGAAGGGGGTCAGATATTGCTTGTGATCGAAGGAAAAGGAGTTCTAGTCTTATACAAAAGGAGTAATACAAAAGGAGAAAAGATCAGAATAACGCCGATAACTAAATCTCTTTTAAAAATTGGAGACATGGTATACATTCCAAAACATATACTTCACTGGCACGGCGCTATTGCAAAAAACAATTTCTCTCATATCGCATTTAACTCTTTTACAAGTGGTGGTAAAGAAGCTAGGACAATTTGGTATGATTCTGATTATGTTTCATTTGCTATAACGATAAAATAATATCTCATCTAGATTCATAATACAAATGTACTATGATGCGGAAGCTACTAACACTGTCCAAGGAAAAGTTATTTTTCCACTCGTTTCATACTTTGATACATTTTGCTTTGCCTCTGTCTTTATTGTTGAAATCACCTTGTTCCCATAACTTTCAATTCTAGGTCTTATGGAATTTGCAGTAGAACGCATGTAGTCTTGCCAGTATTCCTCAAACGTGCCTGCCTCATAACTAAAAATGAATTTTTTTATAGAAATGTTAGGGAAACCTGCTTTTGCAAGTTCATTATTCAAATTATCGGGGTCGCCAAATCTGTGTACCGTTGGAGTCCCTTCTGGTCTTATGTCGGGAATATGTCTCAACACGGGATTCATTATACAGCTAAAATAAGGGACCTCCTCGGGAAGGCCATGCACTACAATCATAAGTCTGCCTTCTTTTTTTAAAATTCTTCTAACTGATCCTAGAACTTTCTCAACATTTGGGAAAAACATTAAACCGTACTGACACAACACTTTGTCAAAAAGAATATTGAATGCAATATGTTCTACATCCATCTCAAGAAATTCTACGTTTGGATTTTGTATTGATTTTTTTGCAATGGAAAGTGCAGTTCTTGATAAATCTATGCCAATCAGTAATCCGTTCCTATTCAGATATTGTATTATTTCTTTTGAAACAGCTCCTGTTCCACATGCAAGATCTAATACTTTGTCATGCGGATTGATCTGTGCAAGATTTACTATTTCTCGTGTAGATTTGAATGGACCTTGATGTTTATCGGCCCAATTATGGTGATAATCGAATGCAACGGTATTCCAATTTGCCTTGGAATTTAGCTTGTATTGAATAGGATCAAAATGGGAAGTCATGATTTTTCTTTCTACTTCTCAAGGCTTAAATTAATTGGTTTTAAACGGAGGTTATGCCCTCCTTTGTAGTTAATGTAATAATAGAAAATAAACCAGGACTAGTAGACCCAGAGGGGGATACGATATTAAACGATCTAATTTTGAAAGACCAAAAGGCGTCTGTAAAAAAAGTTCGATCAGCAAAAATGCTAAAGTTTGAGATTGAGGCAAAGAACAGAGAACTAGCTGAAAAGACAGTTATGGACCTGTGTAATGAATTTAGAATATACAATCCTCTTGTAAGCAAGGTATCTGTTGAGACGACTGGTGTCTAACCGTTTTTGACTACTTTTCTGTTTAAGGCTGTAAAGTCTTCTAAGGCTCCATCTATGAGGAGTTTACTACGCAGATATTTTGCTAAATCTGTTTCAGTTATAATGCCTGCCAATTTTCCATTGTCTAAAACAAGTAGCCTGCGAATATTTTTGTTTAACATTTTTTGTACTGCATCTTCAATTGGTGTCATGGGTTCAACCCATCTGAAGTTTGGAGACATTAATTCTGCAAGGGGAACCTCTGAGCTTTTCTTATCTGTAGTCGATACTTTTTGTACCAGATCTCTTTCTGTAACAAGTCCGATTGGACTCCCATCCTTCACCACTACGAGAGAACTAATGCCTTTTTCTGCCATTAGTAGTGCAACATCCTTTGCAGTCTTGTTATGATTGATCGTAATGACGTCGCGAACCATAATGTCGCGAACTAGGCCCATAGCCAGTACCAAAGGTTATTAGAATAAAAACGATTTGCTTTGCAATTGTTCTCTGTTTTGGTAAGTTAGCTCAAAAATAATTATCTAATATGATAAAACCATAATTATACTTGTTAACAAATTAAATTGAAATCAAATTTTAATTCCATTTTCTTTTTTGCCGTTCCATTTGTATCATGATCTTTGTTAAAAATAAACCCGTAATGAACCCTCCCACGTGCGCAACAAAGGCAATAGACAAAGATGCAAAAGATCCAATAAACACATAGAGTACTTGAATTACTAGCCAGTAATACCCTCGTATGTCCCCCAATGCTGCTGATACTCCTAGAACGCCAGAGATAGCTCCGGAAGCACCTATCAAGATATCATTGCCATTGAAAAGTATGTATGATGAGACTATCCCATGAAGTAATCCGCCTGCAATTCCAGATGCAATGTAGATGGGAATAAATCTTGAAACTCCGATAGATCTTTCGGCAAAACCTCCCATATATGCAAGGGCAAAAAGGTTAAACGCGATATGCGCAATATTTGCGTGAATAAACATGGACGTAAATAAGCGCAGAAGGCTATCTGACAGCTCGTGGTTTCCATATTGAAAAAGATTGTTTGGAACAAAACCATATTGTAAAATAATTTTTTCCTGCAAACCACTTACCATTCCATATGCAAAGATTAGGCTGTTTATTACAATCAGAATTGTCGTAATTGGAGGAGGTCGTCCAATAAGCCTTAACATCTTATGTTGAAAGTCTGTGGGCTAATAAATGGTATAAGATCACTCTGAATTAATGTTGCATCCTTACATTCGATTCGATTTAATATTGCTTGAAACTAAGTAAAATTGTGAGGGTTGCAGTAATAGTTTTTCCAGGTAGTAATTGCGATCGCGATATGCACCACGTATTGACTGATGTCTTTAAGCTAGAGTCAAAACTGGTATGGCATACTGATACACTATCAAAAGATGTAGACGCCATAATATTGCCTGGAGGATTTTCATACGGTGATCGACTGCGAGCAGGTGTAATCGCTGCTCACAGCCCTGTTATTACAGATATAAAAAAAATGGCAGAGAAAGGCATGCCTATTCTTGGCGTTTGCAACGGCTTTCAAATTTTAGTTGAGGCCGGGTTGCTTCCGGGTGCTCTTTTGAAGAATGCCTCTCTTAGTTTTATTTGTAAATGGACAGAAATAATCGTAAAAAATAACAAGACCCCATTTACAAACAAGTTGAAAATCGATCAAAGGATTCCTATCGCAGTAGCAAATGGAGAAGGTAGATACTATGCAGATAAAGAAACGCTTCAATCTTTGACGAAAAATAACCAGATTGTTTTTACTTATGCTGAAGATATCAATGGGGCTACGATGAAAATTGCTGGTATATGTAACAAGGAAGGAAACGTTGTAGGTATGATGCCTCATCCAGAACGATCTGCGGAACAAATTCTTAATCCAAAAAGTGCAAAACCAGCATCACTGATTTTTGAATCGTTGCTGAATACTATGGGTGTTACAGTATGAGTCTAACTCCACAGGAGTTTGATTATCTTGAAAAAAAGATAGGGCGAAAACCAAATCCTATAGAGATCCAAATAGTAGCTGCAGAATGGTCTGAACATTGTTCTTACAAATCCTCAAAAAAACATCTGAAGATTTTGCCACGGGAAGGCAAGAGAGTAATATCTGGTCCTGGATACGATTCTGGCGTTTTGGATGTTGGTGATGGTTATGTTGTTACAGTTCATATTGAAAGTCATAATCATCCTTCTGCCGTAGAACCATATGGTGGTGCTGCTACGGGAGTTGGGGGTGTAATAAGAGACATTTTGTCAGCTGGCACTAGACCAATTGCAATTCTTGACGGTCTTCGATTCGGTGACATTGAAAATGATGCTCATGCAAGATGGCTTTTCAAAAATGCTGTAAGAGGAATAGCTGACTATGGTAATTGTTTAGGAATTCCAACAATTGGCGGTGAAATTGAATTTGATAAATGTTTTACAAATTATGCTCTAGTTGACGTCGCAGCAATAGGATTTGGTAAAAAAGAGAATCTCATCAGAAACAGAGCTGACAATGGAGACTTGGTTGTGTTACTTGGTGGCTCTACTGGAAGGGATGGGATAGGCGGTTCGCAGTTTGCTTCCGACACGCTCGAGTCCGAGAATCGCTCTGCTGTTCAAATCCCAGATCCATTTATCGAAAAATTAGTGATTGAGGTAATTTTAGATGCACGTAACAAAGGCTGCATTAAAGCTATGAAAGACCTGGGAGGAGGCGGACTGTCATGCGCTATCTCTGAAACTGCTGATGCCCTGTCAGTTGGAATTGAGCTTGACACCTCCCTAATTCACAAAAGAGAACAAGATATGTCGTCATCTGAACTGATGACTTCTGAATCACAAGAAAGAATGCTTGTAATAACAGATGCGCAAAAACTGTCCACCCTAAAATCAATTTGTGATAAATTCCGAGTTCCTTATTCAGTGATAGGAAGAGTAAGTGACAATAATATGATGGAGGTAAAAGCTGAAAAAAATACTATCGCTAAACTTCCAAGTAAAGTGGTAGCAAATGCACCACTACTTGACAGACCTATTAAAATGCCAAAATACTTGGAAAATATAAAATCAATCACCAAGCCAAGGATGCCACAGAATCTTTCTCAAGTCTTGCTAAAGATGCTTTCAAATCCAAATATCTCAAGTAAACAATGGGTGTATACTCAATATGACCACGAAGTTGGAATCAGGACAGTGATAAAACCAGGTAGCGATGCCCCAGTTCTTCGGCTTGATAACGGGAAATTTCTATCAGTAAAGATTGATGGGAACTCTAAGCATTGTTATGTTGATCCTCGTCAAGGTGTCATAGGTTGTTTTGATGAAGCCTGTAGAAACGTGGTATGTACTGGTGCAACTCCTATAGGTGTGGTTGATCATTTACAATTCGGAAACCCAGAAGACCCTGAAATATTTTGGACATTCAAGGAATCAATCGAGGGCATCACAGAATACGCAAAATACTTTGATATTCCATGTGTTGGGGGTAAAGTCAGCCTTTACAATGAGACTGATAAGGGACCAATCAAACCTACTCCTCTAATAGGGGTTCTTGGGTTAATTGATACTGCTCCATTAGTGCCAAAAAAAGTAGAAGAGAGCGACGTGCTAGTTTTAATCGGCTCTACAAAAGACGAGCTTGGAGGTTCTGAATATTATGAGTATGTCCATGGTGTAGTAGGTGGTAAATGCCCGTCAGTAGATATCGTTGCATCAAAAGCAAATCAACAGGCAGTTTTAGATCTGATAAAACAGGACTTGGTAAAGAGTGCACATGATTGTTCAAAAGGAGGACTTGCAATCACAGTATCAGAACTATGTATTGTCAATGAAATTGGTTGTACTACATCCTTAGACCAAATTCCATCAGAAAATCTAAGACTAGACGAGTTGTTATTCTCAGAGTCTCATTCTAGATTTGTGCTAGTCATCGCCAACAAAGATCTTAATCAGGTAAAAACAATCCTTGAAAAAAGAGAAATAGTTCATACGTTTATTGGCAAATTTACCGGACAAAACATTGTGTTTAAAGATAGAACAAAAACTGTAGTAAGTATAAGGGTTGATAAAGCACAAGAAAAATGGTTAAACTCGTTGGGGTTGTTGGTAAGTCATGGTTAAGGAGAATTGCGGAGTAGTGGGTATTTTTAGCCTAGACGGTGCAAATGTCATCCCAATGATTATTGATTCATTGAGAGCCCTTCAACACCGTGGTCAAGAAGCTTGGGGGATTGCGGTTCCAAAGAAACAACCACACAAACAGCTTGGACTTGTATCTTCAGCAGTGTCTGATTTTGATAAACTTACAAGAGAATATGCTTCACATGCAGCAATTGGGCATGTTAGATATTCTACC
Source organism: Nitrosotalea sp. (assembly GCA_050749285.1). Taxonomy (GTDB): domain Archaea; phylum Thermoproteota; class Nitrososphaeria; order Nitrososphaerales; family Nitrosopumilaceae; genus Nitrosotalea. The sequence goes on along the minus strand of JBOGQX010000065.1, from coordinate 14,545 downwards.
ATAGGAAAAAGCAATCTCGAAAATGCCCAACCCTTGAAAGTAAAAGACCTGTGTATTGCTCACAACGGAACTATTTCTAATGTGGAAGAATTGGCTGGCATGGTTGGTGGTTGCACCTTTACCCCTCAGAACGCAAGTGATACACTTGTTGCAGCTAAACGACTTGTATCGTTAATGTCAGAAAATGCAAAGTTAGGCAGTGCACTCTCAATTTTGAAAAATGAAATGATTGGTTCATTTTGCTTCACTTTTGTTTCTGATGATAATACAGTGTACGCAGCACGTGATCCTCGTGGATTTAGGCCAATGGTGGTTGGATATAGAAAAGATAATAACTCATACATAGTCGCATCAGAATCATCTGCTCTTGCTGCCGTTGGGGCACAACTTGTAAGGGATGTTAAGCCTGGCGAGCTTATTAAAATTAGCAATGCAGGACTGGAATCAGAAATGTTTTCAGAAGAAAAGAAACCTGCTCACTGCTCTTTCGAATTTACCTATTTTGCACATCCCTCTAGTATTATGGAGGGTTCAAACATATACATTGCAAGAAAAAAAATTGGTCAATTCTTAGCAAAAAAATTCCCAATTAAAGATGCCGATATCGTTATTCCAGTTCCTGACTCTGCCAGACCGGCAGCTCTGGGGTATGCACAAGAACTCGGAGTACCATTTGAGGAAGGGTTGTTAAAAGATAGGTATAGCAGAAAAGGTCCACTGCGTAGTTTTATTGAACCACATCAAAGCGATAGAGTCGAAATTAATCGTTGGATAATCCCGATAACTCAGGTGATAAACGGTAAACATGTAGTTGTAGTGGATGATAGCCTTGTACGAGGTACAAGTTCAAAAGCAATCATAAAAGCACTCAGAAGGGCTGGCGCAAAAAAAATTAGCATGGTCATAACTTTCCCCCCTATTAAATTTCCATGTTATGCGGGAATTGACTTTCCTTCTCAAGATGAATTGGTAACTTTCATGGGAGATGGGAAAACGTACGATGAACATGAAATGGTAGAGAGAGTTCGGCAAATCATAGGTGCCGATTTTCTTGGATATAATGATGCAAAGAATCTTGCAAATGCGATAGGAATGGATGTAGACTCGCTATGTTTTACCTGTTCTACAGGAGATTATTCTACATTAGGAGTCAAACCCATATTTAAGACTCGTGCAGAAATCAAAGGGGAATAATTTGGAACTAGCATTTGTCTTAGTAAAGAGCAACATGGGGCATGAAATGGAAGTAATGAATGATATTTTGAAAATCGAGGGCGTTAAAGAAGTAATGGGAACATATGGTCAATATGACATATTCGTTAAAGTTCAAGTTCCTTCAAGGTCTGAAATTGAAAAGATAATAACAAAGAAAATTCGTAGCATACGAAATGTGGTTTCTACAACTACCTTGCCTGTCATTCCGAGTCAAGGTTACAAATAGACCTTCATAATAACATGATTTGCTAAACCCAGTCTATTAATTTAAATTCGAGTCAGTGCAATGACGCCTGATTGAAGTTTCTGCGCTCAGGAAAGGTCAAGGACCTATACGAATTAGATGATGGAAATATCTTGTTTCATTTCACAGATAGAGTTTCGGCATTCGATGTTAAGTTTCCAACTCCCATTCCAAGAAAAGGTGAAGTTTTGTGCAAGTTTGCTGAATTTTGGTTCAAAAAATTGTCTGCGAAAAATCACTATGTGCGTACTGATTCCAAAGACAAAATAGTCGTAAAAAAAATGGCGATGATTCCCATTGAATGTGTTGTTCGTGGTTACTTTTACGGTAGCCTAATGCAAAGATGGAAAGATGGTCAAGTCAAGATTCCAGAGGGCACAGATACTAGAATTGCTGCAAAGTTATCTGTACCGATATTCGATCCTACTACAAAATCTGAAACACATGATGTACCAATTACAAAAAAAGACGCTTTAGATAACCATCTTGTAAGTTCTAGCGAATATGATTGGCTTGAAAAAACTTCAATTAAAATTTATGAGGACATGTTAAGCATTTCAGAAAAGGCTGGGTTCATTCTTGCCGATCTCAAACTAGAATTCGGCAAAATAAGCAATGAGATTATCTTGGGGGATTCAATTGGGCCAGACGAGTACAGAATGTGGCCAAAAGATTTGTATCAGATAGGAAAGATCCAAGAGAGCTATGACAAGCAATTGTTACGTGATTGGCTTGCGTTACGTGGATATCAGAAAAAATTTGAGGATGAACGCAACCAAGGTAAAGAACCTGTTGCACCAGAATTACCGCCTGAATTATGTAATGAAATGTCTGCCAGATACATAACAGCATACGAACGCATTACTGGAACTAATCTTTAACTCGAATTTTATTTTGTATCAATATGCAAATTTGGTAGCTTAAGCATACTTTTGTGCACTGGTAGAACCTTGGGCCCAAAAATCATAAAATTTTAAAATTTTTTAGTTTTATGGTAATGGTACTACCTTGGTCATAATGGTAGTAAATTCATTGTAGTGCTACTAATTGCATAACTATGGAGTAATCTAGATAGTATTGCACGCAGAAAATTAAGATTTTTTTTATGATGATAGTAACGTGAAAAAAAATTACGTACTGGCCAAAAAAATATGATCTCATGATCTTTTAGGATGTTTTAAAAATGAAAGTACGAAATGTCTACATTACTACAAAAAGATCTCAAAATAAACAAAATTCTTGCTACTAATACAGAACAAGCAAAAGCACTAGATGATCCCGCTAGAATTAAAATTTTACAGGTATTGTACCATAAGCAACTTCCTACGGAACAAATTGTCGAAGAATTACATAAGGAAGGTTACAAGAAAGCTACTACCACAGTAAGACATCATCTTGATGTCTTAAAAGAAGCTGGACTCGTAGAGATTGTTAAAATGGAAGAGATTCGTGGTGCAGTTTTAAAGTATTATGGGACATCCGTAAGAGTTCTTGGAAATAAACTTCCCCCCAATTTCGAAAATGAATTTTCAAAAACAATTGCAGATGCATCTATAAAACTGGAAAAGGTGATTAAAAATATATCTCAGAATGCTGGCTCAAAAATGAAGAAAAAAAGTTCTTCAAAAAATAGTTCAGAACCACATTATGAAGAGTATCTATTGGTAGAAATTGTAAATCGTGCAATGACTAAAGTATTTGAAAATAATTGTTCAATACTTTTTCAAAAGTAACTCTAAGTAACCTCAATCATAAAGATCCCTTTTGTCTCAGGATCTCGTAACAATTTTATCATTTGTCTAGGTATTACATCAGAAGCTGCGTCGCAATTAGTAGCTAGAGTTCTAGGACACACAAAAGAGCTTTTTCTAATTACAATATCATGAGGATTTTTTAAAGTTAGCTTATCACTGCCTCTGCCTCTTACCTTGAATGAAAAATCTTTCACCATTATTGTGCAGTTTACATTTGATTTTGAATTTTGTAAAAGCATTTTCATTCGTTCTGGTATGTCACTGCATCCACAGTCTGCTCTGACTCCAATGATACAATCGCCATTTACAGTAAGATTTGATTCTGTTGTTATCTCGATTGTTTTTGGATGAAGTGATCTAATGTTTTCGTGACCGTAAAAAGGGATCGTAAAATGCATGATTTGTTGCTTGTATAAACTTAAATTAAACCTTCAAAGGAAGAATTTTGAAATGCTTCCAGCAGCAGCAGGTTATGATAGAGCAATCACTGTGTTTTCTCCTGATGGTAGACTTTACCAAGTAGAATATGCTATTGAAACCGTTAGACGCGGTACACTTGCTTTGGGAATTAAAAGTAAAGATGGTCTTATTTTGGCAGTTGAAGAGAAGCCAAGAAAATTGCAGAATTCCGAGATTACGCAAAAGATATTCCAAGTCGATGATCATATAGGAGTCGCTGCAGCAGGATACATACCGGATGCAAGATCCCAGGTAGACAACGCACGATTCTTTTCACAAAGTAACAGGATGATTTATGATGAACCAATTGAAGTAGAATCGGTAGCAAAACATCTTGCTGATCAATGCCAGCAATTTACTCAATATGCGGGAGTACGTCCATTTGGTGTTGCGTTGATAATCGCCGGTATCGACAAAAGTGGAAGTACCATATTTCTAACTGATCCAAGCGGAACTTACATTTCATATGATGCTGTTGCAATAGGCGCAGGTTCTGACCAAGTAACTGAATATCTTGAAAAATATTACAAGAAGGACATGTCATTTGAAGATGCAGCTGCATTAGCAATTGAATCAATATATCTTGTAAGCGAAGAAAAAGAAGGTACAAAACACATCAAAATGGCTCAAATATCAAATGACACAAAGGTCTTGACAAGAATACAAGAAAAAGATATAGAGAAATTTTCTACAAAAGCTAAAGAGAATGCAGCCAAGAGACAAAAGTAGCATCTAGTATTTTATAACACTATAAGGTAGCAGCAATATTGAAAATTTCAATTGCAATCCCAGATTCATCTTTAATGGAAGAACCTACTCAGCTAGGAAAGACACAAAAAATTTCACAGATTGCACGTGCCTGTGCAATATTTAGAGCAAATACTGTCTACCTTTACCATGAAGCGGATGGGATGGAACGTGACAGATCACTTCTTCGAATAACACTCCGGTTTCTTGAAACTCCTCAATACCTACGCAGAAGTATGTATAAAAAAATGGATGATCTAAAGTTTGCAGGAAGTTTAAGCCCTCTTAAAATTCCATCTCATGTGCAAACTCCAGATCCACATAAGATAAAACAAGGCGATATTCGTGATGGAATTGTTGTGTATGGAAGAGGGCAAAAATATGTTGATGTTGGTCTTGATAAATTTATTCCATATTATGGATCAGAAGAAGAAGGAAAAAGAATTGTTGTACAATTCAAAGAAGGATTTCCAAATTTCTCTATAAAGCAGATAAGACGAGATGAGGTCAAACAATATTGGGGTTATGAAGTAAAGGAGGCTTCAAATCTCCACAACCTACTCTCTACATGGAATTCACACATCATATTTACATCAAGAAAAGGGAAATCAATTCACAAATCTCAAAAATACTTTGAGGAAATCTCTGACTCGGAAGTTCTTGTAGTATTTGGATCTCCAAAGAGAGGTGTTCATGAGATCTTGGGAAAAGCGTTGGGAAACATTTCAAAATCTCAGATCCTTAATTTCTTTCCCGAGCAATCTACAGAGACAGTGAGACTAGAGGAAGCAATACTTGGAACTCTTGCGATCCTAAACATACTTTCACGTAATTAGTTTAATATTGATAATATTGAATATCTGTTGGTGAAGGACAAGAGATTTTTTCTAGTTGCAATTATGGCGGGAGTTGCTGGAATTATTATTGGAAGTCTAGTTATTGTAATACATCTTGTACATTTTTTATAGAAAGTTTAACTTTTACAAAAAATAATCTTTAGCTGTATTTTTTAATAATAGACTTATAATGGGGTAATCGACATTTAGCGTTTATCAATGGGTCATAGGAAACATAGTCAACCAAGGAGGGGAAGCCTTGCTTATTTGCCAAGAGCTAGAGCGAAAAGCATGGAAGCACGAATACGCACTTGGCCTGAAACAGAGGGCGATCAGCCTAAACTTCTAGGACATGCTGGATTCAAAGCAGCTTGTATGCGTATCGCCAGTATTGATGACAGAGAGAAAACCCCTAATTTTGGAAAACAACTTGTTAGTCTCGGTACTGTTATTGTTACACCACCAATGACGATTATTGGAATTAGAGGATATTCGAAAGATCGATATGGACTTGATTCAATTTTTGATATCTATGCAAAAGACTTACCAAAAGAACTTTCAAGGCTTTTCACAACAAAACACGATGAAAAGGGTCTTGAGAAAGCTGAAAAACTTCTTGGACACATAAAAGATCTTTTTGCTATCGCTGCAATTATGCCAAGTCGAGCGGGGCTAGAACAGAAGAAGCCATATGTTTTTGAAGTTGCGGTTAAAGGAGGAGATGTACAAAAACAGTTTGCTTATCTGAAGGAACTTTTGGGGAAAGAAGTGAAAATAGATCAAGTCTTTCAAAAGGGTGCTGAAGTTGATACGGCAGCTATAACGAAAGGTAAAGGCATTGAGGGTCCAATTACAAGGTGGGGAGTAAAAAAGAAACAACACAAATCAAGAAAGAGTGTTAGAGCTCTGGGCACACTAGGTCCAATCAGTCCTGCAACAATCATGTACACCGTACCAAGAGCAGGACAACGAGGATTTCATCAAAGAACTCAATACAATAGTAGGATAATGATAATAGGAAATTCTGAAAACGAAGAAATGAAAGTTAATCCCTCTGGTGGGTTCAAACACTTTGGAGTAGTAAAAGGCGATTACGTAATAATACGCGGTTCGATTCCAGGAACTTACAGACGATTAGTAAAACTTCGTGCCCCAGTGCGACCAAAATTAACAAAGATCACTCCGCCAAAGATCCTTGAGGTAATAATATGAAAGTACCAGTTTTATCAGTTACAGGTTCACAAGATGGTGAAGTAGAATTACCATTAGTGTTTTCAACTCAACTAAGAAATGATTTGATTCACAAAGCCTACATACATTTGGAATCACATGGTTTCCAACGACAAGGTAGATATCCAAACGCAGGTATGGACGTTGTTGCAGAATCTAATAACCCTCCGACCGGTCACCATGCAGCTAGAGTTGCACGTATGCGTGGCGGTGGAGGAGGAAGACAGGGACAAGGAGGTGGAGTTGCAATGGTACGAAAAGGAAGACAAGCACATCCTCCAGTTGCAGAGAAAGTCGTATACAAAATACTTAACAAAAAAGAAGGCAAACTAGCGTTATGTTCCGCAATAGCAGCTACAAAGTCTGAATCTCTAGTAAAACTGCATGGCCACAAGGTTGACAAGATAAAATCTTTCCCAATAGTTGTTTCTGATCAAATTGAATCAGTGTCAAAATCAAAGGAACTTTCTAAGATTTTTAATTCACTAAATCTGTTACAAGATGTAAACCGGCTAGAAGATAGATTGAAGCGACGTTCAGGCAAACCACAATTACGTGGAAGAAGCACAAAGGTTGGTAAAAGTGTCTTACTTGTCGTAAGGGATGCAAAAAATCTATCCAAAGCATGCGGTTCACTCTTGGGTGTAGATGTAATAGAAACAAAAAATTTGAGTGTACTTGATTTGGCTCCAGGTTCTAAACCTATACGACTAACTGTATTTTCAAAAAGTGCCATTGAGGATCTTGACAAAATTAAATCTCCTCATCTTGAATTGATGGTGACTGTAAAATGAATATAGATGAAGCAACTCACATTATACTAAAACCGTATATAACTGAAAAGACATTCGCGTTAGTAGAAAACGAAAGTAGAATATGTTTTCTAGTTAAAGAAAATACCACAAAACCAAAGATACTGGAGGCAGTAAAGGTACTCTATAACGAAAACCCAATCAAAGTAAATGTCTGCAAGACCGTTTATGGAAAGAAAGCTTTTGTAAAATTTGATACCGTTGAAAAAGCACGAGATCTTGCAACAAAGATAGGAATGCTATAATATGGTCTCCCGTCAATCAAAAAACGTAAAGGTAGAGACAAATGGTTAAGGAATATAAATATCGAGGAGTTGCAGTGGAAGAGATATATGGCATGTCCCTTGAAAAGCTATTTGAGCTCTTACCGTCAAGAGCACGAAGATCCTTGACAAGAGGAATTACGGATGATAAAAGAAAATTACTTGAAGAGACAAAGCTTACAAAGGCGGGGAAGCTAAAAACTCCAATAAAAACACATCTTCGTGATGTTATAATTTTACCATATATGAGTGGCTTAACCATTCATGTATACACTGGTAAGGAATTCAAACCAGTTGAGATCAAACCCGAAATGGTAGGTCACTATCTTGGTGAATTTGCACTCACAAATAAACGGGTCATCCATGGAGCACCGGGTGTAGGAGCATCAAGGTCTAGCTTGTATGTACCATTAAAGTGATCACCATGCAGTTTCATTACTCTTTTCAAAATTATGATAAAACACGACATGTTCGTGCAGCTTTACGCGAAAAAACAATTTCACATAAACATGCTCGTGAGATTGCAGTTGCAATAAAAGGACTTTCTATTGAATCTGCAAGAGATTATTTACAATCTGTTATTAATCTAGAACGTGCAATACCGTTTAGGCGATATAATAATGAAGTTGGGCACAAATCTGATACTGGTGTAATGGCAGGCAGATATCCAAGAAAGGCCGCCACAGAATTTGTAAGGCTTCTAGATAATTTGGAATCAAATGCAGAATATCGTGGAATGGATCTTGATAGATTAAAGATTGTCAATGCAACAGTACATAAAGGTAGGAAAATTGAACGATTCACTCCTCGTGCACAAGGGAGAGCTACTCCAAAAATAGATATTCTTACACACGTGGAGCTAGTAGCTCAGGAGATTTGATATGTCATCGGTAAAAAACGTAATAAAAGATAGTTACAAACTCATGCTTCTAAAGGATTATCTCAGAGAAGCAATTAAAGAAGCAGGTTTTTCTGAAGTTGATATTCAAAAAACTCCTACTGGAACAAGAGTGGGATTACATGTTACAAGGCCTGGTATTGTAATAGGAAGAAAAGGCAGTGGAATTCGTGATCTTACTAAAGTGTTAGAAACAGATTTTGGTCTTAAGAGCCCACAAATTTCTGTAATTGAGATATCAAGACCAGAACTTGAGCCCAGCGTTATGTGCAATAGGATGGCACAACATCTTGCAAGAGGAACTGCATTTAGAAGAGCTGTCATGTGGACTTTACAAACAATAATGGAGGCTGGTGCAATGGGTGTCCAAATAACCATCTCCGGAAAACTCAGAGGCGATCGTTCTTCATTTGAAAAACACAGTAAGGGAATACTCCCACGTGCTGGATACCACGCAGAAGTAATTGTAAAAGAAGACATAGCACACGTTGAAACAAAGATGGGTCTTATTGGAGTTAGAATCCGAATTGCAAGAAAAGAAAATTACATTCCAGAATTTGAATTAAGGGCTATAAAGAAAGAAGTAAAGGCAAAATCGCCGATAGAAGAAGAAAAGGAGATAGAAATACTGGAAGAGGATCAAATTGACAAGACAAAGCCTCGTACAGAGAGCGAAGAGGTAGCTAGAGAAGAGGAACTTATCAAAGAAGTTGAAACATTTGAAGAAGTAGAGGAAGAGCTTAAGTAATGACTAGATTGAAGATGAAGACAATCCGTGAATTTAATGAAACCGATTTAAAGGATAGGCTGGAACAACTACGTTCAGAATTAACTAAGCTTAGGATTGAATCTTCCAAAGGAACGCTACGTAAAGATAGTGGTAAAGTCAAACCACTCAGAAGAGACGTCGCAAGAGTATTAACTAGACTAAATGAGTTGAAAAGAAAATGATAACATCTGATAATCTGGCATCACATGAATTAATTGGATTGCAAACGCAGGTAGTTAAATCTGATAATAAACAAATAGTCGGTCTTAATGGAAAAATTATAGATGAAACAAAATTCATGTTTGCATTAAGCACGACAAATGGAATAAAAAGATTAGCAAAAAGTTCTAGCCGTTGGAGGTTTGAATTTAATGGAAAAGAGGTTGAATTGGATGGTGCAAAGCTAACAAGAAGACCTTATGAAAGAATGGGCGAAAAATCATGACAAGAAATATTGGTCTTCAAGTGTCACCACCAAAATCAGAATGCACGGATGATCTTTGTCCATTTCATGGAACGCTTGGCATAAGAGGTAAACTAGTCCAAGGAAAGGTCGTTAGTGCAAAGGCTCCTAAAATGGTTGTAGTGCAACAAGAGTATCCGAGAATAGTAACAAAATACAAAAGATATGCACGTAGTAAGAGCAAAATTCATGCTCACAAGCCAACATGTATTGATGTCAAAGAAGGCGATATAGTGTTAACCGCAGAATGTAGGCCGCTATCCAAAAGCGTTTCATTTGTAGTAGTGGAGGTTTTGTCATAATGACATCAACAAAGAGTCGTGCAGTTTCAGCAAAAGGAGTACAGGAATTCCGTCCTTATATCACACGAGTATTACCACTTGGAGCTCAGATAGTTTGCGCAGATAATACAGGAGCAAAGATTTTAGAAATAATAATGGTACAAAAGACAAAGACAAGAGTTGCTCGTTACCCCTCTGCAGCAGTAGGCGATTTTGTGAATGTAGTTGTTAAAAAGGGTCCTGGTGAGCTAAGGGGACAGATATTTGGTGCTGTAATTATAAGACAAAAATATCCAATCAAAAGATTAAGCGGAGTACGACTTACTTTTGAAGATAATGCAGGAGTACTAGTAACTCCCGAAGGAGAAATTAAGGGAACAGAGATTAAAGGACCGGTTGCAGTAGAGGCTTCAGAAAAATGGCCTAGAATAGCAAACCTGGCATCGATGGTGGTATAAGATGAAACCTACAACAGCTAGAAAAAGAATGTTATACATGTCGCCATTACATTTGACAAGTAAACAGCTTTCTTCACCACTATCAGACGAATTGCAAGAAAAATATCATCAAAACAGTGCACGTGTAATCGAAGGAGATACTGTGAAAGTTATGAGAGGCGAATTCAAAGGAATTGAAGGAAAAGTTACCAATGTCTCTACAGAAAAGAGAGGGGTTGCCATCGAAGGAATCAAACGCGAGAAACTCAAAGGTGGCAGTGTAGATATTTACATTCATGCATCAAATGTAATGATCACAACTCTGAATCTTGAAGATAAATGGAGGCAAAGTAGACTAGAGGGTCAGAAGCCAAAAACTGCAAAACAACAACCACAGGAACAGAAAGAGATTGAAAAACCTAAAGAAGATGTAGTACAAGAAACTACAAAACCAAAAGAAAAATCAAAGGAGACAAAAGAAACTAAGAAAGAACAAAAGCCAAGGCAAAAAGAACCAAAGGCATCTGATAAACCAGAAAAGAGAGAAAAGCAAATAAAATCTACAAAATCAAAAAGGAGTGAAAAATAATGGTGAGCATCGCAGGAAGCAAGAAACTAAAACGACAGATGGCGCCACTCTTCTGGGGAATTACAAGAAAAGACAAGCGATTTGTTGTTACAGTAAAACCTGGCGGTCATAAGAAAGATCTTTCAATTCCATCTGCAGTTTTTGTGCGAGACACATTGAAACTAGCTAATACACTACGGGAAGCAAAATCTGTTGTATATGGTGGCAAAGTCAAGATTGATGGCATAGTACGAAAGTCTATTCATCATGGTATTGGTCTTATGGATGTGGTTGAGCTAGAAGGTGTTTCTGAAATTTATCGTCTGGTGCCAAAAGATTTGACCGTACTCAAACCAATTCTAATAAACAACTCAGAAAAGACAAAGAAATTACTCAAAGTTACCAAGAAAGTAACAATCAAGGGCAAAAAAATGCAAATAGGATTTCATGATGGGCGAACTCTTATTTCTGATGTAAAAGTGAATGTGGGAGATACATGCCTAGTTCAAGTGCCAGACACTAAAATTGTTGATATAATAAAATTAGAGAAGGGCGCCCAAGTTATCGTAACCAGTGGTGTAAACGTAGGAAAGATGGGTAAAATAGAGGAAATAAAGCAAGGCACATTTGTTTTGTTAAAAAGGGCTTTGGTGGATATTGGAGATAGGCAAATCGAAATCCCAACAGATTTGATTATGGCTGTAGGAAAAGACAAACCAGTGATACAAATACAGTGATAGATATGTCGCAAAAATTAGAAAATGCAATGAAAAAGATTACAGTTGCAAAAGTGGTATTAAACATGGGTGTGGGCAAGTCAGGTGAACCTATAGAAAGAGCAAGACGTGCGTTACAACAAATTTCCGGTCAAAAGCCATCTGTAAGAAATGCTAAAGCTACCCAAAGAGACTGGGGTGTTCACAAAGGTGAACCAATTGGGGTTGCTGTTACTCTGCGCAAACAGCCTGCAATAGAATTGATAAAAAGGTTGCTTACTGCAAAGGGAAATCAGCTAAAATCCTCCTCATTTGATGATTTTGGCAATGTTTCATTTGGAATAAAAGAACAAATTGATATTCCAGGTGTAAAGTATGATCCAGACATCGGAATTTTAGGTTTGAATATTTCTATTACTCTAGCAAGACCAGGATTTAACATTAGGTTCAGAAGTAAACATAAGGCCGGTGTGGGTCGCAATCACCGGATAAAGTCAGATGAAGCAAAAGAATTTCTAGCACGTGAGTTTGGGGTTCAAGTGGTATAGCATGGTCAAGAACCGTGATTATAAGATTACAGGAAGAAAAGAACACAAATATGGCAAAGGCTCCAGATGGTGTAAGAGATGTGGAGATTACAATGCAGTCATTCAAAAATACGATCTAATACTTTGTCGACGTTGTTTCAGAGAAGTAGCAGTTTCCTTGGGGTTTAATAAATTTCGGTGAAAAATATGGCTACTACCAACATTCTGGCAAATTTGTTTGTAACAATATTCAATAGTGAAGCAAGAAGAAAAGGTGATTGTGTAATTATTCCTACCTCCAAACTTGCAACAGAAGTACTCAAGACACTACAAAACCATGAGTACATAGGAGAATTCGAACACATAGATGATAAAAGAGGAGGCAAGTTTAAGATCCAATTATTGGCAAAAATTACAAAATGTGGTGCTATTACGCCACGATTTAAAGTAGGTAAAGGCGGATATGCAAAATGGGAACAACAATATCTCCCATCATATTCCAGAGGGATGCTAATTGTTACCACAAATCAAGGAGTAATGTCTCATCACGAAGCAATAGGAAAAGGTTTAGGAGGTTTATTGGTAGGATATGTCTACTAAAGAAGTCGAGGTTCACGAGGTAACAGTTTCGATACCGGATACTGTAAAGGTATCAGAAAAGCACAGAATTCTTAGTGTGGAAGGACCGCTAGGGAAAACAAGAAAGACCTTCAAGCGAATTCCGGTTGACCTTCAAGTCAGCGACAAATCTATCGTATTGAAATCTCTTGGAACTCGCAAGAAAGATTATGCAATTTTCAAGACTGCAGAATCTCTGATCAACAGTCTCATCAAAGGAGTTCAAAAAGGATATACGTTCAAGATGAAAATTGTATACGCACATTTTCCAATTACAGTAAAGGTAAAAGATAATTTCATCAACGTAGAGAATTTTCAAGGAGAGCGTGCACCAAGAGTATCAAAAATTTTTGGCAATACTAAAGTGGTGCCAAAAGGTGATGATGTTGTAATTACCGGACCTGTTTTAACAGATGTCTCACAAACGGCTGCAGCTTTACAACAAAATACTAAAGTCAAAAACAAAGATTCCAGAGTGTTTCTTGATGGAATCTATCTTTTTGAAAAACACGACGGGATCGAAAAGTAATCTCAGCAAGGATTAAATCGGCTTATCCTACGAACAAGTTTGTTGCCGCCCTAGCTCAGCGTGGTAGAGCAGCTGACTGTTAATCAGCGGGTCGTCAGTTCAAGTCTGACGGGCGGCGCCTTTGATATTTCTAAATTCGAATTTAGAAATATTATTTTTCAACTGCAGTGGTTCCAATGACAAAGATGCATATCTTTTGTGATGGACATTTCATAATTCGAGTTTTGAAATATTGTATTGCGATCACATATTGGTGTATTCTCTTAGACTGTATGGATCTAATACCGATCGTTACATGATGTCATATGCAGGAGGTCCGCATTGGCCAGAACAAGACGCGCAAATAGATACTGCGTGGATTGCGGGGGAAGATTAGTTTACTACCCACGTCTTTCTAATCCAAAGGCACCTAACGAATATCGGGTTCTGGTTTATGCATGTCCCGACTGCACTAAAGATTTTGATAAACCAAAGATGTTCTCAATTAGACGCAATGTGGTTGATGAACCCATAGAAACAGTTGAAATAGAGATAGTCCAAGCCAGAGAGAAGGTTCCAGAGATTAGTAAAGCATAGTTGTTTTCAGCCAAAATACTAGATCACTAGCAGAAATTTTTACTGAAAAAATAGTCATTTTTTCAGTAAAATGGGGGTTGAACTTTTATTCGTACTACATAATGAAAAGCAAACTCTTACCAGGTAATGGGGGTGTTTTGATACTTGGCTGCTATATGCACGCACAAATGCTAAACCCCCTATCAAAATAGCGTTTTTTGAAAAAATGACATCCTTCATGATATTAAGAAAATTAGCAGGGGTTGAACTTTTGAACGGCATATTGAAAATTTGGTTTTTTCTAAAATTTACCATTTTCTTCCATTTTTTGAGCTGTAAAACTGTCATGATCTGGTAGTTTGGTGTCAAATAGGGGGGTAAAAATAACCCAAAACATATCAAAGAATCGGATAACCATGGTTCTATGCTACAAGTGTTTTGAAGACAAACATGAAGAATGCATGCGCAAGGCAGGTCTTTTTGACTGTGACTGTGAGCCTTGTAAGAAGCAAGTGGAATCCAAAAAAATCAACTCGCCCCCATAATCTTTGCGATTTAGGTTTATAAATTGTTACAAAACTATGACAAGTCTTTAAGAGATTTGAACTTCCAGTGAGTTCGGAC
>JBOGQX010000064.1:0-28376 GCA_050749285.1 Nitrosotalea sp. | reverse complement strand
TCCCACAACAGTATCTTCTGGCAGCGCAGTCACATTTACTACAGCAGCATCTGATACCTCAAGCTCACCAACCACTCCAACTGGTACTGTATCATGGAGAGATGGAAACGCAGGCGGTACATTCAATCCAACCTCCTGTACATTATCATCTGGAGACTGTACCACTGTATTTACTCCAGCTGCCAACTCTCCAAGTTCTATAACAGTGACTGCTACCTATGGAGGAGACAGTGCACATTCTGGAAGTACGGGAACATCACAATTATCAATGACAGTGCTTCCTGCTTCGCTTTCGTTGACAACGGACCAATCATACTATGCATATGGTGATGTGGTCACTCTATCGGTGAATCTTCCAGGTCAAAGCCTTCAAAATATTGCAGTAGGTGTTTCAGATCCAACCGGCAATACCATTATTGCAAGAACGATAACCACTGATCAAAACGGTGCTGGATCTTTACAGTTCAAGATACCTAGTACGTATCAGACTGGAGTCTACCAAGATACCGCAACAGCTCTTCTTGACGGAAAGAGTTACACAAACTCAACACAGTTTACAGTAATTCAATCTCGTGGAATCTCCATTGATTCGGTA
The DNA here is from genome assembly GCA_050749285.1 of Nitrosotalea sp. Classification (GTDB taxonomy): domain Archaea; phylum Thermoproteota; class Nitrososphaeria; order Nitrososphaerales; family Nitrosopumilaceae; genus Nitrosotalea. The sequence goes on along the minus strand of JBOGQX010000064.1, from coordinate 27,781 downwards.
CAGATAACAGACCAGCAAGGCAATGCCGCATCGATGCTAAAGCAGGGTCAGAATGGTTTCGTCAAAGTCTCAATTTCATCAGGAGAGAAGATACCAACACTTTTGACACTTAACCTCTTTGATGCAAACCAGAGCAGCCTAGGCACTGCCTCAATCCAGTCTGTTGTAAATCCAGGCAAATCACAGGTAACACTATCATTTTTCATTCCATCCGGTGCACAAGCAGGCTTGGCAAATGTTTACACTGATGCATATTCAGATTGGCCAAGCAATGGAGGAACACCGTTGACAACAGAGTCCTGTCTTGCAGTAGATCTCCAGAATCCTTCCACACTACCAGTATCATATGTCCCAACCACTCCACACAGCTGTACATCAAGTGCACCAAGTGGTAGTGGACTCACTGCCGGAGCTTCAAGTACACAGCCAGTTGCATTGACAAACAACCAAGCCCAAGTCACACTTGGTGTTGCAATTCAAAATGACTCTATGACCTTTATGAGCCCAAGTGAGGCACATCTCCTTGCACTCGCTTATGATAATGGTACCGCAAATATTCAGAATAACTCTGTAGCACTTGTGAGCCTTAACTTGAACAACATGAGTTCTGCCAATCCATCAAGCATACAAACCTCAGGAAATGTGGCCACGGTAGGGCCAGCTCAGTTTACAACAATCGCTGGACCTGACATTCAGAATAATCCACTAGCACTTAAGATATTACAAGAGATTCAGGCTTCCAAGCAACAGGTAGCAAACATACTCGGAAATGAGACTGCAGCTACACTCAACCAAGATTTGGTGTTGCAACAAAGACAGGCAGCAGCAGACCAACTAAAGCAGGCTCTTACCGTACTTGCACAGGCAAATTCAGCGACCACCCCAGATGTCGCCTATGCAAACTTCCTTACCACAGTTGGTGACAATAGAACTCAGGCCGTATTCCAAAATGAGTATAATTTTCTGAAACAAAGAGTTGATGCAGGAAATGCTGCAATGCAGACAGAACTCAATAACGGCGGAACATTGGATCAGGCACTCTCAATGTTTGACCAATATGCAACGATAAACCGCGTCCAGATGGTCAGTCTCAACAGTGAGCTAAATGTAGCATATGGTCTTGCAGACAGCAGAATACAATCATGCTTTAACAGCAACGGCCAACTCACTGTTGTAAATGGAATAAACCCATGTGTTGCAAATATAGAAAACAATTCTACTGGACCAAGCGGAATATCAATTGTATCAGTACAACCTACTGACCAACAAGGAAATCCAGTGTCATTACTCACAAGAGGACATACCGGATATGTCAAGGTAGTAATAGACTCTAATGTATCGGTACCATCACTTGTAACAATAAACCTCTTTGATTCAAACATTGCAAGCCTTGGTACTATATCTGCACAGTACACATTGAATCCTGGACAATCAGAGGTAGTACTACCTTACTATGTTTCTGGACAATCTGGAACGGGCTTGGCTAGCATCTATGCTAACATATTTACTGACTGGCCAAACAAGGGAGGAACATCACAAACAAATGAACTATCATCCTTTGTCGGCCTATCATAGAAAAAATCAGTACACATTCCTAGCTTTGGCTGCAGTTGCATTGCTTATCTTTGGGGTCTCAAATTCCTTTGCTCAAGAGGCAGAGTCAATCGTTCTTACAACAGACAAGGAATCTTATCTTCCAGGTGATACGGTTCAACTAAGTGGCGTAGTTACAGGACAACAACCAAGTGTGGGAGTTGCTTTGGAAGTAATGGATTCAGATGGTACTGCGATTCTTTTTAGAACAATACAAGCAGATCAAAATGGAAACTTCGCAGTCCAGTTCAAGATCCCCGCAACTGCTACATCAGGCGCGTTCAGTGTATATGCTAGTGCCTTAATTGATGGATTTCATGTTAAACAAACCAAGGTATTTTCCGCAACAGTTCCAGAATTTGGTCAAACAGCAGGCCAAGTTTTTGGGTTGGCTGTCTTATCTACAATACTTGTTTTTACAGCATCAGGTAGACTGCACAAAATAACAACGCAGGACTTGATGTCTCTCCATCTGTAAGTGATTTCATAAATCTCTATGGCAACAACAATAATGTCATTACTTGGCAATTTGTAGATTTCAATGACGTACCTGATGGTCCATGGAAAAATATTGTCACAACATCTCAGATAAATCATGCTAACAATTAGGTACTTTCACAAATTATCATAATTTTATTCTGTTTATTCAAGCTCGTGGAAGTTAACTGCACATGAGGTGATTCTTTGACAATCTCAGTTTATTCTTACATTAACAAATTTTTATCTAGTGCTTAAATACCGGAGAAACAAATCGCACTTGTTGGGTATTCCCGTTAAAGGCTTTGTATTAATTGCTATTTTAGCTGCTGCAGGTGCAGTTCCTGTCTTTGCGTACTGCCCACCCGACTGCGCTCCCAAAGTAAACTATCAAATCGGTACCGGTGGTTCCTATGCAGCGGTAAACTCCACTGGTGGTAATTACACAATCGGAAATTTTGTTACCACTAATGCAGTCACTGTGACAACTGACAAGCCATCTTACAACGACGGAGACAAGATAACGATATCTGGCTCTGTTGCAAGTTATCAATTAGGCATGCCGGTCTCTGTCTTAATAAGAAATCCAATTGGAAATATAGTCTCCATCAGTCAAGTGGACCTTGGTAATGGTACTATGTATTCAACAACCATAACCGCTGGAGGTTCTTTGTGGCAGGCAGCAGGAGCTTATACGATTACAGCGCAATATGGAAGCCAGGACAGACAAGCAACTACAACGTTTAATTTTTCAGGTTCAACGGGGGTTCAAAATACATTCCCAGTAGATGGTACCAACTTTACATTGCCATATTCAATTACTAACGGCAAAGTAACTGACATTACAGCAGATGTCCAGTCCAAGTCTCTAATAGTTACAATACAAACAACTGGTGATGGTACACTTACACTTACCATGCCAAGAGCTCTAATTGATGCAAAGAAGACCGACGGTACAGATGACAAGTACTTTGTTCTAAATGATGATCAAGAAAATGATGGATTCCAGGAGACAAGCACAACAAACACTGACAGAACACTTTCAATTCCATTCACAGACGGGACTGCCAAGATTGAGATAATTGGCACAATAGTAGTTCCAGAGTTTGGCCCAATTGCAGCTCTAGTGCTCGCAATTGCAATCATATCAATAATTGCGGTATCGGCAAAGACCGGACTGCGATTGATGCCAAAATACTAGAACAATTACGCCACTTTTTGGTCTTGTGTTATACTATATCAAAACCTTGGTTGCGGCTATTTTTTTGTAGATCTTGGCAAGTGGCGAAATTCTTTTATGTGGGGGAAAAATAGCTATGATAATGTCAAAATTACCGGTAATGGTGTTCATTGCCGCAATTCTCATTGCATCTGTTGTGGTACTTACAGTACCTGCAGCAAATGCACTTACACCGAGAAACTGGTCATATGGATACAATGACAACCATATAACGGTAAGATATGGAAACACGCTAATATGTGGTGATCACATGTGCGCCCCAGGTGAATGGGACAAACTGCAAGCAGCACTAACTGCAGCTCAGCTAGGACACCAGGGAGGACGAACTACCACCACTACAACCTCAAATTCAACAACATCCGCAGCTCCAACCGCAACTACGCAGCCAACTACAGCACCATCAAATGTGTGTAACACAATTAATAACATGCTTACTAGCGCCGGTGTGTCAGCTTCTGTAGTAAGTAAGGTAATGTCTGATCTTGGCTGTAAATAAAGGTAGAAATTTTCTTTCTTTTTAAATTGACAATTTTCTAGATGGTACACTTGAACTAATGGATGTTTTGGAATAGAAAAATCAAAATTATTGTTTGCTTGTATGAAAATTACAACAAAAACATCTGTAAGATATGGTTTCATTTGTATAGCTTTTGTTTTCTTTTTGCAAAATCTTGTCCATTGGTGAGCCACATTTTGGGCAGTCCATAAAATTACAAAGAATCAAGTTTCTTTAAAACTATTTCCAGTCATGGAAATGATTAAAAACAAAGTTGTTTAACCATTAGATGGGGGGTTGAGCAAAGGAAAATCTGGGATGGGATATAATATTAAGAAAATAACGGCAGAGATTGCAGATATATCGGAGAAAATAGAGTCTGTAATTGAAAAACACATGCCATAAATCTGACTTGATAGAAGAACTTGATTTCACAAGAACGTTAATTGATACTCATAGAAAGTGTAAAAATGTCTCTGAATGTTTAAGATTGTAAAATGATTCCAATTCTATTGTATCTGTGGGGCTGTGTTCCAGAACTACAACCTGGATGTGTTGATATGACTAATGCTTCTTCTACTTATCTTGGTATAGCTGGTGGTGCCATCATCGGTGCCATAGTAAGCTGGTGGATTTATAATAGGCAGAAAAAGATATCCAACTCGCAAGACTATGTTTTGCGTCGAATCAAGGATTTGGAAGAAAATCACGATTCTATTCTGAAAAAACTTGCAGAGTTTGATGACAAACACGAGTCATCTTTTAATGCGATAAATGCAGTAAATGAAAAGCTTGACTCGTTCCTCAAAGGCAAGGATGAAATTTAAGATCTCATGCTAGGCTATATCTTGAACCCGAATTTTGTATAATGCCAACCGATATAAACAACCCAAATACGATGAGCTTCGGGAGTGGTAGCTTATCTTGTGCCCTAGTCACTTTAGGCGTACTCAATTTCAAACACTTTGAGTGCTATCATTCCCTCTTAATTTCATTAAGTACATGGCAGTATCAAAAAGACTCCTGCGGAACAAGCTGGGATAAAATTGGATTTAGGAAATAACAGAATTGAAACCCTTATCAAGTTAGCTTCAGCAAAAAAACATGATTGAAAACCACTATAGTATTATTTTCTATTGCTATACTAGTATATCCGATATTAGTTGTTGAGGCTATTAATAAAACTCAGGGAATAAGTGATTGTATACAATCTTCTGAGTGCACTACACAAACTTTCATAATTGAAAAGCAGAATAAACAAATTGCTAATTTAACAGAACAAGTCATAGAATTACAAAGCACTGAAAATACAAATCTTACTGTAGGAATTGTAGGTGCTATTATTGGCTTAGGTGGTATTGGTGGTATGATATATGAAATAAAAAAGAAACGACAGTTATTACATTCTCAGCTTAAGACCGATAAAGCTAGAAGAAGTGCCTACAATTCTACAAAACAAGCTAAAGATGCTGAAAAAACAAAGCATCAGGTTGAAACTGCAAAGAAATTCTGGGATTGGTGGACTGGAAAGTAAACCTCGAAATTGCACAAGGAGAATTTCTACCAATGAAATTTAATAAACCCCGAGTTCTATCCCGTTCTAAATTTGAAAATGCTTATAATTTGAATACTAAATTTTTGAGTTCAGACCATTTGAGAGTCAGAGTCTTACAGTTGAGAAAACAGTTAGTGCTAGAAAGGGGAATTCTATTTTTACTCTTTGTCGATAAAAAAGGAACGCCCACGAAGGAAAACACACAGTCAGTAATATCTTTGCCAAAATAATTTTCAGAATTTATCTAAACTTTGGCAACAAAATGTGGATCTCAGCGCCCTTGTTTCTACCTTCCGACTCGGCCCAAATTTTCCCCCCATGACCTTCCACTATTCCCTTGCATACTGACAAACCAATACCGGTGCCTCCATGTTCTCTAGTCATGCTGGTATCAACTTGGAAGAACTTTACAAAGATCTTGTCAATATTCTCTTTGATAATTCCAATCCCGTTATCTTTTACAACAATCCTTGCAGTGTTACCTTCGTTTTGTAGGCTGATGTCAATTCTGCCAACATTAATCTCACAAAAATCTAAACTGTTATTGATGAGATTTGATATGACTTGTTCCATCCTTACTTGATCGCAAAAAAATGGCAGGCTATCCTCTAGATGAGTGGTAACTGAGATGCCCTTTCTGTCGGAATTTGGTTTCATCTTGTTTACGGTATTACTGATAATTTTCGACAAGTCATGAAGTCTTTATTCATTCTAAGTAGGCCAAGCTCAAGTTTTTGGGCATCTAATAGGTCGGAGATTAATTTGAGAAGAGAATTTGTACTTGATCTGATTATCTCCAGTCTTTTTTGTTGTTCTGGATTGAGCGTTCCCAGCTTTTCTGATACGAGTATGTCGACGTATCCCTTGATTGGAACAAGAGGTGTCTTTAATTCATGAGTTATCATTGTAAGAAAGTCATCTTTTAGAGAACTCAATTTTTGTAACTGTCCATACTGGTCCCCATCTGCTTCTCACTTTTCTCAAGGCTCTCTTTTGCATTGTAGATTTCTGTCAAGTTCATTAACGCAACAGTTCTTCCAACTACTCTGCCCTCTTCATCATACAGGCTTCCGCCACTTAACAGAGAAGGGAAGGCACTTCCGTCTTTTTGTTTTACCCAAATCTCTCTCTGAGAAACATGGTGTGTTTTTCTCCATTCTTCAAACTCGTCCCTCATCGCTGACATGCTTTTTTCTGCAGTGTGTTCATAAATTGTCATTCCAATGACCTCGTCTCTTGTGTAACCAAGTTCCTTTGTGTATGCTTCGTTACAGTCTGTAATTCGACCTTCAAAATCTATTGTCCTCAAAAGGACGGGTGATTTTTCGTAAAGGTTTCTATATTTTTGTTCAGTTAAGGAAAGAAGTTTGTTTGCTTTTTCAAGTTGTTCATATTGTTCTCTTAACTGGTGTTCACGCTCTTCCAGCTTTGCATGTGCGGTATATGTTTCAGAAATATCTCTTATGGCAGTATTGCTTCCTATCAAATGTCCTTTGTTATCATAAATGTTGTTGGCACTTATCAATCCTGGAAAAGTACTGCCGTCTTTTTTCTTGAACCACACCTTTCTATCTTCCACAATCCCTTTTTTCTTCCATGTTTCAAATGATTCTTGCATAGCTTTGGTACCCTCTTTTGGAACAAATGCGAATATTGACTTGCCAATAATCTCTTTTTTTGTATAACCAAAAGCTTGTGCGTAGGCATCATTGCACGCGATAATTATACCTCTGGTGCTTATTGTTCGCTGGGGAGTAGGAGATTCGCTGTATATTTTCTTGTAATCTAGGTTTCTCAAGGCATCTGGTATTTTCGGTTTCTGTTTTCTTGGAATGTGTGATTTTTTCCTCTTTTTGGTTATGGGAATACGTCTAGTTGCCATTGTTTTGTCGATATCTCCATAATGCCATCCCTTGCTATAACCAAAGCGAATTGTTATCTTTTTCTAAGGCAGTGCTAGTTTACCTGTATGGCAGGATTATTTGGCAAAAAGGAAGCATTTTGTACCGTTTGTAAGAAGCGCATCACTCACAAACACAAGCCCAAGAGTAACTGGAATGTCGAGGGCCCACTCTGTGCCAATTGTTATGTGGATTTAATGAAGAAAAATTTTAAGAAAAAAGAAGATGACAAGTGTGTTCTTTGTGGGGTAAAGCCTGGTTCCTTTAGCTTATTGAAGCCAAAAAAGGAATGGGGAGTACAAGGCTGGCTTTGCAAGCCTTGTTTTAATGAAAAAGAAAAGGCAGATGACGAGTCAAAAAAATACTGTGCTTTATGTGGCAACAAGCTCGGCTTTTTTTGTTATGCTCCAAAAAAAGGATCTGGAATAACAGGGCAGATCTGTAAAAACTGTTATAATTTGCAAAAAGCAAAGACTGATTCCTAAATTGTCAAATGATAAGAAATGACAAACATTTGTAATCATCAACAACCGGTTTTCAACAACCAATTAAAACACCACTAGTTAATACCCTTAACTTATCACCTATGTAAAGCCGTAGAATTACCAGAGCCTGTAATGCTAAAGTTTATCTAAGTAATAATATCAGATTAACTTACGAAATCAACTCATTTACTATCATTAACTTTGGTCTTGGCAACAATTTTCCTAGGATATGGTACCATTACAGCTTCTGCACAGAAACTTGGAAGTGATCAGCCCTGCTCTGCATCATACCCATGTCAAAATATATGCGGTGACCATATTTGTGCTGCAGGCGAGATACCAAATCAATCTACACCTAAAAATCAAACCATGACTCCAAGTACTAATACTACATCATCTGTACAACTACCGTTCAAACTCTCAACAAAAGGTCTGATAAGCAATTCTTCTGGTATTGCACCAGGTACGGTTGTTTGGACTGTGCTAAATGGAAATAATGGAGTATTCATATTTCATGGGGTTAATGGACTAGAAGTAATTAGGCTAACAACAACTCCAGATCCAGTGTGTAATAATGCACAAGCTCAGATATGTCTTGATACCACAGTGACCCAAACTAAAGATCCTGATCATATTACTACGGTAGGAGCCCAGGCTAAGATTAACATACATCCTATAGAAAATCTAGAGACGGTAGGATTTTTGTCTGGACCGTTCCAAAACATAGTGCTTCAAATTGATCTCTCAAAGGTCTGGACATATCCAGGAGCAAGCACGACCCCAAGTACTTCGATAGCAAATCCAGCTTCGACATACTGTATTAATCAGGGTGGCACTTTACAAATTAAAACTGGTCCTGCAGGTCAGTACGGGATGTGTACATTTTCTAATGGTTCACAATGTGAAGAATGGCAATTCTTCAGAGGACAGTGTAGCCCTACTCAGACTCCAATGAATAACACTTCAATGCAAACCAACTCTACTTCTATGACTCACACTATGATGAATTACACTTCAACAAACTCTACTTCTACAAATTCTACCTCGATGCATGGTACTATGATAAATACTAATTCTACTAACGGCACCTCTGTAAAAGTTACAAACTCTACATACAAGTAATTATAAAATTACTTCTCTAGTCTAGATAGCCAAAAACTTGGTTTCTCATTTTAATGTAAGATAACAACTTGGTTCTAAGATTATGTAATCATAATTTGTAAGAACTAGATTAATTAAATATTATAAAAATTAGCTTGTCCTAATGATAAACCCAGTTACAATCATCTCATTGTTCATGCTCATCTTGTTGTCTTTTTCAGCAACACCAAATTCTTCTCTGATACGTTACATTAGTGGCGAAGAAGATCACAGCCTTCCATCATGGCTTATACATCTTGAAAGATGGGATGTTCAAGGAAAGATCAGCGATTCCGAATATACTCAGGCCATCGAATACACTCTCAAGCAAGGGTTACTACAGCGAGAAACAGCAGAGGAGCTTATTGAAATGGTAAAACCAGATTTAACACCAGATGAGGATGACAAGTGTTGGGACAGAAATTTTCCAAAGGTGAACTGGTCTGGGTGTGATTTCTCAGGAATGAACCTTAATCACGCAGATCTTGCTGATGCAAACCTTGTTGGTACAAACTTCACAAATGCCAATCTAGAAAAGGCTGATCTCGTTGAAGCTAATCTTGAGAATTCAAATTTAAGTTACGCTGATATTATGAACATGGATCTTGAAGACGCTACTCTTGCAGGTGCCAACTTGGAATATGTGAATGGACCATTTTTGGGTACTCATTATGCAGATCTTGCAAATGCAAACCTGACAGGTGCAAATCTTCAGTACAGTTCTCTTAATTGGTCAAGTTGGAAAGGTGCAATTCTAAAAGATGCCACTCTTTATGGTACAGAGGGTTACTCGACAGACTTTTCTGGTGCTGACTTGTCAGGCGCAGATCTTTCCAATGCAAATCTGAATGGCGCTAACTTTACTAATGCCAATTTAGATGGCGCAAACCTGCACAGCGCAAACATGGGCGGTGCAGATCTTACCGGTGCCAAACTTCATTGTCTTGATAATCCAATCTGTGGTTAGAGACCTATTTTCAAAAATGATAATTAAAACAGGGTATAAAATGTAACAACGCCTGTCACTCATTGACTAGGTTTGGAAATTTAACAATCTCTTTATCTTGAAACTTATTCTAGTATAAGAGATGAAAATTAATTCCAATGAATTCCTTATACGACCTGGAAAAAAGATCAATCTCCACAAATGGCCGACAATTGTGAAACCAATATGCAACTCAAAAGAGCAATATAAGAAACTTCTCGGAGAACACATTGAGGAACTGAGCTCATTACAAAATCTTCTCTACACCTCAAACCAACATTCCATATTGCTAATTTTTCAGTCGATGGATGCAGCAGGAAAAGACAGTGCCATAAAACACGTCATGTCTGGCGTCAATCCACAAGGCTGCCAAGTATTCAGTTTCAAACATCCTAGTGCAGAGGAACTCGAGCATGATTTTCTATGGCGAGAGATTCGTTGTCTCCCTGAACGAGGGAAAATTGGAATTTTTAATCGCTCCTATTATGAGGAAGTGCTGATAGTTCGTGTGCATCCAGAGATTCTCCGCAGTGAGGGTCTTCCGAATGAGTTTGGCAAGAGAACCATTTGGCAGGATAGATATAATTCCATATTGAACCTGGAGACCCATCTTCATCGTAACGGAACACGAATCATAAAATTCTTCCTTCACCTTTCAAAGGAAGAACAGCGAAAACGTTTTCTCAAGCGCATTGATGATCCCAAAAAGAACTGGAAGCTAAGCATGTCAGATATCGAAGAAAGGAAATTCTGGATACATTATATGAAAGCCTATGAGGATTGCCTGAGTGCAACAAGCTCTGCCAATGTGCCTTGGTATGTAGTTCCAGCAGATGACAAAGATAATGCTCACTTGATTATTTCCCAGATTATTTTAGACACACTCAAAGGGCTCAGAATGACTTATCCCAAGCCTAGCGCAAGGCGCAAAAAGGAATTGCAGTCGATCCGTAAACTACTCACAACATAAGGTAATTCTTTGCAAGCGTAGCATTAAAATCTCAACAAAAAAATTTTGGATTCAGACTTGTAAGCCTGAATCATTTCCGACTCAACTTTCAGTGTTGAATCTATCCGCGTATTAGATCGGCCCAGAACTTTCGTTCTTCCATAGGGATGTTGTGTGGTCTTCCTTCAGCTTTCTCTTTTATCAGGTCGACTGCTAACTCTGCCTCGATTTGGAGCTCTTCTTTGATTCCTCCAGAAAAGAAACGAGCTGGTCCTGATAGTGCGTAGTCCATACTGACCTCAAGAAGTGTTGCGTTGCCAAGCGAAGTCAAAACAATATCTTTTGTGCCTGTAATCACTCCTTTTGTCCAAAGGACATGTATTGCTTCTTTTGGAATTAGGATCACCTTTTGGTGGCATTTTTCAATCTTGCCTACTATTACCTCTCGAACAATCTCGTTTTCTCTCTTTGAGAGATTCCTTATTCGTTTGGTAAGGTTCCAAAACTTCGGGTCATCGTCCACTCTTGATACAACCTCCCATACTTTTTCTAATGGTGCGTCAATCTGTAGCTTGACTTTGATTTCTACCATGTTATCATAATAGCTAGCCTCGCATAAATTATGTCGGTACACATTGTAAGACAAACACTAGACATACTTTGGTAACTATCACTAACAAAGTTCATCATTTCCTAAATATTTAAAACTCTAAGATATCATATGGAAGAAATATACACCAGTAGAAAAAAGACAGCCACAATTACATTCAGATTTGATGAGACTCTAATAGAGAAGCTACACAAAGAAGCTAAAATTCACCAAGTAAGCACCAATACACTTGCTACTCAAGCCTTGAGAAGATTTCTCGAGTGGGATATTTATCAACCAAGAATAGGGCTAGTCAGTCTTAACAAACCAGTCTTTGTCAAAATTTTTGAAAATCTGAAAGAAAAGGAGATAATTGAAATTGCATCTACAATTGGTAAAGATGAAATGCGCGATGTTGCGCTTTTCATGAAAGGGGAGACTGATATCAATTCCTTCATGTCGTGGTTTGAAATGCAGATGATAAACTCTTCAGTTCAGGTCAGTCACATGGACGATGATGGGACTCACACTTTTGTTATGAAGCATGACCTTGGTAAGAACTGGTCATTATACAACAAAACTATCTTGGAACTCATCTTCGAAGAGTTATTCCATAAAAAGATTCAGGTAAAATATGATAAGAATATGTTTGCGCTTAGGTTTTCTGAGTAAAGATTTTAGGGTATAAATCAGGTACAAAAGAAATTAAATCTAAGAAATGAATGATGCAACAAAAATCTTGTACAGAGGCGCAGTTAGTTTCTCACATTCGTTAGTGTGGCTTGGGGTTTTGTGTGTAACCTTTGGGACCTTTTATTTCGCCCTGCCGCCGCTCATAGAGTTGTTTGGTGGTGATTTCGTCTTTCCCTTCATAGCGGAAATCTCGGCAATATCATTTGCAATTGGACTTGCTCTACCTATTTTGCTACTTGTGATAAAGCTCAAAATCCAAGTTCGTGAAGATGGGATCTATCTGAAGATTGTTCCCTTCCAGGTTTCATACAGAAAGCTTTCATGGAATGATCTTACAAATTACGAATCCTATGAACACACTCAAAAAGAGGTCAATAAACTGGGCATCAGATACACAATTGTAGGTAAGGCATACGGCCTTGGAGGCAGGCGCGGTATAAAGCTCGAACTTGCAAATGGAGAGACAGTCTTCATTGAATCACGTAGACCTGAAAAAATCATCGAGACAATCAAGACTGTAAACAACAAGAATGGTTAAGGCATTCTCAAACACTTAGTTTTCTGCAGGATATGGCATTGCGTAATTTTTGTGGAGTTTTCTAATGGGATAATGGATATTGTGCTATCTTTCGGAGTCTGCTTGAAACAGTCGAATCACTGACAGATAATGTCCCGCCTTCTTTTCTCATCATTTGTTGTATGAATCTATCAAAACTTGACTCATCAAAAATCTGCCAACCCCACTTTTGTATTCCGAGATCATATGATTTGTACTCTTCAATTATGTCTCCAAACCATGCCCGGTAAAGATCCTCCTCTTTCTTTGCCTGATCCGAATTATTGAAGAATTTTAGTTCAATCCAGTCTATGTCTCCATTTGTTCTAGCGGAAAAGTCACAGAATGGAGCTTCAGCCAAATACTTTTTCATATCCTCAACTCTTTGAAGAAAATCTTTTGGTGATGTAAATTTCACGGTAACAAGCCGTGGAATAGGCATGTTGACCTTCTGTAGGTCTACCATTGTAGAATATCCAAGAATTACTTTTTCACGTTCAAGTCTTGCTATACGTTTGCCAATACCTCGTTCAGACATGTTTATTCCTTTATCGGCAAGTTTCTTTACGATATTTCTTGCAGAGATTCTACCATTAGCAATAAGCATGTTGAGTATCTCTCTGTCAAGTTCATCCATGGACAAAAATTGAAAAATTTCAAGATACGTATGAAAGTTCAAAACTTGAACTAAAGTTGTCAAAAAGTTCAACAGATGAACCAAAGCACACTCAAAAGTTAGGACCTTTCTAAATATTGGGAAGTATAGTAACTTGCTAGAAATAAAATGACCGCACAACATATCGAAACAAAACAGGACGGAACCTCTACGACTCGAAGAAAATTGAGTGTAGTAGGATTGGCAGTTCTGCCAATAGTCCTAGCCATATACAGCAATAATGGAGTGTCGATTCAGGGCATTCCATCTGTCCTATCAAGCGGAGTGTTTCCAATAGGTTTCACTTTACTTTCATGGGGAATTGCTGCAAAATTAGCCCTCCAATTACGAAAGTAAGAACGCACTAGGAGCGTTTTTTATTTTTCTTTTTTTTTGATTTATAGTTACAACTGATTATGTTTATTTTATAATCAAAACAGGACACTTTGAATGCTGTGAAACTCCACTTGCAATACTTCCAAGCAACATCTTTTTGAATCCTCCAAGTCCCCGTGAGCCCATCACTATTAGGTCAACTTGGTATGATTCCGCATAAGATAACAATTCGTCGGTGACAGATACTCCAACTAAAACCTCAGTTTTGACTGGTATTTTTAATTCATTTAGCACTGACTCTAATTTTGAAATTGCGCTAGTGGCATCCTGCTGCATAAATTTTAATGTGTCAGCGTATGCTGTCCCAAAGGTTGGATCCATGGGAATCTGTGGTACAATACATGCCACAATACTGATCTTTGAGCTGTATTTTTTTGCAAGGTCTGTTGCAAATTCAAAAGCCCTGTTTGCAGGTTCAGACTTGTCATATGGAACCATAATGTGTTTAATCATATACTGGCTGAACAGATCCCCTCTTTAAAATCGCTTCACAAATCTCCTTTATGATATCAAGTGAACAAAAAATTGCATCAATATGGAGTAGGTTTGACTATGAGCTGACCTCTCATGGTAGGTTGATGGAATGTACAATAGTAACTGAATATTCCAGTTGTATTTGCTTCAAATGTTATGGTCTTATTTTGACCTGGGCTTAGCTCAACATTGAGGTTGTAAGGTTCGTCCTTTATGGTAAATGAGTGGTGATCTCCTCCTGACTCTTCAGTATTGAAGAAATGAATAACTACTGTATCGCCTTTGAAAACTGTCATAGTAGGCATGCTGTAAACATCATGCGGCATTCCCATCTCTGTTTCATTAAAACCGGGATATAGCTATTGAATAACCAAAACTCTCTTGTTTGTCCGCTGTAATGTTGGTTATTTACTTGTGGTGTGTTTAGCAAGGGCATTGTAATCGCTATCAAAGCAATAACAATTGCACCAACAGAGATGCCAAGTATTATTGTATTTTTTGTATTGTCTGTCATGTAATCCAAGTTACTATCTTCTAAATTGTTGTTATTTCTGCTATTTATAATAAAATCTCCTATTCTCATCTATAGCAACGGTATTCTTTTTCACTTACATTTTATACTGTCATTTCAAACCATACGTAAATGAAATACTACGTAGCAAGCTTGTTGCTGTTCATAGGATTTGCAATCCTTGCTTTCTTGATTGTATCCAATAATGTGCAGGTTACAAAATGGGATTATTCGGTATTCGGAATGATAAACAATCCCCACAGCAAAATCATTAACAAAATAATGATTGACCTCACAAAGTATGGTAGGGAGGCTGTATGGATAGCAACTACCGCACTACTATTCATATTTGGCAAGAAGGATGGTCGAAGAACAGCAGCACTACTCACGATGGCATTTATCATATTGATACCACTTGGATCAATTCTGAAGGACGAGATAAACAGGCAGAGACCTATGCCTTTGGCGTACGAGAATCTATTGATAAAAGAATCTGACCCATCCTTTCCCTCTGGGCACGCAGTTATCGTATCTGCAGGTGCATTTATCTTGTTTGCAAGATTTAACCAAGGAAAGCATGTTGCAATTTCGCTAGTACTTGCAGTTGAGGCCTTGTCGGTAATTTATTCTAGAATTTATGTGGGAGATCATTACCCGCTAGACGTCATAGGCGGGATTCTTCTTGGTACGGGAGTTAGTTCCTTGATAGTGGGTTCAAGCAAGTACTTTGATCCGATATTTTCACGCTTGGATTCGATAGGAAAAAAGAATTCCAGTTCTTAAATATGGTATGCTTGATTCGCTAAATTCCATAATGTAATTTCTACCAATTTGGTTTTTGAGTTTTGATTTATATAAAAACTATACGTTAAATAAAAATAAAAAAAAAGAAAATTTTTTGGATCTACTGAGTTCCAGTTGCTGGTGGACTTGATGTACTTGGTGCAGTAGATGATTGTGGTAATTTCCAGGCACCTCCGCCCATTCCCATGTGGTGTTGGCCCATCATGCCATGACCGCCCATTCCAAGCAGTGATCCTAATGTTATAGGATGGCCTGCGGAAGTGTGTAGTATACTGCCAGTTCCGGCATCTACTATTACGGAATAGACATTTGTACCATCAGTTACCTTGAAACTGTACACTACAGATCCCTGTATCGTTTTCAAACCTCCGCTGATTACCTGTCCATTGGTTATGCCAGGTGCACTAGCTGCAGTAGTTGCTGCAGTGGTGAACGATGTCTTAACACTAGACAAAATCATCTGTGGAAGGTTGACAGAACCTTGTATCTGTGGTGGTGCAGTTCCTGTGGAACTCTGTCCAGAAGTTGAGCCAGCAGTCTGTGCAAATGCAAATGATCCTCCGATTGTAGCAACTATTGCTACGCCTAGAATCATTGCAAGCATCTTTCGATTGCTAGTTAGAATTTTTGTATTCATTCTGCCATGTCTACGATGAAGACTATATAAAAAATTGTGATACATTGTTCAGGAACATTGTTAGTGATAGTAAGAATTCATTCATGAGAGAAAATGTGAGATTTAGCACACAAGTTTAATACTATTTGACTAAATTCAGTGATAAAAATCTCTAGTCTTCCAATTCTTTATCTATTTTATCTTGCATTGATTTGAATTTTGCAAATCTCTTATTCCATTTGGCAAAGAAACGGTATTCCTTTATTGCAATAAACAACAGTATTCCTCCAAATATGATAGAAATCACAATAAAAATATTCAGTTCTAAAAATATGAATCCAACTCTGGACGAATGCTGTACCATGGATTGAAAGGGCATTTCTCTAATAACCGTGCCATTTTCTGAAACTAATTGAAGATGCGTGCCCTGTCCTTGCATGTTTGTAGAATTTACTTCGTTGCCAGCTTCTAGATGCCTAATGCTGTACTGGGGATGACCAAGTAATACTCCGCCTAAACCAAGAGCAATAGGTGCAAAAACAAGTGCAGAGGCAATAAAGATCATGAACAGACGTCTTGATTTGTTGGTGTGTGTTACAATGTCATCTATGATCTTAAACAGATTTTCCTTAGATTCTTTATCCTCCTTACTCTCTTTTGGCTCTCCGCCTGCATTTTCATCTGGATTAGACAACTAGATCATACTCCTAAACTCTGAATAAAATGCTTCGCTAACTTTGTTCTTTATCACTCTTTTCGCTCCTTGGAAAAATTTCCTCATATGGGTCTAAGACCATCTCACAAAACTTTCTTCCTTTCTCAGTAACAGCATATTTTATTATTTTTTTGTTTCCCCATGGCATCTCTGTTCTACTTATGAATCCCTTTCGTTCTAAGCTTTCAAGTATGTCTTTATGCTTCATTAAATTCAGACCACAATAGCTTAGAAGATTTGTTTGATTAAGCTCTCCGTATTCTGCGAGTTTTAAAATTATATCCTTTCTTATGTAGATTCTGTCACGGTATTCATGCGACAAGGATATCGTCTTGTTGGAGATAAATTTCTGTATTAAGCTTTTACTTCTATTTTAAAACAAAAGGTACCTTGTATTCTCTTAGTCTTTCACTAACAATGTTCCTGAACATAGTTTGACAATTATTTAATTGTGCTAGATTGACTGAATAGGTGTGGGCATGATTTTAGATTCTATCCGAGATACAATGAAAGCAATTCGCAACCCCAGCGATCATAGTGTAAACTTTGGTAGAGGTGCCCACACAAACTATCTTGCTTGTAATTTGGAGTCTTTTGCCACAATTAAATTGATACCATTACGTAGTTCATATAGTAAGTACCTTTATCACAATCTAGTCGACAATTTTGTGGGATTAAATAATTATACTAAATGAGAATGATATGAAAATGATGGGGATTTTGAATAGAAATAAAGCAGATATTAAAAATAATGTCCGAATGGAAAATAAAACGACAGAAATTAATAATTCAAATTCAGTAGCACTAAAGGTTGAAAATCTATCAAAAATATACGATTCAGCTGCGGGAAGAGTTGTAGCCTTATCTGATGTTAGTTTTACAATAAAAAAAGGAGAGTTTGTTTCTATAATCGGTCCATCAGGAAGTGGAAAATCTACTCTGCTTAACATGATAGGCGCATTAGACAGGCCAACCACTGGACGAGTTTACATTAATGGAATAAACATATTTTCTCTTCCAGATTCTCAGATCGCTTCAATGAGAAATACATTAATTGGTTTTGTATTTCAATCGTATAACCTGATAAATAGGACAACGGTATTCAAAAACGTAAAACTACCTGCTCTAATCTCTGGTATGCCATCTTCGGTTGCTAGTGATCGTACATTGAAGATTTTGAACGCTTTAGGAATATCTGACAAGGCAAAACAAAAACCTGTTAATCTTAGTGGTGGTCAGCAGCAAAGAGTTGCCATTGCAAGAGCTCTAGTTAACAATCCTACAATAATCTTGGCCGATGAACCAACTGGTAATCTTGATACCAAGACTGGCGAAGATGTTTTTGATATGTTAAAATTGTTATCACACAAGTTCAGACGAACCATAATAATGGTAACTCATAATCCAGAACTTTCAGAATCTACTGATAGGTCAATCATAATAAAAGATGGGAGAATAGATACAGATGTTACCAATTAATCCATTTAAGAAATCTCATTTGATTCTTGGAAGAAACATTCTACCAAAGATTGTACCTGTATTTTTGGTTGCAATATTTTTTATTCCATTATTCAATGCATCATCAGCTCAAGTGTTCCAAAGCAGCGATTGTTCAGCCCCGCTTACTACCAGTATTAATGCTAATTATAATGGACCCGTAGCAATAGATGGATTTTGGGTAGATCAAGGTACTAGCGTGTCTTTAGGTAACGGCACTTCAGGCAGTAATCCCAACAAAAAAGAAGTAGGACCAGGAGAGGGCTCAGAAGTATATGCTGTTGTCCTAAACAATAAAGGTTGGAGTCAGATTGGCTCCATAACTGGATTTCTGAATCTGCCATCAGGATTTGCACCAACTGGTGAAAGCGAGATACCGCAACTCCTTCAGAATTACAATTATGCCTCAAAGATGGCAAGTAACTACGCACTAGCTAGCTACTATGGGAATGTTGGATCTGGAAACACATTCATTTTGTACTTTAATGTAAATGTTCAACCCACAGCTACGGTTGGAAATCATCCTACCACTCTT
This sequence comes from Nitrosotalea sp., assembly GCA_050749285.1. Taxonomy (GTDB): domain Archaea; phylum Thermoproteota; class Nitrososphaeria; order Nitrososphaerales; family Nitrosopumilaceae; genus Nitrosotalea. The sequence continues at coordinate 8,919 of JBOGQX010000064.1, read as the reverse complement.
GTAATCAATTATCAGATACCACAAGCTGGAGGAATAGTTCTGCATTGTACTTCAGCGGTACTTGAAGTGCCATTTATTCTTCCAGGAAAAGTAGTTATGGATGCTTCTACAAATGCAGCTAACATAATTCCATCACAAGCAGACCCCATTGCCATAACTGTTACAAACAAGGGGTCGGCTGCTGCAACTGGGGTTGTAGCCACAATTACAAACCTTGGTCAAAAAGGGAGCTCAGGTTCGGGATCTGGTGGTTCATTAACCCTTACATCTACAACTACTAATCTTGTCAATCTTGGAGCTAACCAATTCAATTTGGGTACTATACCAGCTGGTGGTTCTGCACAGATAAGTACCACTGTATTTCCCAGTACATCTGCAGCGGGCCAAACACAGGTTGTAACGATCAACCTCTCTTACGAAAATGCATGGGGCAAATCGAGCAGTACGACGTTAGACACTGGATTAGTAGTTGCCCCAATGCCTCCAGAATCATTGAGCCTTACCTATCTTGGTAATACCACATCACCAGTAATTGTTTCAGGAAATCTAGACAATCTAAATTTTGCAGTTGCAAATAATAGTACTGAGGAAGCCTCAAATGTAGTAGTAACACTTGTCCCACAGTCAACCTCTGTCTCAATTGTAGGCGAGTCAACATGGACTATACCAAAATTGGAACCTGGAGAACAACAAAATCTCTCAACCCAGGTATTTGCCGCAAATTCCTTGATTGATACTCCTACCTCCTTTACACTCACAGCAAATTATGTGGCAAACGGACAGAGTGAGACTAACTCGCTCACACTTGGCGCTTTTGTGGTAGGTAATATCAAGTTGCAGATTTATAGTCTTGCTGTAAACTATGTAGGAAATTCTCCACAAATTGCGGGCAGCTTACTAAACCAAGGAAGCACAACCGGGCTTTATAGTACAATAGAGTTAACCAAGTCACCGTTACTTGACGCAATAAGACAAGCAAGAATCGCTAATTACAATAACAGTTCATCTAATGTAAACGGATCATCATTCCAGCAAGCACGGGCTCAAGTAGGAGCTGGTCAAGGTGGCGGAGGATTTGGCGGAGCTGGTCAAGGTGGTGGAGGATCAGGTAGTCGTACAACATCCCAACAATTCCTAGGAGACCTAACAGCAGATTCGCCAATACCATTTAGCATTCCGCTCAACGGCTTGAACTTACTCAAACCTGGGATGTATTCTGTTTCATTCAAGGTTGTATATGCGGATGATCTCAAGAATTTCCACACGGAAATTCTAACTCAGAATATAGCCATCGGTAAAAGTCCGGTAGTACGCACACAGGCACAAGGATCTACCTTTGACCAGATTTTCAACGTAGTACCAATGCCGGTAGTTATCGGTATTTCCATCGCTGTAGCTGTGGCGATAGCAGTGGTAATCATAAGGAGAAGAAAAGCCCGTCAAAAACTAAAGATGCTATCTGGAAGTGATACTGATATAGTATCAGTCTTGGAAAACCCTGACAAAAACAAAAATGAATCCAAGTGATATATTTTCACTAGCGTTTGAGGCACTTGCAGACCGAAAGGTAAGAACTACGCTGACAGTCTTAATGGTAGTTCTAGGAGCAAGTCTTGTGGTAGTATTAAATGGTCTTAGTGCTGGTCAGGCAGCATTTTTGGAACAACAATTCAGTGCATTAGCTACTAACGTAATTTTTGCAAGCTCTGGATTACACTCATATCATTCAGAGTCCTCCACTTCTTCTCTTATCATTAATGATGTCATAGTGAGTAAACTGAGAAACCTTCCATATGTTTCAGATGTTGTTCCACAATATACTGGTTCAGTAACAATAGATTCGTACGGAAACATTCAACATATTTCAATAACAGGGATGAATCCTGCAAAATTAACGGTTCAACTACCAAATTTGGAGTATGTTGATGGTTCAACCCTTTCGCCAAATGACCGGTCAGCTGCAGTAGTAGGTGATACAATCGCAAATCCTTCAGGTGCAACTACACCATTCGTGACAGTAGGTCAAACCATTAAAGTAACATACAGTTACGCAGATCCCACAGGAAAACAAGAACAAGAGGTCAGAAATTTTCTTGTTACTGCAATAATGAAGCCATCTGGAAACACAAGGATAGACAATTCTCTTGTAATTAATCCAGACGCAGCCAACCAACTGTTACACAAAAACGGTAGATATGATTCATTACTTATACAAACTACGGACAGTTATGTAAATACAGTTCAGGGTGAAATTACTGGTCTATATGGAAAAAATATTGGAACTACTACCCCGCAAGCATTCCTGAAAGTAAGACAACAGGCAGCAAGCGGAAATGCAGCTTTTATCCTGATGGTGGGAATAATTGCTTTGGTTGTAGGAGCTGTAGGTATTGTAACCACACTGTATAATTCAGTAACAGAGAGAATACGAGAGATAGGTACAATGAAAGCAATTGGTGCCCAGAATACCTTGATTCTGGCGCTTTTCCTAGTAGAAGCTACACTAATTGGTGTAATAGGCGCAACACTAGGTCTAGTTGTTGGAATGGGAGGTGGATATCTATTAAGCGGTCTTACTCCGTCAAATGTTCCGGGAGCTGGCTCTACCACAATTCCTCCGATTTTCCTTCCAATGGATCTTATCAGAGTCTGGTTGTTGTCTGTTACGCTAGCAATTGCCGCAGGAATTTTTCCAGCTTGGAAGGCATCAAAGCTGTCTCCGATGGTAGCTTTGAGAAGAGAATAATTATTTTTGGGAAAAAGGGAAAGACCTTTTCAGGTCAAGCTATTTTATCTTTTTCTCTTTGTAGCTTTGGATTTAGCTTTTGATTTCGCTTTTGCCATGCAGAGTAACTCTTCGCACTACTATTAAGGGTGCTGAAATGATTCAATTATAGATAAACATCATTATTTTGGATCACAAAAGCAAATTTTGCAAAATGTAAATCAAAACTTTCAATTAAGATAGTTGCCAATTGTTGTCAGATTCAAATACCTTCAAACATTCTATCACACTTTTCCCTTATTCTTTACCACATAAGATGATAATTCAACGATTCCTCTATATCTCATCTACTTCTTCACTACTCACAAATCTTTCAACTTCTCGCAACAGAAGAGAATATTCTTATTCTAATCTGTCCATGATGTACTCGACCCAAAATTCTAGTCATTTTTGTACTTGGCTGCTTCATTTAATACATCAAATACTTACAATCGTGAGATAGTACAAAATATGTAATTACAAATAAATTCTCATCTGAGTACCATTTACATTTTTGGCAGACCAATTTTATAAGAAGAGATGTAGGTCATAAATACAAACATGATGTTATGCTGGAAAAATAAAACAAGTTTTATGATGAACTTTAATTTAGGAACTTCTTTTAAGCGTAAAAACAATATTCTGGAAATTGCTACGCACAAGAAAGAGAACATATTAAATGTTCGAACTTAGCACTCTCCTCAATGGGAGAGCAAGACCAACTAAAGAATCGAATAAGAGTTTGGTTAGAAGAGGAAGGCTTTTCGATATCAGAAAAAAGTGAAGAAATATCAGATTTTCATCTTGTCATCTCAAATTTATACGGTCAGGGAACTTTTGCCGATATCGTAAAAATGAAAAATAAAAATTTGATAATAATAGGCAGTGCCTTACAAAACCCCCCAGAATTTTTACAGCTTTTTGCAACAATAAATGAACAAGAGAGATCTAACTTTTTTGGTAGTATACAAAGAGATCTGCTAAAGTTCAGAGTAGAACATGAATTACATCCCAATAGAGTTATGCCCGAAAAAATGATAGTTAGAGATACAGTTTACGAAGAAGATCTGTCTAGAACTGTTTTTATGGAATGTTTGAAAAGGGTAAAATTTGCATCTCTCTTTCTTTTGTGGTCAATTAGCCATAAGTTCTCAATAGATGCAACCAAGTCATTTCCACAACATCATTCTACGACGACAAGTTCTCAGCCTCCTTATGGCTAAATAATTTATCATTGAACAAACAAATGTAATCACAAAATAACATAGTTCTTATTGCAAGAAAACCATACGCAGATGACAAACTGAATGGTTTTGCATGAATTTAACATTGATAGTCGTTGCAGGCGTTGTGGAAAGGATCTACTGGTAACTGATAGTTCTATTGGCGAAAGATTTTGCACTGGATGTGGATTTGTTATCACAGAACGAATTGAAGATTCTGGGCCTGATACCAGAGCATTCACAAAAGAAGAATATGATGACAGAAGCAGAACTGGCATGCCAGCTTCTCTTGCGGTGCATGACATGGGTCTTGCAACAGTAATTGGGCATGAAGGGAAAGATGCAATGGGAAAACCACTTTCATCTTCTATGAAATATACAATTGGTCGTCTTAGGACTTGGGACAACAGGAGCAAAGCTACTGAATCAATGGATAAGAATATGAGGCAGGCATTCAGCGAGCTCAATCGACTAAGGGATAAACTTGCTCTTTCTGATGCAGTAATTGAGAAAACTGCATACATTTACAGAAAAGGAATGGAAAGAGGACTCACAAAGGGAAGATCAATTGCAGGAGTTATTGCTGCTGCATTGTATCTTGCATGTAGAGAAACTAGTACACCTAGGACTTTGAATGAAATTGCAAATCAAATTAATATAAAAAGAAAAGATGTTTCACGATCTTATAGGTTACTTTTGCAAGAACTTGATTTAACCATGCCAGTGTTGGATCCAATAAAATGCATGTCTAGGGTAGCAAGCAAGGCAGGTTTGAGTGAGAAAGTAAAGCGCCGGGCTCTCGTGATTCTAGAAGATGCAAACAAAAAGGAGATTACTGCAGGAAAGGATCCAATGGGGCTTGCTGCTGCGGCATTATACTTGTCATGTGCCATGAACGGGGATGCCACCACACAGAAGGTTATCGCTATGGCCGCAGGAGTAACCGAGGTTACCATAAGAAACCGATACAAGGGACTCAGAGAATCCCTAAATTTGCCTGTTCCAGCAAAGTAAGAATCTTGCAAATGGATATTGAGTTAAGACTGATTGTTATACTAAAAAAGTTAGTTTAAGCGTATTTCAGCTTAAAATCGTCTTTGGGTTCTATGTTTTGGTAAACATTCTTGACAATAGACCGGTCTTCCCTCTGTTGGTTTGAAGGGTACCTGTGTCTCTTTCTTGCAATCCGCACATGTGGCAGGATGCATTTCTCTATTGGACATAACTATTGGCAATTTTGGTTCCATAAGAACTATTAGGTTTACAGATGTAGAGTTGGGAAATTGTACACAGTCTTTTATACGTACTAGTTGTGACAGATGCATGAATGACAAAACTGGCCAACTATGTCCTACTTGTTTTCAAGGATTCCTTGAGCTGGATTTTGTAAGGAACCTAGAAGTACAAATAATTACAAATGAAAACAGGAATCGGTGGAAATGTAATAACTCAAAATGCGCGCAGGTTTTTTCTTAAAGATATTTAACTTGAAAAATGAAGTCTCTTAAAATATCTGAAATCTAACTTTAAAAATTTTAACAAAAATATGCCAAGATACTCAAATCAATTCTCAAAAGCGCTTATATAGCACCAAATTAATTCGCAGTTGTTGAAAATTCATATTAATGGATTTATCTTGATCGTTATTTTACTTGGTGCAGTAGTTCCTGCGTTAGGTTTACAGTCTGTCTTGGCAGCAGGAAATGCAACAAATAATGCAAACACTACGTCAACAGTAAATACTGCTGCCACAGCAAATGCTACAGCTTCCGGCCCTTCATCAAATTCTACTTCAACACCTACCTCTACCTCGACAATTCCGCCTCCCATGACAGGGTCTGGAGGGAATCCTTCATCTGGTACATCACTTAGTGTTACTACTGACAAATCATCATACAACGCCGGTGATAAAGTTACGATTTCTGGCAAATCTGACGCATATTTGTCAGATACTCCAGTAACTGTAATTGTTCGAAATCCCATTGGAAATATTGTCAAAACCGATCAGATGATGCTTGGTACTGACCAGACATTTTCTACAACTTTAACGGCTGCTGGTCCATTGTGGCAGGCAGCTGGAACATATACAGTGTATGCACAGCTTGGCACTCCAGACAGATCTGCCACAACTACTTTCGCCTTCACAGGCGCCCAATCGGCATCCACGGGTCCAAGTACAATCCCAGTAGATGGTACTCAATACTCTGTAACCTACACAATTACAAATGGCAAAGTACTTGATATCAAGGCTGATCAACCACATACATCTCTATTAATATCAATACAGACTACGGGAGATGGTGTTCTAACAATAACATTACCAAGAGCACTAATTGACTCAAAGAATTCAGACGGTACTGACAAACCATACGTAGTATCAAATGATGGTCAGATAGCACAATTCAATGAAACAGGTACTACTGGTACTGACAGAACCCTTGTAATTCCATTCAAGAACGGAACCCAGCAGATAGCTATAATGGGCACATTTGTCATTCCAGAGTTTGGCCCAATTGCAGCTCTAGTGCTCGCAATTGCAATTGTGTCCATAATTGCAGTATCGGCAAAGACTGGATTGCGATTCATACCAAAATCCTAGCTACAAAACAGTCAAAAAGCAGCTAAAAATATTTTCATTTTAATCATAATCATGAAATATGTTGTTATATGTAGATGAAAACCAATTTACTTTTTAATTGCTTATAACCAAGAATAGAATTTACAAAATATGAATTTTGGCGAAAGGTCACAAATCAAATCTAAAATGAAGATTATAGAGTTTCTGCAAAAGGAACATGTCGGTAGATTTTCTACCATTGATAAAAATGGTTTTCCTTTTGTAGCACCAATGAATTTTGTATATCTTAACGATGTAATTTACATCCACGGTTTTCCAAAAGGAGAGAAATACGAAAATATAAAAAATAATTCAAAATGTGGTTTTGAAGTTGACAGGGAACTTGCGTTCCTTCCATCATATTTTTTCGAGCCTCCTACAGATGCATCGCTTACTGATACACTTTATGTCAGCGTAGTAATCAAGGGATATGCTGATCTTGTAACTGATAATGTGGAGAAGGCAGATGCGCTAAATGCACTTATGCAGAAACATCAAAACGAAGGAGGTTATGAGTTACTCAGACCTGAAATGGCTACCGTTCGTGGTGTTGGTGTAATTAAGGTCAAACCAGAAACAATGACTGGAAAATACAAACTTGGAAAGTATTGGGATACAAAAGATAAATTTAGGATTGCAACTAGAATTATGGAAAGGGCATTGAAAGATCCTACGAGGACACTACATCTTCTCAATATCCCTGGTTTGGGAAATCTTGATGATGACATCACAAAAAAACTAGCGTGGATTCATTCATCTGAAATAATTGGTATGATGGGATTCAAAAACACTCTTGAATATCCTGGAATATCTTTGGTTGTTGTGGAAGATATCGACTGGTAAACAAGAAAAGATTCCCAAAAAATATCGTGAACCTAGCAAACTTTATCACGTGCGGAGGGGATGAACTATTACGGATTACAAGACTTTATTCCAAAAAGTTATGGAAATAGATCCTAAAATTAGATTTGCTACTATTTTTGATATGAATGGAAATGTTTTGTTTAGTGCCCATAGAGAAGGTGTACAAAATCTTCTCTCACCAGAAGAAAGTAAGAGATCACTACAATTTGCAATTAATGCATGGAAATCTCGTAACGAGGTATCAGATAAGATAGGAAGAGGCAAGTATGCACTTGTAGAATATGAAAAGTTAAAGCGAATCACAATGCCTCTTGATGCTGATCACATATTGTACATTACAACAGATGTTGAAGCAGACCATGCTCCAATAATTTACAGGGCACTTCGAATTAAACAGGATCTTCGTAATTCGTAACAACACCAAAATTTCAAGTTTGAAATTATAAGTCACATATTTCTAATATGTAAGCAAAATGTCAAAGGTCAACTATAATTGACGCTTACCCAGATTTGCTAAATTCCGCTTATACTATGCGACCTTGGTAGATTTTGATGATGTATGCAAGAGCGTAATGGCACTGGATAAGGAAATAAGATTTGTTGGGGTAATAAATGAAAGAGGCAAACTTTTGGCTGGTGGCCTGCGTGCGGGGCTAAAATCACTTGAGGATCCAAAAGATGATGAGATGCTCTTTATGGAACTTGCTTTACGAGTTCGAATGAGAAAAGAATTTGATAATCAATTAGGCTCAGTCAAGTTTGCAATGTCTTTTAGAGAAAAAGTAATTGTTATGAGTTTCCCGCTTGCTGATTCCAACATATTGTATGTATCTGCAGATACAGAGTTGGACTATGGGAAGATCCCGCCAAAAGTATTGAAAATTCTTCAATAAAGGCTTATTGAATTAAGAATTCAATGTGCGTGTATCTAGATGTCTTTTTAAGTGAAACGCTTTACAATTGGTAAACAATTGTCTATTATTCTAAGTACCTCTGAGCGCACGACGTTTTTGTCTATTGACACCCACACCGTATTTTTTCCTAGTGCAAAAGAGATAGTTTGCACCTTGTCTCTTTCTTCCCACATGAATCGTGCTGTTCCTAATTGTTTGTTAAATTCTGAAACCATTCCAGTCTGAATTGCAAGATGAGAAAATTGGTTTGATGTTTTTTTAGTATCAAGTAAAGGCTGTAAATCAGGTCTTCTCTCATATGCTATTAATCCACCCTTGCTATTTATGATGCCTACAAATCTAATATACTGACTTATTTGTCGGATGTTCTTGGCAATTCCTTGCGCATCAGTCTTGTTCAATATGGAAAATTCTTACTGTACGCTATTTAACTATTAGTAAAATCAACAAGTGGTTCGATCCAATTTTTAAATCAAATTAAAAAATAGAAAAAGAAGGAATCTAGAGTTTTAGAAATCCTCTAGTTCGTGCACTCAT
>JBOGQX010000063.1:0-3024 GCA_050749285.1 Nitrosotalea sp. | reverse complement strand
CAAAGAATTTTGATTAATTCTTTTCCTTGTATTGGCGAAAGCTTCTTCAAACCGCAATAGATTCTGTGGCTTTATCTCTTAAAACTGATAAATGAAGCTTGATGGCTTTAAGATAGTTCTTTTTGGCGTCTTGTAGATTTTTACCCGTGCTATACACGCCCAATGCAGAACATGCAATAGAATAGGACCCGTCGTCTTCTCTGATTACTTTGGCTTTGACATCTTTTATCTTGACAGACATGTAACAATCAAGTATTCTTTTTAATTATTTAAGTTTCTTTGCATCATGATATTTCATTATATAAAATTGATACTGATTTAGTACCCACTAAGGGATTTATGATTTTGGCTCAATACCTACTGTTTAAGCATGGTTAATACCAATAACACACTTAGATTGGAACTAGTACAGATCTCATGATTGAAAAACTACGATACCGAGGCAGCATGGCATTATCACAATGGTACAAAGCATCCAAACGGAATGTTGCTGAAGAGGCATCATTACTATGAACCTGTAAACAGACCTGTTCCATACAAGATGTACAAGAAACCTACTGCCATTGATTTACATCTTGACAGATCACACAGCATCCCTGCACTACAAGCTATGGGAACTAACCCAAAAGCAGATAGCAACAAAATTCCAGACATCGACATCCTGACAAGGATACTATACTATTCTGCCGGCGTAACAAAGGTAATCAATTATCCCGGAATGGGAGATGTTGAATTTCGTGCAGCTGCATGCACCGGTGCTCTATACCACACAGAAATCTATGTAGTATGTGGTAACATTGATGGGCATGGAGCTGGAGTTTATCATTTTGATCCAAAAGGCATGAAACTAGACAAGCTCCGTGCAGGGGATCACCGCAGTGTACTTGTTGATGCCGCAGCAAATCATCCGGGCATGGAACATGCACCAGTAATACTGGTTTACACTGACATTTTTACAAGAAATTCTGTCAAGTATCAGGCACGAGAGTACCGCCATGCATTCTGGGATTGTGGAACAATTTTGGCAAATACTCTGGCTACTTGCTCTGCACATGATTTACCCAGCAAAGTTATTGTGGGGTTCGTTGATGATACAGTAAATTCTCTTCTTGGCCTGAATACAGAAAAAGAAGTCTCACTTGTACTTGTACCAATAGGATTCACACAAGAAATAACAAATGAGGAACTGCAAATAACTAAACTGGATCTAAAAACCGAACCACTATCAAACTATGATTTTGACGACCCAGAGATTCAAAATATACATCAGGCATCATCATTAGTATCTGCAAAAGAGGTAAGAGAGTGGAGGGGCAGTACCCCAAAAACCTCGATGGACATTAAAAATATCATTTCATTGAAACCATTCTCTGAAAACGAATTGCCACAAGATCCCTTGGAACAAGTGATTGTTAGGCGTGGTTCCTCACGAGAATTTTCACACGATTCAATTTCATTTCAGCAGCTTTCGACAATCATTGATTATTCTACACGAGGAGTCCAAGCTGATTTTCTGGAGCCATATGGCACCACTCTGGTCCAACCATACCTCATAGTCAATGCAGTTGACGGCCTAAAACCAGGCTCGTATGTCTACAACAGGGAACAAAATGCATTACAATTACTAAAGGAAGGAATGTTCAGACACGTAGCAGGCAATCTTGGACTAGACCAGAACCTTCCAGCAGACAGTAGTGTAGCAGTCTTTTTTATGACTGATCTTGATACGGTACTGAAAAGATTTGGAAACAGAGGGTACAGGGCCGCTCAGCTTGAAGCAAGCATAATTGGAGGAAGATTCTACCTTGCAGCATACGCACAAAAACTTGGTGCAAGCGGTCTAACGTTTTATGATGATGCAGTGACCCAGTTTTTCTCACCTCATGCAAAAGACAAGAGTGTGATGTTCATGGTAACGCTTGGAAAGAAAAAATATTTTTAACAAATCAAGATAGAAATGAAAGGATCCGTGAAAATAACTACCTACGTCTTTATATCTGATTTTTGTGTAAGAATACAGGATTGTATCATGAGGCAAATTTATGGCCGTATGCAAAAGGTGTAAGGCAGAATACGAGTATAATGGCTATCCAGTCTGTGACTATTGTTTGAAAATGTTGGACAATTACGAATAGTGTTAAATCCTAAACAGACGTGTAAGTAGCATGCCAATCGATCCAGACTTTTACAAAAAGCTTCCTAGAAAAGCAGAGCTGCACAACAACCAGCCAGCAGGAGAAAAACATTATGTCTGGGGAGAGGGCGTTGAAAGAGAACTGGATTTTACAGGTATAAATTCACATGATCAAGAACTCATTGAAAGACATATTTCTGAAAAAGGTTATCTGGGAATTCATGGAACAAACGTAGCAGTTGATTTTGATCTTTGTATAGCTGATGGTGCCTGCATAAGTGCGTGCCCAGTCCTAGTTTTTGGTTGGAATCTCAAACCCCAAGAAGGCCCAACTTCTAACGGCCCAGGTCACAATCTAGATGAGTATGACAAATCTGATCCTTTTGCAGAAAAAGCCTGCATATACTGTTTGGCATGTGAAACCGTTTGCCCAACCACTGCCATAAAAATTCAAGAAGGTTTGAGTGATAAGATTCATTAATAGAAAATGTAGGTCTAGAGTTTTAGAAATCCTCTAGTTCGTGCACTCATTATGACAACACCGACAACTGCAAATACTAGAACCAGTGATGCGATTGGACCAAATTCTGGTACAGTTTGATTACCTGTTCCGTTTTGTATTGCTACCAGTCCTTGCTCAGCACCAACAGTAGATGGAATCACCAAATTGCCTCTCGCTAGACCAATTCTAGAAGTATCAGGTAAGCCAGTAGGACCAACTATAGATTTGATGTTTATCTGTACGTTGTATATCCCATTACCTGGTAAGTTTAGTGTCTGGGTATCTACAGCATTTTTTGCAGTAAGATCAGTCTTGGAAAGTATGGTGTTACCATCACTGTCTAGAATCTTTAGATCATAGTTTACATCTCCGTTTACTGGCTGTTGTG
>JBOGQX010000062.1:0-51697 GCA_050749285.1 Nitrosotalea sp. | reverse complement strand
CACAACAGCCAGTAAACGGAGATGTAAACTATGATCTAAAGATTCTAGACAGTGATGGTAACACCATACTTTCCAAGACTGATCTTACTGCAAAAAATGCTGTAGATACCCAGACACTAAACTTACCTGGTAATGGGATATACAACGTACAGATAAACATCAAATCTATAGTTGGTCCTACTGGCTTACCTGATACTTCTAGAATTGGTATGGCAAGAGGCAATTTGGTGATTCCATCTACTGTTGGTGCCGAGCAAGGACTGGTAGCAATACAAAACGGAACAAGTGGACAAACAAGTACATCAACTCCAGAGTTTGGATCAACAGTGTCTTTAGTATTGGTAATTGCAATAATATCAATAATTGCAGTTAGTGCTAAATTTGGAGCTAGATACGGATGGAAAGGCTATACCTAATTTTGTGCATAATTGCTAAAAGATAAATTCACTCGAAATCACAAAGCGACATGCCACTGATAACTGTCTCTATGTATCCAGGAAGAACAGAGAAACAAAAAGAGGAGTATGCAAAAGCAATAACAAAAGCCGCCGTTGAAATTCTAAAAACAAAAGAAAATCACGTTATAGTGGTTTTTGAAGAAAATCCAAAGGAAAATTGGTACATGGCTGGAAATCCTCTTTAAACACATTTTTATTTTGAAAGAATTGAAAAAATCTGTGACAAAGATATCGTTAGTGCAAATGAGAGCTGATGTAGAAAAAGAAAAAAATCTAAAAATAATTCTCAAATATATCTCACAAGCTGCGCGAAAAAATTCAACATTATGTGCATTTCCAGAATTTATGATGTGTTACACACCTTCTTCTCAATCTCCAGCAGAACTTGCAAGATCAGCAGAGAGAATAAATGGAGAATTTGTTAGTACGATAGCAGAAGCAGCACGACACAATTCGATACAAGTTATTGGAACATTTTATGAAAAAAGCCCAAAACCAAACAGAGTCTATGATACAGCATTTGTAATAAACAAAACTGGAAAAATAATTTCAAAATATAGAAAGATTCATCTTTACGATGCACTTGGTTTCAAAGAATCAAAGAAACTTTATCCAGGCTCTTCAGTAACTGAACCAATTCGGATAAGTGTTGGAAAAATTGGTTTAATGATCTGTTATGACTTGAGATTTCCTGAGATGTCAAGAATGCTTGCATCATCGGGTTCCGAAATTTTAGTTGTTCCATCTGCTTGGGTGAAAGGTAAGATGAAAGAGGAACACTGGATAACTATTAACAAAACCAGAGCAATAGAGAATGGTTGCTTTATCATATCACCAGATCAGGTTGGAAATATTTACTGTGGAAGAAGCTTAGTCATAGATCCCTTTGGAAAAATTATTCTTGACATGAAAAAGAAAGAGGGGCTTGGTACCGTAGATATTTCATTAGATCAGGTTAAACAAGTTAGAAAAAATTTACCCCTGTTACAAAATCGTCGCACCGACATTTACGCAGATCTTAAGGTTTAGGAACTCTACTGACACATCTTATGTTACAACATTGTCTTGTCCATTTTTGTCTATATGAATATCTAAACAAAATCATTGGCCATGAACACGTCTTACATGGAATCTTTGTTGTACAAACCATTCCTTTTTGTATTAATGGAGAGGATGCTCTACAACCATTGTAATAGTTGGAACATCCCATGAATCGCTTTTTGGTCTGTCTTGAACGAACAACTAGAATCTTGCCAATGTGACATTCAGGACACTCAACTAGTCCGTTTGCAGGAGAATTTGTTCCAAGAATGACATATTTGCGCTTCTTTTCTGACCAAGAAAGATAACCATTCTTGTCATAATATTGCCATATCTCGTTTCTCATTTTTACAACTTTTTTATTCGTGATTTTTATGGAGTTTCTCAGATCTGACGTTCTTTTTTCAAATACAACTAACTGAGAAAGCTTTTTCATCGAAACCATATGGTGTGACCAGTTAAAGAACAGTAGTGAAGAATTTTTATATGGAAACTAGTCAGCGAGATTTGTGGAAAAAGTTTGTGTAATTGGTGCTGGTAGCACAAAATATGGTAAATTACAAGATAACATTACCGATATTGCAATTCAAGCATCGGTTGATGCAATAGAAAGTGCTAGAATAGAACCAAAGGAAATTCAAGCAGGTTATATCTCAAACGTATTTGGTATAGCGGATAAACAAGTTCACTTGGGTCCAGTAATAATGAGCAATCTCGGAATACCTGATGTTCCTTCTCTATCAATTGAATCTGCTTGTGGAAGTGGTTCCGTATCATTTAGAGAAGCATATGCAAATGTGGCTGCTGGATTTTATGATGTAGTTTTAGCAACTGGAGTTGAAAAAGTAACTCACACAGGTACCGAATGGACAACTACTTACTTTTCATATTGCTCTGATTTCTTTTACGAGGGAGGCGCAGGTGCATCATTTCCAGGATTATTTGCATCGATGGCACGAGCTTATCTTGCAGAGTTCAAAGCTACAGAAGAAGATCTGGCAATGGTTGCAGTAAAAAATCATGATAATGGTTTTCTAAATCCCAAAGCTCATCTTCGCAAAAAAATTACCATCGATGATGTATTAAAATCAGCAGTGGTAGCAAGTCCACTTAAGCTGTATGACTGTTGCCCATTTTCAGATGGAGCAAGCGCTGTAATATTGGCCAGCGAAAAATTTGCAAAGGCTCACAGTAAAAATTACATCGAAGTTATTGGATCTGGAAGAGGAGGATCTCCAGCTGCACTTCAAGGAAGAGAACACATTACAACAATACCAAGTACTCGAATTGCCGCGCAAGCAGCATACAAGATGGCCGGGATAACTCCAAAAGATATTGACTTTGCTGAAGTACATGATTGCTTTACAATAGCAGAACTAGTTGATATCGAAGACTTGGGATTCTTTGAAAAGGGAAAGGCTGTGGAGGCAGTACGACAAGGAAGAACAAGACTCAATGGTGACATTCCTATAAATCCCTCAGGAGGCCTTAAATCAAAAGGACATCCAATTGGAGCAACCGGAATTGGTCAAGTAGTTGAAGTCTTTGACCAATTGACCGGGAAAGCAGGAGAGCGAACAGTGAAGGATGCAAAAATTGGACTTGCACATAACTTTGGCGCAACTGGTGCAAGTTGTGCAGTTCACATATTCAAAAGTGTATAAATTGTTAACAAAAGAGGAATTTATCAATAATGCAAAGATAGGCAAGGTTCTTGCCAGAAAGTGTACTAAATGTGGGCATCTTCATCTGATAACCACCTATTTCTGTCAAAATTGTGGGAATAAAGGATTTGAAAACGTAGTAATTGACGGAAAAGGTACGATAGTAACATATACCATAATTACAGTGCCGCCAGAAGGTTATGAAAAATATGTTCCTTATGCTTGGGTAGTAATGAAACTTGATAACAGTGAACTTAGGATTTCTGGCTTTATGGCAGGGATCAAATCCCCAGCAGATCTGCCTTTAGGTGCAAAAGCAAAGATAGCGGATCATGATGAACGCGGAATAATAATTAAGAAACAGTAAATCAAATTTATTGAAGTAATTAAAAAAAACACAAAACATTTCTTTTATAACATCATGTAAGAATCAATACAATGTCAGTAGAGGTTGTATGTGGTAAATGTGGAGCAAAGATTGCAAACATGCGAATGCTCAAGTCGATAAAAGACGTAATGAGACCATATAACAGTAAATGTCCTTCATGTGGACAAACCCTTTCGCCATCAGAATTTTCAGTAGACGTGCAGAAGAACTGATCTAAAAAGTTTGTGTATCGATCAAATTCGTCATAAATCTTATTTAGTGATGCTAAGTAGACAAACCCATGGAACTGAGTGAAGACTTTAGTGAGCAGAAGCGAGGAGGAATTCTACAATCTGCTTCCAAACGAGTAAGAATGATCTTTTCTGTTATGGCAAGTCCTAATAGAATAGATATTTTGCGGATACTGAACTCCAAAGGTCCACTTACTTATTCAGAACTAAAGTCACTTGCAGGATTCAAATCAAAGAAGGAAAGTGGAAAGTTTGCCTATCACCTTCGAAAATTACTCCGCCAGTCTCTCGTTGCATTAAACAAATCTGAAAGACGCTATACCATTACAAACCTTGGAAAACTGGTTCTAAGTCTTGCAAGGCAAATCGAGGAACGTTCCATTATAGAGAGCGGCAAGATGTATGTCAGAACATCTCACGAGTCAATAGAGGAGTTCAATTCACACAAGATAATCCAGTCCTTGGTACGCGAGGGAAGCCTGCCTCTAGAACTTGCTCAAAAGATAACCGAAGAGGTAGAAAACCGAATATACAAATTCCAAACCTCTTACCTTACCTCTTCTCTAATACGTGAAATGGTTAATTCAGTTCTTCTCGAACAAGGTCATGAAGACTATAGGCACAAACTAGCAAGGTTTGGACTTCCTGGCTATGATATTCACGAAATGATAACCAACGTAGATGGTATCCATAACGGAGCAGAGGGTCTACTATTTAAGACAGGTCAGACAGTATTTGGAGAATATCTAGTACTAAACACATTACCTAAGGACGTTGCTGATTCCCACCTATCCGGAGACATTCATATAACAAATGCTGGGTTGTGGTCTCTTCTTCCAGATACAATCTTTGTGAATATTAAAGAGTTAATAGAAGACGGAATTGATCTTCGAGGAAAGTTCTTGGGGGTTACAAGACTACCTGCTCCCACTTCTCTTGATGAGCTAGCTACCTCACTTTCACTTTTGACAAGTTTACTTGTCAAGGAAGCATCACAAGAGATAGTAATGGACGGATTGGTATCACTACTGCAAAAATATTCTAAAAATACTACAGAAATTGAAGAAAAAATTGCAAATTCTTTTGCAAAGATATCAACAGCACCAAAGTATGGAAAGAATGGCACCATTGCTTCTTTTAGAATTTCACTTGGCGCAGAACCAAAGATAGCAGGATCAATTCTTGCTGCTTACAAAAAATATGCAAAGTCCACACCAATTCCATCTATTGGATTGATAGTGGATTACGAAAAAGGAAAGATAAGTGAACTCTCAGATCTTTTGTCAAGCATAATCGCATTGGGAGGACGTATAGTATTTTCAAAAGGACTTGTTTCCAACAAAGGGTTGTCAAGGGGAGACTCTAAGAACGTTGTTGCTACCTCCATCAACCTGCAATCTCTATCCATTAACATGCCTAGGCTAGCATTTGAATCCAACAAGGATGAAACTTACTTTAGAGCAAGGTTAGCATTATTAATGAAACCAGCTCTGTCTGCCATGTCTTTGAGAAAGAAGGAGATTTCTGATCTAACACGTCGAGGACTTAATCCCATTCTCGCAAACAATACACAATATATGCAAAAAGGATCTGTTACATTGGTAGTTAATTTAATTGGTCTGAAGGAAGCCATTTATGGTATTCTTGGCTATGAAAACAACAAGGCTGGACAGGAAATCTTAGCCAAAGTTATCAATACGGCCATGGAAGTTGCCTCCAAGAAGGGTAAGGAAATGGGTGATAACGTAACCATCTCTATAACTGAAAGTGATGCAGCCTCACGCTTCTTGGCTCTAGACGGCGAAAAATACGGAAAAATGTCAATTCATCCGCATTTAGAAGGGGAATCCTATTCAGAAGGATCTATTATTGACGCCTCTGAAATTGAAGGAATGAATCCAAAAAGCGAAAAGATCGTAGAATCCAACCATCTATCCAAGATGCTAAACGGGGGATTCCTAGTACAACTTAAGATTCCTGATAATATGGAGTCTTCAGGAATAAAGAAAGCGATCGAAAAGGCAGGTGAATTATTAGGTTCCTTCAGGGCAGTCAGGAAAGTTCCTATCTGTAGTAACTGTGGGCTCAAGGAAGAAAAAATTAATGAAAAATGTCCCGTCTGTAAATCCCCATACATACTTGCCTGAGATCCCTAAGCAAGTATAAGATCACTGAATAAAAAAATCCTAACATATTCACCAAAATTGCCCTTGATTTTATAGAAAATTTTTAGAAATATATGGGACATCAATGATCTATTATCATGAAAATTGTAACGGTGTCAACAAAATTGATCCAAAGCTCAGTGTTAGAAAAAAAAATTTTGCCGCAGTGTTTATTTAACTCTCTTTTGATACTGATGCGGGGAGTATAAATTGACAGATTTTGCGCAAATAGAAAATTCGATCATTGAAGTCAAGAAGCGAGATGGTCGAGTATCATCATTCCAGAAGGATAAAATTTCAAACGCGGTATACAAAGCATTGATAGCTTGCGGTAGACCAGATCATGGATTAGCAGATAAACTTGGCAATCGTGTAATTGAAAAGCTTGTAAATCATGGTTATTCTGCATCAGAATTACCAAGTGTTGAAGACGTACAAGATATGGTGGAATCAACTCTAATAGACGAAGGACTAGGGGAGATCGCCAAAGCCTACATCCTATACAGACACGAGCGCAGAAGAGTAAGGGATGAAAAGATGAAAGTTCTGGAATCAAAGAGTCTTGATCCTGTTGCAAAGAAATTTGATCTAAACTGTTTGCGAGTTCTGGCCTCAAGATATCTTCTTCGAAACAACAAGGGACAGATAACTGAAAGTCCTGGAGAGATGTTTGAACGAGTAGCAATGTTGGTAGGAGTTGCTGATGTCTTGAAAGACCCTCTTGTCTTTAACATAGAAGGAGGACATACTCAAAATATAGATGATGCTGCAAGATATTTAGACAAACTGGACGATTTTAACTACAAATTCAAGATAGGCAAGTATTATCTCAACAAATATCACTTCAGATCACTGATACATCACTACATTGACTTGGCAAAACAAGGTCAGATGAAAGTTAGTATCAAGGAATTTCTGACAATGCTAGCCGCAAATAAATTTGAACAATATGCAGAAAGAATAAAAGAATATGACGATATGATGGCATCTCAAGACTTTCTGCCTAATTCTCCTACTATGATGAATGCAGGAGCCCGGCTAGGACAGCTTTCTGCATGTTTTGTGCTTGCGATGCCTGATGACATGGAAAAAATAATGAAATCATCATCTGATGCTGCACTCATCTTCAAATCTGGTGGAGGTGTTGGCATAAACTATTCTGAATTGAGGCAAGAAGGAGATATCGTAGCTTCAACATCAGGGGTAGCCTCGGGTCCTGTCTCCTTCATGAACATAATCAACACAGTTACAGAAGTAGTCAAGCAGGGAGGAAAACGACGAGGTGCAAACATGGGAATTATAGAAGCATGGCATCCCGACATTGAGAAATTTATCACTGCAAAGACTAAACCAGGAGTTTTAGAGAACTTTAATGTAAGTGTAGGAGTTTGGGAAGATTTCTGGGAAGCACTTGTAAATTCTACTGATGGTAAATTTATGCTACGAAGCCCACGTGACAAATCTCCTGTAAGGGAAGTGAATGCACATCATCTAATAGATTTGATTGCATTATCAGCATGGAAAAGTGCAGAACCAGGATTGATCTTCTTTGATATAATTAACAAGTACAATGTATTTGCAAAAGCTCGCGGGGCGCCACTGCGTGCAACAAATCCATGTGGTGAACAAAGCTTGTATCCATACGAATCATGTAATCTTGGATCCATTAATCTAGCTAACTTTGTGAAAAGAAAAGCAGACGGACAATTTGAATTTGATTGGCAAAGATATGAAGAAACAATTAGGAAAACAACAAGATTCTTGGACAACATAATAGACGTTAACAATTATCCAATTCCTGAAATAGACAAGGCATCAAAAGATTCACGAAGAATTGGACTTGGAGTGATGGGAGTTGCCGATCTTTTGTTCAAGCTGAGAATTCCATATAACTCACAAGAAGGATATGAATTTCAAGAAAAGCTAGCAGAGGCTTTAACATATTATTCCATGGAAGAAAGTATTGCTCTTGCAAAGACAAGAGGTGCCTTCCCATTGTGCTCAAAGACAGAATATCCTGAAGCAAAGATCCCTGTAGCAGGATACTATGAAAAACCGAAGAGTGCTCGTACTTATGACTGGGATGCTTTGATAACAAAGATCCAAAAACATGGTATCAGAAATGTTCTTACTACTACTGTAGCACCAACTGGAACACTATCTATGATCGCTGATTGCTCAAATGGAATGGAACCTATGTTTGCACTTGTCTTCGAAAAACGAGTGACAGTGGGAAGATTCTTCTATACAAACAAGATATTCGAGGCGGTTCTCAAGGAACATGGTCTGTACAACGACCAGATACTAGAAAAGATTGCCAATAACTATGGTTCTGTAAAAGGAATACCGGAGATTCCAGAGTGGATACAGAAAATATTCGTAACAGCAATGGATATTCACTGGGCTGACCATCTGATGGCACAAGGAGTATGGCAGAGATGGATTGGAAATGCAATTGCCAAGACCATCAATATGCCAAGTGATGTATCTTCTGATGATGTAAAGGCCGCATATCTATTAGCACATGAGCTTGGATTGAAAGGAATTACTGTATTCAGAGATGGTTCAAGACATGAACAAGTACTTCACATGACCGGAAACAATATGGAAAAAACATTCCAAGTTACACCAAGTATGTATGTTACCGATTACATATCAAAGAATATCACAAATACATATCTGAAAAATCAAGTAGAAAGAGCACTTCAGATAAAGATTCCAGATACAGGAGTTTCACAACCACAACCAAAACTAACACCAGAACAAATGGAAGAACTACTCTGTCCTACATGCAAGAACAATCTTGTGTTTGCAGAAGGCTGCAATATTTGCATTGAATGCGGATATAGTGGCTGTACTTCAGGATAGATAATACAAAACATAAAGCGACATCAAAAATTTCACTTATCTCTTTAAAAGATAAGCGACGGAGGGCATACAGTAACAAAAGCGCTCATGGGAAAATAATAAAAACCCTCCCCTAAAGTCCTTACCTAAGACAAAATCAATCATTAATAACAATTTCTATCTAGACAATTACAAAATTACTTTAAAGCTTTTTACTACTCCTCAGTTGTAGAAATTTGTTTGAATAAGAAAATTATTGGTGGCGCGATCGGTGGAGGAATTGCTGTTGCTATCTTAGTTTTGTTTTTTGTTATGCAACCACAAAACCAAACGCAACCACAAGTTCAGACCACACCAAACCCAAGAATTGGTTTAGTTATCTGGCCACCAGCTGAAAAACCTACTGTAGATGACTTGCATAATGCATTCATACAAGCTGCTCCAACAGGTATAGGAAGAAGCAATGTCTACATTTCATGGCCAACCATTGAACCACAACAAGGTCAATACAGTTGGCAACTCTATGATATCATTATGGGCTTTAATAGAGAGCAACATCTCAACGTTACACTGTATTTTTCAATAATAAACAATGAAGCCTTTGGACCCTTCCCTAGTTGGATGGGAACACCAAATCTTGATGAAAATCTAGCAAACGAGACCGCGAATACTTTAGATTCAATTTTGTCTCGATATTATATCGTTGATTATGTAATCATAGGAGGAAACGTAGATTCTTACTTTAAAGATCATCCTAAAGATATTCCAAAATACGTAGATTTCTTCAATAGTGTTTATACAAAACTCAAAGAAAAACATCCAAATGTAAAGTTTGGAAATTGGTTCTCATTAAATAACTTAGCAAATAGCAACGAAGGAGACATGGTGGGAAAGCTCAATCAAGGTGATTTTGTGGCTTATTCTTATGCTCCCGTTGACCTTACTTTCTATCAAAATAATGGTCCTGATGTAGAAGGACAGAATCTTCAGAAAATGCTGGATTACGCAGGAGGAAAAAAGATAGCTTTAGTGGAGGTCGGATGGGCTACTGATAAAGCAATTAACGGAACACAAGATGACCAAGTAAAATTTATGAAAATCGTATTTGACTTTTATAGAAAAAATCAATCTCAATTCGAATTTTTGACTTGGTACCGACAATACGATAGACCATATGACACATGTTATGGTGGTCTTAACACAAATGTACCAACGGGATTTGCAAATCAAATACTCATGAATAACACAGCAACATATCTTTGTGGAACAGGTTTAATTGATGTTAACAAAAATCCAAAACCTGCTTGGGATGAATTTAAGAGCCAAATAGGAATGACCCCCAATTCTTGATTATAAAAAAGTGAATTTCATAGTTTGAAATATCTCTGTATAGTGGTTGCGGCTCTACTTTTCGCAAATTTCATCTCAGCTTCTGCGATATACGAACCACCGAGTAGTCAAGAGGTTGATCTTTTCAATTCATTGCTTGACCAATTTGAAAAACTTGATGTTCCAATGAAGGACGTATCTGATGTGATAAGAACATTTCAACAGCCACTCATAGTTAGTTTTGCATGTAATGCTAATGACACAAACAATTTTGTTGTAACAGTAGTTAGCACAAAACTGGCTAAATTTGATCAAACCATCGTTCATCAGGATTTTGTTACAGGCGGTGTGTACACTTGGAATTGTTATATCACAACAGAAGGCGGTAAGATAACTATTCAATGTAATAACGAATTGAGACTAAATCCAGAACTTCTATCAAACGGAACTGGATTGGATCCACGAGTTCATCAAATAGAAAATCTAGTGATTTTATATCACGAGTTATTACATGGCCAGCTGATGATTGATGCAATAAAATCATCTTCAGCTTGGAGACAAGAAGTTTGCAATAAACCAGTTAATGGAACCATTGATTATTCTTTTGCTGATCCAAATCACAAGAATATCAATCCATTACAAACCCTATTTGCATCTGAACTTGTAGAACTAGATGGGGGGAAAATGATTACAAACGAAATAACGCCTCAAGAAACACAAAATGGTGCGTTTTCAATAACGATTCTTAATCTCGCAAATTATCCACAATTTGCAAATGGAGCTGAAGTAAATCTACGAGGAGCCAATATACAAAATACAAAATTTTCTTCTGCAGGAAGTACTGTTTTTCTTACAGGAAACCTTGTCAACAAAACCCAGTCAGGAACAGCATGGTTTTATGTTTTTAATAACCAGACAAGTGGAAAATCACTAAACAAATCCATTCCAGGATGGACCAAGAGAACTGCAGGTCTGTGGGCAACTGGAAAGGCATATGATCATGATTTCTACACTGTGATCCAATATCTTACTCAACAACAAATTGTAACTACAAACAATTGG
Organism: Nitrosotalea sp.; assembly: GCA_050749285.1. GTDB lineage: Archaea > Thermoproteota > Nitrososphaeria > Nitrososphaerales > Nitrosopumilaceae > Nitrosotalea. The sequence continues at coordinate 40,513 of JBOGQX010000062.1, read as the reverse complement.
AAAGATCTGGGAAAAGTTCCAAATTGGTTTAAGAACAATGCATATTGGTGGTTTGAAGGGGCAATAGATGATACTACATTTGTTAAATCCGTTCAATACCTAATTTCAGCTGGAATAATTTCATAAAAAAATAATGCGGTCGCCGGGATTTGAACCCGGGTAACGGGCTTGGAAGGCCAGTGTACTAACCAAACTATACTACGACCGCTTACTGTGCCGTTCTTAGGCCTATGTAATAATCCTTTTTTCATACTCGTAAAGTAGTCTAGAAATAATTATGTGAGCTTCAAGTGGATTTCGATCAACTGATACTATTCTATCAAAATGTTTCTTTATCCTGTCAGAAAATTGTCCTTTTGAAAATCCACCTATCACTATACACATGTCATCATCTATTTCCTGAGCAATTTTTTGATATGATGAAACGGATCCTTTTACTGATAGTCCTAATGTTTTCTTTGGTTTAATTTCCTTGATGAGACTTTCAAAATCCATTTCTTTTATTTCAAGAAGCTTCTTGTTATTTTCTTCAATCTTGCCTGTTGAATACAATTTTTCGATCAGACCTAAAAACCTATGATATGACTTTGGTAGTCTAACACCTTTGCCTACGAATATGATCCTGTTATCGATAGTATGTACAAAAACTCTAATCTTATTTTCAAAATAGAGAGGTATACTACATGCCTCAAGAAGACAAAAATGTATCAAATCAGGCCTTCCCCTCTTAATCTCATCTTCAATTCCCTTCATTGCTGCAAAATGCCAAGATACATCAAGTAGAATCTCCGATGGTTTTTTGTTAAATCTCCTTGACGATGCAAGAACAGAGTTATGGTTTTGAAGTTCTGGAGGTATCAACTCCAAAGCGGATTCCGCTAATACAAGTGAAAGCAAGATTGTATTTTAAGGGTAGGTGTTATTTAATTAACGTGAAAGCAGGACTACGAGATCTGGTAACGGAAAGGATGCAAATCCTGATTAAGAATGCTTTAGCAAATGCAAGATCTAATCCTGAATTAGCTGAAAGACAAGCAAGTCTTGCGAAAAGGTTGAGTACAAAATATCGTGTTCGAATGCACTATGAACTAAGAATGAATTTTTGTAAAAAATGTAAGAAATTCATCGTTCCTGGATTCACTGCTAGAATTCGATTAGGAAGGTCGGCTGTTAAATCGATACGAATAACCTGTGGATTTTGTAATCATACATACAGAAAAATCATAAAAAACAAAATTCCAAAGGTCAATGATTTATAAGACGAACTTTAAATTTTTAATTTCATGGCAAAAGCATATGATGTACCGGCAGATTTACTGATTAACAAATTATCGGAGATTCTAAAAAATGAAGAAATTATTCAACCAAGCTGGATTCCATTTGTTAAAACAGGTTCTCATGCACAGAGACCGCCACAACAAAGTGATTGGTACTATACAAGATGTGCATCACTTTTAAGAAAAATATACCTTCATGGTCCTATCGGTTTACGAGATCTACGAACAATGTATGGCGGTACAAAGCCAGTGGGATACGGAGGAGCACACCATAGAGATGCAGGCGGAGCAATAATTAGAACTGCTGTTCATAACTTGGAAAAGCTAGGTTACCTAGACAAGGTTGAAGGAAAAGGAAGAACTATCTCCCATACTGGAATGAAGAAGATCGATAGACTTTCAACAGAAATATTGAACGAACTAGTTACAAAGAATCCAAATCTAAAGAAGTATTCATAGTGGTCTCATGAGCTCTCAGAATCCAAGTGACGAGGGAAAGCCCACTGATGCAGAAGTTACAGCCTTAAAAGAACAAGCTCTTAGAACTCTCCTTGCGCCAGAGGCTAGATTAAGATTGAACAATGTAAAAATGGTTAAACCAGATCTTGCTGCAATGGTTGAAAATTATTTGCTTGGAATGGCGTCACAAGGACGTCTAAACGGTCAGATATCAGATGATCAACTTAAGCAAATTCTACTTTCTATTCAGCAACCTAAACGAGACTTTAAGATAAACAGAAAATAGATCTAGCGAAAATATATTAGGGGTAAAATAGGCGGATCTATCTATGAAAGCAGTTGTTTATGAAAAATATGCTCCAAATGATGATTACAAATCAATTTTAAAAGTAAAAGATGTAGATGATCCAAAACCAAAACCAAACGAAGTTGTCTTTAAAGTAAAAGCAGCAGCATTGAACTACAATGATATTTGGGGACTGAGAGGAGTACCAATACCAGTTCCTCTACCACATATTTCTGGTTCTGATGCTGCTGGTGAAGTTATTGCAGTTGGCGAAGATGTAACTAATTTCAAAGTAGGCGATAGAGTTGTCTCTCATTCAAACATGTCGTGTAGGGTGTGTCAAGTATGCACTGATGGACGAGAATATGATTGTGTGAAGAGAACAATTTGGGGATTTCAAACAGGTCCGCTTTGGGGTGCATTTTCAGAGATCACTCATCTCCCAGAGGTAAACGTGGCAAAGATTCCTGACGGTGTTAGCTTTGATGATGCAGCAGCAGCCTCTATGACATTATTAACTGCATGGCATATGCTTGTAGGAAGAGCAAAGATTAGACCGGGACAAAATGTGCTAATTATGGGAGGGGGTTCAGGTGTTGGAAGTTTTGGAATTCAGATCGCAAAGCTCTACAACTGTACAGTAATTGCAACCGCAAGTCCTGACAAACTTGACAAACTAAAAGAATTAGGAGCAGATTATGCTGTAGATCATAGAAAAGAGGATTGGAGCAAACAGGTAAGAGAAATTCTAAAACCATTGGGAGGTCTTGATGTTTCATTTGATCATATCGGTCAAACACACTTCAATGCTCAACTAACATTGCTAAAATATGGTGGAACATTGGTATCTTGTGGAGCTACAACCGGATACGATGCAAAAGTTGATTTGAGACACATCTTCTTCAAAGGAACAAACGTTTTGGGCTCAACGCAAGGCACAAAGGCAGAGCTTGAACAAGGTTTATTCTGGATGGGCAAAAAGAAGATAAAAGCTGTAATTGATTCTGTGTTTAGCTTTGAAAATGCTGCAGAAGCACATACAAAGATGTTGACAGGTAAGGGGCTTTTCGGCAAAATCTTATTGAAACCATAGTATCACCAATTTTATGGCAAGACTCTTCAGAAGTCTTATCTTTGTACCAGGAAACAATCAACGATTTCTAGAGAAGGTAAAAAGTCTGACGGCAGATATCATATGTTTTGATCTTGAGGATTCCGTTCCTCTTGAAGAAAAGAAATCAGCTAGAAGCCTCATCAAAAAAGCATTAAGACAGCGTTCAGAATATAGATCAGAAGTTTATGTAAGAACCAATTCACCAGTATCTGGTATGATTCACGATGACCTGAATGAAATTTTACAAAAAGGAATTGATGGTATCGTAATACCCAAAGTCAATAATGTAGCAGAGATTAAAAAAATAGAAAAGATGATGATCAATCTAGAAAAAAAACGCAAATTAACACAGAAAGAACTCATACCATCAATTGAATCTGCAGAGGGAGTGGTGAATACTTACGCTATTGCATCCTCCAGCAAGAGGATACCCGCATTAGTTTTTGGAGTTTTTGATTTGCTAAATGACTTGGGAGTAGAATACACAAAACAAGCAGAAGGAGCAAAATATGCAAGAGCCAAGATTCCTATAGATGCAAGGGCTGCGGGTAAGTATGCCATAGATGCAATTTGGCAGGATCTAAACGATGAAACCGGTCTTGAGCAAGACTGTCTGGTGGCAAAAAGTTTGGGATATGTAGGAAAGAGTGTAATTTATCCAAATCAGATTCAAATAACCCATAAGATATTTTATCCAGCCTCTTGGGAGATCGAATGGGCAAGAAAGGTAATTGAGGCATACACTACAGCAAAACAAAAGAAGAAAGGAGCCACAAAGGTTGATGGCAAAATGATAGATGAAGTACACTTTAAGCGAGCAAAGGCATTGCTTGAATCCATTAAGACCCCATGATTATCATTTCTTTCCAATATATCGAGCGATCAGAATAAATCATCTTGAAGTAAATGAATTCACGATGAATAATGTTTACTGGCATTGTTGAAGGACTAGGTAAAATAGTAAAATTCGATAAAAAGACAAAAAATCGTAGCGCCACAAAGATGAAAGTTAGTTTAGGAAAACTTGCAAAGGGGCTTAGAATTGGAGACAGTGTTGCAATCAATGGCGTGTGTCTTACAGCTGTGAGCATGACAAAGAATATAGCTGAATTTGAAATGGTTGGTGAAACAATTAAGAGAACAAATCTTGGTTCATTAGAATTGGGTGATAAAGTGAATATAGAACGTAGCCTTAAGGTGGGAGATCGTCTCGAGGGACACTTTGTACTTGGACACGTTGACGGTGTGGGACTAATTACAAAGCTAGAAAAACAATCTAATCAAATTAAAATCTGGATAGAATTGCCAAAGGAACTTTCTAGATATGTTACTCAAAAAGGATCTATAACAATTGATGGAATTAGTTTAACAGTTGTTAATAAATTAAAAAACACATTTTCAGTTTCAATTATACCACATACCATGAAAATCACAAATCTAGCATTGAAGAAAATTGGCGATAAAGTTAATATTGAAACCGATGTACTCGGAAAATATATTTTATCTGAAGAGTAATGTATTACTACTTTTATGGTAATAACTAATTTTGTAGTAAGATTTATAATAATAACATCAAGCTGATTCTTTATGTCACTTGAAGAAGCACTTTCTGCATTGAGACGTGGTGATTTTGTTTTACTTCATGATGGCAATAGGCGTGAAAATGAGGTTGATATGGTGGTTGCTGCAGATTTCATTACCCCAGAACACATAGCACGCATGAGACAGGATGCTGGTGGGCTGATATGTCTCTCCATAAACCACACCTTTGCAAAAAGTTTGGATCTAAATTACATGCACGATATACTAGCTAATTCTAATAATGTTGATGCAGAATCAAAAAAAATGATTATAGGCACTGCGCCATATGGTGACAGACCATCATTTTCAATTTCAATCAATCACCAAAATACATATACAGGAGTTACAGACAGGGACAGAGCTTTAACAATATCTGAGATAGCAAATCTTTACAAAAGTCATGATAAAAACAAGAAAGAAATCTTCAATTCAAATTTCAAGACTCCAGGTCATGTTCATGTTCTTATTGCATCTGAAGGACTTTTATCGAATAGACTGGGACATACAGAGATGTCCGTTTACTTGACAAACCTTGCTGGGCTTTCACCAGCAGCAGCCATATGCGAGATGCTGGATTCCCAAACATATGGAGCCCTTTCTATTGAAAAAGCAAAAAATTATGCAAAGCAAAATAATATACCATATTTTGATGTAAGCGAGCTTATAAAATTCGCCAAGGAGCACTAATTTTGAATATTGCAATTGTCGTTGCGGAGTTCAACCAAGAAGTAACTTCAAAAATGTATGAAATCGCAGTTGAAAAGGCAAAGTCCCTTAGTGTGAATATAAAGTACACCTGCAAGGTTCCAGGAGTCTTTGACATGCCAATTATCATAGATGCCTTATTGAAAAAGAAAGAAGTTGACGCTGTGGTCACTCTTGGAGCTGTAATAAAAGGTCAGACAAAGCATGATGAACTTATTTCAAATGTCACTGCACGGGCATTAACAGAATTATCGATTAAACATCAAAAACCAATAACTCTTGGTATCACAGGTCCTGGGATGAGTGACAGACAGGCATTTCAAAGGATAAGGCCTGTTGCTGAGAGAGCAGTTGAAGCAGCACAGACTCTATTTGAAGAATTACAAAAAATATGAGATGATTCAACTTACTATAATCAAAATCACTGGATATGGACCATGGACTCTTACATTGGGTAGCGATAGGGAACATAAACTTCAGATCCTTCAATCATCCTTGTACAAGGAAGTTCAAAATCTTTTTTCGGAGAAAAACTGTCTTGCATTTCCTAACAGATCTGATGAAATCTTTGTAATAACAAATGGACTTACGGTAAAAGATCACGTGGAAATTCAAAAGAAATTAGTAAAATGCTTCGACTTGGAGTTGTCCATGGCTATAGGTCAAGGAAATACTCCATTTGAAGCAAACTTGAATGCAGATAAAGCACGAAGATCTAAACTTGCTTTAGATAAGGATCATAACATCTTCGGTTTATCTTTACAAAATGATGGAGAAGAGGTAAAAATAATACATATGGATGTAAACAGTTCTACATCTATTTCCGCCACTAAATCACCCTATGAAATTTCTTCACTAATTATAAAATTATATTCTGAAATGTCAGAATTTTTCTTGTCAACAAACTCCCTCACATTTTTTATGGGTGGGGACAATTTTATGATTGTTAGCTCTATTATTGATAAAAAAGATATACGCAAATTCTTGGAGCTCGTGAAAAAACGTCATGGTATTTCATTTAATTGTGGAATAGGAACAGCAAAAACTGGTCGTGAAGCGGCTAAACTAGCAACAAAATCACTTGATAAAATACGAGAACTGCGTGACTCTGGAAAAAATGAAGAGAGAATCCTTGAGCTTACATGTTGATAAAAAATGTCAGTTTGCTTTATGGTAGAGAATTAAATTACATTCTCAGCACAAACATACGTGTTTCTGGAAACCATATTGAGGTAATAAGAAAAAATTTGCCACCTAAGAAAGCGGAGGAAATTCTAGATTGTGAAGGTCTTTTGATGATGCCAGGTTTAGTGAACTCACACACTCACATAGGAGACTCGATAGGTAAGGATGTGGGTATTGACTCTGATGTAGAATCCAAGATTCATCCCGTAACGGGTTTTAAACAAAGAATCCTAAAAAAATCAGAACTCTCACATCTTACAAGCTTTATCCAAAACTCCTGTGTTTCTATGCTTAGAAAGGGGATCACTACATTCGTTGACTTTAGAGAAGGTGGTTTGGAAGGAGTCAATATATTAAAAAATGCAATATCTCAAATTCCAATACGATCTGTAATTCTCGGAAGAATTGATTATTATCAAGATATCAAATCAATTAAAAATAATATCTCTCTGATGAAACAGCAAAAATCCGATCTTGTAAAGTTGCTAAGAAATTGTGATGGATTGGGAATCAGCGGTCCAAATGAATTCAGTGATTCTGTCCTAAAATATTTCTCTAAACAAAGAAAGATACGTGCTATTCATTCAGCTGAAACAAGAGAAAGTGAGACTATCTCAAAGAAAATAACTAGTAAAACGGAGACTAGTAGAGCCTTGCTTGTGAAACCCAATTTTCTTGTTCATATGACTCACGCATCAAAAAAGGACCTTCTAGTGGTATCTAAAAATAAAGTAAGTATCGTAGTTTGTCCACGTGCAAATGGAGCTCTTGCAGAGGGAATTCCTAATGTGAATCTTATGATGGAAGCTGGTTGTAATGTAGCAATTGGTACTGATAATGTAATGATAAATTCTCCAGATATGTTCAAAGAAATGGACTACATCTGGAAAGTTTCAATGGGTTTGAATAAAAAACGGATCTCTCCAAAATCTATTTTGAAGATGGCAACTACTAATACCGGTATCATGTTTGACAATAAAATAGGAGTAATACAACCTAATAGCTATGCAGATTGTATCTTCATTGAAAAACACGCAATGGATCTAGAACCTATGCATAATCCATACGCAGCAATAGTACACCGTGGTTCTGAAAATATAATTAGAGCCGTCATGTTTGGAGGAAAAATCGTTCATGGCAAAATCTAGGCTACGTGTAATACTGAGTGCAGCTATGAGTATTGATGGCAAGATAGCTACACGAACACATCAATCAAAACTTTCATCAACAAAAGATTTAGTTCGAGTTCACAAACTTCGTAGAAACGTAGATGCCATATTGATAGGAAAAAATACCGTTTTTACAGACAACCCTAGACTCACTGTTAGATATGTAAAGGGAAAAAACCCGATACGAGTAATTCTAGATTCTAGAGCAAGTGTTCCTCTAACTTCAAGAATTGTCAGAACTGCGAGGAAGATTTATACTATAATTGTAGTTTCAAAAAAAGCCCCGAAAAAAAGCATTGAGAGACTAGAAGAGAAGGGTGTAAATGTAATTAGATGTGGTCAAAATAGAATCAATCTAAAAGAATTACTAGGAATCCTGCGAAAAAGAGGAATTAACAAAATACTTCTCGAAGGAGGGGGCATAACTAATTGGTATTTTCTAAAGGAAAGGTTGGTTGATGAAATCATCATAACTATAACACCTTTTGTTTTAGGGGGAAAAAATGCTGTTTCTTTAGTGGAGGGATTTGGATTTGACAAAGTTTCTAAATCCCGTTTGTTTAGATTAAAGAAAATTAATAAAATAAAAAATGAAGTACTATTACACTATGTTTCTTAATGTTTCAGATCTCCACGTAACTGATCAATCTTACCTTGTAATGCCTTCTTCAACTTGTCATTCTTTGAAAGATTTACCAGTTTTCCACACGTTGGACATTTGAAGGACAGATCTAAGGCTTTTTCAAATGTAAGCTTTTGGCAGTCAGGAGTTCCACAATGATAGAAATCTGCAGAATTCTCATAATCTACTCTCTGTTGTAAGCGTTCTACGATTTTTTTCTTTTGATTCTCAATGAAATTATCCACTTCGTCCCTTCTTGCTCTCCATCTATAAACAAACCATCCTTTCTTCTCATCTTTCACCCTAATGCCAGTTATCAGGGCCTTTCCAAAAAGATCGTACAATACTTTTCTTACTATGTTGATTCTAAGTCCAGTAGAGCTTGCAATTTCCTCATCTGTTGCATCCTCTGTATTCAATAAGGAGCGAGCAACCTTGAGATACTCATCTCCTCCTATTAAAGCGGCAATCTTTACAAAAGGATCCTCATGTTCAACATTCATACAAAGATCTTTCTCCTGTATCCATATTTAATCAATGGTTTTATTCATTACGCTTTTTCCTTTCTTTGTTGGGATTATTTCACGTTGTGCGTTTGCAGGCTTTTTTTGGAATTGTTTCCCTTGTAATATTCTATCAAGTAGAATTGCCAAGGCAGCTATTTCTGAATGAGGCTGATTTCCTATTGCAACATTATAATCCGCAATGTCGTAAATCTCCCTTGGAACTTTTTCCGCTCCAACAACGATGAGAACCCTTTCTTCTTTCCTCAAGGCAGTCTGAACTGTATTGATATTCTCGCCATACATAGTAAGATGAATAATCTTGTATGCATCAGATTTTTTGGATTTTATTACTTCTTTCCAGTTTTCTATGATTTCTACCTTAAAACCACTCCCCCAAATTTTGTTTACCTTTGAAATAGTATCTTTGATTTCAGGATTTGCATCATACATCAATATCTTTGATGCTCCAAATGCTCTAGATACTAGAGCAACATGAGTAGTTACTCTGTCATCTCTTACCAATCGTTGTCCAATTCGTAAGACTTCAATCCTCATAGTTTATTTCTATTTCCTGTTTTGGTGTTTCATGTTTTTCCATCGATCTAGGTTGATTCTCTATTGCATGATATACCAAGTCTTTTAATCCAGGAATATTTTGACTAGTTACTGCTGAGATCGATAGCCATTTCTTATTATCTTTTAAACCCAATTGATTTACTTTGTCTAAGATTTCTTCCTCGTGGGCTAGGTCTGATTTGTTTAATGCAAAGATTATCTTATCCTGATTTACTCCAATTCCATCGAGGGTGGTAATACAACTTCTGAATTTTTTCTTTAGCTCCAGAATGGGATCACTTATGTCTATGACTACTATCACAGCGTCCGCATAGGTCAATTCTTCAAGAGTAGATTTGAATGCCTCTATCATGTAAGCAGGTAATTTACTTATGAAACCAACGGTATCAGATATTAAAACCTCGATATCTTGAAGTCTGATTTTTCTTGTTGTAGTAGAAAGAGTGGTGAAGAGCTTGGGACTTTCTTCCTTTTCTTCCCCCGTCAAGGTATTGAAAAGCGTGGTCTTGCCTGCAGATGTATAACCAGCTAGCGAAAGAATCTTGAACCCAATTCTTTTTCTTGCCTCTCTATGAAGTGCACGTTGTTTAGATGACTTTTGTAATTTAGATTTCACATTATTCATTCTATTTTTAATGTCATTTTGATAGACGTCAACCTCAAACTTTCCTATGCCCATGAAACCTGGCTGTTCTCCCATCTTTGCAAGCCTTACCTTTTCTTTGGCCCTTGACATTTCATATCTTAGCTGTGCTAACTTAACTTGCAGTGTAGACTCGGCGCTTCTTGCTCTTCGTTGAAAAATTTCTAATATCAACATCTCCCTATCCAAAATTGTCATTTTAAGAGTAGAGGCCAGATTGTAGTTTTGACTTGGCTTGAGGATTTCATCATATATTATAACATCAGGTTTTATGGAGGCAAGTAATTCTTTTAGTTCCTCCACCTTTCCCTCCCCAACTCCAAATCTAGATTTGTTGAGGATTTTTTGTCGTATGATTTTTCTTATATCGTATCCTGCAGACTCGCAAAGAGCTATGGCCTCTTTGACCACATCTTCCTTGTCATAAGTTATTAAAATTGCTGAATCTCTCAATGTGATAGTCCTATCTAATCGTATCTTATTGCTTTCGAAGCGTTTTTTCTATGGTCATATTCATTACTATCTCAGCTATATCACTAGCATATTCCGCTATTCTGCGTATGTTTTCATTCATTCTTCTTACACGGTATATCTCTTCATCATCTCTTAGCGATTTTATACTATCAAATATTCTTCTTTCGTATTTGCCAATTTCAGAACTTTTTTCTACGGTTAATTCTGCTTGGTTAAAATCTTTCTTAAAAAGTGATAAACATGCGTCATCGAGTACTGCAAGTGCAAAGACATTCATTTCTTGAATAGGTTCAAGACCTGTTTTTTTAATGGGTTTTTTGAACTCTAAAAGATCTCTAGCTAGTTCAGTTGCATGATCACCCACTCGTTCTATATTTTTTACAATTAGCCTGTAGCCAAGACAGTGATCTGGATTTTCTATACCCATTTCCTTTAACATATGTTCATTTTGAATAGCTATCCTCAACTGTCGTATTATGTAGAAGCTAAATCTATCTACTTCATCATCGCTGTTTATCACCTCTTTTGCCAAATCATAATTTGCTTCTCCTAATGCAAGTAATGCATCATTTTGCATGGATTTAGCAATTATCAACATTCGCTTCAATGCTCCATCTACTGAAAGTTCAAAAAGATTGATGAGTACCTGTATGGTAATTCCTTCTGTTGAATCAGCAATTATCTCCGTTCCCATAAGAATGCCTTTTACGGCCTCTTTGACAGCATTCCTTTGTGATGGCTTTAATCTTCCAAGTTTTGGTTTTACATTAATGATATTGAAACCTAGTAAGTAAAGAGAAATTAATTTCCTCACAATTACTCCATCCTCATCATCTTGTTTTATTTCGATGGTTGCATCTTCTGTGCTAACAGGTTTGTTATGATGCTTAAGTGGAACAATCTGTAAAGTAGAAATTCCCTGTCGCATAACGGAGACTTGATCACCTTGTTTTAATCCCATATCGGTAACCCATTGTTTTGGTAATGAAACAATATACGAAGACTTGCCGGTGAACTGTATCTTTCTCATTTCTTCAATATTTCCCATATTGTCTATGTCATGGTTTATTCTATATAGTTCTTCGGATCTACTATATAGTACTCTTACATCTGTAAAAATAATTAGGGGTAGCAGAAACATAAATCAAAAATGGATTCAATTTTAAAAATAAAATATACATTGGATGCACTTTTTGGAGTTGGGGTATCAAGATATCTTCCAAAAGATGTACGATTTACGTATTCAAAAAGAACGGGTAGAATACAACATGTATATCAAAATGATTCTCTTCTTTGTACACTGCGAACGGATGGCGGCTTGGCAATTACACCCTATTTTGCTCAAATATTAATGAAAAACAAGAAATTTCGAGAAAATTGTGTTGAGATAGACGATGACTCTAAACCATTTATTGAAACTGGTAACTCTGTATTTTCCAAACATGTCACATGGTGTGGTAAAAATATCCTGATTGGATCTGATGTGCCTGTCCTGTACGGGAATAAAGTGATTGCAGTGGGAAAGGCTATACTCTCATCAAGAATGATAAAATCCCTCAAGAAGGGGGCTGCGGTCAAGATCAGAGATAGTTTAAAAAGTCTTGATTGAGGAGAATGAGTAGAAAATGATGCGTGGCGGAAACCGTGAAATGCGTAGAATGTTGGACAGAATGGGCCTTGAAATGAAGGAAGTAAATAATGTGCAAGAGGTTATTATAAAAACTGACACGAAGGAGATCATAATAACAAAACCTGCAGTTACAGAAATGAAGGCTAAAGATAACTCCATTTTTCAGGTCATTGCTGAGAGCTACGAAGAGAGGGAACTGGAGGTACCTGTATTTAGTCAAGAGGATATTATGCTAGTTGCTCAACAGGCCAATGTTTCCCCAGAAGAAGCAACAAAAGCCTTAACGGAGGCCAAGGGTGATCTGGCTAGGGCCATACTACTATTGACAACTAAATGAGGCTGGTTGATTAATAATAAAATACAAATAAACTTTAAATTTTCAAGGAAGTAAGAATAGGTATAGCGTACCAAACCCAAAACAACATTGCGGTGGCTACGGTAGATGGTAGATCTTATTTCAAGTTCGTAAATACACTAAAACTCCTACAACTAAATTATGACTCAGTTTTACCTGAAGAAATTACAAGTTCTGACAAACGATTGATTCTAACTACAGTACGAGAATCATCCAAAATCCCCACTGATCTTGTTCTATTTGATGAGGAATTTGATTATGACCCTATTGTAATAAGAGGGAAGATGGTACAAAAACTCGAATCAGGAATTCATCCTAGTTCTTTGATAATTGGAATTGATCCTGGTAATAGAATTGGACTTTCTGTATTCTATTATGAAAAGGAGATTGAGAGCTCAATCTATACATCAGTTGACGATTTGATATCACATATTGTAAAAGTGCTTGTAGGATTGAATGCAGAAAGAAAAATTGTCAAGGTGGGAAATGGAAATATGAAAATTGCACGACAGATTACAAACTCGCTAAATCTTCGTTTCTGTTCACACTTTGAGCTTGAATTTGTTGACGAGCGCAAGACATCGTTAAGAGTAAAGAACTATAACAAAAGAGGGATACGCGATAAAATATCTGCAAGATATATCACTCAACGCGAGGGATATCGTCATCTAGTATTACCTCTTTCTAGAATTGGTTAAAAAAATCAAAAAACTACGGTCAATCCTTAAATATTAGATTGAAAAAATTCCTAAAAAATCAAAAAACTTGCATCAAAGAAAACCATACATATTTATATCTCTTTTTCAGGTTTTTTCTGAAAACTGTTGATCCGATCTTGCCATATAGATATAATTTTTATAAATTATCGAAGAATTAATTATAGAAATTTCTGATCCATGCTTAAATATATACTAATACTATATACTAATACAAGGTAAAGTGACTAAACAATGACATGTAAAGGAATATGCACAAGATACAAGGCACAGAAGCCAGTAGGTACGGGCCGTTATGCATCGGGACAAAAAAGATGTCAAATTTGTGAGATCTTCATAAAATGGGAAGGTCTTTGGTGTCCATGTTGCGGATACAGACTCCGAACTAAACCTAGAAACCTCAAATACAAAGCAAAACTGCGTGCTAGAGTCGAAGCTGATCAACTAGAAGCTGTTGCTGGAAAGGCTATGGAAGTAGAAGAGATAGAACCAGTGGTAGTAAAATCTACAAGAAAGGCAAAAACAACTAAGGCTATAAAGAAAGTAGCAATAGAACCTGTAGCAGTATAGGCGTAGTTAGCTGTTGATATCACAAGTCGGTTATAAGAAAAAAACCGTCACTGTGAATCAACGAGAATTCTTGGTTCAAATAGTTCCCTTCGATAATGGAGATTTTATTTCTATAACTGAAGGAAAGGAGAAGATTGGAACCCTTGTTGTTTCAATCGGTTCTGCTGGACGTACTAGCACTGCTACAGTAATACCATCAAAATCAGAAACAATTTTTCTCAAGATGGTATCTGAACGCGTATCTTCGACTATTAATGGTATTTGTATTTTTTCATTAAATATTCAAAAAGAATTGGAACTTGACAGTATGAAGGTTCTAATGAATGAAGTAATGGAGATTATACGACAATGAGTTTTGATCTACGCAATTACCTTGGTCAGATTACTAGGATAAATGAGCTGGCAATTGTAAAAAAGAAAATTTCTGCAAAATATGAAATTGCAGCTGTTACTGCAAAAATGGATGGCTCGAAAGCTATCCTATTCGAAAATGTCAAAGACAGTAAATTTAGAGTTGTTTCAAATCTAGTAGGTACAAAGAAGAGATTTGCTCAGGCGGTAGGAACTACTGAAAATAAAATTCACGATAAGGTTATCCGGGCAATTAACCACGCCTCAAAACCTAGAATTGCAAATAAAGGTAAATTCATGGAAAACCAATCAATGGATCTATACGACCTTCCAATAATAACTCATTTTGAAAAGGAACCAGGACCTTTTATCACATCTTCAATAGTATATACAAGAAACCAAGAAACAAGTACCCAAAACTCTTCCTTCCACAGACTTCTTCGACTTGATGCTACTCGTTTCTCTATTAGGATGGTAGAAGGAAGACATCTTCACAGATCCTATGTGTATGCCAAGGATCATGGTGAGGATCTACGGGTTGCAATTACTGTTGGAGTCCATCCTGCAGTATCCATTGCAGGAGCATATCAGGCTGAGTGGGGAAAAGATGAACTAGAAATTGCTAATGAATTAATGGACAAAAAACTCGAATTAGCGATGTGCCCATACTCTGGTATGTTTGTACCCTCAGAGGCAGAAATAGTTATGGAGGGACGTATTCTAAAAGACAAGACTCACAAAGAATGGATGGTGGAGATGCTTCGCACCTATGATTTTAAGAGAATGCAACCTGTGTTTGAGCTTGATAGAATGTATTTTAGGAATAATCCCATCTTTCATGATGTTTTGTCTGGTTATTCGGAACATCGATTACTGATGGGAATGCCAATTGAAGCTAAATTGAATAAAAGTCTCAGGCAAACCATGCCACAAACAAAGAGAGTAGTACTGACTGAAGGTGGATGCAAATGGTTACACGCGGTAGTACAAATTTCAAAGAAAAAAGAATCTGATCCAAAGAAGATAATCAAGGCAGCATTTGCTACCCATAGATCTCTCAAACACGTGACTGTTGTCGATGATGACATAGATCCATCAGATCCGGTGTCTGTAGAATATGCTATAGCTACGAGATTTCAGGCGGATAAAGATCTAATAATGATACCAAAGGTACGAGGTTCAAGTCTTGATCCTTCTAGCGATCAAAAAAATTTGTTAACCACCAAAATGGGTTTAGATGCAACCAAATCCTTCTCGAAATGCTCAGAGGGTTTTGAAATTGCCAAAATCCCAAAGGCAGATAAGATATCTCTGAAAAATTATCTGAAGTAAAGATTTAGGCATTAAAGTGTAGAGTCAACCATTAATGCAATAAATAATATCGCAAGATATGGGCTTGAAAACTTGAACAATGTCCATGATGCTCTCTCTGATGGTTTTACAAGTAGCCATATGCTTAATGCTATCATTATCGCTCCAGATACTATTGCAGTATAAAGATAGACTTCATGGAACAGATGTTTTCCTGTTGAATCTGTCATGAAAAATGGGAATACACTAAAGAGTACCATCATGAGAGTTGTTCCAGCTATTACTCGAACAGAGGTTTTTTCAGATTCAACTGCAGTAAGCATAGGAACTTTGACTTTGTTATAATCTTCCTTGACGTGTAGGGTGAGGCTCCATATATGCATCGGAATCCAAACAAAAACTAATCCTGCCATAACTAATCCCAGATCCCAAAGACCAGTAGTTGTTACTGCAACATATCCAATCATCGCAGGAGCTCCACCAGAAAATCCACCCAGAACAATATTTGTTCTGCTTCTGCGCTTAAGTAATTTGCTGTAAACTAAAATATTATCTGCAAGACCAAAGGCCATAAAAATTCCAGCCCATGTATTGATTGCGAAAGCGCAAATTAGTGAGATTGCTGTTAGAATTAATCCAAAATGTAAGGCCTTTTTTGCAGGATAAATTCTTCTGCTAGGAATTGGTCTATCTTTCGTTCTTTCCATAATTGCGTCGATGTCTCTATCATTGTAGTTTGTCAATGTATTGGCTGCAGCAGAACCTGCTATGACACCACCAATTACTAAGCCCCAGGTAAGGGGTGATATGGGTGTGTGATAAATATTAGATGCTGTAAACGCTGCTCCTATAGCAGTAAAAACCAATAGATACCATATCTTTGGTTTGGTAACTTCATAGTATGTTTTGATTCTGGAACTGGCTTTTGTTGTTAGCACACTTCTCTCCCCTTTTTGGAACCTCTTTGTTATTTATAGGTTGAAAAAATCTGATTACTTTGCTGGCTTGTAGGGGGCATTGGCTTTGTTGTCCTTTTCATCTCTATGAAGCTCTCTGAGCGCTGTACTCCCTCTATTCGGCCAACCTTTTCAGATATCAGCCTGTGCATTTCATCCAAGTTTTTGGCGTGCATTGTTACTATGATATCAAATCTACCAGTGACTTCTGAAATCTCTCTTACCTCGGCTATTTTCATAAGCTCTTCAATTACATGGTCTCTCATCTTTGAATCCATGTTTATTCCCGTGAGGGCCTTTACTGTGTAACCAAGCTCTCTATCATTTACAACTATGGTAAAGCGTTCGATAAGCTTTCTTTTGATAAGTCTCTTAATTCTACTGTATACAACCGATGAGTTGACATTAATCTTCTTTGAGATTCGAGGAACTGAAATGTTTGCATCTTGTGATAGTTCCGATAAAATTATCATGTCTAAATCATCAACTTTTGCCATTCAAAACACCGATTATTGTGAATAAATGGATCTTAATAAACTTGTTATTATAAATTTTCTATAATTCTCGATTATCTAAACATAACCTTTCTTGTGCAGCATTTCTGCTAGAAGGACTGCTCCCTTGGCAGAACCCATCTTCTCATTATGTGAGAACAAAACATACTTGATACCGTTATCAAAGACCGTGTCTTCCCTGATTCTGCCTACTACTGTAGTCATACCTTCATTTATTTCACGATCAAGTCTAGGTTGTGGTCTTGTAGGATCTTCATGAACTAAGAGGTACTCCTTAGGGGCTGAAGGTAATCCTGCTACACTTACATTACTTGAAAATTCTCGCATGGCTTTCTTTACGTTTTCAGGATCAGTGTGCTCAGTCATTTCAACAAAAACTGTTTCAGTATGACCATCAATTACTGGGACTCTTGTACATGTACAGCTTACTTTCAATTTAGCAGGATCTATTTTACCATCTACCAACTTACCAAGAATTTTGCCGGTTTCAATTCTTACTTTATCTTCTTCTTTTGGAATGTATGGAATTATGTTGTCGGTAATATCTAAAGCAGAAACACCAGGAGATCTTCCAGCTCCTGACATAGACTGCATAGATGTCATGATTATCTTCTGGGCCCCAAATTTGTCAAGCAGTGGTCGCATGGTTATTGCAAGTCCTGTTGTGGTACAGTTTGGTAATGGCGCAATAAACCCTTTCCAACCACGATTCTTTCTCTGTGTATCTAGTAATGCTACGTGATCATCATTTATTCCAGGAATCAAAATTGGGACATCAGATTCATATCTATAAGCAGCTGATGTGCTTATGACTGGAATATCTTTTGCAAATCTTGATTCAATTTCCTTTGCAGCCTCACTTTCAACAGAACTGAAGATCAAATCAAGATTCTCAGGTTTTATACCATCAACCGATTCCACGACCATGTCTTTGATATATTCAGGAATAGGGTCCCTGATATGCCATTTCAGAATGCCACTATTAGGATCTCTTATGGCATCCACAAACTTTTTCTTGGCCGATCTTTCTGATGCAGCTATCTGTTTTACCTCAAACCATGGATGATTATTTAGAGCAACGACAAATTCTTGTCCTACTGCTCCAGTAACGCCTATGATAGCTACTCGTTTCTTCATATATGGAAAAATGCTGCTTAAACAATTAATATTCCTTTAGAAGATAAAGAACAAAACACAACTAAATACCATTATGGTATCACGAGATTGTGAAACTTGGAGTAGAAAGACGGATTGCGAATCATAAAATGGTAGCACACGGAGGAATCTATTCTGCAGGTCTTGGATATGACCCTAAGATAATCGACTTTAGTTCCAATGTAAATCCTATTGGTTATCCACCATCGATTACAAATAACTTGAAAAAAGACTATCCTTTCTTTTCAGTATATCCTGATCCTGATTCCACTAGGTTACGAAATTATTTAGAGAAGTACACTGGCATATCCAAAGATCAAATAATAGTTGGAAATGGAGCCACTGAAATAATCTATAATTTTTCTGCAGCATTTCTGAAAGGATGTAAAGTACTGATACCAATACCAACATTTGGTGAATACGAATCAGCTGCAAAGTTACATGGTGCTTCGATTAATTTCTTGAAGACCATGAATCTTAACAGAGAAGTCTCAAAACTTCTTGATATCATACCAAAAAATGGCTGTGTCTTCATTTGTAACCCAAATAATCCGATTGGTTCTCTAATAAAACGCAAAGATATGCTCAAAATAGTGGAATCCGCCTATGAAAGATCTGTATTACTTTTTGTTGATGAATGCTTTATTGAATTTGTTTCTAATATGAAAGAAAGCATTGTACCTCATTTGAGAGAATTTGATAATCTCTTTATCCTAAGGTCTCTTACAAAGTCATTTGGTTTGGCTGGTCTGAGAATTGGATATGGTCTTGGAAGTTTACAGATGATTAGAGTCTTGCAGAAAATAAAAATTCCATGGAATGTAAGTGGTTTTGCACAAAGCGTAGCAATTAGAGCTCTCTCAGATAAACTACACCTTGAAAAGACAAGATTAGTAATCTCAAGAGAAAGAAAATTTTTAAAAGAATCTATATCACAAATTAATGGATTTAGTTGCTATGATTCTGATGTAAATTTTCTTCTAATAAAATCTAAGAAAAACTCTAAGCACATACGAAAGAAACTACTTGAAAAAAATATTCTGATAAGAGATTGTAGTAATTTTAGAGGATTGAACAACAAGTTCATAAGAGTAGCAGTACGGACTCGCAAAGAAAATCTGAAACTCGTAAAGGTGTTAAAAAAGTTATGACAAAAGTATTGATGATTCAAGGAACATCCTCTGGAGCTGGTAAGACAACTCTTGTTACAGCCCTATGCAGAATTTTTGCTGATGAAGGTTATAGAGTAGCCCCGTTCAAATCTCAAAACATGTCATCATATTCTTATCAAGACAAAAACTTCGAGATTTCAAGAGCACAAGCAATTCAAGCGATTGCAGCAAGAACTGATATCGATCCTCACATGAATCCAATTTTGCTCAAGCCAATTGGGGACTACAAAAGTGAGATCTTTGTTAAAGGAAAGTTTTACAAGAAAATGCATGCTAATAATTATTATAAGAAATTTGCACTCACAAAGGGATTAACTGCGGCAAAAGAATCCCTTGATTATTTGCTCGATATGTATGAACTAGTAATTCTTGAAGGTGCAGGTTCACCTGCAGAAATTAACTTGGCAAAGTATGATATTGCTAACATGAGAATGGCTCAATACTGTTCTGCTCCTGTGATTCTTGTAACAGATATAGACAAAGGGGGCAGTTTTGCTAGCATTATAGGAACATTATCTATCCTAGAAGGACAATATAGGAAATTTATCAAAGGTTTTGTGATAAACAAGTTCAGAGGCGATATCGAGATCTTGCGTCCAAGCTTTTCTTATCTGAAGAATAAGACTGGTAAACCGGTTCTTGGCACAATTCCGTTACTTGAGTTTGACATTCCAGAAGAGGACTCGTTACATGCCAAACCAAGACAGGTTTCATGGACAGAGAAATATTTACGATCGCTCAATAAAGAAATAGAATATTTGAGTCGCATTGTTAGATCAAGTTTGAACATGAAAGCAATAGGTGGTTTGTTGGATTGATCATTATACCAATTCTGGCAGTAATTCTTGCCATTGTTATTGATTTTGCACTAGGAGATCCACGAAACAAATACCATCCGACCGTATGGACTGGTACTCTTATTGGCAAACTTGTTCCTTTGGTACGATCAACGAATACAAAGTTAGAAAAGATAGGCGGATTCATTCTTGTTATTTCTATAACTACACTTGTCTCTGTTCTTATGCTTGCTTTTAATTCTGAACTTCAGCAACTTGAAAGTCTTAATTTTGTAGGTCTCTCAAAAATTCTAGTTATTATAATTACTATACTTAGTGTTGGGTTTCTATTAAAAACAACAATTGCGATTAAAGGAATGGAACAACATGCATCCAAAATTATGGATGCACTATTAAAGAATGATTTAGAGGATGCCAGGGCAAAGCTATCTATGATAGTGAAAAGGAACACTAAGAACCTTGACAGACAGCACATAATTTCTGCCACACTCGAAAGTATAAGTGAAAACACTGTGGATGGAATAACAGGTCCTCTCTTTTACTTTGCAATTTTTGGTCTTGTAGGCAGTTTTGTTTATAGAACTGTAAATACTATTGATTCAATGATAGGCTACAAAACTGATCTGTTTAGAAATCTAGGTTGGTTTGGAGCCAACTGTGATAAAATACTAAACTTTGTTCCTTCAAGACTCACAAGCTTGGTCATGATACTTGCAAGCATGATTGTAGGAGGACATTGGAGAGATTCTCTTGAAATCATGAGAAGAGATGGTCCTAAGACTGAAAGCCCAAATGCGGGATACCCAATGGCTACTATGGCAGGAGCACTCGGTGTACGATTTGAAAAACTAGATCACTATACACTAGGCGATGGAATTTCTGAGATAACAGAGAAACACATCAAAACTGCAATATCAATAATGAAAATCACAACAATTCTGTTTGTTATGTTATTTACAATTCCTATGATTGTAATCTTGCCTTACTTGGGATGGTGGAATTTTGTTTAAAGGAATAGCATCAGTAATTTCTTTCCTAACCATCATTTCATCCAAAAATACACAGCTTGATACAGTCGCAAAAAACATGTACCTCTTTCCTGTAGCGGCTGCACTGATAGGACTAATTGTAGGCGGCGCAGGTTATGGCCTTTCTCTGTTTGTTCAACCTTTGATCGTTGGTTTACTTTTAACGGGAGCACTTGTGATCATCACTGGAATACATCATACCGATGCGTTGTGTGACTTTGCTGATGGTATGATGGCAAAGGGGACAAAAGAAAAAAAATTACAAGCAATGCGTGATCCAGCTGTAGGTTCTGCTGGTGTAGTTACAGTTGTTCTTTACGTTGCTGGAATGATAATGTCTATATCCATGATGAAAGGTCTTGTACTCTTTGAGGCTATTTTACTGAGTGAACTTATGGCAAAATTTGCAATGGTCCTTCAAGCAAATCGTGGTTTTTCTGCTTGGCAAGGACTAAGTTCACCATTTACACAATCTATGAAAGATCCTAGGAAATTGGGTATTGCCGCAGCATTGGCTATAATACCAACTGTTTTGCTTGGTGGAATAACCGGAGTAATTGTAGCTGCAGTCACTGTAGGACTGTCATTCTTATTACTATTTGTTGCAAACAGAAGCTTTGGAGGTATATCTGGAGATGTATTTGGTGCAAGCAATGAACTCGTGAGGCTTGCATCCCTATTGATTTTTGCATCAAAATGATAGGACTTGTAATGTGTGGTGGTAAGGGTACAAGGATGGAGTCAAAAGAAGAAAAACTTCTTCTCAAATACAAAAAACCCATAATACAACATGTAATAACTGCACTACAAGAATCAGGATGTTTCTCAAAAGTAGTCTGTGCTACTAGCCCCAACGCGCCTAAAACACATCAATTTGTTAATGAGTT
Organism: Nitrosotalea sp.; assembly: GCA_050749285.1. GTDB lineage: Archaea > Thermoproteota > Nitrososphaeria > Nitrososphaerales > Nitrosopumilaceae > Nitrosotalea. The sequence goes on along the minus strand of JBOGQX010000062.1, from coordinate 18,473 downwards.
GGGAGTTCTAACTGTGGAAACTAAAGGAAACGGTTATGTCAATGATCTTAACGAAACACTTTCCAAACTTGATGAACAAGTCTTTGTAACATCTGGGGATCTTCCTCTCCTGGATGCAGTAATTGTAAAAGAAATTGTGCTACATGGACAAAACAAAGAGCCATGGCTCAGTGTTCTTGTTAGTAAGAAATTTTTGGATGTACTTGGTTTAAAACCGGAATATCTTCTGAGTTATGACAAAAAGGAATGCGCGTACACAGGTATCTCTATTGTAAATCCTAACGAGATTTTGGAAATGAATGAGGTAAGAGAATCATACATAGTACTTGATGATAAACGAATTGCGATAAATCTTAACACAAAAAAAGACTACGATTTATTCTGCACTGCCTAGAACCTTTCCATTTATTATTGCAATGGAACCCCTTGGTTCAGCTAACGTATTACCGCAAGCTTTGCAAGTAACTACGCTAGTAACATGTGAATAAACAACACTCTCTTCACCACATTCTTTGCATTGTACTCGTTGGAACTTGCTTCCAGGTTTTGGAACTAGAATTTGGGCTTTTTTCATTATGCAACTAACTCCAATTTTCTTAATCTTATGCCTGCTACGTTGAACTTCTTCTTACACTCTGGACACATTAGAATGGGAGTTAATTTCTTTGTAGTTTTGGCAGGCTTGGCTAGCTTAGGGAATTTCTGACCGCCGTATCCTTTCTTGTCCTCTGCGTGTCTTCTTTCACCTATTGCAGAACCTCTTCTTTTTCCGGCCTTGTATAAGGAGACCTTTTGTAGTGTATGTTTCTTACACTTTGGGCAATACCTTCTGATCTCCTTCGGCATGTTCATAGAAGAAGACCTTGTTGACCGTAATTTAAACATCGCTTTAATACTATAATCGATAACATTCTTTCCATGAAGGTTACCCCTCTTGCCTCAATGATTGGATCACTGAATGCAGTTGCACTGGGTGAAAAAAAAGCAGATATTGTTTTGAAAAATTGTAAACTTGTCAATGTATATTCTAGAGAAATTATTTCACAATCTCAAATAGCAATTCTAAAGGACAGAATAGCTTACGTGGGTAAAGACGCCTCTCACACTATTGGAGACAAGACCGCAGTCATAGACTTGGAAGAAAAATACATCTCACCAGGATTTGCAGATTCACATATACACCTAGATCAGTACATTTTACCTTCAGAACTTGCAAAAAAAGCACTTCTATCTGGAACAACCACCTTGTTTTCAGATCCAATTGATATCGTGAGTGTTTGTGGTTACAAGGGTTTCAGAGAATTTGTAAGGATGACTAAGAACCTCCCAATCCGAGTTTTCCATTTAATTCCAGGGGGCCTTCCTGTGGACAGAAAGTTTAGTCATTCAAGAACAATGTCAAAAGCAGAAGAAAAAAGGGCTTTTAATTTAGATAATGTACTTGGCATGGGCGAAGTATTTTCTTGGACAAAAGTTACAACAAAAGATCCAAGAACTATCCAAAGCCTATCTTTCATGTTACGAAATGATGGCATCATAAATGGTCATACTGCAGGTGCAAGCGACAAAAAATTGAACGCCTACATAGCATCTGGAATCTTTTCGTGCCATGAACCAATAGACTATGACCAAGTAATGGAGAGGTTGAGACTTGGCATGTGGGTTATGATGAGAGAAGGTTCTATACGAAGAGATCTGGACAAGATGATATCAAACATACTTTCAAACAGAACTTATTTTGATAGACTAATGTTTTGTACCGATGGTGTAACCCCAAAAGATCTTCTCGAATTTGGTCTCATTGATCATTGCATCAGAAAATCTGTAATGTTAGGTATGGATGCAATTGATGCAATAACAATAGCATCAAAGAACTGCTTTGAATATTACAAAATGAGCAAAGATTTTGGCGGAATCGCACCAGGCAAGGTTGCGGATATGGTAGTCTTTGATGATCTTGACAAAATAAAACCAGACAAAGTTCTAGTTGGTGGCAAACTAGTAGTAGCTCATGGTGAACTTGTCTTCAAGCCTTCAAAGCTATCTATGCCAAAATGGATTACAAAAACGGTCAAAACAAAGAGAAAATTCACTGAGAAAGATTTCATTGTAAAAAACAAGCTCTCTTCTGTTCAGGCATTAGTAATTCGGCTTGATACTGAGATAATAACAAAGAAAGACCAGGATGAACTCCAAATAAAAGAAGGAAATGTTACTGCTTCGATTGAAAAAGATATCTGGAAAGTGGCTGCAATAGATAGAACATACGGAAGAAGCAAATACTGTGTTGGATTTTTGAAGAACTTTGGAGCTCACATAGGTGCATTTGGCTGCACACAAAGCTTTCATGAAAATGATATGATTGTGATAGGCTCAAATGAGAAAGACATGGCCCTTGTTGCAAACAAACTGATCCAGAGTCAGGGTGGCCTGCTTGCTGTAAAGGACGGTGATATTCTCTGCAAGTTTGATATGCCCGTGGCAGGCCTAATATCAAAACTGCCAGTAGAAGAAGCCACAAAACAATATTCTGACATTGATTCAAAAATAGTTGACGCTGGATGCAAATTCAAACAACCTCACTTGATTCCACTTTTCCTTCCTTTCCTTGCTCTGCCGGAGGTTAGAATATTGTATAGTGGAATTGTCGATGTAAAAAATAGAATTTACCTGAAGATCTTGAATCAATAAGGTATTAAAAGGGGCAGCCAAATTACGAACACAGGGAATAATTTTGGCTTCAATTCAACAAACACCACAAGGTCCTGTTCTTGTGTTAAAAGAAAGCGCACTGCAACAAAAGGGACGCGATGCTCAAAAAAATAATATTGCAGCGGCAAAACTAGTCGCTGAACTTGTACGAACAAGCCTAGGTCCACGGGGAATGGATAAGATGCTTGTAGATTCATTAGGCGATGTTACAATTACCAACGACGGTGCTACTATTCTAAAAGAGATTGATGTTCAGCATCCTGCTGCTAAAATGATGGTAGAGATTTCAAAGACCGTTGACAATGAAGTAGGAGATGGTACAACATCATCTGTTGTTTTTGGTGGTTCTCTTCTGGCAAAAGCCGAAGAACTTTTAGAAAAAGATGTTCATGCTACAGTAATTATTGAAGGATTTCAGGCCGCATCTGAAAAAGCTCTGTTGTTGCTACAAGAACTTGCAAAGCCTGTAAGCCCAAACGAGAGAGATGTTCTCCTCAAAGTTGCAAAAACTAGTATGGAATCAAAACTAGTCTCAGAAGACAGTGACATGCTTTCCAAGCTCGTTGTAGATGCGATTTTACAAGTAGTTGAAAAGGAAGCTGAGGGAAATAAAGTAGATCTAGATAATGTCAAAGTTGAAAAGAAGGCAGGAGGTTCTATTAGAAATACAAAACTTATCAAGGGTATTGTTCTCGACAAGGAAGTTGTGCACAGTGGGATGCCAACAAAAATAGAGAAGGCAAAGATTGCACTTCTCAACTCAGCACTTGAGATAGAAAAAACTGAGATGAGTGCAGAGATAAGAATTACAGACCCCACTCAGATGCAAATGTTCCTTGAAGAAGAAAATAGAATGCTAAAATCTATGGTAGACAAGATTCATGAAATAGGTACCAACGTCTTAATCTGTCAGAAAGGAATAGACGATATTGCTCAACACTATCTTGCTAAGCAAGGAATCTTGTCAGTAAGAAGAGTAAAAGAAAGTGACATGACAAAACTTGCAAAAGCTTGTGGAGGAAGAATTAGCAGTAATATTGATGATATGACTCCAAAGGATCTTGGTACAGCAGAACTAGTTGAACAACGAAAGGTGGAAACAGAAAAATGGGTATTCATTGAAGGATGCAAAAATCCAAGAGCGATTACCATATTGATAAGAGGAGGCTCGCAAAGAGTTGTTGATGAGGTTGATAGATCACTTCATGATGCACTCATGGTTGTAAAAGATGTAATTGAAAAACCAGCAGTAGTAGCTGGAGGTGGTGCGCCTGAAGAATATCTGGCATCACATCTAAAAGACTGGGCAGATAGGTTTGAGGGAAGAGAACAGCTTGCAATTAAAAAATATGCTGAAGCACTTGAGATAATTCCACTGACAATAGCAGAAAACGCTGGAATGGATCCTATCAATACCATGGTAACACTAAGAGCAAAACAAAGCCAAGGTAAGAAATGGACCGGAATAGACGCAAGAAACACTAGAGTAGCAGATATGTATTCTTTGGATATCATAGAGCCAGTTGCGGTAAAAGAACAGATAATAAAATCTGCTACAGAAGCAGCATGTATGATCCTCCGAATAGATGATGTAATTGCATCCTCTGGTGGTAAGGGTGGTGGAGCAAGAGGACCGCCAATGCCGCCAATGGGCTAAATCCTTTTCATGTTAGAAAAACTGCAAAATCTAAACTTAGGCTCAGTTGTTGTTCTAAACGATTTTTTTCTGGACAGGATAGTCAAGATTTCAGATATTGAAAAAGTCTATCAACAAATATTAGAAAAAAGTAAATTTGGAGGAAGTATTCGTGGTATATCTCAAAAGGACCTCAAGGGAGGCAACGCAACAAATGTTGCATATGCTCTTGCTAGGCTTGGATGTACAATCACTCTAATTACTGTGGCTGATAAAGCAAGTGCAACTCTCCTAAGGGACACATTCTCAGAATTTCAAAAAGCTTCTCTTTTTGTAATTGATGGCAAACCGGGTAGGACAACATCACTTGAGTTTCGTAACGACGGCAAAATTGTAAACATAATGCTCTCAGATCTAGGTGATAACGAAAATTTTGGACCTGAGAAACTTGGACCAAAAGAACAGAAAGCAATTAGAAATTCAGATGCTGTAATTGTTGCAAATTGGGCAAGTAATGAAAAAGGAACAGAACTTTGTAAATTTGTATTCGAAAAATCCCCAAGAGCCATGCATTTTTTAGATCCTGCAGATGTACAAACAAGACCAAGCGAGTTCAAAAATGCCATTAGTGAACTTGGTATCTTGTTGGATTCTTTGTGTATTAACGAAAACGAGTGCAATATACTCCTAAAGCAATATGGTTTGGAAGGCATATCTGATGTGGAAGAAACTAGAAAATTAATTCTTGACTTGTCAAAAAAGACCTTAGTTTCTATTGATCTTCACATTTCTTCTGGGGCATATTGGTCAAACGGAAAAGAGGTTGATTTTGCCAAGTCATTTTCCGTTGAACCTAATTTTGTTACTGGGGCAGGTGATGTGTGGGATGCTGCAAATATAGTTGGATATTTGGCAAATTTAGATCCATACGAGCGATTACTCTTTGCAAACGGTGCAGCATCGCTTTACGTTGGTAATACACAAGGAATTCCGCCCACACTGGATGATGTGTTGACATTTGTCAGCAAAAATCAATAAAAAAAGATTGAAAAAGTCGTAAATTTTAGAGCTGATAGTTATCATCTTCGCTAGAATACATTTATGTAGTTTTTATCAAAAATGAATTTATTGAAATTAATCAAAATTGTTTACCTATCTTTGATTATTGGAATTCTAGCTGTTGCTACTGTATCCTTCGAGGCTTCTGCTCAACAAATTGTTATTCCTCAGTGGATAAAAAATAATGCTAAGTGGTGGTCGGAAGGAAATATCACAGACACAGAATACGTTAAAGGTTTACAATATCTCATTACTCAAGGGATAATTCAAATCCCAACTCAAATACCAAATCCAATACCAACTACAACAGTAACTGCAACCAACTCAAATTTGAGTCCTGACACAATGGCGCAATCGTTTGTAGTTCATTTTACCACAGCTACCAACACTATGACCATTAACACTTTTTCAAAAATCGGTATGTTTGGAGTAACAGAAGGTGGTCCCAGCGCACCAGCAACAGACTCTGGTGGACCTCCACAATTTTATTTGGAATCAATACCGACTAAAGATAAACAAAGTTACTATAATTTCATTAATCAGTACATGAATATAGCGGCGACAAATTCCGACTACCCACTGTTTGATGTTGCAATAGATATTATTGCAGGTGATAGTTCAATAATTGAAACCGTACATTACACCAAGTGTAAATTTCAATCATACTATCCTTATGTAAATGACCTCAAAGATACATATCGATTCTCAGGTCAAGATACAAGTGAAATACGTGATGTTTCAACTTTTTCATGTGCTAGCATAGAAATTACTACGGGCAAGTAGTAGACAATGCACAAAGTGGGAATTAATTCATTTGCCAAGCTCTTTCATTTTGGCTTCAAGAATGACTAACCTTCTTTGTGCGACATCCATGACGCGCTTTAGAACATCAATCTCATCTCTATTCTGCTTTTCCATTTCATTTATGTTATCAATTAGGATTTTTGGCTCGGTTGTCAGTCCATTGTCGGTCTTATCCATCCTAGTTGTAAGACGTCTATGATCCTCTTCTAACTTTGTCAACCTATTGTCAGTCTCATCCATTCTTGCCTTTACTATATTAATCTCAGCATGAATTGATCTTAATTCTTCCTCTATTTTGTTTAACGATGGAGAAAGAAACTTCTCTATCCCTGATATTTTCTGGCCCATGATTCCGCTATGTACAGTTCCTAGTTAAAGGATCTGTCGACTGTGAAATCAAATGATAATTTCTGAATTAGATAAAATTTATGACAAAAGCATGTTTCCCTTCAACGAGGGGTATTCCATTTTTACTGCGGTTCAATAAAAATAGTATCCCCCCAAATTACGCATAGAAATATGACGCTGGTCGTAAAGTATTTTGTTTAGAATAGATCAATTCCTTCATGAGTAGCCGAAAACGCTTCAATCAAACTGCAATTCTGAGATATTTTAACGCAAAATGCGAGAGATGCAAGAAGGGAATTCCAGAGGTTGATCTTACAATTCATCACAGAAACCACATAGCAAAAGATGATCGATGGCAGAATATTGTGATCTATTGTAGGAAATGCCACAACATTGTTGAAGGCACCGACAAAAAGAAGAGCGAATTACGGTAAATGACACAGTGTGGAAAAGGCCATGATAACTGGAGCACTTGGACATCAACTAGTGGTAAAGTTCACAAATACTGTAAGACCTGTAGGCAATTGAGGGCAAAAACCTACAATACAAGAAAAAGAAACGCGGTAGGCACCCACACCGATAAGGAATTTCAAGATAAACTCAAACAATATGATAGATGTCCTAGGTGTAATAGGAAATGGGAAGATATACCATTCTCAAAAGGTTCTGCCAAATACAAGATAACTGAAGATCACATTATTCCTCTGTTAGAAGGCGGTAGCGATAGCATAGACAACATTCAGCCGCTATGTTATCAGTGTAATTTCAAGAAAGGGCATTCTTCGAAGAAATGAAATCCTTATTCCTTCATGGCTATGGCCTCTCGATCAAAGTACAAAACACACGATTGGTATTTTCACAAGGAATTGATCCTTTCTCAAACAAAAGAGAAATTCTAGAGCTACCAGCTAGTGCTTGTCCATTTGACAAGGTTGTAATCCAAGGCAGGGGATACGTATCCACTGAGGCGCTAGAACGACTTGCAGATTCTAAAATCAATGTTGTAATGCTTGACAAGCGTGGCAAGTTATTCAGCTACTTTCATAAAATTGGAGGTCATGAACCATTAGTTAGACAAAAACAGTATGATACTTTCAGAGATCTAAAGAGGTTAGAATTTCTTAGAAAGTGGCTAATATCACAAAGGATTGAATCACAAATCAGACTGTTTGAGGAGTTTGTGGCAGAACCAAAACGAGTCTATAACTCGTACAATAGAAAGTGGCAGATCTGTAATAATCAGTCTTCTGGAATGAATTATTCTCTTAAGGTAAAGCCAGAGGTAAAAGAGAAGATTAGAAAGATAATATCAACAATGAAACAACGACTGAAGGGACTTGATTCTGCTCATGAACTACGTGAAATAATGAAGGTTGAAAGTGACATTGCAAAAATCTATTATCCTAATTTTTCATTATTATTTGATTCCGAGCTGGGATTTCATTCTAGGAATAATGCTAGAACATTTAGACCTAAAGATGCATCAGATGTAATCAATGGTCTTCTGAATTATGGATTTGGTATCTTGTATGCAGAGGTAGCAAAGCAACTCAATTCACTAGGTCTTGATTGCTATGTCGGCTTCTATCACAGAAACCATGAGTCTCAATTAGCATTGGTGTATGATATGATAGAACCCTTTAGACATTTGATAGATAGAAGCGTCCTTGAGATTCAAAATCAGATACGCAAGAAGGATTACACATTTTCTAGATATGGGATTGTGGTATTATCTGATGATTTGAAGAAAAAATACATTGATTTGCTTTCTACTATTTTTGACAGAAAAAGACCATACAAAGCAAGAAGTGGGATCAGAAGGAAGGATGGTTATCAGATGATGGAGGAGATTACGATTATGAAAATGAAATGTATAGAATTAAGAAAATTTGGATTCAACGGGCAACTTAATAGAACAGAGTGATTTGAAAGTACATCATGGAAACAATCCTAATTATTGCCATATGTGTTATTGCTATTTCTTTCATTGTACTTTTAGTAATTCTTATAGAAACTTTTCAATTCAAACCAATTGCGGTTAAGGTTTCAAAACAATACATTACTTGACATACAAAATGCAGTAATTTTCCCCTATAAGATATTTAGTCCAGTTTTTTCCAATGATGAATTAGCACTTCAGATTCAATGTTGAAGGTGGCAAATCCATTGAACTTGAAGTGTAAAAGGAAAGATTTGAGAAGCTGTCTGCTTTTTGTGACAAATACATGGAAGATAGAAACTGGAAAACAGAAGAGCTAACCAAAATAGAAGCTGATTTTTTCCATCCTGTCATGATATTAATAACTAAATTTATCAGCATGATTCACCTTGTCTACCTGTGGATGTTCCAAAGCTGTCTCTCCCAAAAATCATAGGAGACCCTGTTCACGGACCAATTCCTTTGACAACTCTGGAATATGATTTGCTACAGTTACCCACACTCAATAGGTTACATTATGTTAAACAGACAGCTACTGCGTATCTTACCTTTCCAGGATCCGTGACAACACGATTTTCACACGTTATAGGTGCATTACACGTGGGCCATCAAATTATAACGCAACTAATACAAAACACATCGGATGACTACTATGATGAACTATTCAAAAAATCGAAAAAGGAATTTATTATAAAAAGTGTTAGACTGGCATGCCTCTTTCACGATATTGGTCACGGCCCATTTTCTCATTCTGCAGAAAGAGCGATGCTTGAAGTGACAAAACTTTATCACAAAAAGGAGATTAGTGAAGCAAAAAAACTGTTTATGGAAGATGAAGATGATATTCCAATCCATGAGTTTTTCTCGTACAAGTTGGTCAATAGTGGAGAAATAGCAAAAACAATTAAACAGCATTCCCAAGGAGGTGAGAACCTTCTCAAATCAATCTCTTCACTATTGGTCAAAGCACCAATAACTTATGCTAAGAAATATCCTCAGGGATATTCAATTTTAAGAAAAATTATTTCAAGTCAATTAGATGCTGATAGAATGGACTATCTGTTACGTGACAGCCTAATGTCAGGTGTGCAATTTGGGCGTACCGACATTACCAGAATAATTAATAATATGTCCATTGTAAAAAGAAAAAGACCTGGAAAATTCGAAATTGCTATTCATGCAAGGGCTTTAGGTAACGTAGAAGATATGCTAGATGCTCGATTTAAAATGTACAAATGGTTTTATCAGCATCATGCAGTCACAGCCACTAATGCCCTAATAAGACGTGCCATTGAGAGGATAATACACGAGAGGGAGGAAATTGCTGAATTATTTCATTGGACTTCATATGCTGAGGGAAAATCAACCGATGAAAATGTTCTCTCCATAATTAAAAAATTCGTTAGTAGAAAAAGTTCTTATCATAAATTTTTCGGGATTGTAGACAGGCGATATTTACCAATATCGGTTTTTAAACATATTATGGATTACAGTTCGATGATCGAAAAAATTAAGGAAGAATCAGATCTCTTTGAAGATAACAAAGTTGTACTATCTAAAATTAATTCATTTTTTTTAGAAAAGTCGCCACCTTTGTTAAAGGAAATGTTTGAAGATAAAGGAAATCCTCTTAGAGACATTTACGTGTTTTCTGAGGATTTTCCGAGGAAACCATACGAACCACTATCTGAAAAAAATACTATTTTGATATTTGGTACTTCCAAAGATGATAAATTAAGAGAACTTACTACAATTTCGCCATATGCCGTAAAAATAAATGAAGAATGGGAAGACTTTCCAAACCTATTTGTTTTTTATCTAATACCAAATAGAAGGAAAAGAGAATCGTCCAGAGAAGAGGTCCGAACAGTAAGAAATATTATTGCCCAGGCAGTGGCTCGTTCACAATAAAATTAATATGTTAAGACTAGTCTTTTTTCTTGTTTTCTGCTAGTAACTTGAAGGCTGCTTCTGGGATTACTATTTTTTTTGAGCTGCTGTGAAAATCAATTTCCGCCATATTTTACAAGAAAGCAACTATCGACTATTTATGTATTGATCTAAAATGATTAGCTGATTCTACACGCAATATTCACCATTCACTCTTGGTGAATAAGAATTCTGTCAAAAGGTAAAGCGATCACAACCACTAGATGGAATGTGGCTTGAGATTTTCTTTCTCCGAAAGTTGATATACGAAAAAGAAAATTATGACTAGTCACTGCGACCAGATCAAACGATGGTTTCCACTAGTATACTACGCCCTTAAAACAAAAAAGAAAAGAAGTTACTTTTGAAAGTCTTCTAGACGTCTTCTCGCAGCATCTAACAAAAATTCCGAGACCGAGCGATAGCCTTCTTTTTCAGCAACTACGTTGATTTTTTCAGCCAATGTTTTAGGCACTTTTACGGATGTGTATCCACTTGAATATGCCATTATATCCATACATGGATAAATTATGTAATAAAAAGCTGTCTGTAATACAGTATTTCTTCTGGTCAATTTGATGCTGTTTTGTCTCGTGCAGCACACCCATCCATGAAGGAGTTCTACCTATTCATCCGGTGTCTCATAGGAAATAGGTTAAATACTAGAGCATAAAAAAGACATCTAATGTATCCATTAGGGGATAAAAACGAACCAAAACTGGCAAGGTTTAGGATTTTCATGACTGATAGTGAGGTTGAAGCATGTCTGTAATAAATTCACCAAAAGCCAGATTGATGCAGGAACTAAAGAAGGATTTTCCTAGAATGCGAACTCTATCACAAACCGCTGACGTGTTATTGGCAGGTGAGAAACTTGATGCAGTAGACGAAGCACATCAACAAACCAAATGGGAATTTATCAAGAACGGTGCAAACGATAACGCATTTTATCCTGCATATAAAAAATATCGTCTGTTAGATAAAAAAGAAAAAGAGCAGAAAGTGTATTTCAAATATGAAAGAGGCGGCAGGCTAGATACTGACCGTGAAATATATGCAGCACTTCAAAGAGAACGACGAGGATTATACGCATATTTGATAGTGAGTTCTACTGCAAGGACAGTTGTTGCTAATGCTTTGGCTCTACCAACTAACAATTTAGGATTAATTAGAAAAACTCTTGAAAGCGGTGACGTTCAACAACAGCTTCATAAATATAGTAAAGTTGTCGCTGCTCTTGGTGCTAAAAACTTGTATGATGAAAGTTATGATTATTACTGGATGGGATTCAGAAATGTGCCACATCATTATTGGTTAAGTAAATTGGCACTGAAGCTTTTGTCAAAAGCTAGGTAGGATATGGGGGTGAAAGAATGCATAAAATAGTTGTTTTTGTGAACGGTCAAAAATTTGAACTTGAATCCGACGATGTGAAGGTTGGTACTTTGATAGAACTGGGAGGTGGGAAGCCGGGAGAATACGAGTTACAGAAAAGAAAGGGCGAGAGAGGTCCAGTAGAACATACATACACAGATCCTAATCAGATAATTGAAGTAAAGGACGGAGATCATTTCACTACTAGATTCACTGGACCCATAAACCCCGCATAAGATGGAATATGGCAGACGATGCATCTGTCCAGAATTTTGAAGACTTCTTAAAAGGTAAATTATTGAACTATGAAAAAATTCCATCCGATGGGAAGATTATTTTCAAAATAACTGGTTATGTTATACCCAGTGGAAAATACGAAGGTAAAATCGTGAATATAGGATTTCCTATACCGCAGGATTATCCTACTACTGCACCATATGGAATACATGTGAAATCAGATCATGGTTTTACTGAAAACATTCCTAAATCTGACAATCCAAGTACGCTAGGTGGAGATTGGAGATTTTGGAGTAGGCAGATCAATAACTGGAATCCAGGCAGGCGTAATTCACAATACTATATTGATCATGTAAACCGATGGTTGGAGATTAATTGAAATGGAATACAACATTGCAATGACTGAATCAACAAATAGGTTACTGAACGATTTCCTATTGAAAGATACTTCTGATGAGGAAATTTGTTTTGCTATTTGGCATCCTGCGGAGGGTAAATCACGTTATTCTGTTCTCATCAGAGACATAATCTTTCCAGAGGATAAGGAAAGAATTCGTGATGGAACAGTATCAGCTCTTCCAGAATATGTTGACAGAGTTAAGGAATTAGCAAGGGAGAAAGGGGGTGGATTAGCAATGATCCATACTCATCCAGGTGGTGTTAACTGGCAAAATGTATCGTCACCCGATCTTTATTATGAACAAGATGTCCTTTCAAGAGAGGTTTTTGGAATCACAGGTTATCCTTTTGTTGGGATGACATTAGCAGGAAACGGAACATGGAGTGGCAGAATCTACCCTATCCCGTTTAAGATAAAATGGTGTTCCGCTATTAGAATTGTAGGCAAAAATTTAACAATACACTTCAATCCAAAGATCAAATTCCCTCCCAGAACAAGTAAAAAACAAATCAGAACGTTAACAGTTTGGGGCAAAGAAAAACAAGCTGACATTGCACGGATGAAAGTAGGAATAATTGGAGTAGGCAGTGTTGGCTCAATGGTTGGTGAAACCTTAGCCAGACTTGGGGTAGGTGAAATTTTTATCATGGATTACGATAAGGTTAAGATCCACAATCTTGACAGAATGAATTGTCTTTCAGAAGATGATGTGGGTCGGAAAAAAATTGATGTAGTTCAGAAAAATCTCACCAAAGCAGCAACTGCAAACAAATTTTTGTGTACAAAATCTGAAAGTAGCGTAGTAGAACCTGACGGCTACAAAGAAGCATTAGATTGTGATGTAATATTCAGTTGTGTCGATAGGCCTTGGCCAAGACAGGTACTAAATAATCTGGCATATTCATGTTTAATACCTGTAGTAGATGGTGGAATATCTTTCAAAGTATTGAATGAAACCCTAATTCATGGTATGTACAGAGCCCAGACAGTTGGTCCGGAACGCGCATGCATGAGTTGTCTAAAGGCGTTTGATGCTGGTGAGGTTCAAAGAGATAGGGATGGGCTATTTGATGATCCAAAATATATTGAAAAACTTGAATCGGAAAGTGGACCAACACGACAAAGTATAATGCCATTTGTAGTAGCATTAGCAGGTCTTGAAGCCATTCAATTTGTAGAACTTGTTACAAATATGGGAAAAATGGGTGATCTGGGTCAACAACCTTACAATTACTATCCTGGAGATATAATACCAATACTGAAAGATTGTGTTTTAGGATGTGAATATGTCGGGAAAATAGCGTTTGGTGATTCCCAAAAACCATACCTTGCTACCGACAAATCTAGGGCTCGTGAACTAAAACCAAAAAAGCGAAAATGGAGAGAACGAAGATAGATTTTGAATCTGTTTTGATAGGTTGATTTCTAGTTAAGGCTAGGTTTTAGGTAATTTGACATCTTTAAATTACGCTTTGCAAGGTTTAAACATCGCTTTAAAGTTCGCTTTCAGGTTCATAACCGTCATCATCCATAGTCCATTCAATCTCCTTCTTTGAAATAATATCGTCAACCACATCAATTGGAATCGGCGAAGAATCACAAAATGTTTTTTCTTTTAACGATTTTAATTCAGAGTGCCAGTATCGCTTTCTGTCAGAATTTAAGCCAATTTTCTTCTCATATTCCTCGATCTTGCCTATTTTATCGAGTTTATTGTATATGATTCCGCTTTTGATGTGTGTGGTTTTCGTGGTTTTGACTGTAATGTACAAGTTACCATCCTTGTCTATTTTGGTATCCAAGTGCTCGATTTCGGCCTTTTTCTCAGTATCATAGCCAATTCCACGATTTTTCCACATTCCATTAAACAGGTAAAAACCGTTTGAGAGAAAATACACGTCATGCCCCTCCTTGTCTAGTTTCATCTCACCTAGTTTTTTACTATCTATGCATGGAATCTTTTTCCTGCATGCAATGGAATCCGTTGCAAAGGCGACCACGTATTTTTCCAACTGATGATCTTTCACAAATTTGTACAGTTGTGCCCTTGCAAATCCGGTGATATATGATGCAATTACGGGATTGAATAAATTTCCCATTTGGTTATTCACACGTTGGGCAGTTTTACCGTACATGGAATTTAGTATGATCTTGATTGCCACTTCCTGTTTGTTGCCCTGTTTTTTTAGTTTCATTCTTTTATCATATTGCTCTATGATGAATTTTTTGCATGGATACTGACAATTTACATTTGGAATAAACTGATACGAATCAATTATCTTGTATTTTATTTTTGGATCTCCTGTTATTGCCTTTAATTCTTCGAGTGTAACAAAAGTTTCAAACTCACCTGTTGGATAGATTATTCTATTATTTTTTGTTCTAAATGGAAATGGCGCAATCTTTACTGAATAATCTATTTGGGCACGAATGTGGAAAAATCCTAATGCAGATCCTGGATTTATTTTTCTTGTTCCAATCCATTTTCCGTCTGTAATATCTGGAAGAAATGTCAAAGCATACGGATATGCTGAATTGATATCATACAGATAGCATTGGCCAATAAACCCGCGCTGTATGAGCTCAAACCGTCCACCGTAAAATGATTCCCATGCTAGTTTCTGGATATCATACAAGGTATCATTAAAGAATGGAATGGGTATCTCGTTGTGAATCAATACTTTTTCTGCCAAATATCCAGAACTAACCCAGTTTGCAGGATAGAAACCATATGCTCCAAAAAATGTGTCTAGCCAGTGCTCTGCCAAGTCCTTTGTTAGAATACAATCTGTAGTACAGTATCTTCGAATAGGCTTTTTGTGCCTAAAATAGTGCCTGAGACTGAAATTCTTTCGTATTTTCTTGGTTTTCAGATAGTCTTGATCTAGGGGTTTTTTGATGTGCTCTGAATATGCATCGGCTAGCGGCACATTGCCATAGTATTGTGCGATATCGTAAAGCGAAACTGTATGATTTCCTTTTTGTATTTTGAATTGCTTTTTTGGAATGTATGTAATTGTATAGTTTTTGTATTCAAAACGTAATTGTTTCTTCTTTCTATATGGATCAAATACTTCAGAGGGCAGTAATTTCATTATACATTCAGCATCATATTGTAGATTATAGCAAAATAACCAAGAATCCTCATGTTTGAAAAGAAATTCAGATATACCATCAAATGTAATGTTTGGATAATCCAAGAAATTTCCATCAGAGTCACAAATTAGAAAAATGTCTCCATCAGATGTTTCAGAATCAATTCCCTTTACTTTTCTACGCACTGACTGGTTTACATTTCTATTTGGTCTTCCTTGTTTGATGTATGTGAGGTCTTTAGCTTTTGATCTTGGAAGGTGTATTTGTAAAGTCATGGACTAGGGTTCCTCCATATGACTTCTGCGATGTCTGTCTCCAGTCCTTTTTTAAACTTGGAAAATTGTGAGCGGATTTCTTTTGTAGATTTGTCAGGAAGATAATTTTCCTTTATTGCTTTAAAAAATCTCCAACCACGCGTCATTTTTGTTCTGCGATTAAGGTTTGCTCTTTGTCGTCTTTGTTGGCGTTCTTTTTGTCTTGATTCTGAGGATAATTGTAATTTCTTTATTGCATTTACAATGCGACTATTTTCTGCAAATAAATGTCTGAGTAATTGTCCAGTCTGTTTTGTCGGTCTGAATGTCTTTAGTGAATCTATTTCCTTTTTAACTGAACCAAGTTGGTTTCGCAGTTTCTGGAGTTTTTTCACACCTACTATTGATCGGAATATTTAATAGGTAATTAATGGCCATACTATAATATAGAATGGCCAAATATAGACGAGAAATAGTCGAAAACGACCTTAAGAATATTCATGATCAGTTCAAGGATCATCTTGATGCCGATGGAGGAGTATTTACAGAAGACAAACGCCGAAAACTGTTAGGAGTAAAAGCACAAGCAAAAAAGAACTATCAAGAGGACAATGCTGAATTTTGGTATGATGTCAGAACAACTGTTAGAAGTGGTCTCAAAGATTTGGAGCTATTCTGTTTTGTAGCGCATCCTGAACAGGTAAAAGAGATATTTGATCACCGTCTAGTTTCTGGAAAATGTTTTGTACCTTCACCGCTGGTTGACGTGTTATCTGCTCTTTTTGGTAATTTTCCAATATCGAATTATAAAAAAATCAATGAGAATAGAGCGTTTGACCTATGGAAAGCACCACTAGCATATGAGATTGTAAAAATTGTGATTGAATATTTGCGAAAAGAGGATCTAATTACATCACTTGCTCACAAAAGAGTTGCCGAAGAGTTCCTAGACATGATGGCAGTAGAGATAGGACAAAAAGGACAGCCAGTAATACGGTAAGATCCAAACAGGATTTTCATAAGTTGATTCATAAGACTAGGATCCACTATGGTATCTTTCGGAACCATTCTTGGAAACATTCATTCAAAAATCCTACGTGGAATCATTCAAGATTCTTTGGTTGCGTGCGCATCTTTCGAATTTTAGATCTTAAGCACGTGGATCTTTGCGCGTATCTTTTGTATTTTCAAATCGGATTATACTGGAATCACGTGCGTGTTGATTTCAATCCGTGTCCTGATGCATTGATTCAATGAATGATCCAGTCTATTGCGTGTGCGCTTTTGAATATGCGCAGATGATAGACGCGTGCATCAAAGCGTATTGGGCGTGTATGATTTTTGGCGCATTTTGTGCGATACCAGCGGCGCGTTTTGAATCGCGCTAGTGCAAAATGTGCGCTTGATGTGTACCGTGCTCAAAAGCGCTAGTTTTTTGAACCGATGCGCGCGATTTTTGGATTTTACTCACGCGCATAGGATATAAATCACATTGCATCAGCGGATTTATGCGTATATCTTCACGTATTTACGCAGCGCATATTGTTGCATGAGGTTAACAAAAGGTAATTTGATTATAACCTACTCTCTATAGCACAAAGTAAGAAGAGATAGTCATGGATAGATTTTTGGTAGGAGATAAGATAAGAATAATCAATATCGATAAAGGAGAAAGAGCAGTATGCGTGATTTTGGATATACTTGAAGATTATAGCGGTGATATGTATTGGGTTAGGTATGACGATGGCCGATTAGGTCTAGAATGTGATACTCCAAATACTGTATTTGTCAGATATGAAGACAAGATTAATGAAATAGAATACAAGATGTCTCATAAGATTGAGAAACAACAACCTCAGTTACATTAGGACATACAAAAATGAGCTGGTGATACTTTGAGACAATTGAATACTACAATATGCTAAAGTGAATATAAAATAAATTAGAATAATTCAATAATTCTTGAAAATCTTGTATTCATCAAATGTTGTGCCTAATTGAGCGGTAGATAGATATGTAATCTCATTGAAACTAACACGTGAAAAAACAGTTTATAGCAGATTTAAAAAAAAGAGATGAAACAGTAGACGATTTGTTTGCAGTGAAAAACAAAGAATCGCCTCGGCCTTACAAGAATGGCACTATGTTCACTCTTACCGTTTCAGATAAGACTGGCGAAGTAATGTTAAACTTCTTTGGAGGAGATAAAAAAACAGAAACTTGTGCAATTTATTCTTCATTTGATGTTCAGGATGTAGTACACATTAAAGGTAAAACTGATGATTTTAGAGGTCCAATTAGTATTTCAGTCAATATGGATTCTGGTCTAATTAAAAAAGTAGACGAATTTAGCATGGAAGATTTCATGCCTATGACTAAAAAAGATATAACAAAAATGAAAGTAGATTTCAAAAACATAATTTCACAAGTTGAAAATCCGGATATAAAGCGCCTTTTACTTCATATCTTCGATGAAAAATTTATGGAAGAGTATTCTAAATCAGCTGCAGCCTCATCAAATCATCATAACTTTGGTGGCGGTCTTTTAGAACATGTGTTAAGCATGATAAAAATTGCGGAACGAGTCATAGAAATGCATCCAGAACTTAACAAGGATCTACTAATTGCAGGTTGCATTTTACATGATATTGGTAAAGTAAAAGAATTAAGAATAAAAACGGCGAT
>JBOGQX010000061.1:0-2564 GCA_050749285.1 Nitrosotalea sp. | reverse complement strand
TCATTGCCAAGAATCTCGTATACTTTGGAATCCTTGATTGTTTGTGGCAGTTTTATTCTTCCGGTGCTTGTTTTTTGAATCAGGCCTTGTTTTGTAGCTTCATTTAGGTATCTCCAAATAGTGGATCGGTTTTTTCCCGTTTTGTAAGGTCTCAAGAATATATTCCAATCTTCCACGATCGCCTATTCCAGAATCTATCAATTTTTGTATTCTTTCTAGTAGATCATCAGACATTTTGGTTCCTATCTGATAATTTTTTCCAAATAAACTAGAGATATCTGATCATTTACCTTTTCAGTCTTGAATGTCTTGTAGCCAAGCTTATGATATAGTGCAAGGTTCTTTTCACTTTTATTGCCAGTGAATAGCTCAAGCCTTTTGCAATCCGGAAACAAACTTTCTATTTCATTCATCAGATTTTTCCCAATACCGCGATTTTGAAAGTCAGGATGAACCATGAGCCTTCCTACATAACAGGTACCGTCTCTTGAAAATCCCTTTACAGAGCCTATAATGATACCATCAACTACTGCCTTGAGAAATACCTGGCGTTTAAAATCATCCTGTAATTGTTTGATAGTCTGGACCATTGGAGGTATGGAATCATCGTGATAAATCTCAGCCTCGCTCTTGTATGCTAATTTTTGAAGTGAGAGCATCTCTTGCAAATCAGAAACTGTTGCTTTTTCTATTTTCATACGGTATGGATTCTGCTCTCTATTAACAAATCTTAGCCTTTAGGCAAGCAGGAATAGCGAATCTTGTAAGACTCGAATCTACACATATCTAAAAAATAAAAAAAGAAGGGAATTGCTTCCTACTTGCTTGGTGCAACTTGGATGGCAATTGGTCCATCAGCTGGATTCATGGCCTGGTATGAGATGTTGCCCATAGATCCGCCAATACTGTGGAACATTACATTTCCCGGCATGGCAGAAAATCCATCAGGCATCTCAGTGTTTGATAGTACCTGTCCGTTTCCGGCATCTACTATAACAAGATGCATCTTACTTGAACTGTCAAGGACCTGAAAGTTATACACATAGAATCCTTGGTATGGTCCAAGCTCGCCTCCTGTTACGGTTCCGCCAGTTACTGCAGACTGGGCAGTATTTGCAGCATCGACAAATTTTGTCTTGACGCTGTGCATGAGTAGCTGATTGATGTCAATACTTCCTTGAATTGTTGGTATGTTTGCCATGACCTTGCCAGATGGTGTAGTTCCAGTGTTCGGCTGGGTATCTGCATACACCGATACTGTTGTTCCAATGGCAGCAAAGATTGCTATGCCTAGAACAATCCCGAGCATTGTTTTTTTGTTTGAAATGATTTGATTCATTTGCAGCAGCAATAACTGCGGTTAATCTATAAAATTTTGTTCAACTTTATTAGTTCATAATATTAGGTAACATAGTTACTGATAAACATAATTAGTTGAAATTTAATTTCTGATCATGCATTTCAAGGTACCATTACACTCTATTTGTAATTGTCATACAAAAAACAACTATACAATCCTGGTTTTCTGACAGGGGAAATTATTTGTCGCATGAATACAGAGACAGGATTTACATAAGAAAAGACATCCTGCTTGCACTGACAGAATCAGGTGAGTTGAACCAGACTTCGCTTTTGTCTCACTGTGGCCTAAACATCGTTGCTCACAAGGACATCTTGGAAGATTTGGAAAAAAAAGAGTTCATAAAAAAAGTAGAAGAGCCATGGGGCAGCAAAAAAATAATCAAGTACAGCATTACCGACAAAGGAATTCACGTATGCAAAGAGGTCTTGGAGCCATATGAGGAGCTATTTCCCAGAAAAAAGAAACAGTAACTCGGTAACTATGTTACAGAAATGTTTTAAGCTAAACAAAGGGAGTGTGTTGTACAATGTCAGATCCTGAAAATAAACCTCAGCCAAAGGACAACAGCGAGCGGGAGAGCATATTCAAGGTACTCGATGAGCTTGTCTCCCACATGCAGACCTCGCGAAATGTTTCCATGTTGCTTATCGTAACCGCGTTTATTCTGACTCCCATATCGCTTGTTATTGCAGTCATGTTACTGTCTGTTCCAACCTTTGTTCCTGGGACAGAGATTCATGCTGTGCAAATCAATATGGTTAATGGAACTGCAACATACACCTCGCTCTCAGGTATCAATTCAAGCGAGATGCCACATGGTTTTATGATTCAAAACGGCGTTAACATGACAGGAGGCAAGATGACAGGCATGGTAGGGATTCCACCACCTGGCGCATTCTATTCGCCTGTAGGACCGCCAAGATTCATGCTCTCAGGTGGTCCATTCATGCACCAAGTTCTAGACATCAGTACAGTGATCATAATCTTCATAGTGGTTTCCATAGTGCTGTCGTCAGTATTGCTCTTTATTGGCATCAAGGAGTATAGCTTTTTCTCAAGATGGAACAAGAAATTTAGCAGGTACATGTCTTTGAGAGACAAGGTTGACAAGGTGCTTGGTGAAGACAAAACCTAAAGAAAAAAGTCAAGAAAAGATGAATGTTTCATATGTCATAAACCATGATGTAAAGCCGGCAGAACT
>JBOGQX010000060.1:0-10354 GCA_050749285.1 Nitrosotalea sp. | reverse complement strand
GTCCTGGAAAGCGCTGTGGCTCGTACTGGACATCGGAAAAGTTTTTTGCAATAGGAACAAGGTCAATTTTTTGATTGACTGTTGCAGACGCTACGACATTTTCAATGCTGATAACAGGCTTTGAGCGGAGCATGTACGGTACGTAAAAAATTCTTTAATATATACTGTGTAGCGATTTTTCATTTTGATCAAAGATTTTAGAAAATAAATTAGAATTTTTTTCTAGGAGAGTGTTCTATGTATTTTCGTTTTGTTACATACAATCAAAAATTTAATTTTGTAAAAAATTCATGCTACGATCTCTTTTCATACATATCAAGCAGCATCTCTAAAAACTCGCTTGTGTACATCCTACGATTCTTCTTCTTTGCCTTGCGTACTGTACTGATAATTCTATCATAGGTTTCTGTTCGCAATGTTAGAGTCTTGTATTCTCTCCTAGGCAACGTTACAGTTTTTTTATGGTATCATTGATAAATTATTGGTAGCAATTTACGAGGAATTCTTTCTATAATTTCCCTATATGTTACAGAATAATCATACGGATCTCTTAAATAGGAAAATGTCCGGTGTATTGTACGGTGCCATGAAGTTTTGCTTGCAAGCGAGAACAGAAAAACAATCCCCTATTCGTTTAGAATAGACAGTGAAACTTATCCTCTACTTGAAGGAGAGGCAAGGCAGAAAGAAGTCTCATTAAATATTTTACTAAACCAGGTAACAAAGGAGCACCTCTTCAGGCAAAAGTTCAAAAAGATTGGATGTGTTCTTACCCCAAAAGATGTTTTAAGGGAGGTCTTTGACGGTACCGACACAAAGAGACTTGCCAAGATCGCAAACAAGCTTGGCTCAAGGCATGCAATCGAATACATGAATTTGTTCTATCATGATACTGCCAAGGTCACTGCAGTTGAGTTTCTTGAGATGTGGTTTAAGAGATTTCCCGAGTCTGAGCACAAGGTACATGGTCTGGTGCATTCCTTTTCTATAAAACATGACATCAGCGAAAAATACTCTGCCTTTGAGGGCGAGTTTGTACGGTCATTTGCAGAGGCCATACTGCACGAGCCGATAAAGATAGAGACGACTGAAAGAACAATTACTTTTTCTTTTGCGATCAATTCATGATATCAAGATGAGCTATTCTGAGCTATGATAAGCTACAATGAGCTATTTTGAGCTAAAATAATCCTACCATTTTATTAATATCAAAAATAATTTTTGCAACAATGACAAATAATTACATCAAAAACAACAAAACAAAAACAGCAGCTATCATGACAGCGTTAGTGATAGGATTGGTACTGTTATCACCAACTACGATAATACCAAATGTACATGCACAAATACAAACAGCAAAATACGGTCTACCGCCAGTGAAGTTATCTTCTGAGGCAGCACAGCAGGTCATACAAGTCCAGCAGTACGTCTCAGAACAGATTCACCTTCATCCTGGATGGATAGGTTTATTGAGTGGAACTTCAAATGGAGTAACCCTACAATATATGGGGCCAGCAGATAAGGATCCTTATTACATAGCTAATTTACATGAAACAGCTAAGAAATCAGGAAGTCGATTAGTTCTAGCTCCATCGAATCATCCACAGGCACAGGCAGGACCTTCGAGCTATGGCTCAAGCAGCTATACTACAGCATACGAAATACAACAGAATTTCAATAATAAAGCTTCAACCAATAATGCTGTAGACTTTATGCAAGTATTGAATGCATTAAACGTTGGTTCTACACATTGGATGCAGAATGGATTCACTTACGACATAGCTGACCTCACTCACAAAGGAGTAGGATATTATGCAGTTTATGATTCCTACACAATAGGTGGCAATGAGGATACTGGCTTTCCCGTATATGATGCATTAAGTGTTAATACATCAACAGATGAGATTGCAGAAAACGATTATGCTAACAATGATGGGACATATACTATGTACACTACTGATATAGCAAACAATCACTATCAAGGGCTAATTGTAGGGTATTCAGATTCAGGTGCTTATATGAACTTGGGATACAAAACAGATAGCAGTGGTTACACATATGTTTCCGGTTCAATGTCAGAGGAAGAAAGCAGTACTAGTTCTACATGGAGCTGGGGAACACAGACCTACTATTTGGCATATTGGGACTGTAGCGGCTGTTCTGAAATTACGTCTGTTAACAATCCATGGAATGTAGCAGCAGATAGTACTGTAACTGTAACCGAACCATCCAATAATCCAGCAGAAGACCAGATGTCTTACTGAGGGATCGTATTTTCCCCTCTTTTTTTTATGAAATATCAAAACAAGAAATAATTACATAGATTTAGGAGGCTATTGTGTCTAGGATGAAATTAAAACATTTGAAAATTCTACATCTCTCCATGCTAATTTTCTCCATAGGCTTGTTTGGAAGCAATATCACTATATTAGCAGACAATGGTACTTTAAAAACTGGGCCTCCCTCAAAAATTCCCGTGCAACAGGTATATCCAAAAAACACACTTATTTCATTGTCACCTCTCATGCAATTCAAATCAGGAATTCCAGTGCAAAATGTTCAATGCAATCAAAGCTTTGAGTTGGTTATCAAAGCAGAAGATGGATCTCCTGCATGTGTAAGACCTAATACAGCTATAAAGCTGGTTGAACGTGCATGGGCCTTGACAGGTATTTCTGTAGATGAATTAAAGAAAACCTACAATATGGGAAGAGCCATTGATCTTACAATAAGGTATGCTGGGTTGGAACAAACCTGTCAACATATACATGTTATAGTACTTGATTCAAACCATAACACAGTTTGGGAAAGCAAGGAATCTAAAGCCGATTGTATTATGAATCCTAACTTCACTCCTTACGTTATTGAAATATACACTTTAAGTTCTCTACGAGGAGGACCAATTGTCATAAACAAGGCTGGGAATTATACAGTACAAATTTCCCTTTACGGAAGTACCTTAGAGAAAAAATTCATGATAAACTGAGCAATAAATTTTAGGCGTCATGATGCTCTAGAATGAAAAGATCCATCTCAATTTAAAAGGATGTTTGACAGACTTTAAGGCAATGTTCCTATTTGGTAATAAAAAACAAGTTAATGACTGTGACTTGAGATAGTTTGTGTTGAATAAACGATGCCAAAGAAAAAAGGAGTAGAGTGGTTTACACTCAGAGGGCATGTGCTGCAACCGCGTACTCGGTAGGCTGTGCTCCTGCTGGCAATGCACCTGCAGTCACTGTTATTGTCCAGGCTCCTGCCAACGGTCCTGCTAAGTTGCATTCTGCAATAGTCAGTGTTGTACCGCCTATCACTGGACATGGTGTTACAACGCCGTTAGGTGCAGTTGCTGTCAAGGTCATCACTGGCTTGGAGTTTGCATTATCAACCATCAATGCCACATGAAGGTTTGCAGCACCTGCAGCTACATTATAGTTGTAGGTGTTGACCTGTCCTGAATTTACAGCATCTGTCCACATGGTGGGATTGCCTGGCAGGTTTGCAAACGCAGCTGGTGACACCGATATAGCTATCACTGCCACTATTGCAGCAGAGATTGCAGCAATTCCAGCTTTGTGTTTTCTGTTTCTGACATTTAGTCTTGTCATCACTTTGGACTTGATTTTTTGGATGAGATAAATACGTAGGATTATTGTAGCTTGTTTTAGCTTGTCTTGATATCACAATAATCTATTCTGAGCTATGATAAGCTACAATGAGCTACTTTGAGCTAAAATAATCCTACCATTTTATTAATATCAAAAATAATTTTTGCAGTAATAACATGAAAATACAAAACAACAAAACAAAAATAGCAACAATCTTGACATCGCTGGTAATAGGACTAGTATTGTTATCACCAACTACTATGATTCCAAATGTCCATGCACAAATTACAAATGATCAGATTATACCTGCAGATGTTGCTTCAGATATAATTAAAAAGAGTCAGCCTACAAAGCTATCTGCAAGCCAATTAGAGAATGTGAAGCAAATTGTCTTGTCCGATGCTGGAATACACAAAATCATAGGCAATAAACCGTATGAGTTTGTGTCTCAATCATTTCTAGGCAATATAAAAAATACACCGGTTGTTTGGAATCCAGTAATAAACATTAATGTAGACAACAAAACGGAGATAGCAGTTGAAGTTAACCTGAACAACAATTCAGTAATAAAGATGGAAGTGACCAATTTACAGATTGGTGGACCTATAAAAGGAACCACATTAAAAGCCGCCTTTGCTCAGGACTATTATACTGGTAGTGCAACCATTTCAGGTTTATACTCTACCCTTACTGCCCCCACATATTCATCAAATCCGAAAGTTCTCTTTCTAGTTAACGGCTTGGAATATGGTGCAAGTGCATCTTTGGCATGTAATACATCAGACACTTACAATGATTACTTTGCGCAGGCAGGATTTGATTTCTATGATGGATTTGTAGCCTATGCAGATACAAGTACTGGCACTGGTTGTACCATGGTGAACTCTATGATATCGTATACTGCTGGGCATCCGTACCTGTTTGAAATATACTCGATTTCGGGAAACTATTGGGATATAGTAGACTTGGATCAGCAAACTGGCTTATCTAATCTATATACGACTTCCTTTTCCACCTCTGCTAACACATTACAAACCAGTAATCATAATACATCAGTTTGGTTTGAAAATCAAGAAACGTCAACTACATGGGCTAGTGATTTTAGTACCAGCATTCAAGCCACAAATGCCAAGTATAAAAACTATTCTACAGGATCATGGACTTACTGGAATTCGGATTCACAGTTAGTACAGGATTGCTCAGGCAATACAAAGACACAGAATGTCATGAATAGTGACCTGTTAAACGGCGATACGCAAACTTGGAATCTAACAAATTTCGAACCATATCATTGCTAAACAGTATTGTTTCTAGTATTGCACCCCCAAATATTTTTTAAATTATGACACAATTTGTATAATATATGAAAAAATCTTATATCGTAGCGGGTATTGTAATCGGAGCTGTTACATTATCTGTCGTGTTTGTTTTACAGTGGTTTGAACAGAATTCTAATAAAAATGTAATAAGCACAATGCCAGGAATTACTCAGTTAGACACAATGGGAGAATTTTTACCTAGTAATAGCTATTTTCTGGTATCAATCAGTATTCCAAATGGAATTGTAATATACACAAAAGGCAATGTAACTTTTAATAACTGTGCATTAATTTATCAAAATAAGTCTATTGATAAAAATGATCTGGGAACGGGGCAACCATTAATTATTTTAGAAAATTATACTGTCTTGAATCCAATAAATAGTTATGAAAAAGATATCCTTCTTAATGACACCAGTGTTCTCGGTTTTAATTGTGAGTATCCATCAGTTGAGATGTGGTGGCCACATCTTTTCCTAGACAAATCGATATACAATTCAGGTGATGTCCTAATCCTGAGAGGATCATTCGGCAATATGTCTAATTCATCATCTTCGATCTTGACTGCATTTGTAAGTAATGCTGGACCACCGTACTACTTTTGGGATAATCCTAATCTTACCCCTTCTCCGCCCATCTCAATTATGGACAAAAGAGATATCGCCTTAAATTCTACAGGAAAATTCGAGTACTCCTTTAAGATTCCAGATAATGTACAGCATGACAGTGTATTGACGGTTGGAATCAAGAATAAAGATAAATTATACACAATAATCTTAAGGGTTCAATAGTATGAGATCCAACGATCTCCAAAGGTCAGGTTAAATAAAAAATTTGAGGAGTTTTGAAGCCACATTATAAAAAAAGTTTAAAGCTCGAACTGGTGTAGAAATGCCGAGAGTCCAAAAATTGGACCGATAGCGGCACGGATCCCTCGGGCCCATAGAATTTTTTACTCCCTAATTGCACGCAAAACTAGAAGAAAGTCACACCACTTTAATTAAATACGCTAAGAATGGCTAATTAAGAGAATGAAAATTCTATCTACAACAAGAATCAACCTAACATTAGTTGTAATTCTGGTTTTGATTTTTTCACTATCGGTTTTGCTGGCAAAAGTGCCAAATACCGATGCAGCTGGCGGGTATGGATGTTTTTTCGAATTTGCTCCATTTGACAAGCAAATATACCAACCAGGAGAAACTGTAACAATAAAAGCTGTTGATTGCGGTCAAGTATCCAACCCACAGGCCACACTGATAATCGCTGATGGCATGGGAGACCTTGATCTTGGTTCACCAACTCTGAACAATTACGAAAACGGAACAAATGTAATCTATGAGGCAGCCAAACTACCAGATAAAAATGGCATTGCTGAATTTAATTTTACCATACCACAGTCATCTAATACCTACAGGTATATTGTTTTGCTAAAATCTTATCAAACAGGAGGATATGGATTTTCATTTATCTTTACAAAGCCCGATGCGAACAAGATTAAAATCTCAGATGTTCAAATACTGAATCCTAATCTGCACCAAGGAGATATTCTAAAGATTGGAGCAAAGATTACAGACGGTCTTGGCAATCCTTTACCATTTTTTAACTCAGATGTTTATACAAATTACGATGGCTATGGGTTCAATGGCGGTCATATACAAAATGAGATACGAGCATATCACATGTCAGACGCAGACCGACAACAATACTATTCAACTGGCATGGTATGGAATTGGCTCCGAATTCCTACGTCAGATCCTTTTATGCAATTATTTCCTGGAACATATTTACTGAATATTACCGCAGATCAGGGAGGTTATCCTGTTGACAATGGATTTGAGCCTGCTCAAGTAATTGGTTTAACGTATAATATTTTGGGAAATACAACAATAACAAATGAAACGCAAAATGTAGCACCTAGCCAACCAGCCATGGGCGCAGCTGGTTTGTGGTGGGATCATTATGGAAATTATCTTCTTTATGGAATTGGAGCAATAGCCGCAGTTGTTGTTTTCTTTGTACTAAGACGAAAAGAATAGTCATGACAGTAATCTCATTATCTTTTGCCTAAAGACAAATGCAGAGTAAATTATCGCCACAATTAACGTGAGCCAAAAAGCATATCCAAGTAACAGATTTACATTTGAACCCATGTAACTTATTAAAGATGATGGCGTCATAACATTACCATAAGTTGGAAACATCGTTCTATCCAAACTTGCAACTGTCATTGCTAAACCTAGACTACCAAAACAAATACCTAGAAGAATGATCAGTATTTTGTAACTTTGTTTCACATTATTTTGATCTTTTACTAATCAAAAACCTTTACGACATACAACAGATTTTCCGCTTCACGAGGGGAATTCCATTTTTACTCTTTGTCTATGAATTCGTTTGGGTTTGAGCGCGGAACTATGAAGGTCTGTCAGACTCCTGCGGAACAAGCAGGAATAAAGTTGGAATTAGGACAGAACAAAATAGAAAGTTTAATCAAGTTGGCTTCAAAAAAAATCCAATAATGGTAAATAGAAAATGGGTAGGAAAGATTCTAGAAATAACAGGTGTTGCTGTAATATTGATAGGTTTTGGGTTAACCCAACTGCGTATTCCATTAAGCAAGGAAGAATCACAGATTCTTTTCCAAAATTGTATTGAATGTAAAGAACCTCCAACATATCGCACTTTAGATCCAACTATTACGGAGGGTTTATTCTTTGCAGGTTTTCCTATTATTGCACTAGGTCTAATTTTCAGGTATGTTATTTGAAACCCCGACAACTTACCCGAAGTAAAATTCAGAATGCTTATTATTTGAATACTAAATTTTCGAGTTAAGACCTGTGAGAGTCTGACGCAAATCGATTCAAAAATTATGTATGATTCTTCTTACCTCTGAGAATCATTTTTGATCATTATTCATGAGTCTTGGAATAGAATATTCTGTAATTAATCCCCACCCACGCTCTACAAGCTTCTCTGCTGTCTGTAGCCTTACACAAGCTGGAGAATTATCTTCTATTTTTATTACAAGAGCAGGAAGGTTGTCTGAGCACTCAATTACACTCAGATTAACACCACTTTTGAATTGCTTTAATGGGCTATCGAGACAATTCTCAGTTTGATTACTTGGAACACAAAATGAATGGGATGGTGGTGGATATGCTGGACAAAATGTACCACATGTAAGACCAGTTTTGGTTACATCTGTAATCACAGTCAATGCAGGATTCTCTTGGAAAGCAACATTATTGCCACAGCACCAAGTCCAAAGCTGGAAAATCACATTAACATTTTTCAATGCAACATTACAAGTTTGATTATCGATTGCCCAGTCATATTGAATATGATCAAATCGAAGATTTTCTTTTTGTAAAATTGATGTAAAATCATCCGAGATGTTAGCCAATGCGATCGCTTTGTTTTGATTTACTGCATCAGACAGTGTTTTCTCTTCTGCTGTAATGGTATCTGAACAATTATTTCCTGTTGAATTTTCATTTTCAGCAAATACTAGACTTGTTGGAAACAATATCAAAAACACTATGCCAAATGCCATCATGACAAGACTCATAGCAGTAGCAGATTTGTTCATGAATGGTAACCTGTAACTTGGTATTTCAATATACAATTATCACTTGATTGCAGCTACTTGCTAAAATGTTACAGAGGAAATCTACGGCAGTCTTTTAAATCATGTACTATAAGCTTGAATTAAAAATGAAACCTCTCTATCTTTCAATAACTGCCCTGTGTCTTTTGTCAGCTATTCCACTTGTAATTCACAATGCAAATGCAACAACGCCACAGCTTACGTTTGGCTCGCTTGGCTCAGGTCCGGGACAACTAAACGTTCCAAGAGGAATCGCAGTTGACGGGTCTGGGAATATTTACGTCGCAGACAACAGAAACCACCGCGTAGAAGAGTTTGATTCCTCAGGAAAATATGTTGCCGAGTTTGACAAAGGAGGAATACCCGAGGGCATTGCCATCTACAATGGAAACATCTACGTCGTGGACAGAAATAGCACCAGCATAGAAATATTCAGTCCAAAGGCACACTTTCCTCCTCGTTTGGCTCGGCAGGAACCAATATGGGTCAGCTGTCAAACCCAGAACGCATAGCAATAGACAGCTCAGGCAACATTTACGTTACAGACACTGGAGACATACAAAAATTCAACTCAAAAGGCATTTCCATGTCGCAATTTCTTGCAAATGCCACATACCAATGCTGTCTTAATGTAATGGGCATCGTAATAGACAGCTCAAACAACATCTATGTTGCAGACATGGAATCCCATCGAATAATAAAGTTCAGCTCTACAGGATCAACCCTGTCAGAATTTAATTCAACTTTTTCAGTGCCACAAATTAGCGGTACACCACAGGATGTGGCAATAGATCCAGCAGGCAACATTTACGTCGCAGACACGTACAACGGACGCATAGTAAAGCTCGACTCTACAGGACATTCAATGTCAGCACTTGAGATATCAGGAGTTCCGGTAGGAATTGCAATCAAGGATGACAAAGTCTACGTTACAGATCTGGCAAATGACCATGTCGACATATTTTTGACGTCGCAATTTGTCAACAATGGTACAAGTATTAGTTCAAACAGTACGCAAAGAACAGAGATTCCACTCAACCAAAATTCGACAGCACTTGATGCAGCAATCAAACTTGCCTCAAGTTCTCCCCAGTTTCAGTCTCTGGTCAATGGATACAATTACACATTTACCAGCGATTTTGAAGAATCAGGTCCCCTGTCTACCGGCGGCATAGGATTGACTGACCACGGGTTTGCCTTTGAGCTATATTCAGGTCCAGTAACACCCGGCAGCGCAGTAAAAGTCGTGGAGGTCTTGGAAGATCCTACACTTACAAAGATCCTAAACGTGATATCATATCCTGCAGTCTATCATGGACCAGCGATGCCTTCTGCTTCACCTACAAATTCTACTGTACCTCTTGCTCAAAACAATACTCTGCTCTCACCACTGAAGCAGTTCAAATCAGGTGTTGCTGCAAAAGATGTTACATGTGAAGTAGACTTTCATCTAGTCATCAATGCAGAAGATGGCTCTCCCGCATGTGTAAGACCAGAAACAGCCCAGAAGCTTGTCGAACGTGGCTGGGGATCTTTGGTTGGGGTCATCAGTACAGTCGAAATCACATCAGTAAATGATTGTGGACAATTCTATACTGCACCAGAAAATCATGGCAATTCTACAAAGATACCTGTTCTTATGATGAATTTGACTTCTACTGGATGTGCAAGACTTTCCTATACAATTGATTACGATTATAATTCCAATCCCAATGG
Organism: Nitrosotalea sp.; assembly: GCA_050749285.1. Classification (GTDB taxonomy): domain Archaea; phylum Thermoproteota; class Nitrososphaeria; order Nitrososphaerales; family Nitrosopumilaceae; genus Nitrosotalea. Next base: position 98 of record JBOGQX010000060.1, on the reverse strand, counting down.
ACCCGCTTGGTCTCGAATAGCTAATTTTACTTCAAGTCTTCCAATAGATGATTTAAATTTTCATGGAGATGCTAATCAATATAGCATAAGTTCTGGAA
>JBOGQX010000059.1:0-33209 GCA_050749285.1 Nitrosotalea sp. | reverse complement strand
ATGGGCAACCTGATGAGGATTATATCATACACTTTCTTACAGAAAATAAAAAAAATTCAATTCTAACTGAAACTCTGGCATAAAAAATGCTTGATTGAATTGACTTCAATGATTCTATAATGTATTTTCTATGATTGTATTGGGGTGCGGACCTATGAAGGTCTGACACAAATTGATTCCAGAATAATGAATGATTCTATGCCTATTTCGATAAATTATTTTGAGAAAGATGAAATTTGTTAGATTTTTGAAAAAATAGTTTTCAATTCTTGAACTTTGTTATTTGCCGAAGCATACCATGTACCAAAACCATTCTTACAAAATTCAATTAGTTTCTCAAATTTATTTCTTCGACCAGTTATATCCACATAATTCTCTAACTCTCCTTCACTGAGAATAAAGACATTATCGGAATATTTTGTCTTAATTTTTGGTTCAATTTTCTGCCATTCTGAAACTTGCCTAGTCCTAACATGACTAAGTAAATCACGTCGATATTCTCTTGTTCCTTTGTATTCTGGATCTTGACCCATTTTAGTGACTATATCAGGTTCTTTTTCAAATACTTGTTCAAGACTTACTCTAGTAATATTATCAATTATTCCAAAGCCTATTTCGAAAATGTTATCGAGATCTCCAATAAAGTAAACTGTAATTCCATATTTATCTAGGAAATCTTTCCATGTGGAGTATCCCTTTTTACCACCAATATCGAGAAATTCAATATTCTCTACCTTGGAATTGTATTTATCTAGAAAGAATTTGTAAAAGTATTCATCAGAAGGTCCTTCAACTAGTACAACTTTGTCTACGAAGAAAATTTTTGATGCATTAGTATAGTTTAGAATATTAATCAGATCTTTGTCGCTAGCTGTAATTGTTTGTGGATGCACTACCTTGGTATATCTATCAGGTTTGTAAAAACGATAAACTGCCCTTATGGTATCAGGAGTTACAAAAATTGGAGAATGTGTAGCGATAATACATTGTAAATTGAGTGTACTTTGTGCTTGTTTGATAATTCCTAAACATTTTTGTTGTAATTGAGGATGAAGATGTAATTCAGGCTCGTCTATTATGAGTAATCCATCTTTAAGATCAGGAGCAAAAATACTGAAGATGAAATGTATTATACCTTTCTCTCCCGCACTCAAATCCGATATTTCTATTGGATTATTGGTTGTTTTGTCCTTGAAACTAAATGAATAAGAAATTTTTCTCTGTTGACTTCGTTCTACATGCAGATATAGATTGAGATATTCTCTCAAGAGATTATTGATTTCATCAAGAATGGGATCTTGAAGTAACTCCAAGGCTGATTTTCCAGATGGATTTTGAACTCCGCCTTTCGCCATTGCTAATTCCTTCTTACTTAGTGCATCTGCTATCTTTGATTTGATTCTCAAAAAAATCGCAGGTTCTGTGTTATTTGAAACTCTTGTACTATCGGAACGAACCATCCTCTTAATATTAGCTAGTTGATTCGTCCAGTTATCTTCAAAGACAAAATTTGGATCCATTTGATTGAAATTCCGATAACTGCCAATTATGGCAAATGTATTTTTTAATGGTATCCAACTGGTGCCCAATTCACTGTTAGCAAGTGTAATAAGATTTTGTATAAATTCAAACCATTGAAAATACAGAAAAATGAACATCTCTACTGGGTCTGATAATCTATTATTCGATAACTCGAGTAAGGATTGTGTTTTTTTATTATCAAAACGCAAAACTATTGTATTTTTTGATTTTATGAGTGATTCATTAACTCCGTTAACAGAAAAACCCGGATTGGAATTTGTATATTCTGTAAATAATCTATTAATAGTTTGGATATTATTTAGAATAAATACCAAGTTGCTTTTATCGAAATCACTTAGTTCAATTTCAGCCTCTATTTGTTTGATCTCATTAGTTCCATCATAATTCTTTTTTAATGTAAAACCTCTTTGTTGTTGAACCGATAATGTATTTTGTAATCTGAGTCCAACTGGATTTTGTTTAAAGCGTTGAATATTTTCTTCATCAAAAACGCATTCTAAAAAGAGAACTACCCTGAATAGCTGGTTTATAATTTCTAGGAAATTGCTTTTTCCTGAACCATTAGGTCCTATCAAAATATTCAAATCATTGTCAAACTGGATGCTTTCACATTTGGTTATATCGTCGTTAGACTCAAAACTAAGAATATTTGAAATACGAATCGATCTTATTTTCATAAGAAGATACAAGTTCTAATAATATATGATATCTTCTTTTCCAACAAATCATATAATTTTAATAAAAAATTGGGAAGAAGGTTTTTTGGTTTCACCCAAATCACCCTCGTATTGTGCGTGTAAGAATGGATCCTGTCTCGGTCATGTGTGAGCCGAGACACCCCCCGGTCCACCAAGTTTTAATTATTTTTTGTCTGAATCCTTCTTTGCGTGTTCTATAGCATAGTGCTTGCGCAAGTCAGATTCTTCCAAGAAAGTCAGATTACATTCCCCGCAAACAAAGAGCGAACTCTTTAATTTGCGACCATTAATCATGACTAGCGCTCCACCTAACAACAAAAGCAAGGAACTAATTGCAATAACTGATGACGCAGAAAGACCTACACCAAATGAAAATATTAGAAACACTATGCCAAATGCCATCATGACCAGACTCATGGCCGTTGCAGATTTGTTCATGAATAGTAACTAGTAACTTGGTATTTCAATATACAATTACCATTTGATTGCAACTGGTTGCTTGAAAGTTACAGGAGAAACCTACGGCAGTTTTTTAGACTATGGCAAATAACCTGTAATGGATGAAAACTCTACATCTTTCAATTATTGTAGCAACAGGAATAGCAGCAATAGTGGTTGCTATGGTGATCGTTATGACACTAACATCACTATCAGACAATGCTGTTAAAATAAATAATGGAATGGAGTCAGCAACTTCCTTATTTTACCATGTAACTGATACAAGCCCTGCCCCAGAATCAATTACTGTTCCATCGACAAATATTTGGTATCATGCTCCCGGAGACAAGATTGTCCTAAGTGGGCAAACTTTGTCCAGCTCGGGTAACCCTCTGGAAGGAATCGGAATAGATGGAAGTATTAGAACAGAGCAAGGTACCAACGTAGTCACAAATCACACCGTCTCTGACAAGAATGGAAATTTCTTCATCGTGTTCCAAACACCTTCACAGATGAGTCTTTACACTGAAGGGGGTCCTGCATATGAGATCCATCTCGATGCAATTTACGACAATAAAAAATTTGGATGGGGAAGGGATGGAAGTTCTTTGTTTTATTCCTCCTTGAGGTTTGAGGACATGAAGCGGTTTTCCTTTTATGTAGATGGGAAAAATTCAACTGCTGAGCTAAAGGGAGATGGCATAAGTCAGGTTTCGCTTACCCTAGATAAGACACTAAAGAAGCTTACGCTTGCGGGCAATGTTACTAATAGCCAAAGCTACTTTGACCTTTACATTCCATCTGAATTACTAGGCGGCAACTTGACTGTTGAAAAGAGTCCTACAGAAATAATCAAAACATATACCACGGATTATGGCGTTTATGGGGGAGATTACCAAAGCAGTTTTGGCGAAGTAAGAATGTACCCCGGTGTTGAAGAGATAAAATATTTTCCCTACTACACAGGCAACACAACATTGGAAATATCTGGCACTACAGTAATTCCTGAATTTCCCTTTTCAATTCCCGTTCTACTGATAAGTATTACATCATTGATTGTATTTTACAGGCTAAAGTTTAGGATTAATTAGAAAATGAAAACTCTGTATCTCTCAAAATTCGCCATATTCATGATAGCCGTTATAATTTTTGCATTAGGAATCCTCATCCCATGGGTAATAGTTCCATCATTATATCCAACCGGAAGCATTCTGGTACCAGTACAAAACAAGACACCGCTACAAATTTCTACAGTAATAATCCCAAAGTACTCTGAGGATCAGAGCGCTGGTAAAAACTACGAACCATCTCATCTCGTGGTTGTACTTGGAATAAACAATACTGTTCGGTGGATAAATGAGGCTGATATTGGAAATACCGTCGCCGCTAACAATTATGATGATCCTGATTTCTGGAACGCAACAACATTTCCACATGGCGGAATTATTACGCCCGGTGACTCGTTTAACTATACTTTTACCAAGATTGGAAGATTTGGATTCCATGGCGAGCCCCATCCTTGGCTTCAAGGGTGGGTGACCGTACTGCCACAGTCTAGTGAGAATGCAACCCAGACTGTAGTTCTAAACAGTACTCAAATTGTCAGTCCTTGTGAAATATTTCAAGTCCCATGTCCTAACAATCCAATATTTACTGCACAGAAATTTGGTTCAAACATTTACATTGAAAAGATGACTATCAACGGCATCGACCATTATGCAGTAGTAAATCCTGAGGGTTATTGCGTTTATCCCGATAGTAACAGTCAGTCGTGTACAAATGCTGATGATCTTGCCATGTTGAGATTGGTTGGAGTAAATGTATCCATCCCACAAGAAATTACAAATACAAAAAATTACGATCCGTTTGGAATAACGGCTCTAATAATCTATCACCCGCCATTAGGTTGCTTGGGTCCTCCGGGTAATGGTACCTATGGTTGTCCTCCCAACAATTTCTATCTCAAGATAAACTCCAACTCTACTGCATATTTGTTAGGCTACAACATATGTGATGGGGATTCCTGTGCCAAAAGCAGTGGCTTGTCTGTTTTATTACCAATCAATACTATTCTAAAGCCTAATTACCAAATGATAGGGTTGCCTGTAAATCTGCAATGGAAAGATGGAGATACAGTAAGCATTCAACTTCAAGTATCACCTATTCTTGACAACAAAACTGGATTGCTAGTAAATCATGGGAATTCTACGATTGTTCCATAAAATGAAAACTCTACATCTCTCATTTATCATGTTTACCATAATTATTTTGCTAAGTTTTGGACTACAACCCGCTCGTGCAGATAATGTAAGTGGCATATACATACAAAATATCATAGTACAACCGTCTACGGTAAAAGTTGGTGATACATTTACCGTCACAACAACACTGGTCAACAATTCTACTGTTCCAATAACATTGGACGGTGGTACATGTTCAACTGAGGCTACGCAGGCGTCATTTGTCACGGTAATGTTTGATAATCATGCTAAAATCAAGGAAAAAAATATGAACTGCGCTGGGGCTGGTGTGTTTCAAATATTAAATTCTGGAAAAAACATTATAGAAATCAGTCCTGATTATACTACCACTTACGTTGCAACAGAATCTGGAACTGCAAATGTCACTGTGTCATTTGCATATCATGTGAAAAACCAAACAGATCCTACTCAACCCGATATCAGCCAGACTATTTCAAAATCACTCTTGTTTACAATATTGGACAACAATACAGGAACCAAGACAATAACTGAAACTGTATTGTCTCCACTACAACAATTCAAATCAGGAACGCCAGCAAGTGATGTGAAATGCAATGATGGTCTACAATTAATCCTCAGGACAGAAGACGGTTCTCCAGCATGTGTGAGTTCTAACACTGCTCAGATATTGATTGTAAGAGGTTGGGCAAAAAACACTACTGGCATATCTGGTCTTGCAAATCCTCCTGTAGGATTGTACAACTTGGCATTATCCGCAAAACCGATTATTCTAGGAATACCCTTCTACATTAATGCAGTTGTTACAAATTATCAGAGTGAGCCAATAACATATTACCGTGGATGCGTCTCACCGCTCTCTGTCTCTTTTGACAATATTCAAGCATCTACTAACAGTATTCACTGTCTTGCAATATCAAAATACACCTTAGGACCAAATCAAAGTGTGCCTATCCAGAGCGATATAATAGAAACCTTTTACAATGCAACAGGGCCAAATGCCACTACCAATGCCGAGATCAAGTTCAGCTATGAAATAGACGGAAAACAAGCGTCAATGTTTACATCTATGCAGATACCAATTCAGGCTGCAATCATGATTGACTGTACCGGACGAGTTGTCATCCATATGGCTCAAATTGACAAGACTGTAAATGTACAAAAGGCAATTGATCTGGCGTATACCTCACCAGAATTTGTTTCCAAAGTAAAGCAGTACGGAAATGTTTCATACTATGGTTTCTACAATGATTGGCTTTCCTCTGAGTCTTGTCACACGTACTGGTACGGAACCGAAGTAATGTTTACTACAAATGAAAAAAATGGCTCTAGAAACATTCAGGTATCTGAAGACATTAACCTAACCAAAGTTATCAAAGTAAGCGACTTTCAAGCGAGTACTACAAAATGAAAATTCTACATCTTTCAATAATTGTAATTCTGTCGATACTTGTATTTGTCAGTGCTAATGTTGCCTTTGCACAAAATGACACATCACAACTATCTATGGGGCCATTACCTGTGGAAAACTCTGGCAAAAGATTTGATATCAAATTGGGGTTCTTCCCAGGTGACGTTTTAGTAAATCCCAATGTAAATTTGATATATGTAGCTGATCTTCATGGAAATTCAATATCTGTCATATCTACTCTGACAAACAAGACCGTTTCTACAATAACAGTAGAACAAAACCCAGACAGACTTGCCATCAATCCGTCAACTAACATAATATACTCATCCAACATAAATTCACATTCAGTCTCTGTCATCTCCGGTTTAACAAACAAGGTCGTCGCAACAATACAGGTAGGGCAATCGCCACGTCAAATCCTAGTAAATCCTAACACCAATATGATTTACGTTGGAAATGAGGGTTCAAACACTGTCTCTGTAATCTCTGGTGCGACTAACACGGTTGTAGCTACAGTGAAGGTTTGTAATCTCTGGGGAACATCTTTTGCTATCAACGAATCTACAAATACCATATACCTAACTTGCACTGGACCTGCAGGTGCAATAGAGGTGATATCTGGTTCAACAAATGATCTGATTGATACAATACCTGTGGGACGCGATCCAACCAATCTAGTATTCAATCCTAATACAAACATGTTATACACTGCAAACAACGGTGACTATACAGTCTCAGTGGTATCTGGTAAAGATAACAAACTAGTAGACACAATACCTGTGGGAACTTTTCCAGAGTACATTGCAATAAATCCAGATACAAACATGATCTATGTTACAAGTTCTGATAATAGCTACTACAACAAACTATATGTCATATCTGGCGCTACAAATAAGGTAGTTACTACATTAGACGTAGGGAATGGTGCACAAAATATTGCAATTGATACTTCCGATAACCTCATTTACGTGCTAAATTATGTTACAAACTCGGTATCTGTTATATCAGGAAATGCAAATACTGTAATTGATACAATACCAGTGGGAGCCAATCCATCTTTTATTGCAATCAATAATATTACAAAAACAGTATACATTTCAAACTTCGGATCAGCCATGATATCCGTAATACCTCTTTCAAACTTGGATTTAAAAGCAGCTCCTGAATTTCCATTTACAATCCCAGTTTTACTGATTGGTATCACCTCATTGATCATATTTTATAGGATAAAGATTGGAAAATGAAAACCCTACATCTTTCATTTATCATGTTTACCATAATTATTTTGCTAAGTTTTGGACTACAACCCGCTCGTGCAGATAATGTAAATGGCATATACATACAAAATATCGAAGTACAACCGTCTACGATAAAAGTTGGTGATACATTCACCGTCACAACAACACTGATCAACAATTCCACGGTTCCAATAACGTTGGAGGGTGGTAAATGCTCCATTAAAGACACACAGGCATCCTTCTTCACTGTAATGTTTGATAATCAAACTAAAATCAAGACAAAAGATATTTACTGTGCTGGGGTAGGTTGGGATCAAATATTAGATCCTGGAAAAAGCATCACTGGATCTAGTTCTGATTATCCTGATACTTACGTCGCAACAGAATCTGGAACTGCAAATGTCACTGCGTCATTTTCATATTATGTGAAAAACCAAACAGATCCTACTCAACCCGACATCAGACAGACTATTTCAAAATCGCTCTTGTTTACAATATTGGATAACAATACAGGATCATCAGTAAAACTAGAAAAAGTGCTATTATCTCCACTAAAGCAATTCAAATCAGGAGTTGAAGCAAGTAAAGTTGTATGCAACCGAGGATTTCAACTGATCTTAAAAAGAGAAGATGGTTTACCTGCATGTGTAAGACCTGACACATTGCCAAGATTGATTGCACAAAATTGGGCAAAGATAACGCCAGAATACCTAGGAATTAAAGAACTCACAGTTGATCAAATTGAAAGCAATTACACTGCTGGAGATAAGATAAATTTTGATATCAAATTCAAAGGAATTGGCTTTCCATGTGATTATCCACATGTTATTGTTACAAATTCTGACAATAAACCAGTATGGAAAAGCAATAATCTGGTAGTTCTTTGTGACCCTGCAACAACAAGGACCCAAATGAATCAAGACTGGCTGCTTAGTTCTGGTTATGGCGGTCCTATAATCATCAACCAAACTGGTACGTATCACTTGACTGTAGCATTTGAAGACAGAATAGTTAGAGACCAATTTACAATAAATCCTGTCGTTCCTGAGGGTAATTCATCCAATAAGCAAGTGATCCTCATGCGAGGTATTGGTCTTCAAGTAGTAACACCGTATTCCTTTCTTGAAAATGGTGGAAGATCTGCAGTTATAATTGATGTACCCATAAAACAAGTAAACGTTACACGCGGCAATACAGCAACTGTTGATGTTCACATAAAACACCTAGCAGGAAAGAATCCGTTTCCATTTGTTTATGCCATGCTAACACCGCCCTTCAACAACATCTGGTATCCTCCATCCATTGCAAATTCTACAACCCAGGAAGAAAGAATACATGCAACTGAAACAGGCAATCTTATTTCAGGTAGTATTGATCTTGGAACCTTGATTACATTTTCTGAAACAAAACCAATTAAAATTAAGGCTGGTTCAGAACAAATTATTAAAATGTACATAACAGTGCCACAAAATTTGGGAGAAGAATTTGTTGGTCAAGGAGTTAATCTCAATATACCAATAAAAGTTACAGATAATGATGGAAACTCGAATACTGTGATAGGACAAGACGGCAATGTTAATTTCTTCATAGTGGATTGAATTTTAGAAAATGAAAATTCTACATCGTTAATTTTTATATATCGAAATATGATGTTATTAATCATGTAAAACATCGTCATCATAAAGATTTTTCAAGCTAAGACCGTTTGATTCTCCAAAATCAGATATGTTCAAGATCTCCCCTTCTTTACGATTTTTTATTTTTTTCCACAATTCTCGTTTTTGTTTCTCCGGCGCTCTCAATTCAAGACCTATTCGAATCAATATTTCAACCAATCTAGTCTTGTCACCATGTTCAAAATCATACACTGCCTGAAGAAGTTCGTTAGCTCTTGCTTTTGAACCATATTCTAGATTCTCAATTCTTTTGGTTAGATTATTCAATTCTTGATTCTTCTTTGCAAGTTCATCAATCTCTTCCTGTTTTTGCTGCGTTTCTAGTCGTAACCTTTCCTCATCTGATATGGTAAGAAACGGGATTGCCTTTTGATATTCTGGAAATCTTTCAAAATCCTCTTCTTGGTATCTTTCATAATGTCGTTCAAGACCCACCTGATGGCCCATCATGTCTTCCTTATCAGCAAAATTGACTTTGGCACGTCGCATCATTGTATTGAAATATTTTCTAAAACCATGATCAAGTGGTACTTCATGTCTTTTTTTACCCTCAAGTGGAGGTCTTAATCCAATCTGTCTTACTATTTTTTCTACTCTTTTTTTCACTCCAAGTGCGTTCAGTCTATGTACAACAGGATATTTGACAGCCTTTAGAAGTGGATCATCTGGTTTTGGGTAATTACCAATATCAGATTTCCATTTTTCTTTATACAGTTCAAGTGTATGACATGATTCTGGAGTGATAAAGGTCCAGTAGCTTTCTGGATCTCCCCGATAAACTAACAATGCTGCGCCATCATATGATCCATTTTTGTTTTTGAAAAATATGACATCTTTCCATGTAAAATAATTCCAAGCTTCTAACCTAAATCCTCCTGATGAAAAAAGTTGAATTATTAAATTGTCTGTAATATCAGGGGCAACTTCAATCATCTTTTGTAGTTCTTCTCTGGTGTATGCCCTATCATCTGATGAGGTTTGTTTTCTAGGATATAGTCTATAGAGAGATTTCCAGTGCATTGGTATTTTGTTTGCATCTAACAATACTTTGATTGGTTTGATGTGATTTGGCAGGGAGTTTGGGTGTAGTTTTTTTTCATCTACTAATTTTTTCTCTTCTTTTATGAAAGTGGCAATAATGTTGTTTGCAAGGTCGGGGTTTTTCCTAGCTAGTTCAACAAAAAAACTGGCAACAGTACTAGGATCACTATTTTGTGGCAACTTAGCTAGGGTATCTTGGTAAAGTTTTGTCGGAATTGCCATCAAAAACTTGTGCAGTGCTTTTCTGTACTTTCTTGCAGTTTCTGGACTACGGATGGAATCCTGAAATAATTGATAAGGATCATCCCTTTTGTTGATGTCATCAATGGAAATTGTCAATTGCCATTTTGTGCGTAATGGAACTATTTTAAGACCAAGAAAGGTACTGGGTCCACAGGTGTCTCTCTCCACAGAGGGTTTGGATTCGAGGTTTTGCCAGAGAAAATTAACACAAAATAGGCAGTAAGCTTACCGGAGTAGCTACAAAACTCCTTTCCCAATTTTTTATTTCAAATTTATTTTTTGTATCGTTTTCTGGCTGCATCAGGTTTTAACCCGACCATAACACCAATTTGTTCCCAAGACCAACCAAGATCTTTTAAAATATTGATTTTTTCATTAATCGTTTCATCCAAATCAGTCAAGATTAGTTCAGGATCTAGGAATTTTACTAAATAAGATTTTCTATGAGATCATCATTTTTAGTTGTTTGTAGGGATCGGACGGATCACTGTGGTAGCATGGGGACACGTTAGTCACACAATGAATCAATTTAATCTCGAAAATGTAGAATTAGCAGTAAAAACATGATATCTCTAAAAATAACGTTAGAATATCAAAATGCTGTAATATGATGTTTGTATTAGTTTATTTGAATGAACCTAAAAATTCGATTTGACAGAATAAAACAGCTTTCATACGCAGATAATAAAACAATTGAGGAAATTGGAATAATATGTAAAGAAGAACTCGGACCAATTCTTAACGGTATATACAAGAAAAAAATTGACCGAACAATTCTTCCTATGCTCAAACGATATTTTATTATTCGATCTGTCACGATAATAGAAGATTATTTTAAGATTCTAGTTAGTGAATTGATTGATAAATATGAATTACCTATAGATGAATTACTTGAAAAAGATGAGATTTCCATCTCATTATCTCAGTTAAAAGATATAAAGAAAAAGAACATAACTAGAGGTCGTATTATCGCTACCAATTTCAATTTTCAAGATCCGCAAGTGATAAACAAGGTAATTTCAAAATTATTTGACATTCACTTTTTTGAACAAATCCAAACGTACGCAAAAAAGCACGTGATGTCATCACCAAAGGTTGATCTCATGAATCATGAATCTGACCTGTTACAAAATTGGAATGAATTTATGCAAATCTTCAAACTACGACATACGCTAATTCATTCGAGAAATACAGGCGTAAACTATGGGTTACAAAAATTAGATTTATTTTATTGGAATTTGGTTATGTTCTTGAATCTTTCATGGGCAGTCATATCATATAATCTTGATTGGGATGAGTACAAGAAATATATCATATCGGAGATGAAAAGGGGGAACACCACTTACAAAATAGGTGGAAAAGAGATAGATTTCAGAGATATTTACCCTAGATTAGAACAGAGTTTTCCAAGATGTTAGTCCAAGTTTTTTGGATATTTTCATTTGTCCAGACACAAATTAAGCCCTTTTTTGCCTTTCTGCCAGTTTTACTTGGAAAAGACAGATTCAAGTTCTTTCAAACTCTTGATTATGTGATTACCTGTCTTACTAACCTGATAACTCGTTCTAATTGGTCTTGTATCAGTAACAGTTCTATCTAATAGACCAAGATTTGTCAATCCATTGAGTATTATTGTTACAGAAGCCCTACTGTCAACAATCTTTTTGTCAGGTTCTGTAACAATAATGCACATTTTCAACCTGTAACAAGTCTCCTCTTGTTGGCATTTTGGATCAAGGTGTCGCGAATGCCGGTGCACTGTTATCGGATGTGCCTGCACAGTTGGTTGCCTGTACAACATAAAAGTATGTTGTGTTGTGAGTCACACCTGTATCCGAAAATGAAACACTTGATGTTGTGCCGATTTGTGTGTATGGTCCACTCGATGTAGTACCGCGAAGTATGTTGTAATTACTAGCTCCTGAAGATGCGGTCCAAGACAGATTGACCTGTGTTGGTGGAGGTGTTGGAACAGTTGCCGTAAGACCTGTCGGTGAAGGAGGGATTGAAGCTGTACATGCTGCAGCACCACCTTGGTTAGGATATATTGTCACAAACGAGAATGTGAAAGATTGTGGGGTATATCCATTTTTTGTCACGTTTAGAATCACTTTGTATATTTGTTGCCAGCCCTGATAGTACGGAGCTAGTACTTGGTATTGGTAAAGTCCTTTACTGTCTGTCTTACCCGAAAAACTGGAGAATATGTGATTAGATTCGTCTAATATTGTTCCGTTTATGTTCACATCAGGAATTACACCATAGAATTGATCAAACGCCTTATCTGGATTGGCTTTAGGATCAAAGGCTTTTACAGCAAGATTGTAAAGATAACCCATAGTTACTTTATCATATTGGGAGTATAAGACCAACATTGGAACCAATGGTGTTTGTAATGTAGGTTGATTTGACGTGACGCTGGCAGGTTGATTGGCTACAGGTTTTGTAAACAAAGCAGTGAATTTAACTGGCGTGGATTGAACATTATTTGAGATTACTCCATAGAAATCATATTGGGTTCCATCTTTAGAAACTCCTACTACCATTAGTGAGAAACTATTGGATGCTTGTACATTTCCAACAAGATCGATCTGATTGCCTTTTTCTGTCATAAGCAAGCTAGGCGCGTTATAATGTATTCCTGCAAAAGTTAGAGTGCCACTAGCTATGCTGTTTTTTATGTTAAGGTTCACCCCATCTCCTACTAAAGTTTCTGCATTTGCTTGATTGGTTTGAGTGTTAGTAGTTTGTATTGTAGTAGGAGAGCTTGTTGAAGTCATATTTTGTGCAGATTTGGTTACATTAGTGGATGACACACTTGCAGAGGGAGATGGTATGCTTGGTATCGTTGCAGTTGGAGGTGTTGGAACGGTAGTGGAAGAAATTGATGGCGTACTTTTCGGTTGAGTAGTATTTGTATATGGTGTGTTATTGGATGGAATAATTTCTACATGTATTACTCCAATTCTTATAAGATATTCAACACCTTTTAGGAAATCGCCATCTGAAACTTTTCCAGTAGTCCACATACCTGCTAGATTTTTTACCCAAGCTGGTATTGTCTTTGCTCCAGATGCCGTCTGAGTCTGTGGAGGAATGTCAATTATTTTATGATCGATTAGATATTGTATTCCTTGGGTGAAATCACTATCGCCCAGAATTCCTTGTGACCACCATTTAGCATTATTTTTAACCCAACTTGGAATATTGTAATTTCCCCCCCCCCAAACCGATATTGGAAAAACAAGTATGCTTACTAAAGATATACCCATCATCACAAGAGTAAGAGAAACTCTTGTATTCACGCTTGAGTAAAGAGTTGGTTTCAGATAAGTTTAGTTATTTTCTACACTGGAATTGACTTCAGTTCTTCTCCTATTGATTCTGTCGTGCTCTATCTGCTACATCCTTGACATATTCTGCTCTCAGATACTTCATGAGACTAGTTCGTGTCCTTCCAAACTGTTGTTTGTCCTTCATTATTGCTTCTTCACACCTCAAATCAGCGTCACTTGACTTTGTTTTTGCTGTATTTGTCCTCAATTTTACTTCGCACATTCTCGATTCCTCTTCAATTCTCTTGTTTTCTCTTTCTTTTCTCCTAGAATTTTCTTATCTTATTTTACGAACGAATCAAGCTAAAAGCGCTTGTTTTGGATAGCTTTGGTTTAAAATTTCACACAAGAAACCATCTTTTCTAGGTGTAGTGACTATGATATTTTGTTAATTCATTGATCACAAGTTTCCAGCCATCCAATTTCTTAGAATGATGGTATGTTACAAGTATGACAAAGTGATTATTCTCTGGCGTTATTGAAGATAGCCTTTGGACATCCTACTGGTGACTCTCCAAAGTGCCCTGTTTGCTGTGTCATTGCCGTATTCTGACCTCAGATACTTCATCAGACTGTTGCGAACCCTTCCATACCTTTTCTTGTCCTTGATTATTGCTTCCTCGCACATTAAGTCACCGTCATTTGATTTATTTTCTTCTTCAGACCAAGGTCTAGGCCTCCAATCCTTCTCGACTCTCTCTTCTGCCTGTTTTCTGTTAAATATCCCCATATACTAAAACACGTACGAAAACGACGAAGTTGTGCCCCACAACAGGTAATTTCTAAGCTCTTCTTCCTCGTCTTTGTGCTGTTCAATTAGTTTTTCAATTATTTTTCGCATTGTCTCAAACCCAAGCCTCTGATTTTCTTTTAGATTGGCCCGCCTAGCCCGTGGGTCAATGTAGTATTGTAACGTGAAAGCCATCGTATAATCCGATATTTCCTCAAGCATGCCCGTTATGTTCCCAAGTAATTTAGAGACATACTGATTGGTGACCTTTAGTCCGGGTAATTCATTTTTATCTTCTGCATGTTCAAAAAGCGGTTTTATTCTTCGTAACTGTTTTAGCACTTCACCTACAGCGGCTTCGTAGTGTTTTAGAGTTTGATGGAATGCCTTGTCAAGTTCGCTGAAATAACCAGAATTTAATGACAGTCTGATCCTCTGCTTCCCTTCCTTCTTTGTACCTATTACTCCTTGCTTTACCAGTTGGTTCTTGGCATCAACAAAATCATTTTTGCTACACCGCAAATTCCCAAATAATTCATTTACATAGCAACCTTGCTGTCCATAGTCTGAGAGCTTGTTTATGATCTCTTTTTGCAGATCGCCTAGCATGCTGGTATGTATTTAAGACTGGTATTTATATCATACTGCTAATATAAGATCTGTGAAAGATGAAGGAATTAAACGATCTAATATCCATAAAAAAGGTAAATACCAGAGGTTCATTTACTATTGCAGATGAGGACCGCATAGTGCGGTCTGATGTGGGAAACAAAATGACAGAACAAATACATCAAACAACCACTGCCAAAAATAGAAAGACAGAGCTTCTCAGAGACGCAGACCTGAAGCGATGGTACAACAACCTAGCCAGAGGAAGTAAAATTACAGCAGATGTGAGGCTACGCAGAGTTGCCAATTTCTGCAAGATACATAACATGACACCAAGAGACCTTGCAAGTCTAGCTCAAAGAGACCTAAGAGCGGCAACTGACCTCATGGAAGACCACATAACGTGGATGGAAGAAAAGCACTACTCTCCGGGCTATATAGAAAATACCATAAAATCGGTCAAGTCGTGGCTTGCTCATTTTGAGATCGAGATAAAAAGAAAGCTCAAGATAGCAAACTCTGACAGTACGCCAACGCTTGAAAAGGAGCGAGTCCCAAACGCGGAGGAAATAATTGAGATCTTCAACAGGACTTCATTGCGTGAAGCTGTTGCGGTATCGCTCATATCAAAAGCTGGTCTTAGACCGCAGGTATTAGGAAACCAAGATGGCACAGACGGGCTGACAGTTGGTGACATGCCAGAAATCGTAATAGAAAATTGCATAGCAAAATGTTTGCAGGAGCCTCCAAGAATAATTGTAAGAAAACCACTCTCGAAAGCAAAGCATCAATACTTTACATTCTTGAGCTCGGTTGGAACAAGAAAACTTCTGGCATATCTAAACGACAGACTTGCACATGGTGAGAAGATTACTTCAGACTCTCCTTTGATTTCACCAAACATGACACACAGGTATGGAAGAGGTAACAATACAAACAAAAAATTTCTTCCAACACTTCGCATCTCCAAGCTGATAAGAGATGTATTCAGACCTAGGTTTCCGTGGAGACCTTATGTGCTAAGAGCGTATTTTGACACGCAACTTCTGATGGCTGAATCAAGAGGAAAGATAGCTCATGACTTTCGTGTCTTCTTTATGGGGCATAAGGGAAGTATGGAAGCAAAGTACACAACAAACAAGAGTCTTCTGCCTGATACATTGATTCAGGAAATGCGTGATGCTTTTATGCGCAGCGAAGAATTTCTTGACCTTGAGCTGGAAAATGGAAAAAAGATAGAGAGCGTAACATCGTCAGAAACAGAATCAAATGATCTGATGAAAGCTGCAATACAAAAAGCGACACCTGAAGATCTTGGAAAGATGCAGGAAATGCTTCAGATATGGGCAAGCTCAATACTTGGAAAAAAACAAAACTAGGACAGGTCTATCCAAAAAAGGTGAAATTTTGAGAAATTTATGGGGGTTCCACGCCCTATGAAGGAATGGGTCCACAGGGATTCGAACCCTGGATCTTCGCCGTGTAAGGGCGATGTCATAACCAACTGGACTATGAACCCAAGCAAGCTCCTATTTAAAATGCATTTAAACTTTGAGAATTGTCAAAGTAAAATTGAAAATTGTTTAGGTGATTTGTATACATGATAGATTTACTTTTCTTTTCAAGTCCAATTGGATTAGGGCATGCAACAAGAGACATTGCAATTTCACAGTACCTTTGTGATATTTCAAAAAGATTTGTGAGTGGAGGAGGGGCTTCTGAATTATTATCTAAATATGGTTTTGATGTAGAAGACCTGTATAGACCACCACCTTTCCAAATTAAAAACGGCAAGCTACAAAATCCTCTCAAATGGCTTTTCAAGTATTATTCTTATTATAGTGAATGTAAAGCAATTTCCTCCAAAATAATAGCAAAAGAAAAACCTCGAGTGGTAGTAAGTGACGAAGATTTTGCGTCTCTTGTTATCGGACAGAAGGTTGGAATTAAAACAATTCTACTCACAGACATACTTGGAACAAGTTTTGTGGGAGGAATTGGTTCATTTGTTGAAAAAAAGATGAATCAAGCCATGAAGAAAATCATACAAAATTGCGATCTCGTAATTATTCCAGAGAAAGGTCAAAATCATGACAATATCATAAGAGTTGGCCCAATAGTAAGAGAAACATCGGTGTCGCGCGAAGAATTAAGAAAAAAGTTTACGTTTAACAGAAAAACAATTGTTGTAAGCGTAGGAGGAACAGCTTCAGGCAAGTTCCTTTTAGATAAAGTGGTTGAAATTTTTAAAAGAATGGGTATGGATGCTGATTTGGTAATAGTTTCTGGACCTGTAATTCAGCTACCTCAAACGGCAACTAGAAATTTTGGTTTTGTTAACAACCTACATGAAATAATATTTGCCTCTGATTTGGTGATTTCACTTGCAGGAAAATCCACTATTGATGAATCAAAACATTATGGCACCCCTGGAATATTCATACCAATAAAAGGACATTTTGAACAGGAAGAAAATGCAAAGGAGTTAGATTACACCTATGAAGACATATTTCGATTAAATGATTTAATCTTAGAAAAAATTGATGAGAGACGAAATCCTAAACCATATCAAGGTGGTAAAAAAGCTGCAGAACTGATAAGAGAGTTCTTGTAATCAGTTATTTTGTTGAAAGTCTATACACCCGGTGATTTCCTTGCATAGTGATTCATTATGCACCAACCCTGTATCAGGATGATACTGTAGTATGTGGTTTGTATTTTTGTCTCTAAATAATTCTCCTTCGTGGATACTCAGGATATATCACCAGAAATTTCAAACATAAAGTCAATATCTTATTTTTGCTTTTAAGGCATGCGTACAAATTATCTGCATCTATCTCGATAGAGATATACTATGAGAGACAAAACCTCAGTTAGCCAAACTTTATACAAGGTTCAAGGAGATGTAATCAAGTTTTGCAGAATATTGTTGTAGCAAAGTTTGGCGGTAGTGCAGTAGGAATAGATGGGGTACTTATTCCAAAAATTATTGAGAGAATTAATGATCTGAAAAAAGACGCAAAAGTAATTGCCGTATTTTCTGCACCACTTACAACGTATAACGGTAAACAAAGATCATTAACGGATATAGTTCTTGAGATTGGTCATGAGGCAGAGAACGGCCAAAGTGTAGATGTAGAAGATATAAGAAAGCCATACCAGAAAATTTTATCTCTAGTAGACAGAAAATTTCAAGAAGATTGCAAAAAAACTATTGAACTTTATTTAGAAAAAGCATCTGATTCACTCAGAGAAGCTTCACATAAAAGAGAATTTGCAAACGAGGTTAGATCCCGAGTATTAGCATACTCAGGAGAGATATTAATGTCCCAAGTGATGAATTACGTTCTAAAGAGCTCAGGCATAAAATCGGAGGTAATAGGTTTTGACATATGGCCTATAATCACTGACAAAAACATAGAATCAGCGAACTTTCTTGTTACAGAATCGTCTTCAAAAATAAATGGCGTATTAAATCTACTTGAAAGAAATGACGTTTTATCCATTGGGGGATTTATTGGAAAGACTATGGATGGCATGGAAACCACCTATGAGAGAGGTGGATCCGATCGAACTGCCGCTGATCTTGGAATTCTACTGAGTAGAAAGTATAACACAAAAATTGATTTTGAAAAGGATAGTGCGGTACTCTCAGCTGATCCACGTATTGTAAAGGACGAATTGGAGTACATTACTCATCTCTCATATAATGAGGCTCGCATTGCAGGTATGTTTGGAATGAAGATTCTTGATCCAATCGCGATAAAAGAAATAGTCGAAAATGGAGTAGACATGCCCATCACAATTACAGACATGGGAGATCCGAATAAAATAACCACTATAGAAAGAAGTCCAAATATGAAAGATGGTCATCCGTTAAAAATAATTACAGGAAAGAAAAATTGCGCAATACTAAGAATAGAAAGCGAATCGGCACAGAAACTATTTGATTCTCTAGAAAAGGATAAGAGATATAGCGAATTTGTAGTTTTATCACCATTTACAAGAGATGATATCGAATTTACGCGAATTCTCTTTTTAGATGGCGATTATTTGAAACGTAATGAACGTTATGTCTTGGCTTTTAATCCATTAGCTTCAATTACCTACAATAGAGGAGTTATCACGTTAATTGGTGACGAGATGTGGAGAGTACAACAAGTAGCATCAAAAGCAAGCTCAAAAATTGGTGAAGCTGGGCTTAACATCCTTAACATGGATGCTCAGGAAGAAACATCACGTATCATCATTGTCATAGAGGATAGTGGAGACAACATAGAAAGAGCCATAAGGGTCGTTCATGCGGAACGATCAAAAATTATTTTCGTTTAACTCAAGACAAAATCCAACTTGAAAACATGATAGTATCGTTACTTTCTTCTTTTTCTGCGTTTAGCTCGTTGGTCCGCTTTGCGCATATGTTTTCCTGTTTTTCTTTTTGGCATAACGTGTGTTAAAGATTTAACAGATATCTTTTATCTCTTTGCTATAGTCTTAGATATCAAATATAAAACAGTAAAACATTGACCCCCACAAGCCTATACCTGTGGTAAGTCAAAGTTGGGTTTGTTCTTGAGCCTCTATCTAGAATCAGCTCGGCGTTACCCATAACACGCGCTATTGTATATTACAACTAGGAAATATTTAGAGCTGATCTATATAGATCAAGTATAGACACCTATAGCCCAGATTGCAAGAGAGATTCCTATTATGGCATACCACTTGAAGTTTCTCTTGTTCAAGAAAATGTTCTTTGAGGCAAGTTCTTCATCTTTCACTGTTGACAAACGTATTTTTCTCATCTCAAAACCGTTTCCTGCAAGACCAATGACAAGTAGAGCCACTGCAACAAGTGAGAAAGCAGATTGCACAGAATAAGAAACCAGAATATTACATTTAAGGAGACCTCTTTTCTCATATGTGATAACCTTTTTTTATCTATGATTTTGATTAATTCTTTAGATTCTGTCAAGTCATGGCTTAAAACTAAATCAATCAGAGTTATTGCAAAATAACCTCTGATTTATTGGATGGCATTGGTAGAATTTGTATCTTGCGGGTATACAAAGCGATAAGACAACAGTTTACACCAACTCAAGAACTTTGCATCATGATGGAAACATTCAAGCATATGGTAAACGAATGCATCAGAATTGGCCTTGAAAACAATTTATCAAATCTAAAGAAACTTTCAGCTCTTTCTTATCATAAACTATCTGCATACGATATTCAGACAAAATATAGACTAACTGCAATATCACAGGCCTGCGGAAGACTCTCACAAAGAAAGAAAGACATCAAAAAAGGCAAGATCCCAAAAGACCCATACATACAGAGACCATTTCTAGTATCGTGTTATGGGTTCAAGGTAAACGGAATGTTACTTTCATTTACAATAAGAAATAGAAAATTCATCACAGTTCCACTCAACAGTTATGTTCAGTCTATTCTATCAGATCCTTCAATCAAGGTACGGTCATTTACAGTTACACCAACCTCGCTTTCGTTATCTATGTCAAAAGAAATCGAACCAATCAAACCAGTCAAAGTAATTGGAATCGACAGAAATCTCAGAAATGTTACCATTGGAAACGATGAAAAAGCGATCCAGATAAACACTTCTGAAATTTTAAAGTTAAGGGAAAATGCAAACTATACCAGAGCAAGTTTCAGAAGAAATGATCACAGAATACGAAAGAAGATCTACTCAAAAATTGGCAATAGATTAAGAAATCGGGTCAACCAGAGATTTCATAAAATATCAAAATTCATAGTCAGTGTGGCAAGAAAAGAAAATGCAGCAATTGTATTTGAGAACCTAAAAGGAATTAGGAAATTGTATAGAAAAGGCAACGGCCAAGGAAAAAAGTACAGGCGAAAGCTAAATTCTTTACCAATGTATGAGCTGGAAAGGCAGATAGTTTACAAGGCAAGCTGGAATGCAATCCAGGTTGCACATGTAGACCCAAGGCGCACAAGCATGCTCTGCCCAATATGCGGAGGGAGACTCCAAGAGGACAGACAATACAGGAGAAAATTGTTGTGCGGTAATTGTGGCAAATCAATGGACCGCGACGTAGTCGCATCTATGAACATTGCACACAAGGGGATGCAAAGGTTTTGCATTTCTCAAGGACTTGCAGGTGAAGCGATGGTACAGGAACGTGGCAGCAAGGATCCACTAATCCTGAAAGTTGATGCAAGTAAGTTAAGTTGTGTGGTATGAGCCATAAACTTGACAGAACCATTCTTTAAATTACCAAAATCTTGCTTCCATCATTATGAAAGAGCAGGGTAAGATATGGATGAACGGAAAGTTGGTGCCATTTAAGAATGCAAAAGTACATGTTCTTACTCACGCATTACATTATTCAACAGCTGTTTTTGAGGGAATTAGATGTTATAACACGACAAAGGGTTCAATGATTTTCAGACTGCAAGAGCATGTTGACAGATTATTCAGATCTGCAAAGATGTATTCTATGAAAATTCCATATTCCAAAGGAGAGATTTCTGATGCAATAATCAAAACTGTACAAGCAAGCAAGTTGAAGGAATGTTACATTAGACCAATTGCCTACTATAGTTATGGTGTTCTTGGCTTAACACCTACTCCAAACAAAATTGATGTTGCCATAGCATGTTGGGAGTGGAAGCTTGGGGAGTCTAGTGCAGGAAAAGTACGTGGAGCAAGATGTAAAGTTTCAAGTTGGCTTAGAATTGATTCTAGATCTCAACCAATGCAAGCCAAAGCAGCATCAAATTATGCAAATGCTGCGCTTGCAAGAGTGGAGGCTCTAAAGGATGGTTATGATGAAGCTATTATGTTAAACTATCATGGAAAGGTTTCTGAAGGAAGTGCGGAAAATATCTTCACAGTAAACAAGGGTGACATTTCTACACCACCTCCAAGTTCTGGAATTCTAGAGGGAATAACAAGAGATAGCGTAATTAGGATTGCAAGGACAGAAGGAATTACCGTTGATGAGAGAGATATCGATAGAGAAGATCTTTACGTAGCAGACGAGGTTTTCATGACCGGAACTGCGGCAGAAGTGAAATCTGTAACCGAGATAGATAACACAGCAATTGGAGATGGAAATCCTGGTGAGATTACACGCAAATTGCAAAATGTATTCCATGAAGTAGCCAGAGGCAAGGATGGGCGTTTCATGGAATGGCTTACTCCCATATAGTCAATTTCCAAATCCCTGAAACATTCAATTACGACAAATTCAAATGAATGATACATGGTGCTTTCAATGACAGATCAGCATAAACCCAAGTGTCATCTTTGTAGTAATGTTTATGAAAATATAGAAGAGCTAAGAAAACACCAAGAAACTGAACATAAGGATTTTGTGGAATTTCATAAGAATACAGGTGATCGGTCCCCAACTCCTGGAGATGTTACCGTATTTTAGATAGCAGATATGGAAGTCAAAGACAAACACATTTGTTGGTTCTGTAAAAAAGGACGACATGATGAATGCATGAAAAAAATTCCGACCAATGCCAGATCAGAGGGTCCCCATGATTGTACCTTTGATACCAAGCTAATTGATTGTCAGTGTCATCATTAAAGAGCGGGTCGTGGGATTCGCAACCATAAAGTTCATCTCAAGTTCCGCCCAGACATGTGTTTACAAGAGCATTTGTACGAGAATGCGTAATTATATCAAGAATACCAATAATAAGAAGTTAGTACATAACTAATACATGCAGAAGGCAGAGAAGAAAAGGCCCGTAATAGATCCAAATGGCTATGAGCTTTCAAAAAAGGTTATCAAAAAGCTGATAGATAGAGAAAAGAGTGCATAAATTAGAAATTCATTTTGAACCTGGCGTGATCGTTCATGTCAGTAGCGGTAAATTTCCCGGTAAAGATGAAAAAGATCGTTATTATTTGATAGTATCAGAATATTCTAGAAACCCAGCTAATGAAACCTTTGTTTGTTTGCCTATAACATCATGGGAAGTTGATGACCCTTTTATGATAAAGATAAACGATAAGGATTTTGAAAGAGGAAGTTTAACAAAGCCAAGTCAGGTAGTATGCGATAACATATTTACTTTCTTGAAAACAGATGCTGATTTTGAAAAAGGTAAAGTCACATCATTTTTCTATTCTAAAGTTACAAAATTACTCAAAGAAAAAATATTAAAAATCTAGTTCTAATCAACCAAGAAAATGTTTATGTCTTTAGCACATTTTCCATTAGCAGAGAAATTCCAAATACAATTTTACTATCGAGTTAGAAGATCACCTAGAAAGAGCGGGTCTAGTGGGATTTGAACCCACGGCATAGGGATTTCTCTGAAATATCATAAGAGTCCCTCGCTCTACCTGGCTGAGCCATAGACCCATTAAAATAGCAGACACAAAGTTCGTTATTTAAACTTGAGTCAGAAATATAATGAATTAGTTTTTGACTGTCTCGATTTGAGAATATTTTTCCAGTATTTTTGTCAATACTGTAGAAACCGGAGCATTGTTCATCTTCTCTTTCTCTTCTAGAAGTTTGCGGTATGCATCAAGAGTAATGTATACAGGAATCGATCCATTGCCTTCCAAGAGTCCTCTGACTCGGTACAAAGCTGTTTCCATTCCCTTCTCAGCAATTTTGGCAAATTTTACTTTGTTTAAAATTCCACCGAGTGGACCAAATGGCATTTCATAGTTTACGGTCATGGTAACTTTGGTTAACTTCTCACCGAGTTCCTGAAACTCTACTGAAATATCCCATTTCTTAAATGGTCCCTTGATCATTTTAGCGGCAATCTTGCGCTCTGGTACGAATTCTGTTGTTTCACAGTCCCACTCTAGCCTCTTACCATCAAAGTCACCTATTACTCTAAAGGTTGTACCTACACCCATTCCTGCCTTGACATCCATTGGGACCACAGTCATTCCTACTCTTTCTTCGAATTGGTCAGAAATGTGCTCCGGTCTTGCAAAGTACGTAAAAACATTCACGGTTTTTTCTTTGATGTCAATTGTTTTGCTAACAGTGGACATACAGTGGGCATACTTTTAGGACTTGATTTAAAGCTTTTGTTAATTTTCAAAGATCGAGACAATTGTAACATTATATTAAAGAAAGTGCCAATGGAAAGAAATGATTAATTTTTGTTTTCCCATTGTTGTTGTTCTTTTGGGGTTAGTAATTTCTCCAATGATACATTATGCCAGTGCCCATGAAGAATTGAATTCTGGAGATGAGACAATCGGAAACTATGAAATACAAATAGCAACAGACCCCGAGATTCCATCTGCAAATCAACATTTCAAGTTAAGTTTCAGAGTTCTTAGCCATCAATCAGCTTCCAACATACTCAATTCACTTGATACACGAGTAAGTGAAGTTGATCACTTTAGAATGGGCGCAAGAATTTATTACAACAATGAATTAGTAAGTACAATTCCAGTACAAGATTTTACCGGTGGAGAATGGTCTACCAACTATATCTTCCACGAGTCTGGAAATCATGTGATCTATGTTGACCTGTATGATGTTGGACCTAATGGTCAGACGTTAACATATGACTTTAATGTGAGTGTCCTTGATGTGTTTGGCCCGATATTCCAGTATATAATTTCAGCAGGTGGCATGGGATCGTTTGTGTTACTTGTGTGGTTAATAATTACTAGAAGAAAAGTAAAATCTAAACACTAGTTTTTATTGTAGGGCCACGAGACAATCTGAATGCATAAAGTGTAGTGAGTAGAGCCATTGCAAACAGCAGAATTCCAATACCGTTGTGAATTGCTACAATTAATGCATGAAGTTTAGTGTCAATGACTATTGCACCAAGTAGAATTTGTGATACAGCAAAGACTCCTGCCAAAGTTCCAGTGATTCTAAGCTTTGTATGCGAGCCAGCTACTTTCCAGCTAGCTATTGCAGTAGCTACTATCAAGACCCCAGTTATTACAGCAACAAGTCTGTGTGTCCATTCCGTTAGAAATTCTGCAGATGGTAGAATTCCACTTGGACATAATGGCCATTGAGGACAAGCTAGACCTTGTCCGCTAGCCTCAAGATATCCACCGATAAACATTAGTGAATATAAAATTACAAGAGACGCAAGCGCCAGATATTTGAAGTACATTACTTTTCTACGATAAAGTTACCTTTCATTCCAAGATCAGCATGTCCTGGAACTGTACAGATGTAATGATATAATCCCGGAGTTCCTGCCACAAATGTAACATCGCCACTTTCCCCAGGCTTCATTGGATTATCTGCGGTCTTAAAGTTTGAATTCCAAACAACTGAGCTTGGGTTTTCCGGATCTGTAACTACACCAAACGCATGGAATGATTTGCTTGGGTTGCTCAAGTGAATTGTTACAGTATCACCAGAGTGTACGGTAATATCCGGATTTGCTCCAGATGAACCTATTGGCGCATCAAAACCATACTTTGAGAAATCAGAATTGATTTGGAAGCTTAGGGTAAAGTCGACCTTGTTTCCGTTGGGAGCAACAGTTCCACCAGTTCCTACTGCGACTCCGCCTGCTGAAGCTGCGCCACCTCCTCCTACGACAATCTTGCCTTCCATACCAAGTTCTCTATGACCTGGGACAGCACAGATGTAATAGTAGGTGCCAGCTGATCCTGGAACAAAGCTAACAGAGCCACTCTGACCAGGCTTCATTGGACTATCTGCAGTCCCAATGGTGGTGCCGTCAATTGCTGGTCCCGGACCGCTAGAAGATGCGGTAACTGCAAAAGCATGAAATGATTTTCCTCCATTTGTTACATCAAAATCAATCTTGTCACCAACGTTCACATCTATCTCTGGGTCAGCTCCAGACGAACCAATTGGCGCATTAAAGCCGTAATTTTTGAAATCAGATGATTCTACAAACTTTAATGAGACATGAATCTCCTTTCCTGAGAATGTTCCCTGTGCAGATGATGGACCAGCAGCAGCTCCCTGCGATGCAGCTTGTTCCATTTGCTGCTCTTGAAGCTTGCCAGCAGTTGGCAGGTATGAATTCCAGAAATCATAATGAGTGAAGAATATGACACCGCCTGCCACCATAACTCCAATGATTATAGCAAGAAGTTTTCCAAGTCGTTGAGGGGACGTCCTATAGATTATGTCAGGATGTTCAGAGTGACTCATATCAATAGCCTGTGCGATGATGAGGATTCTTTGCCGCTACTGGATAATAGTACTTGCCACCCAGACCAAATGGATCCTCCATGTTGGCTGGTTTGCCTTTTGCAGAGCAGTAGATTAATTGTGCCAAGAATACCACAAATCCTGCACCTAGTATCCAAGCTCCTACTGATGCAATTTGATTTAGCTGTGTCCATGATGTAAACTCTGCTGGATAGTCATAGACTCTTCTTGGCATTCCTTCAAGACCTAGTAGGTGCTGTGTGAAGAATACCTGGACGGTTCCCCACATCATTGTGATAAAGTGAACATTGGCCCACTTTTCGCTGTACATTCTTCCTGTGATGTATGGGAATATGTAGTAGATCATTGCAACGAATCCAAACGCAATTGTACCTGTTAGGAACAAGTGCATGTGACCAACCACCCAGTATGTTCCATGGGTAATAAAGTCTAATGGCATTGCGGAATTTAGAACACCGCCAGCTCCAGCGGAGAAGAACAATGCAATTCCACCAACTGCAAACTTCATTGGAGCTGCAAATCTAATTCTTCCTCCCCACATTGTTGCAAGGAAGTTGAAGACATGCATTCCTGATGCAGGAACTGCAGCTAACGTTCCGATCATAAATACAGTCTTTGTTGTAAAGTCCATACCTGTAGAGTACATGTGGTGACCCCAAGATGCAAATCCTAATAACCCAAGCATCACAAATGCAAAGACGCCAGACGCTTGACTGAATAATGGCTTTCTTGAAAACCGCGGAATAATTTCGTACATCATTCCAATTGCAGGCAAAAGGAAGATGTATACTTCTGGATGGAATGTAAACCAGAACAAGTGCAAGTATGCAATTGGGTCTCCACCTGCAAATGGATTGAAAAATCCAGAAACTCCTAGCCTGTCAGTTAACATCATGATTAGTGCTGCTGTATAGGTAGGCATTGCAACTATGGTCATCAAGGAAACAGTAAGCATTGACCACGCAAACAGTGGAACTCTTCTTAATGGAAGGTCTGGATGTTTGCATTTTATTATAGTTACAGTAAAGTTGATTGAAGAAAGTATTGAGGATATACCAAGAATCTTCATACCAAATATGAACATGTCCGCAGCAGGACCTGGCGCTCGAATAATAGAATATGGTGCATATGATACCCAGGAGACGTCTGCAAATCCCAGCCAAAGTAATGCACCACCAACAGGGTTCATCCAAAATGCTACAGCGTTTAGCTTTGGATACGCCATGTCTTTGTATCGTACCATTATAGGGACGAGATAGTTACCAACACCGTTTGCAATTGGAAGAGCAAACAGGAAAAGCATTGTAAGACCGTGAACTGTAAATATTCTGTTATAGGTTGCAGAGTCTGATATTAGAACTCCTTGACCTGGGAAGAACAAGTGTGTTCTGATTATCATGGCCAAGACTCCAGCCATGAACAAGAATGAAAGACCTGTTACAGTATAAAGTAAAGCTACATCAGTGTGATGTGTTGAAAACATTATCTGCCATACTGGTCTTGGCTTTTGAAGTTCTAGTACCATACCAATCCCTCTACACCTTCAGATGTTTTTGCTTTAGATAAAACTTTTTTGGTTATTTTCAAGGTTCCACTACCAGTGATCCTCGCATGTTATAATGTAATAGACCACAGTATTCTCTGCACTGGATTGGATAGGTTCCTACTTGGTCTGGTGCAAACCATGCATGGTTTATGTGGCCTGGAACTGCATCTTCAAAGACCACCCAATCTGGAATGTTAAACGAGTGCATGACATCTCTTGATGTGATCTCAAATTTGTATGCGTGCCCTAATTTTACATGGAGTGTGCTTACTTCCTTGGTACCGTCTGCATGTTGAAAGCTCCAGAACCACTGTTGACCTGTTACCTGGATGGTTTCAGCGTCAGCTGGAATGTCTTCTACCTCTTTTTGAACTACCCAAGAATCTACACCAACATAAACCAGAATGGCAATAACTATTCCAACAAATACCCACTCGGCTGTCTCGTGACCCATCTAATGTCCCTCGTCTTCATATGATCCAGCTGTTGGATCTTCTAGTTTCTCCCATCTGGTAGGAGCTTTGTTCTTTGGATTTGATTCACGAAATCTCCATACAAGCCAGATCATCGTACCCGATACAATTGCACCCACTACAAATGCAGCTGTTGTCATTCTGAAAAATTCATTCCAAACTTCAGCTCTGAGATTTATGTACTGTTTTTCTCCAACTTTTTGTCCCAACTGGGCGTGGGCAAAGTGCATCTGCGGAACAAGAGCTAAAGCAATTAAAGCAATAACTGAGATAGCAATGAGAGTTTTCATTTGCTGTTTTTTCATGGTTTTTACTTTCTATTTAAGCGTTTTTAAGATTTCCAGCGATCGATGCATGCCCTCGATTCTATAGAGTTTGCAATAGTAAAATAAGATTTTTCCTCAGCCAGGAAATTCAATTGTAAAAATAAAGAAATGAAAACTCGACCTAACTCAATTCTATTTATTATATAAATAATCTAACAAAGGATCTTGAGTTAATCTTTACCATAAGTCATTTTATGGTCTCCGACTCTCAATTCTATTGTATGTCTATCATAATCAACTTTGTAAATTATTCTATCATCATGTCCTAATTCGTATGCATAGACTTTCATAGATGGTTATAGGCTCCTAGTGATTCTGGTCTTTCAGAATCAGATAGATACATTAATGCTTCTTTAACTCGCTCTTGTCTGACAGAACCTAACAATTTGAATTGCTTTTTGAATTTGCTTTTTCTGTCAAGCCCCCACAAACTAATCGTTTTCTAAATCTTTTATGAGTTCTTTAACATTTTTGAAGTGTTTTGGCTTTTCTTTACTGGAATAATATTCTTTTATGTCGGCTATCTCCTCGGGAGTCAGATCGTCTAGTTTCTTTGTCTTTTTGGAAGCCTGCATGTGCTAACTAGGGGCTAACTTCTTATTATTATTCTTATTATTATACACACTCCGTGGCAAATTCACCCTCTTATCCTCTCCACTTCGTTTTCTATCTATAACTGAAATCTTTGCTTGCCATCTACTCTAACAAAGGATTTCGGATCTTGTTTTAAGTACGAAAAGTATTGACATAACTTACGTTAAGTGGTTTTTGAAAAATGAAAAAGGGGGAAAGTTAGATTTTTGGTTTTTGCTAGTCTATTGTACGTTGATTGTTGTACTCAGCGGCGGTGACAGTGCGTTTGGATTGTCGATGCTCTGCCATACAAAGATTTGAGCAGTGTATGTGCCAGAAGCTGACGGAGTCCAAGACTGTGCCGGGTTGAGTGATTGACCTGCAGTCAATGTACCTGTGATCCAAGATAGTGATACTGTTACACCGTTTGCATCCTGTATTTGTACAAGATATGCAAATGGCTGATCTCTGTCCTGACCGTTAGCCAAGTCAGCAGTTACTTGAATCTGCTGGCCTACCTTAACTGCGCCAGTAATTGCGTTACCAAACGAGTCAACTATTCTTGGGTTAGTTGCCGGTGCTCTCTCGAGCGGTGGAACTATTGTACCAAT
Organism: Nitrosotalea sp.; assembly: GCA_050749285.1. GTDB lineage: Archaea > Thermoproteota > Nitrososphaeria > Nitrososphaerales > Nitrosopumilaceae > Nitrosotalea. The sequence continues at coordinate 3,344 of JBOGQX010000059.1, read as the reverse complement.
GAATGTTGTCGCGGTAAGTCTCAATTGATCAGCTGGAGTGTATGGTGCTGGCAAGGTTCTATCCTTGTATTCACCTGTTACTGTATCGCCTTCGGCTACGTGGAGTCTGTTACCGGATGACTGGAAGTTCGTGGTAAAGTAAACTGTACCTTGGAATATTCCAGTGTCCTGTCCTGTCTCTGTCATGGTAAGTTTGATACCACCAGAGTCGGAGTCAGACCATACGCTAGTGTCGAACTTGTCGACTGCCTTTGGATTGAGGTTCATGTCTGGGTCAACGATCTGTAAGACACCTTGACCATTTGCTGGGTAGCTTGGCTGCAACCACTTGACTTCACCGATGTTCCATCTGATTAGTGCTGAGCCAGTAACTGTTTGGTCTCTTGTAAACTCAAACGATACTGAGACACCGTCAGAATCTTCTGCCGGAAGGAATCCATCTGTTGGACCACATGGGTTGGATGGTGGACATATTGTAGCGCCGTTTCCTATTGCGCCCGTTGGCTCTGTGCCTGCTCCATCTACACCGTTACCTTGTGTTGTTCCTCCTTTCAAGCCTGGGTCACCAGTTAAGATGACATAGCCTGTGAAGATACCTGTGTCGACACCGGTCTCAGTCAGCTTGTAGCCGATGCTGTTACCTCTGGTTGAAACAGTTACTACATTTTCACTGTTGTCACCAATGACGTCGACGAGGTTTGGATCAAAGTTGTGATCTGGTGCTACTACTGTGATATAGACACGGTCAGTCCATGTGTACACCTTCTGGTCAAGTTCAACAGTTGCTCCAAAGTTGGAGGTGTAAATTGTCAGCTCAATGTCTTGGCTGTTTGCACCCACTATCTTTGCGCCTGCTGGACCCCAGTCAGTGTATTCTAAGTGGATCTGTTCTCCTCGCTCAAGCAAGTTTGTGCCCAATTGCTTGGGTATCTTGATTACAGCTTGGAAGATTCCTGTGTCTTTGCCTGTCTCAACGAATGTTGATGGTTTGGCATCAAAGGCCGCTTGTTGTTGTCCGAGTGGACCCATAGTACCCTTGAATGCGTGTGAATCCCATTCAACTAAATCGAGTGGGGCAGTCTCTGCCTGTTGTGAGTCAAGGTTCAAGTCTGGTTCCACGAGTGTGAGAATCATGTCTGAACCAATGATGTAAACAGATTTGTCAGATTGTAGTACACCGTTTCTCAAGTCAAATGTTGCCGAGTCTGTGACAGTCTGTGTATGACCTGATGCGTCAGATGTATCAAAGTATGTTACAGTGAGCACATCACCTTGTCTTACACAGTAATTACCAGTGTTTGAATCCTGTGCAGTACTAGTGTGTATAGTGTAGAATCTTACCGATTCTCCAAGTGGAGCTGCCTTACCAGCAGCACTAAATTCGGTGCCATTTATGCCACCGTCAAAGTTGCTTGGACTTGGACAAGTAGAATCTCTTGGACCATCAGTATATCTGATTGGCAAATCTGCCTGGAATATTCCTGCTCCAGGTGAGATCTCTTTCATTGGACCGAGGTCTCTTACTTGGGACCATGCAGCTGCATTTATTGCTGGAAGCGCGGTTCCGTTAAGATCTACAATCGTCCCACCTTTTACTGCTGGACCACCAGCGGTTGCAAGTAACACAGATGCACTCTGTCGAGTTATCTGGAATGCTACTGGACCGTTGCTGTGTGGCCCTGAGCTGCCTGTGTTGAAGACTCCAACTGCTATAGAGCTAGTACCAGTTCCTGCGAGGCTGTAATCTGGGTCATTGACTCTTGCGTGTACAATGACATCACCCTTTGGCAGGGTATTCTGACTACAAAGTCCCTGACACGGGAAATTGGTAGTGGAAGTAACAGTTTGTGTTGTTAGACCAACAGTATCTCTGTGCAATGGGAATACACCTGAATTGCTTGTTAGGGTAGTACTGGCTGTAAAGTCGTAGCTAGTATTTGGAGGTATTGTGCTTGAACCGACGGGAGCGCCGGCTGAAACTGAACCAAATGGCACTGGATAGACAGCCTTGTCCAGTTTTACTGAACCGGTGTTGCCTCTAATTCCAGCGTTGTCAGACACCTCAATCTTTTTGCCAGAGTCATCAAGAAAGTCAACATAGTTGACCTTGATGTTCTGACCGTTTGAGGTTATTGCTACACCATTTGTGCTGTCTTGACACAACTTGTCTGGAACCTCGAAGGTACCTTGGAAGATACCCGAGCCTGCTGCAGTCTCAACTAAGGAGAATCCTGTAGCTGATAAACTTGAAGCAAATCCCAGCGGTGTGGCAGCGTTGCCTTCAGTGAAGCATGTACCAGTGTTTGTGTTCACGCCTGGAATGTCTGCATTGGACCATCTGATGTCTTGTTGACCAAATTGTACATCTAGCATTCTGCCAAAGGCTGTGCCGTCAGAGTATACACCTAGATTCAGGTGACCGATTGTATCGGTTGCAATATCCTCTGCGGTATCAGTTCCTCCTGCTGTGAGGGTATTCTGTGGCTTTACTGCTGTATAGATTACAACGAGGTCGTTGTTGGTGTTAAGGTCTTGATCGTTTACTGTAATTGTCACAGTGTCTCCAACCTTGTATGTCTTTTGATCGAATGATACGACACCAGTGTGAGTCGGGATATCTTGCTGTGCAGATACCTGTGTGTTTACACCGTCTGCTCCGAGATCCAGATACGTTATCTGTGGAGCTCGGGCCTCTGACTGGAGCATATCTTGTACGGCTACGAACAGAACATCGTGGTTGACAGTTCTCAATTGTGAATAGGTCAATGGATCGAAGATGTTAAGCTGGTTGACGAGCAGGAACTGGTTAGTGCCTGTGAAGACACCAGTGTTGTCCCCTGTCTCTTCAAGCTCCCATCTATACATGCCATTGTTGACTCTCTGGGTATTGGTTGTACCGTCTCCTATGATACCAACGGAGAAGAAGTCAGCTGTAAATGCGGACGTTGCTGTTCCGTTAGTTGCAAGTGCCAACTGGTGAGTTGTACTTGGAATACCAAAGATGAACATAAGACCAATGTCTGCTTTTAGCGGAATGTTCTGTTTTATTGCATGGACCAAATCATATCCTGTTGCATAACCCGCTTGACCTGCTACATTGTATTGACTTTGAGCAGGGTTCACTCGGTTTGCAAATGTACCACCATTTATGCTAAATGTCTGGTTCAGGTTGATAAAGTCCTGCAAGTTTGTCGAGTTTGCCAATGATACCGCTATGTCGCCAGCTTGAACTACTGGTAAGCCATTATTTGTCAATCCACGTGCTGGATTTTTGTTATAGACTAGATATACACTCACTGAAGTAGCTGTGTTATTTGCACCAGCTAATGTAGAGAATGTTCTCA
>JBOGQX010000058.1:0-14398 GCA_050749285.1 Nitrosotalea sp. | reverse complement strand
CCCCCTGCCTGTGCATTGATTACAAAGCAGTCTATGAGTGGGACAATCATCAATATAGCTATTCCTATATACAGACGGACATGGCGTACCATACCGTCGAATACACGCGGGTTTGTTGCGGGTTCAGACATTTAGGTGTTGGTAACAGTAAGATAGATATATGTTTTTTGTAGGTTTTCTGTCAGCCAGATCTATAATTGCGTAGTTGTGACACAACGGTAACCCAAAGGAGACCCGACATATCCTACTGTTTTCATAAAGGAAGAGGACTTTCTGCCTTCCTTTCTACAATTCATCTGAAAAGGTTCTTTATGGCAGTTTTGTATCATAACGGAGATGGGAATCTCGCCGCTCCTGATCAGTTTCTCGTTATAATCTTTATAATTTTAGATGGAATTGGTCGAGTCATCCAAAGCTTGTTTGGTAGAATAGTTTAGATCAGGATGTTAGTGATGTTTGTAGTCGACAAAACATGAAATAATGGTAAAAAAAAATAAGACCTAGTATTCGACTTCAAGGTCATCAAAATATGCCTCCGTGTCTCCCTTGGCATAAAGACCGATCTCGCCAGTCTGATAGGCTTCGTTATTAGCTCTAATTAGCAACTTATCGTCAAGGTAACCGCCGATACCCTCTGGTGAAACATTTGCTGTCATAGTATGCCATTGTCCCACGCTTATTTGCACAGGTACCTCGTAATTGCAAACCAAATATGGGGTCTCTTGCCTACACAGGGAAATTCTGTTGGCCATCGCATCTGCCTCCAATACAAAGAAATGATCCTTGTCTTGAAAGCGAAGCGCTAGACCTGCTGCTTCGGACTTTTGTCCTGATACTATCTTAAACTTGACCTTTACTATTTCCAAGTCTACATTAGGAGAATCAGGCATGATCTGAACGTGAAATCCTGAACTATCATTACTTGGCATTTTTGCAAGTACATTCGGTGGAGACGGTGCAGACTCGTCGGTCTTTACTACCCATAAGCCGGGAGTGGGGTCATTCTCCGAATCAGCAAAGTTTGGAGGAACAGTATTAGCTTGATAAGAATCAAAATTCCATACTTTTGAGTTCTTCCAATTGAAGTTTGTTTCTGCCTCATAGAATGCTATCCCTACGCCTATGGTAAACAGTATTGCAAGGATGGTGTATCTTCTCTTTCTGGTCCACTGTATTGAAGTTATCTTTGACAAATTATTAAATCCAAAATTATTTCATTTAGGGATTCATATAAACAGAGCTATAAATTAGAAAGGATCTTAAAATTTTAATGGAATCGTCCTAACTGCGACCTTTCTTGATTTTCTTTCCTTTCTTTTCTTTCCATCTTTCAAAGCCCCATCTAGTTGCGGCAAATACTCCAAGCGTAAAAAAGGCGCCCCCCACCCATAGAAAGAGATAACTATCTGTAATAAATCCCCACGCAAAACCTATTGCCGCACTGACGAACTCTAATATCACAAAGATTACCCATCGGTCTACCATTGCTAGAGTCTAACCCAAGGTACTTTTTACCCTTTCTAGTTTTTAATTACAAGATACTCTTAGCAACAACGTCAAGGCAATAATACAAAAAATGCGGAAAAGTGGCTCTATTGTTTGCTACTCTGCAAACTGCGAGTATGCCTTTTCTCCGACTTGGCTCAAGTCCAAACCTATTTCTTCTTCCTTAGGTGTTACTCTTACGCCGCCAGGCCAAATTGCATCCTGTATTACCCAGATTATGTATGTCATTCCAAATGCCCAACATGTAGCAAATGAAGCTCCTAGGGCATTAATTGCTTCTTGTATCGGATTTCCAAAGAATAGGCCGTTATGTCCGAATGGGTTTATTCTTACTTCACTGAAAGCTCCAGTCAATAATGCTCCAGTAACACCTCCTATTCCGTGCACACCCCACGTATCTAACGCATCATCTATTCTTGCCCTGTTCTTAATTAGAACAGCGTAGAAACAAGTCGTCGCACATGTGAATCCAACTATAATGGAAGCCCAGAGTCCGATATATCCAGATGCAGGCGTAATTGCTACCAGTGCAGCTACCGCTCCGTTCGCAGCTCCAATAGCGCTAGTCTTTCCTGTATGTGCCCAGCTAAGAAACATCCACCAAATTGCAGCCACTGCAGTAGCAAGATTAGTATTCTGAAATGCTTCAGTCTCAAGGAATCCTGCAAAGCCTGAACTTCCTGGGTTGAAACCAAACCAACCATACCACAGCAAGATAGCACCCAACATCATTAACGGAAGAGAATGAGGTTCAAATGGAGCCTTGCCGTAACCTATTCTCCTTCCAAGGAACATTGCGGATGCCAGACCTCCGAAACCTGATGTTATGTGGATGACCGTACCACCCGCAAAGTCTTCGGTTCCAATGTTTGCAAGCCATCCCACAGCCGTACTTTGACTACCAAGAGACCAGTTGGCGTGACCTACGATATCATAAATGAAGGTGCTCCATAAAACTACGTGGATAAGGAATGCACTCATCTTAACTCTGTCTGCATAACCTGCTATAGCCAATGCTGGAGTAATTGCAGCGAACATGAGTTGGAACATTGCATAACCCAAGTGAGGAATAGTTGGTGCATATACATCGGCTGGCGCGTTGTTAAATACATTATTTAGGCCAACCCAATTTAGGTTTCCGACAAAGCCGTAAGGATCAGCAGAAGGTCCAAACAACATGCCGTAACCCCAGATCACCCATTGTACACTCACAATTGCATATGTTATGAACTCTTGTAAAATTACTGTAAGTGCGTGCTTTCTTCTTGTCATACCTCCATATAGAAAGCCTAAACCGCCCGGCGTCATTATCATGACTATGACAGCCGCTATATACATGAAGGTAGTGTCGCCAGTATCTATGCATGGGGCATAGCTACCACCAAACGTTCCATTGCCAGGAGGTTGCATTGGTTGACCACAGTGTACTTCCTTTGTGTTGGTTGGAGAAGCGAGTGTATTTAGTGCACCAAACTGAGCATGTGCTTCCTGAACTGCAGTCAACCCTGATACTGTAACAATCAAAGCGCCTAAGGCAAAAATTAAAGGCCATTTGTAATTTTTTGTTATCTGTAATGACGTTCTCGATCCTATCTCTGACATCTTTTCGTAGTGATGCTTTGGGTCTATAAAAGGTATTTTATCCTAAAGATTTTTTTTTATGATACTATCTAAAACTAAAAATCCTAAATTGTGTTTTTCATCCCTTTTTATAATGATATCATAAAATTTCAGAAAATCTTGATAAAAATTATTATACAAGTGGTAGACTACGCTATCTATGGCAGAAGCTGATATTACCATCTTTGTCGCAACTGCAGTGTTTCTAGGAGTCACTATTGCGATATACTTTGGTGAAAGAGCTCATAGGTACAAGAGGATCAGAGAAGGCAAAACCGCGGGAACCTATGGGTTTTGGTATGAGGGCGGACCACCTGAGTAGAACACCAAAATTTTTTATTCCCCCTATCTTAAGATTGATTTAGAATCATTTGGTTATTGTAAAATGCGAGATAATCTAGAAGAAGGGGAATACATAATTGCATCACTGCCAAAGGTTTGGGGAATAAAGACGGGACTTGCTGGAGTCTTCCACAAGAGTAAAGAGGGATTTCTTGTATTAACTAACAAAAACATATTCTTTGTTCCAGGATTCCTAGGACTGGGAGGGGAAACAAAAAAATACTTTGCCAATTTCCAAGCTCATGTAACAAAAATTCCTAATTATTCGGAGAGTCATCTTGATGAAGATATCTCGGAGGATCCAAATACTTGGATAATTCCATTAAGTTCTGTAGTGGACGTGGAGAGCGTTACTATAAGGAAAGTTAGCTTCATGAGATTAACATTCAAAGACAAAAGCAACAAAGAGAAGAATTATGATTTTGGCATAGCTAAGAGCACAATAAACTATCCACAGAGACACGTGCTAGTTTTTGAAAACTTGGATTGGAGCCAGTGGATAAATTTGATAAAATCTCATATTACGAAGTGAATATACTAGAATTCATTTCGCACCATCATTTTAGCGAGTTATTTTTCTGATAGTTTACGAAGATTTTGAATAGATCTGGATAATATGAAATCCTGTTCAGCCTCTGATTCTGTTAGAAATTTAACATTAGTAACTCTCTTTGAATACTTGAAGATCTCAAGCTGATAGGATCCTTTTTTTGGAACATACAATGCTAGCTTGAAGGTAGCTGCTCCGTCATAATCTTTTTTGAACATTATATAATTTTCTGAGATCTTAAGTGATTTCAAGAATACACACGTAGTTAGCAATATGCGTGATTGACAATATAGAACAAATTCGTAGCTAGAATCCTTCTCAATAAATCTCATTGTTATTTCGTCATCAGGAAAGTACTTTATGATTTTATTCCACGTGTTGACTAGCTTTCTTCTCCCATCTAGAATCAAGAAGATGGTCAGTCCTACATAATCAGATTGGTACCCAAGACCAACAAAGTCATCAAACCAATCTATCTTTCTATCTGTCAAACCATAGTGTGAAATTATTTACCGCTATTTAATAATTAGATACACTTGAAGAGGTACTGTTCACTGCCAGCAGCGTTTATCTTTTTGACCATTTTTTGAGCTAACCAGTTGCTTTAATCAGAAATTTGGTTGTACTTTAGGCATGTAAGTTAACAATGTCAGTAGGAAAACGTTATTCGGATCACTTGTTGACATCATGAACTAATTCCTAGTTATATTATATACTAGCATGCAATTATGTAATTAATGAAAACCAACAGAAAGCCCATACGGGAAATTCTTAAGATGTCCGAGAGGGAACTTTCCGAGTATTTGCGGGAGACGGATAACACTTTGGGCCCAACAGATTCTGCTAAGATTATACCCTTCGAACACGGCATTAAAGTACTCTTTTTTCACAAGAATAAAGAAAAACCATTCAAAACCCGAGTTTACCTTGACATCGAAAATCCAGATGTTCTGAAATAGCTTGTTGTCAGCATTTCAAGTTGATGAATCTGGTTCGATTATAATTATTCCTTAGCAGGAATTAAAAATATAATTATAGCAAGGGTTTTGATTTGAGTTCACGATATTTTCCACGAGCCCAGTATCCCCATCTTTGCTTGTCTTCTGAAAAATAGAAACACTTTTCGTTGTGTGGGCATTGAAGACATCTTTCAGATGGTTCAATCGTTGGCACTATATTATTTTTCAGTAGGGTGTTTAGTATACGAGCTCGTCGTTTTGTTTCGTTTAACACCTTTGGACTCTTAGGGACTTGAAACTCCATCTCGTTACCCTCTCTGTCGAAGTAGACTATCACACCTTCTGGTTTGTTAAACATGTACAGATAGGCATTTAACTGAATGAAGTGTTCTGGATAAGGCATTTCTGGTAGTTCGTCTACTGCTTTGAATACCATTGCCACATCATCTTCCACTCTTTCCGCACGGCCAACTATCTCTATGTTAGAGCCAGCATCAAGTTTTCCTTCTTGCGGTTTCTCCATGATGCTCAGTGCACTTTTCTGCATTATTTTTGATATCATCTGTTTATGGGTTATGCCTTGGTCTAGAAGAGAAGATGGATTCTTTCGATCATAATAAGAGCATCGTAGACAACCACTGACCTCCTCCACGCTAACTTTACCTTGGTCAGTCATTGTTGGGTTCATTGCTGCATAGACCTGCTCTATTACATCATAGACGTCGAACCTAGGTGCGGCATCTGCTGCTGCCCTGTAGTTATCGATTCCTTCTTTCAGCTTCTCGTGAACCTTTCCTACTATCTTAATCTTTGGAGTTTTATATTCCGTCATTCTTTGAAAATGGCAGTTTTTGTTCTATAAAAGGTATTTTATCCTAAAATCATGTTTTTATGATATTATTCTTTCTTGGATATTCTTCTAGGGAATAATTTTAATAAAACCTTTTCATAGTTGCAATGAATTCAAAATATGAAGAAAATAGAAGCTGTAATCCCAGAAGACAAGTTGGATACCGTCTTCAATGCATTGACACGGTTAGAGTTAGGTGGATTCACATATTTTTCAGCAAAAGGGAGAGGAAAAAGACCTAGAGAGATGGTAGCATCGGGAAGAAGTGGACGATTCCAATCTGCCTATAATGTGAATATAAATCTCTACGTTGTGGTTCATGATAACATGGTAGACAAGGTCATTGATGCCATAACATCTAGCGCAAGCACTGGAATGCAGGGAGAAGGTAAAATATTCATCTATAATGTAGATGATGCTGTTGACGTGGGAACTAAAAAGCGCGGCGAGTCTTCACTCTAAATTTCTTTTACATATTTTCGTTAAAAAAGTTCTCTGGCCGTAGTTCAAAGATATCAATGTATATAACTCGAAGAATCACAGCAAGCTTATGATATGGCCTGGAATGGGGGACCCGACAAAACGGAAGAGGACCCTCAAATATTTGGCTATCACCGCCGCGATAGGAATATCGGTTGCACTAGGTAATAGTTATCTTCAAACTCAGATAAAGCAAAACGATCCATTATACCAGTGCACAAACGGAAAGGAAATCAAATACCAGATTTCGGCAACATTGGAGGTCATAGTGGACGGTGTAAAGAGAGACATACCTGCCAATGTTGGAATTACCAAGGATTGTCAAAGATCACTCTACACACTAGCGGATGACGGCGTAATTCATGTGGCAGCAACAAAGGAGACCCAATTTGAAGTTGGACAATTCTTATGGATCTGGGGTTTTGATTTGCGTGATATGGACGAAACCAAGTCTAAGATATATGCAAACGATGTTGAATCAACTGATTTTATTCACACAATAATACAAGATGGAGTTCACTACAAAGCAGACTTTGTGTCAAAGAGTCAAGGTGCTCCAACCTTTACGCCTCCTCAGAACTAAAACTAGCGTTATAAGCAAGAATTCAAAAAGAAGGAAAAAGGATGGAGTTTACCAGTATTTTCCGTTGTCTGGGATCAGACCAATGCCTTCTCTCTCAAAGTGCTTGTTAAGCTCAGCCACCCATCTTTCTCTGACTGCTCCGCTTCCAAGTCCGTGTGCTCTGAGCCAGAATGCAATGACTCCGAGAAGGAATACTGTGAACATTATGGTTGCAAATATGTAAGTCATGACATCATAGAACAGTGGGTCATAGTTAGGACCTATCTGACCTACATAGTTTGACAGCATACCTACGAGCATAGCGAATATCGCGCTCATCATTATTCAAAACAATTTAGGTACGATATATACATTTCTGTAATAGGTTCTAAAATACGATCAAGGTCTAGGGAGAGAATAATAAAATAAGAAAAAGAAAAGAACTAGCGAGTTCCTCTTGCCTTCTCGATTTGCTTTGCCCTTATGACAAATGCAATGAAGATTCCGCCAAATACCGCACCTGAGATTATTGATGCACCAATGACACCGTTTGCATCAAGGTATGGTGTACCAGATCCTGCATGCGGATTTGCCTGTACTGCTGCAATTCTCGCTTTTGCAAGCCTTAATTCATCTTCTAGCGTTAGTCCACCACCGGGTACGTACTGTGCCGCAGCTAATGGAGCAAATGATGAGGCCACAAAGAGTGCGAGCAGTGCAGCTCCAACGATTATTGGTGTTTTCATTTTAGTACCTATCTCAAAATGACTTGTGTTACTATTTAACTTTTTTGTAAATACCAGATCTGGTATTTCAAGTAAACATTTATGTTTCCTTAAAAAGCAAGCGGCTCGTGGGTCGAGTTCATTCACACAGACATGGCAAATCTCACTCCATAAGACCTGTTACTCCTAGTGCACCAACTTGGGTAAAACAGAACCCTGGAGAGATTGAAGAGCTTGTTGTAAAGTATGCAAAGGAGGGTTTGAGACCAAGTGAGATCGGAATAAAACTACGAGATCAGCATTCTATTCCGCTTACAAAACAAATTGTAAAAAAGTCTGTAACCGAGATTCTGGAGCAAAAAGGAATCAAGCCAGACATGCCAGAAGATCTCAACAACATAGTAACAAAAGCACTAGGCTTACAAAAGCACCTAAAGGAGCACAAGTCTGACAGGAGAAATGTAAGATCGCTCGAGTTGTTAGAGGCCAAAGTTCATAGACTATCTTCTTACTACAAGGAAATTGGCCGCATTCCCAAAACTTGGAAATATAAGGCAGTCATAGCTCAACTTGAGTAATGACCAAGCTGGACCAGGCATTATCTTATTTTCATGACAAAGTTTCTGAATGTATCAAATCAGGAAAGAACATTTCAGTAATAACTCATCTTGATTGTGATGGAATAACTTCTGGAAGTATTGTCACAAAATCTCTTATCAGGGCTGGAGCAAAATGTACTGTCCGAACAGTAAATGAATTTAGTAAGAATTTGATTGATAAACTCAATAATGATTCTAGACAGTTTCATGTCATAACCGATTTAGGAGGAGGATTTGCAAAAGAACTAAACAGCACACTCAATGATGATTGGATAATAGTTGATCATCATCAGATACCCCAAGAAGAGTTTGACAATGAGAAAGTGATCAATGCTTGGAAGTACGATATAGATGGCGGGGTAGATGTTTCAGCAGGGGGTATGGCATATCTGGTTTCAAAAGCTCTACATAAAGAAAATACTGATTTGGCGTGGATAGCTGTAGTAGCTGCTTTGGGAGACAGACAAGACCAGGGAGAAAAGAAATCTTTTACTGGAATCAATCTTGAAATTGCTGCTACTTCAAAAAAGAATAATCAACTTGAGATTGATTTAGATATACTTCTTGTAGGGAGAGAAACAAGACCACTCCCAGATGCACTTGCTTTTACTTCACAGCCTTTCATAGAAGGACTTACTTGGAATCGTGATGCATGCCTATCTTTGTTAAATTCATCTGGAATCAAGCTAAAAGAGGGTAGTAGATGGAGGGTGCCAGCAGAACTTACCGAAGACGAAAAGAGGATACTCCTTCAGACTATATCCAAATACATACCAAACAAGAATGCAAGTGGCATAGTGGATGAACTTGTGGGATACACTTACACCTTGGTAGGAGAGGATAAGAGAAGTTTCTTGCGTGATGCAAGAGAATTTTCCACCATGCTAAACTCATGTGGTAGAATTCGCAAGGCAGGAGTTGGTATTGCAATTTGTATGGGCGACAGGACAAAAATGCTTCAAGAGGGCGAGAATATTTTGCTCGAATATAGAACATTTCTGAGGACATACATGAATACACTCGCCAGTGAGAGATGGAGAATTACTGATAATGGTGCATACATTTTAGTAAACGGTGAGGGTCTAGTGCCTGAAAATATGACTGGTGCTGTATCATCGCTCCTTGGCGGCTCACAAAAAAACACAGGTAAGATAATTATACTTAGAACAAATGGCGAGGAAGGCACAATCAAATTTTCGTCACGAAAATCAACTGGATGCAAGTCCGAAGTAAACTTGGGATTGCTCATGAGAGAATGTGCCGCTAAAGTTTCCGGAGTGGGTGGCGGACATGATGCTGCTGCCGGAGCCAAGATTACAAAAGACAAATTGGATGAATTCCTAGATTATTTGGAAGAAAATGTCTCTAGAATGCAAAGTTCAAGTGTTTCTAAATAACATTTCAACACAAAAGGCAGAGGCAATCCGTAAAGCTCTTGAACCAGATAATGTTGATTTTCCAGAAAACCTTTCTTTTAAAATCAGAGAGGAAGGAGCAGGCATAGTTTTTACATTCGAAGGTAAAGGAAATATACGAACATTGATCTCTACTATTGATGAAGTTCTTGAACAGACTCAAGTTATACTTAAAGTGACAAATTAATGCTTGATCCAAAACTAATTCGAGATAATCCAGAGAAAATAAGAAAGATGCTTGAAGCAAGAGTCGTTGATTTTCCTCTTGATCAGCTAGTAAAGTTGGATAAAGAGAGAAGAGAATTAATTGTAAAGACGGATGAACTTAGAAAGAAGAAAAATGAAATCTCGCTAGAAATAGCAAAGAAAAAGAAATCAAATCAAGATACTATAGATCTCATTCAACAGATGCAGTTAGTTTCTGAAGATCTTGGCAAATTGGAAGAAATTCAAATCAAAACTGAGGAAGCATACACGCTACTTTCTTTGACACTACCAAATTTGATCCATGAGTCTGTGCCCATAGGAAAAGATGATACTGCAAATAAGGAAATTAGAAAATGGGGTAAAATACCTGCTTTTGATTTCAAAGTACGTGATCACATAGATTTGATGCAAAGTCTTGACCTTGTAGATTTGGAAAGAGCTGCCAAAATATCCGGTGCAAGGTTCTATTTTCTAAAGAATCAACTAGTAAGATTAAACCAATCACTAATTCAGTTTGCCTTGGATTTTTTATCTGATAAGAATTATACGCCCATCCAAACTCCATATCTGATAAACAGGAGCTCAATGGAGGGAGCAATAATTGCCCAAGATTTTGAAGATGTTATATACAAGACAGAAGGAGAAGATCTCTATCTAATTGGGACGTCAGAGCATGCAGTAGTTTCTATGCATTCAGACGAAATAATTGAAGGTAAAAATTTACCTATCAGATATGCTGGTGTTAGTCCTTGTTTTAGAAAAGAAGCTGGGGCTCATGGCAGAGATCAAAAGGGGATATTTCGAGTTCATCAATTTGAAAAGGTAGAGCAGTTCATTTTTTCAAGACCAGAAGAATCATGGAAAGAACAGGAAAGAATGCTTTCTATCGTAGAAGAATTTTATCAGAAAATCGAGTTGCCGTACAGAATAGTGTTACTTTCAAGTGTGGATATGGGAAAGGTTTCTGCAAAAACATATGATCTTGAAGCATGGATGGCAGGTCAAAATAACTATAGAGAGATTGTATCATGCTCAAATTGTCTTGATTTCCAGGCAAGAAGACTTAAGATAAGATTTCGTGACAAAACCAACGAGCAACCACAATACCTTCATACTCTGAACAGTACGTTAGTAGCTACTACCAGAACAATGGTTGCCATAATGGAAAATTTTCAGACAAAAGATGGACATATAGCTGTTCCAAAGGCATTACAAAAGTATGTTGGATCAAGCACAATCTAAAATGTCGTACAACTTATAACAGATGCACATGAAACGACCTTAAAACCAAGTATTCCGTAATTATGGTATGGATAGAAGTCTTGTCAGGTTTCATGCAGGGATAAAGAGTGAAGCAACCCGTCGGACTTATGCGAGCGATTTAAAGCGGTTTTTGAAGTTTGTGAAAATAAAAGATGCTGGGGGCTTGTTGCAGTTGAAAGATGCCTATCTACAAGAATTAGTGGAAGACTATGCCATATTTTTGAAAAGAAAGGGGTTGCGATACAATAGCGTGAATTGTGCCATGTCAGCGATCGGGACTTTTATGTTCATGAATGACAGGGTTCTGAACTTAGCCAAAATTAGAAAGATGATGCCGGAGAGATTACAGCCCCAGGGGGTGGGGGTGTGGACTACTAAAGATATAACGCAGATGTTGAGTGCTACGACAAGTCTTAGAAATCGGGCTATTATTCATCTGTTATCAAGTAGCGGATGTAGAAAAGGTGCAGTCATCGGGTTACGGTTGCGCCATGTGTCGGATATGCCAGACGGTTGCAAGGCTGTGAAATTCTATGATGGAAGTTTAGAAGAGTATGTTTCTTTTTTGACAAAAGAAGGGGCGGACTGTCTTTCGGCGTATCTACAAAAACGTCGAAGTGATGGAGAACATCTGACACCAGAAAGTCCGCTTTTTAGAAATCAATACGCTATTGGAATTGGCAAGGCAAAACCGCTAACGTATGCTGGACTTAAGGGTATGATGGGGTGCATTATCAGCAAAATTAGAGAAAGTGGCGATGGAAAACGAACAGACTTTGGCGGTGGGAGAGGAGCAGAGTATCACACGCACCAAGAATGGAATGACACAACAGATAGATTTGACGAAGTAAATGATTAAATTTACTGACGGCAGAAAATTTTATTTTTGAAACTTTTTTTGTTTCGGTTTGAGGGCATAGTATTAAGAATCTTCGGGGTGTAATAGTAATGTGGTTTTATGACACAAATCTATCTTGAGAAACAGGCGTTCGTAGTTGCGAATGAACTAAGGAAGCAAGGGTACGATGTCGGGGAACTCGTCAGCAAGTTGCTGGTAGATTTCTATCAGAACTCCGAGAAGGAAACGCCGATAGAAGCATGTGCGTTCTGTACGCATAGGTACTACTCTCGTGAGAATCTGGAGGGGCATATAGCCCGTGTCCACAAGGACAAGACACAGGTGAGCAAGTGATATGCAAGAAATGCGGTGAAAATATCTTCATCGTGGCTTGTACAAGCCAAGTCGAAATGGTAGCCAAGTGCGCCGAGTGTGGAGTTGTTGTCAAGGCAATAGCAAAAAAGAGCAGGGTGGGAAAATGAATTGGTATAGAGTCTTTAGGGACGGGACAGATAACATCTGGGAACTAACAGTAATGGACGGCAGGCGTATCAAGTCTGTTACTGCATCTCACCGAGAGATTGTCAAGCAGATTGACACCTGTGGACAGCAAGGACACCTTACGGCTTTCAGTATTCGTGTTGTCGGTGAGGCGGAAGCGTTTACGGAACGCTGGGAGTGCAACCCCGACTTTGACAATCGGGACAAGACAGGGTTTAGGAAGGCTATCAAAGTGGGGGTGGGAATGGAGATGTATCGCAAGTATGCAGATGCAATTAAGGAAATGAAAAGCGATACAGAGGATGTTGTGGAATTGTACGAGATGTTGAAAGAATACGTCAATAACTTTGAGAGGTGCGAAAATGCGACTTAGACACGACCATAAGGTTGCTCTTGCGATAGGACAGGTGGTCGTTATTGGTATTATTTTTTTCATCACTAACGGCGTGGTTGCGTTGGGGCTTTACCTCGTATCTGAAATCTCACTTGTGGAACTGATTACCTTTCTTGCTACTGTTGGCGGGAGCGATGGTGTGGCAATCACACTCTATGGAGTGTTCCACAGAGCCAAAAACAAGTTGTGGACTTTGCTTAATGAGCAAAGGGATAGCGAGGTAGTTTCAGAAGCGAAACTAAATGAACTAAAGAAACTGCTTAGAAAGTGAGATGTCGCTTTTTTTATGACACCTGCCCTTCGGGGTGTCAAGTGGGGGTCGTCTGTGATTCTGGGGGTCGTTTTTTTTATGACACCTGCCCTTCGGGGTGTCAAATCAAGCCAGAGCCAAGCCGAGCGAACATAATTTGCGAAATAAACCCCTGTTGTGGACACACTACTAATTGAATTAGAAAAGGGTGAGCGGACACCATACTTTGACAATCGGTTGATTGTGGTTTTTGGTGCGCTCGTTGTAGATTACTTCTTGGGTGCTGTTTCTTGCGGGTTGGAGCGAAGGAATGGCTGGTATTTCTTTTTATTCCAAGCCATTAACTTCTTTTGGTTCTTGTATAGTTTTAGAACCATACTGCCCAATTCCAGCAATACTTTGGCGGGGTGTGTTCCTCTGTTTATTTCTCGTTCTGTCCATTCACAGATTTGGTTTGGTATTTCCATTTTCATCTACCAAACTACACTACGAGGATCGTGAACTTTAACTTTTCCAACGGTGTATTTTTTGATTCTTGCAATCCCAAAAGGTGAGCGAAGCGAACTTAACGGCGGGCTTCTAATTGAGCAAGACGGGACTTGAATTGTTCCATTTCTTTGACAATATCCATTCTTTCGGCTATTGCTTTTACCTCAACTCTTACACTATTGATTTCGGCTTTGAATATCTTTTCAAGGCTGTCTATCTTGGTGTCAAGTGCCTTAATCTCACCCTTGATTTCGTTCAACTGCGGTAAGAGAAACTGCTCTATTGCCTTGATTACATCTACCATAATTATGGATTGGCAATAGGTCTAATAATGTTTTAGTGTTTGGTCTTTGACGTATGCGCACCGCAAACTGCCTGTTTTACAGGTACTCGTTATTGGTGTCGCTTCCAAACTTATGGAATGTGGACTTTGACAAATTCCAAAGTTATGGTTTTTAGAAACGGGTCGCTACGCCAAAATTCACCCCCAGACACCCCCTACGGGCTACCCGTCTTGGTTCCCTCTTTTGGCTCCACTCCCATATATGGCTCGCAAATTGTAACCTTGCAATCCTCGCTCCGCTCGTGATTGCACGTTACATAGAGGGACAAGACTTCGGTTTTCACCCACCAATTCACCCCCCCGTCGCTTCGCTCCTCCTCCCCTCTTGGTTGGTGCTCAAACCTCGTTCCTTAGCCCTTTCGGGCTTCGGATTACTTCGGGGGGGTCAGACCCCCCCTTAGTAACTCGTCCCTCTATGTAACCCTCGGGGGTCGTTCTGGCGACCCCCTCGGGCATCGCCAGCCCTTTTGGGGCTGGCTCGTCCTCGCTTTGCTCGGATTACAAT
>JBOGQX010000057.1:0-4718 GCA_050749285.1 Nitrosotalea sp. | reverse complement strand
GGGTAACAGACTTGCGCTAATTACTATGCAAAAAAGGAATACAATTAGTCGGATGCCCTTCAACATAGATGATATTCACATTGTTCTAATTAAATTTAGAATTGTTGAATAAATCAGGAAAAACCTTGTCAAGTACGCTTCTGAAGAACCAATTGAAAAGTTTCTTCTCGGAATTGGCAAATGAAAAGTAGGATCAAAGTACCGAGGTTTGATCGTGATTAAAACAAAAGGGATGGTGAACGGATACAAGTTTCATCCAATCAATACATCATATCTTACGCTATTTCTTTCTTTTTAATTGCCTTTATCAGTAATGAAAGTCTACGCTAATTTAATGAAAAAGAAATATGCAAACAAGAAAAAGAAAAAGCGTTCGGAACAGTTGTTTGAATATTCACAACTGGAAGATTAACTTTTAGCGAATTGAATCTAATTTAGAAGGGCAAATACACAACTACGCAAGTTTCACAGGACGTGTAAAACGGAGCACCAAACTAGTACTTCAAATCCCTTAAGTGGTTTCTAAATTAACTCATAGCAGCGGGTCTTACAGGGCTCGAGATCTTTGAGAAAGATTCGAACTTTGTTCATGATTTAATTATGTGAAACCAAAGTAATCAAAACATGCTTAAAGATCTATTATCTGACATTGTTCAAATTGGTGATATCCTATTTATTGTGCGTACAGGA
This sequence comes from Nitrosotalea sp., assembly GCA_050749285.1. Lineage (GTDB taxonomy): Archaea > Thermoproteota > Nitrososphaeria > Nitrososphaerales > Nitrosopumilaceae > Nitrosotalea. The sequence continues at coordinate 4,028 of JBOGQX010000057.1, read as the reverse complement.
GGAGCCATAACTGAGATGAGAAGTAATTCATTGAATCTAAGACAGAAGGACAACTGGATTACAATAGGTGATAATGAGGGGCCATGTCATATGCATGTGGATACAAACATAGTAGTAAAGGCCCAGTTTGTGAAAGAACAAAAAGAAAACCGAACAAGTTACAGCATCAGATTTTTTGATAAAGAAGGAGAAAAGCTTATGTCTGCTATTTTTTCTAAAATGTATGATGATAACATGAACATAAAACCAGACAGAACAAAGCTGTACGATGATCTTTTCAAAAAGTATGGCTCAAAAGAAACAATAACTTTCTAGCTTTTTACTTTGTAGATTAGTTACGTGTTTTAGGTATAATCTGGGAGATCAAAAAAACTTTAACATAAAAACATTAACGTTATTAAGAGGAGAAAATTCAAAAATATTGATGGGAAAAATAATAGTTGGTAAAACCGCTGACATTCCAGTTGGTAAGATGCAAAAGGTTAGTGCAGACGGAAAGGAGATCGTTGTAATGAACATAGACGGAAGCTATTTTGCTATGGATGATACCTGTACCCATGCAGGGGCAAGTCTTGCCGAGGGAAAGTTGGATGGTTCTATTGTGACGTGTGGTTGGCATGGTTCAAAGTGGGATGGTAAAACAGGTAAGCTTGTTGCCTTCCCTGCGAAGATAAAGGATTTGAATTCATACAAAGTGGTAATTGAATCAGGCAACATATTTCTCGAACTCTAAGTGCAAACCAAGGGTTCCATAAAATCAAAATAAAAAGAAGAGTCCACTGCTAGATTAAATCTCATCTTTCTCAAAATAATTCAATGAAATAGCCAGAGAATCAATCATAGTTTTTGAATCTATCTACCAATATTAAAAAAATCCGATTAGAAAAGAGTAAATCTCATCAAACATTACTTATCTTATGGGAAGATTCTTTGCGTGTGACAAATGTGGAGAAGTTTTTGAAAGGAGAAAAAAATCAGAGCATGAATGTCATGTGGATATTAAGTAATTAATAGAAAATCACTTCCTAAAACCCAAAATGATTTATTGAAATAGGCATTGATTCATTCATTATTTTCTTACAGAGAATTAAACTATCTAATTTAATTTGCAGAAATGACGATAAATTAAACTACGTATAAGATCCTTACAAAGATTTAATTTAGATTGCAATAGCTTTTTTTATATTGAATTTTCTGGGCATTAACATCGATAAACTCCTCAACTTCAACGATAACTCAAACCCGCTAGTGTTGTTAGTCTGGATAGTGCCCATTTTCATCTTCATGCTATATGGACAAAGGATCCAGTTACAAGTAACTTCCGCAGAAATTAACAAATCATTGGAGAAATTAAAGAAATATCGAGATGATACGAGAATTGAACTAATCAATTATGTAAAAAATACTCTAAAACTAAATGGTGATCCTTCATCTAAACTTGACAGATACTTTGAGTACTTTACTATCATGCCAGTTGATATGGATCCAAGTGGAATTATTCCAAAAATAAGGCACATTATGAGAACTCGCGAGGACTTTACAAGAGAACAGGTGAAAACATTTGCCCCTGAACTAAGTTCCTACGAGGCAAGTAAGATTACTAATATTCTTGAAGTTGTCACAACTATAAACCTGCTTTACAAAATGGTAAGGCATCTATTTCTTACTGCTAAAAAACAAAACAACTTTCCATTAATTTTACCTCTGCAAATGATGATGCCGTTTATTATGGAAGAGGCAGAAGCTCTTCAATCAGCAGTATCCGCATTCAAACAAGGGCAGCCAATAGGGGATGGAATTGGTCCTATGATTGTAGGCAAATTGATGGTAGATATCGAGAAAAAACCTGTAGCATTTGAAACTGTCTGGAGTGAGAAAGATTTTGAGGGGCGTAAGCTCTATCTTATGAAAGCAGAAGGCCCATCTGGTACGGTAGGAAGGCCAGGAGAGGCACTTGAAAAAATACTCTCTGAAAAGAAACCTGACATGATAATAATGGTTGATGCTGCATTGAAGCTTGAAGGCGAAGAAACTGGCTCAATAGCACAAGGTTTTGGTGCCGCGATAGGAGGTATTGGCACTGAAAGATTCCAAATAGAAGAAGTTGCAACCAAGCATAATATTCCCATTTATGCAATTGTAATAAAACAGTCCATTCAGGAAGCTATCACACTGATGAAAAAAGAAATTGCCGAGACAGCAGATAAAGTAATGTCACAAATCTTTGAAATAGTAAAGGAAAACACAAAGATTGGCCAGTCTGCTATGGTGATAGGAGTAGGAAATACCTTAGGTGTAGCACAATGATATTTTTAAGAAAGAAAAAAGAAATAATCAATCCACACACAGTTGAAAAATGTAACTCATGCAATGCTAATGTAAAAAGAAAATTTACGGAAGGTGATTATGTTTTTAAAACAATGAATAAATGCACTAGTTGCAATACTGGCCAAATGATGATATCAAAAATTTTCGGTGAAGTAGTTAAATAGTGTTACAACACATTTTCTGAACTGCTACCCCTCCAAAATTATGAAACCCCCTTTTTGCCTACTTTTTCTAAAAGTTTCTTAGCGGAGTGGCAAGAGGGGTGTCCGAAGGACGGGGTGAATTGTCACGAGCGTCTCATGAGATTGATACTATTGATGTTATACGTGTCAATAGTTACACATGCTTTTAATATAATTAATAATATTAATAATAATATGCAACGAGCAGTAAAGCCCAAGAAACTAGACGACCTTACTCCGGAGGAGATAGCAGACATCAAGGAATATTCGTCTAGTAAAGAAAAACCAAAACACTTCAAAAATGTTAAAGAACTCATAAAAGATTTAGAAAACGATTAGCGTGTGGGAATTTGACAGAAAAAACAAATTCAAAAAGCAATTCAAATTGTTAGGTTCTGTCAGACAAGATCGAGTTAAAGACGCGTTAACGCAACTAGGCGATTCTGAAAGACCAGAATCATTAGGTGTCTATAAGCAATCCATGAAGGTATATGCATACGAATTAGGACATGATGACAGAATAATTTTCAAGGTTGATTATGATAGACATACGATAGTATTAGTTAGGGTTGGAGACCACAAAATGACTTATGGTAAAGATTAAGTTCATCTGACACGATTTTTTCTAGTTCAATCACCTTCAATTTTTATTCTGTATGGGTTAGGTAATTTTTGTAAGGATCATATTTGCAAAGTTTATTGCTTCATCATCCAAGTTAGACAGGTTACCATTCTTACTCATAAAATTAATCCACCAGAGATAATCAAAACTGGAGAACCAGTATAAAAAACAGTTTGTTAATGTGGTGTCAAATAGTGATCACAGTTACCCCGTTTTCCTGAGGTATGAAAGTATGCTCTGCCTGGGCAACTCTTTGACTGTTAGCCTCAATAAGGATTGGATAGGATCTGACAATTTTGTTTTGAATTAGTATGTCGAGAAGTTTTCTAGCCATTTTTTCATCCCATTCTGGCATGAGCCATCTCAGTGCAAATGGCAGCATGTTAAATTTTTGCCATATGAAATCAACCAATTTATTTGCATCATTATCTTTTGTTTTTTTTCGTGTTGCTAATGAAAAGATGTTCTTAACCTTGCCTTCACGCACAAATCCAAGACCCTCAGAAGTAGTAACGAACGGCTCACATGCATATGCTTCGGTTGACTGGAATGAAAACGACCCGATGGACCATATATTTGGTACAGATTTTCCAGCATGTATTGTATATTGTTCAAGGGAATGTCCGCTCAGATTAGCTATTGGGGTTCCCCCCATTTGTTTTACCGTGTTCTCTATGATTTTTCCAACATCACTTGATTTTGTTCCAACATGTATGATTGAGATTGCTTCTCTTAATGCCGCTTCAGCAGCTTGTACCAGATAATCATATTTTGGCTCGTAGCAAACCGTAACTGCCGTGTCTGCAATATAGCCATTAATTTGAACACCCAAATCAATTTTTAAAAGGTCTGTATCCTTGACAACTTTGCCATCGCTAGGCTCTGCAGTGTAATGA
>JBOGQX010000056.1:0-15876 GCA_050749285.1 Nitrosotalea sp. | reverse complement strand
TGCCCTCTCTTTGCTTTGAGCCATCGATTAACTTGAGTTCTTTTTGTTCTATCAACAGTAGGTCGATTTATTACAGATAGGTCATTAATATAGGCATTACGGATACTATACAGTGACTAGCGAAAGTATAGGCGTTAATGTAAATTTACAAGAGCGATCATCATATATGAAAAGGGTAAATACAACAAATTCTCTTTCATTTTCAGATGAGGACCGCCATAAACGGTCTGATGTGGGAAAACAATTGACATACAACGAGACAATCCAAAATACACAAACCATTCGAAAGAGCCCGACAAAGAAAGAAAGACTGCTAGCCAATCCAGACGTAAGAAGATGGTACAAAAACGTAGCAAGGGGCAGTCCTAATTCAGCCGAAATAAACCTGAGAAGGCTGAGCAAATTCTGCGAAGACCATCAAGTCACGCCAATGCAACTTGCAGAACTGGGAATGAAAGACATCAGGGAAATAACAGATCTGCTACAAGACCACATATCTTGGATGGAAAGCAGGGGAAACGCGCCCCAGTACATCAAGGGAACCATAACCGCGGTAAAGTCATGGCTACATCATTTTGATGTCTTCATAAAAAGGAGAATCAAGATAGCAAACGTAGACTCGACGCCAACTTTAGAAAAAGAGCGAGTTCCAGAAGGAAACGAACTTGCAGAACTTTTCAGCAGAGCAAGCCTTAGGGCAGGTGCCATAATGTCGTTGATTGGCAAGGCTGGTTTAAGACCTGAAGTGCTTGGAAACTACAACGCGACAGACGGTTTGATGATAAAGGACTTGTCAGATCTTGTCATAAAAGAAAGTCTGGCTACATTTGCAAACAAACCGCCAAGAATTGTAGTAAGAAGGACACTCTCCAAAGCAGACCACGAATACTATACATTCCTGACAGACTTTGGAGTGCAAAGGTTGCTAGCATACCTAAATGACAGACTGGTTTCGGGAGAAACATTGACGCCAGAATCTCCAGTTATTGCACCATTTGCAAAATATGTAAGAAACAGAGGCGAGAACAAAGAAAGAAGATTCGTAGAAACGATAACTGTCCGCAAGGAAATCCACAAGGCGATGCGTCCCAGATTTTCATGGAGACCGTATGTGCTTCGTGCCTTTTTTGACACGCAGTTGCTCATAGCAGAATCTCGCGGAAAGATAGCGCATGATTTCCGAGTCTTCTTTATGGGACACAAGGGTTCGATGGAGGCAAAATACACAACCAACAAGGGAATTCTTCCAGACCTGCTCATCAGTGAGATGAGAGATGCCTTTAGCAGAAGTGAAGAATTTCTTGATTTGGAAAAAGGAAAAAGCAATCCACTGGAAAAACAGAAAGAAACAACAGAAAAACTTGGCAATTTAACACAAGAAGAACTTGAACTGCTTCAAAAATTGCTCCAGAAAATAGACAACAAACCAAGTGGAACAAGCTAGAATCAACAACTTGGACTTTCGAATGGAAAATAGGTGAAAATATCACAGGACGCGCTATAACAGATTAAGCGGGCCCGAAGGGCTTCGATCCCTTGACCACTGGATTAGAAGTCCAGCACTCTATCCATGCTGAGCTACAGGCCCAAGTATCGGGCTATGTGTAGCCATATTAAGGGTTTTTACAACCAACTTTTTTTGTTAAGATCTCTTTCCATCTTGAAAAGAAACTGTTGGGAGTAACCTGCATAAGGACCAAAATATTCTGCAATTTTTTCATGCAATTCCAAGTATCTCTTTTCCGTCAGAGATCTCTCTTGCATGTCAGGAAATATTTTTGAATAATATTTTTGCAAGATTCTTTGTGTCCATCTATCTAATGGAAAAGATTCTATCCTGTCAAGTGAAAATAAAAGTATGCAATCTGCCACTTTATTGCCTATTCCAGGAACTGTTTTGAGTGTCTCCAACGCAGCTTTGTAATTTTCTTTTCTTAGCAATTCAAAATTTATTTTTTCTAAATTTGCCATTTTGGCAGCTTGTTTGACATATTTTGCTCTAAATCCCAATCCGCAAGAAAGTAACTCCCTGTTGCTCGCATTAGACAATTTCTCAGGCTTTGGAAATGTAAAAAATTGCTTTTTATCAAACTCAATCTCATTTCCGAATTTCTTACATAGATTTTTTAACATGCGTCTGATATTTTGTATCGAAGAATTCGAGGAGCAAATAAAAGAAATATAACATTGAAAGGGATCTTGCCTCATTAATCTCAATCCATTGAAGCGTTTTACAGCACTTTTTACTAGACCGTCCTTACTTATCTCTGAAAGAATCTTGTCCAAGTTATCGTCTTCCCTGAAAAACCTGTTTATTTTTCCCGAGGAAGAAATTATCTTAAATGGAACATCTTGTATGACTATCAGGTCTTCACCATCTATTCCAAACCAAGTGTCTCTCACTCTATCCCAAAGAAAGACTTGACCGCTGTTTATTGTGAGATTTAGATTTATCGAGTAGGTTTTTTGCATGTCACACAGTGATCGTCTCACCGGCATTAGGTGCATAGGCCTCAAAGCCAAATCTCTCATGAATTTCTTCTGCGAACTTGGTACAGGATTCGTTATCCCCGTGCACTGTGAGTACTTTTGGATTTCCTTTGATCTTTTTCATCAACTCAAAAAGTGAGGTTCTATCCGCATGTCCTGAAAACTCAAACTGCCTGACATCTGCTTCTGATTTAAATTCTTTACCGCGTATACTCACACGATCTGTCTCCAAAAGTTTTCTTCCAGGAGTTCCTTTTCCTTGATAAGAAACTAGAGCTATTCCATTTTTCTTATCAAGAGCAAGATTCTGCAAGTAGAACACTGCGGAACCTCCAACTAGCATTCCTGCTGGGGAAATTATCACAGCTGGTTCATTTAGCGCAACTTTTCTTTCCTTCTCTCCTCTTATCCAAACAGCATGGTTAACTGAATCGGCAAAAACTTTTGGATCTCGAAGATAATCGGGATGTTTCAACATTATTTCGTTTACTTTTACGGCCATTCCATCCATTATGACTTTGTGTTTAAAATTAGCATTTTTTAAAACACATGCTATCTCTTGAGATCTTTCAACTGAAAAAGCAGGTATGAAAAGTGAGCCTTTTCTATCCAGTACTTCATATGCAAATTCTATTAATTTCTGTTCAGCTTCTACACGAGGCATTTGATCTGTTTGTGAATAAGTACTTTCAGTGATTAACAAATCAATTTCACCTTGATAAAGGTCCGCCTCCCTTAACATGCGAGATCCTCTGGGATTGATATCTCCTGTGTAAAACAGTTTTTTATTCTGCGATTCTACTAGAACTGAGGCTCCTCCTAATACATGACCGGACTCGAAAAGCTCAAAGGACGAGTTTCCACGCCTAATTTTTTCTCTATACTTGATCTCTTTTGAATGCATCATCATTTTTGAAACCTCCGACGAATCATATGGCAGGATAGCTTTTTCTAATCTTATCATGTCCTCAATTAAAAGCCTTGAAAGATCAAAAGTGGGAGCAGTTGCATACACATCCGTGCTTCCATTTACGAAAAGTGAAGGCATGTTACCTGAATGATCTAGATGTGCATGAGTGATAACAGCTGCGTTGATGTCTTGTGAACTCACCGCGATCGGATATGCTGGTTCTTCTCCCAACTCGACTCCATAATCTAACAGAAAGCTTACTCCATCGCAATTAACTTGAAACGCGGAACGGCCTACTTCCTTTGCCGCTCCAAGAACTTTTACCTGCAAGAATTGAAAATCTTTCCAAAGGACCTTTAAACGTTTAGGGTCTTGGAAAATCAGGTTGTTATATTGTCCGTATAATTTACAAAAGACTTAATTATATGAACCAAAAATGATCAGAGCATGGGTAGAACCTTTGAACAATGGTGGAGTACTATCCCAAAAGATCTTCGAGACAAAGTCCGAAGAGGCGATGAGGGAAACAAACCATTATTGAACCAGATAAATTGGATTTGGGTTCACAATATGATGAATCAAAAAGGAGATCTAAATCCTAGCTCGGCAGAATTGCTAGATTGGGTAACATCAGGCCAGATCGAAGCAATGCGCCAAATAAAGAAGTAAAAATATCAAATTATACTCTCTTTTTGTTTTTCTTTTTTCAAAAACGTAAAATAATTCTATAACTCCGTTATGAATTTTGCAGATGGTTTAAATAGCAAACGGAGGATGATCAAAATCAGAATGCCAATAGCAATTCTTCCAGACATAGATGAACAAAGATGTATAGGCTGTGCGCTTTGCGTAGAGATCTGTACTTCTCTCGGTCCAGACGTTCTTCGTGTCAAGCCAGTAGAAGGCTGGAAAAGAGGTAAAGCATTTGTCTTTTATCCAGAAAGATGTATCTCAGATGGTGCATGTATCGGTGTTTGCCCAACAAAGTCAATCTTTTGGATGAGACCAATGACATACACACCTGGTCAACCAGTACCTCTCCACAAGAACGGTGTATTCGTTAAAGGCTGGGCAGAAGACGCAGCACTTTAAACGGAAAACATTCTTCCACTTTTTCTTATTTTTTAAAAGTCGGGTGTTTGTCAAATAGACGTTTATGTAAAATTGAAAAATTTGATTTTTGTTTTTGTTACTCTTGCATAATGTTTTAGAAATTCATCATTTGCGGCATAGATTTTCTTAAATTTGTTCTTCTTGAGAAATACATTCCATGTCTTGAGAAATTCAGTAAATTCGTTCCCATTATATGTAAAGTTAGATGATAGATAATGTGCGGCAGGATAAATGTCAGAAAGTTCTAACGGTATTATGCCTAGGAAAGGATTGTACTGACAGAATTGAACCGAGTCAATCTCGGACGCAAATTTTCTTTTTAGCTTGCCATATTCATTAGATATGTAAAATGGCCGTATTCCTCCGTCAGGTACAATGACAAGTGTATTCTTGTTTGTTTTGAATTTTCGTACCATTTCATGAAATCTTGCTACCTCTGGCCTGAACTGATCCTCTTTTGAGAAAAGAAAGATCGCACTCTCCTTAAAGCGTGGAGTTTTTTCGATAAAAAAGGAAGTGTTATCCGTTAAAACTGGTATGGCTTCAAAAAGTTTAGGATGTGAACGCGCTTTCTTTAGCGTATACTCCCACAAACGTCCTTCATGGATAGCCTCTTTGACCCTGTCAACCTCTGCTTTAATAGAATAAAGATTATGCAATGCAATCTTGTTTATCCTGTCTTCCTTGGAAAGAGATTGCATCTCTTTTGGCTTGAAGCTTCTACAGACTTCACAGGTACAGGAAAAGTATGACATTTCGTCAAGATGACTAGTACCTTCTTCCATGATGTACCTGTCATGCTTTGCATAAAGCATGTACGAAGCAGAATCAAAAGTATCACAACCAAGAGCTACTGCGAGAGGGATGGTAAGAGGATGTCCTGCTCCAAATAGGTGAAGAGGAACAGCGTCAGGAATTTCTTTCTTTGCGGTAATTATCATCTTTGCCAATTTTTTGTATTCATATGATTCCATGAACTCCACAGGACTACCCAATGCCAGCATTTGATATCCATATTCAACAAGAGATCGTGTAGATTGTTTTACTAAATCAGAATACTCACTTCCTTGTATTGGCCCTACCCATATCTGGCCATTTTTCTCGCTACTCTCCAAGGTTTCTTTTGAAACTTTCAGAGTGTGTGCAACGTATTCCTCGGCTTTCTTTTTTGGTAAACCAAAACCGGTAGGTCTGTCTAATGGAATTGCAATGTCCGTTTTAATTCCGTTTTCAAAAGCTGCCATACTCTTGTAATCTACATCAATATTACCATATTCTAGAACCTGATATCCGCCAGAATCAGTCATGACAGCTCCGTCGAATTCAATTATTCTATGAATTCCTTTTTTGATTGCGTCGTCTCCATAATGTCTTAGTGTAAGGAAAGCATTAGTTATAACAAGATCAAAACCCATCTCTCGTATCTTTTTAGCAGGTATTGACTGTCTTACGGGATGAATTACTGGTACATAAGCGGGAGTTTCAACTTTTGCATGATTTGTGTGTAGAATCCCTATTCGTCCTGCCAGATCAGATTTTTTTATCTCAAACATTTGTACTATGATTTGAGATAACGTAATTTGAATCTAGTATGAGAAAAATCTCTGAAGATCTCCATTTTTCAAAACTAGTGCTAGCCAGTCAACTTTATCCCCTTTTACATTACTTTTTAGAAACGACGCCTCTATTTTCTTCGTAATATTTACTATGGATTTCTTTGTAGTATCAATTTGGAATGTTTTATTTTGACCAATGTTTTTGACAGTATCGTAGTATGTGATTCCAAGTATTTCACTACCAAGATTTTCAATTATCTTGTCATTACTGTATTTCCTCTTTTTGTATACTCGTTCAAGTTCATACGGACTTCGTCGCAATACAACCACAACCTCAACTCTGTTTCTTGAAACAACATATGGCGCCAAGTGTCCTACCAGCAATGAGTTTTTTGATGACATTTTGTTCAAAATTCTCTTTAATTTTTGTACATCTACATTCAACACCCCATTTCTTTTTTCAAATACCTTCTCCTCAATAGCAATCTTGTTTATATCAACAAGTTCCAGCCCCATATTCTCTGATAGTATTTGCGCTATCGTGTGTTTTCCAGTGCCTGGGTTCCCTGTTATTACCTTCAATGAATAGGTTGAAAGTTGAATTCAATTAAACACTTTTGGAATACTAATAAGAGCAAACAATCGGATTGATTTTCATGCAGATAGGCTTGCTTGGTAAGACCAACGTAGGAAAATCTACCTTCTTCTCGGCTGCAACCCAGACCACTGCCCAAATTGGCAATTATCCTTTTACTACAATCGAACCAAATGTTGGCATTGCATATGTAAAGGCAGACTGTGCTTGCAAATATTTCAAACTAAATCATTCTCATCAATTTTGCGTAAATGGAATCAGATACATTCCCATAAAATTAATTGACGTTGCAGGACTTGTTCCAGGAGCTCATGAAGGAAAAGGTCTTGGCAACAAATTTCTAGATGATGCAAGACAAGCACAAGTATTGATTCATGTTGTAGATGCTTCAGGATCTACTGATATACAAGGACAACCCATTCCAGCTGGGACTCATAATCCTCTGGAGGATGTAAAATTTGTTGAAGAAGAATTTGATCAATGGATGATACAGGTACTTCAACGTGAATGGCATAAATTGACACGTGAGCTAGAAAGTAAGAGTGGAAAAATTATTCAGGCTATAACACAAAGATTTAGCGGCCTTGGTATAGATGAATACGACATTGAAATAGTTCTACATCATATGAATTTACAAACAAAAAAACCACAAGACTGGAGCAATCAAGATCTCCTCACTTTCGTAAAAGAGTTGAGGAAAAAAACAAGACCTATAATAATTGCTGCAAATAAAGCCGATCTTTGTCATGATCTGAAAATATTGGATGAATTTAAAAAAACACATAACACTATTGCATGTAGCGCCGAGACTGAACTGCTCCTTCGAAAAGCTGCCAAAAGTGGTCTCATTGATTATCTGCCAGGTGAATTGACTTTCAAAATAAAAGAAGGTATTAGCCTCAACACTCAGCAACAAAAGGCATTGGATCTTGCACAGAAAGTACTTTCAAAACTTGGAGGTACAGGGGTTCAACAAATATTGGACACCGCTTGCTTTGATCTTCTGAAATTAATTACAGTGTTTCCTGTGGAAGATGAAACAAAGCTATGTAATAAGAATGGCGAAGTATTGCCTGATGCAAAACTACTGCCTATCGGTTCCACTGCAAGAGACCTTGCTAGAGCCGTTCATGAGGATCTTGCAAAGGGATTCCTTCATGCCGTAGATGCCAAGACAAAACAAAGAGTAGGGGCAGAACATCAATTAAAAAATGGTGATGTGTTGAAAATAGTATCAACTCTCAGTAGGGGATAAGATGCTCTGTCTAGGAATTGAAAGTACGGCTCATACCTTTTCGTGTGCAATTATCGAAAAGAATGGAAAAAATGGTAAGATTCTATCTGACGTAAGGAAAATTTACAGACCTCCAGAGGGAGAGGGAATACATCCAAGAGAAGCTTCTCGACATCATGCTGAAAATTCTCCTCAAGTACTTTCAGAATGTTTGCAGAAGGCAGGTTTACAAGTTACAGACCTTGACATTATTTCATATGCTGCAGGTCCTGGTTTGGGCCCATGTTTGAGGATTGGTGCAGTTGTGGCAAGGTCTCTTGCAACTTATTATAAAATTCCAATATATCCAGTAAATCACGCTCTAGGTCACATAGAACTTGGTAAGATGTTGACCGGTGCAAAAGATCCTCTAGTTCTACTTGTCTCGGGAGGGCATACCATGATTCTAGCATTATTGGCTGGAAGATGGAGAGTCTTTGGAGAAACACTTGATATAACATTGGGACAACTCTTGGATCAGATAGGCAGATTTGCAGGATTTGCTTCTCCATGTGGTTCAAGGATAGAAGAGCTTGCATCAAGGTCCTCTCAGTATGAATCTCTACCATATGTGGTTAAGGGAAATGATGTCTCATTCTCAGGTCTTCTTTCTGCAACCAAGAGAATATTTCCCAAAGGTATTGAATCTGCATGTTTTTCATTACAAGAGACTGCATTTTCTATGGTGGGCGAAGCAGTAGAGAGGGCATTGTCTTTCACTGGAAAAAAAGAGTTCTTGGTAGTTGGCGGTGTTGCAGCTAACAAAAGGCTGTCAGAAATTCTTCGTAGTATTTGCAAGAGACATAAATGTAAATTTTTTGTTGCTCCAAAAGAATACGCGGGAGATTGTGGTTCACAGATCTCTTGGGTTGGATTGTTAGAATCATCAAAGAGATCAGGATCTAAGCTAGAAGAGACATTTGTGAAACAATCGTGGAGGTTGGACACAATAGATGTTTTCTATTAGTTCTTGTAGCTGGAAATCGCTTCCTGTACAGCCTTTTCCCATTTGCCCGTGTTAAAGACTCCAAACTTGTAGGTTTTTTCTCCTTCATTAGTTTTGATTGTAATTCGAACTTTTTTTATCATCCAGCCTTCTTTTCCGACCTCTACTATCTCGTTTAACTTGGCATCAATCACTGTATCGCCAAATTTTTTTGAAAAATCAAATATCCTTCCAGCAGTCTTATCAAAGGCCAATCTCATGTTAGTAAGAGTAAGTATTCCAGCACCTATGGTATCTTCTGAGCAATCTTCCTGCATAATTCTCTTTTCATCTTGTTCCATGTGATTTAGCTTCGTATTGGATGTTATAACTGTATTTTCAAAATACCATTGGATGTATTCTCGTATGTTTAGAATTGTAACTTAAATTATGTCAGGTAATACTTCCAATCCTGTTGAAGCTATTAAAGAAAGGTGCGGAAGCAGATATTTATCTTACAAAATGGGATGAGAAGGAATCTATTTTGAAAATCAGGAAGAAGAAAGATTATAGAAATGAGCTTCTTGATACCAGAATTCGAACATTAAGAACCATGAGAGAAGCAAGAATGATCTCAGAAGTAAAATCGTTGGGAATTAGTACTCCACTTGTCTACTTTGTTGATCAAAAAAAATGTAAAATATATCTTCAGTTTGTGCATGGAAAATTGGTACGAGACTTGCCCGATAAAATAATGATAAAGACATGTAAAAAAATAGGAGAAATCGTTGGCACCTTACATAAAAATGGCATTATGCATGGAGATCTAACAACATCTAACTTTATTCTTACAAACAAAAAGCTAGTAATCCTTGATTTTGGATTGTCCCAATGGGCTGATAAAGTGGAAGATCACGCCATCGATCTAAGATTATTCAAAGAAGTACTGAATAGTGCACATGTTCGAATCGTAAATGATGCTTGGGAATCATTTCTTCATGGTTATGAAAAAATTGTGGGCAAAACAAGGAAAGAGAAAGTTATCTCTCAAGTATTGGTTATAGAGAAGCGGGGAAGATATGCAAATGTTGTCTAGTATATTTTTTGCATCATCAAATGAAAACAAGTTTAGAGAGGCAAAGGGTATTCTATCAAAATTTGGCATAAGGTTACAATTTCTCAAGTCTAATCTGGAAGAAATACAATCAGATAATCTGGAGGAGATTGCACAGCATAAAGCCAGTCAAGCTTTTTCTCTATGTTCAAAACCAGTAATAATAGAAGATGACGGTCTTTTCATAAGATCGTTGAAAGGATTTCCAGGACCATATTCCTCATTCGTTTTTGACACAATAGGTAACAAAGGAATTCTAAAGTTAGTATCAAAGGACAGGACGGCTATGTTCATGTCTGTTATTGCATACTGTGAAAAACAAGATGATGTCATGTTATTTGATGCGTCTGTATCTGGGAAAATATCTAGGAGAACTCATGGTACAAAATGGGGATATGATCCTATATTCATTCCAGACGGAGAGATGAAGACATACTCACAACTAAAGGAGAAGAATATCATTTCACATAGATACTTGGCCTTGAAAAAATTTGCTAATTGGTATTTGCATAAGCAGCAATCCAGCGGTCAATGAACCGGTTCTGATTCTGCAATACCACTATCCTTGAAATATCGCTTTCATCCATCACTGAATAAATCTCACTTTGTCTTGCAACTTCATTTGCAAAATGTCTAACCTCTGACATTTCTAGCATGTCAGAACGTTCTAGTCTGTTAGTAGACCTGCCAATATGCATGTATGACTTGGCCTCGATAAAATGTATATTTGAATGTCTAATCATTTTCGAATACTCTGGAATCAAATCATCAGTGCAGTTGTAACCTCGAATTAATGTTATTCTAAGCACTGTTCTTGTATCAAGTTTTGAGATTATCTCAAGACTAGTATTCCACCTTTCCCAAGCGTCCTCATATTTTGGTCGATTGACCATCTGGAAAACCTCTTTGTTGGGCGCATTGGTAGATAAATACAACTGGGTTGGTAATGCATCATCATCTCGTAATCTTTCTAGCATCTCTGGTTCTTGTCCGTTGGTAACAAGAAATACCGATTTTGTTGTAGGAAGTTTCTTCAAATACTGTATTAGTCCAGGAAGCTGTGGATACATGGTAGGTTCTCCAGAAAGAGATATCGCATAATGACTTGGAAGAAGTGACTCATCTAATTTTTTTTCGTCACTACGCGGATCGCCATAATGACCCATTATCAATTTCTTTCTAGCTTCCATCAGGTTTGACATTATTGTCTCAGGCGGAGCTACCCTGTCAGGCGCCATTTTCATAGAGCTATAAAATTCCATGGGGCGCCAGCAATAGATGCATCTATTTTCACAAAACATTCCAGCAGGCGAAAATTCCATACACCGATGTGTTGAGATCCCATAAAACTTGTGCTTGTAACAATCACCCTCGTTTTTGAACGATTTTTTTGTATAGTGACATAATTCTACGGTACCATGATCAGAAACTCCATACTTTGCTTTTTTGAGCTGATTCATTATCATTGGCTTAATCTGGATAAAATCATTACTTGCCTCTATTACCTCTCCAGAACAACTCATGCCAGACTCTTTGTCTTGGTTTTAATTAAATCTACGGCGAAGCTAGAAATGATACGCACGGAGCATTTTCCATAGGAACACAAAGGATCTTTCCCAAATATACCATGCTGACAAAGATCACAACAGCAGTAATTCCCATTGCAACATAGAACATTCTGAATTTCATGTGTGCGAATATTTTTTTGTCATAAATAAACTTACGGTTGATTGTCAGAACCAAGATCTTTCAAAGTTTCATAATCTTAGAAGGTGAATTTTCTAGGTTTCGTCATTTATGGCAACAATTGAAAATCTCACTATAGTTCTTGTAGATAGGGAATCACAAAAACTATCTTATATGACCATGCTATATTGCCCAAGCATGAAGGCTGCAAGGATCGTTAGAATAAAGGAACCTCTTGAAATTCAATCCCTTGAAACCCCCAAACCCCGAGGATCTCAAATCCTCATTAAGGTAGAATCTGCAGGCGTATGTCATAGCGATATTCACTTGTGGGATGGCGGATATGAGGGTCCTGGTGGCGAGATTATGAAGACTACTGATAGAGGTGTAAAGTATCCTCTGACTCCTGGTCATGAAGTTGCCGGAGTTGTTGAAAGCATGGGAGAAGAGGTTGAAGGTTTTGCTAAAAACGAGAAAGTGTTAGTTTATCCTTGGATAGGGGAAGGTTTGTGTCCAGCTTGTAGAATTGGAGAGGAAAATCTATGTGACAAGCCTAGGTCTTTGGGAGTATACAATGATGGCGGCTATGCTGAATATGTTCTAGTTCCAAGCTACAAATATCTTGCAAAAATAAACGACTTGGATACTGATGTGAGTGCACCTCTGTCATGCTCTGCTCTTACTGCATATGGTGCTGTTAAGAACGCTCAACTAAAACCAAATGATAATGTAGTAATAGTAGGTGCTGGCGGACTCGGTCTAATGGGCATACAATTAGCTAAAGCCATCAGCGGAGCAAGAATAATTTCAGTGGATGTTACCGATGAAAAACTAAAAGTTGCAAAACAAAGTGGTGCCGATATAACTATCAATTCTAAAAAAGAAGATCCAGTAAAAGCTATTATGGAATTGACCGGTAACTTGGGTGTCGATGCCGTCATTGATTTTGTTAATGCCAGTAACACTGTAGAGACCGACATAAAATTACTCAGACGTAGAGCTCGTGTAGTTTTGGTCGGACTGTTTGGAGGTGCTCTGCAACTAAATCTAGTAATGATGCCTACAAGAGCATACAAATTAATTGGTTCATACACTGGTTCCATGACCGATATGATAGAGTTGATTTCACTTGCGGGAAGAGGAATAATCAAACCTGTAATCTCTAACAAATTCAAACTAGATCAAGCAACAGAGGCACTTAACATGCTAAAACAAGGAAAAATAATTGGACGAGGAATCATTAACCCTTAAAATCTGATTATTCATATTTTCTAAATTTTGGTCTAAATATATGAAATGTTTACCAAGGCAACTATGAGTTAAGATTAATACCGGATTGGAAAGGACCTTCCTTTGTGGCCCTCGTAGTACAGTGGCCAGTATAGGGGACTGTGGATCCCCGGACAGGGGTTCGATTCCCCTCGAGGGCCTTTCTTACTTGTAAAATTCCTAAAATAAAGAGAAAACTAGACTAATAAAATCTTCTCCTTATGCAACTATGTGATTACACTGAAAATTACTGTTAGTCTCAAGAAACAATCACAAGTTATCGCTAAAGTTTCTTGTGTGTTTATCAACCTCATCTTGAGGAGATGGTGATTTGTTCTCGTGTTTGTGCTCTGTTTTATGAATGCGGCGGGCCATTTTTTCTTCATGTTCCTTTCTTGCATGATGAAGTCTGTCTGCTTCATGGATGAACTCCTTTCCACATTCCATGCATTTGATTATAGTGTGGTGATGTTCATGGCGGGCGTGACTTATTAGATCTTCATATTTTGAAAATTTCAATTTGCATTGTTCGCATTTAAACTTCTTTCCGAAAATATTCATGCTCATTTAATGTACTATGGACACTAGATAAGAACGTTATAGATTGGTGGCCTTTTTCTTTTTGAATCACGCATTCTGAGAGTATTTAATACCGAGATTCATAAATTCAGAGGTGCACCTAGAAGGGCTGTCACACAAATTCACAATTATTGGTACTATAATTGCAATCTGCTTATTTGCCGCTGCCATCATTGAACTATACCATTTTAATGAATTAGTATCTGCAACACAAAAATCAACAGCAAGTTTGGATCAGCTTATCAATAAAACAGATAATTTGTTGACTGAAATGCAAAAATCAACTGCCAGTTTGACCATTTTGGTCAATAAAACTGATCAATTAATAAAAACACAAAATACCACTTCGTCCAATATTTCCCAACAAACTATTTTGAAGGAATACAGTGACGGCGTGCCATTTAAAGTTGATATCTCGTATTGTAATTACGAAACAGATAACGAAATAGCATATTCTCCAATAGTTATAGATAAAAATAGTAATCCTACCCCGCTTAAATTCATGTTAATCAGGTTTTTTGGATATTATACACTACCAACTGATGCTGGATATTCAAGACCGGGAGACGAAAAAACTCTTGAGTATGATTCAAGTCCAGAATTAATTGATCCTAGTCAGGAAGCACTATACAAGTTACCACTTTTGACAGCATTAAACCAAACTCAAAATTCAAACGATTCATATCTTTTCATACGTTCAGAGTATTATTTTGCACCTTATTCTGACTCGACAGGTAATTTAATCACTAAATATACTTACGACGGAACAGGACAACAAATGATAGAATTCAAGAAGGATAATAACGGAAATTGGCAATTATATTCAAGTCAAAACTCTGTTTGTAAGTAGATATTCTATTGATATTTTTAGACCCAAGATACTTTACCTTGTGTATTAACTATACAAAGGTAAGTATATAAATTCGAAAGTGAAATTATAGTTGTTAGGTGAGGATGAAGTAAGTTGAAAGACGAAGAACCCAAGATAGTAATGGATAACATGAAATGTTGCCCAGTTGATAATACATTTAAGATAATTGGAAAAAAATTCACTATACACATACTTCGAAATATGTCGTTACTCAAACAATCACACTTCAATGAATTTATTGGTTCGATTGAAGGAATTAATCCAAAGACACTTTCTACAAGGCTTCGAGAAATGGAAAGAAATGATATCATAGAGAGAAGTGTCTATCCTGGAACTCCTGTAAAAATACAGTATTTTCTTACAAAAAAGGGAAGGGCATTGATACCAATACTGGATCAGATGGCAGCATTTTCCATGCAATATTGTTCAAAAGACGTTTTCAAGGATGGTAAGCCACGCACCTACAAAGAAGTTTATTCCAAACTGCCTGAAATTCTAAAATGATTTACCGATTTCATGCTAAGCTATCAACTTACCAAAAGTTAACCTGATTTCAGAATACTCACTTACCATTTTATATACTTACTTGTGTATAGTAACTATACAAATGATAGTTGATAACAAAATGAAAAAACAAAAATTAGTATTCAAGGACACTGGTAAGAACATCTGTCCACAAAATGGAGGGTCTCACGGACCTTTAGTAACTGATAGTATTCGTGGAGAAATTTTGTGTGGTAGTTGCGGCCTTGTTATAAAAGAGAAGGTAGAAGATCAAGGACCTGAACAGTATTCATTCAACCAAGACCAATACAATGAACGTGCACGAACTGGAGCTGGTTCAACACTATCGATTCATGACAAAGGTTTGTCAACGGTAATTGGAACTGCGGACAAGGACGCATCAGGAAACTCAATATCATCCTACATGAAATTTACTTTTAATAGACTGAGGACTTGGGATAGCAGAAGTAAATCAACTACTATGGACAGGAATCTAAGGACAGCATTTGGTATAATGCAAGCAATTCAATCAAAACTTGACATTTCAGATTCAGTAATTGAACGTGCCGCCTATCTTTACAGAAAAGCACTATCAAAGAAGATTTCACGAGGGCGGACGATTTCTGGATTGATTCTTTCTGCACTCTATGTTGCATGCAGGGAATCTAACGTGCCAAGGACATTACAGGATATGGCAACTGTAGGTAATGTCTCATTTAAGGATCTTTCAAGGCACTATAGAATCTTCGTTAGGACACTCGATTTGCAGGTGAACTCATACCATTCATCTGACTTTGTATCGAAGATAGGTACTGCAGTGGGTCTAAGTGAAAAGGCAAAGAGGGATGCCTTGGATATTTTATTCAAAGCTAAGGAGAGGGGCATTGCTGATGGAAAAAACCCAGTATCTCTTGCAGCGTCAGCCATATTCCTCTCTGGAATAACTAACGACGAGAGAGCAACTCAAAAAGATATAGCACAAGCTTCAGGA
>JBOGQX010000055.1:0-15533 GCA_050749285.1 Nitrosotalea sp. | reverse complement strand
CAGAAAGGTCTCATAGTATACATAATGGCGGGATATCCAAATGACAGAGATACAATATCTACAATTCGAGGGCTTGTCAAGGGTGGTGCAGACATCATTGAACTGGGATTACCGTTTTCAGATCCATTAGCAGATGGCCCTGTCATTCAAAATGCTAGCTTTGTATCTTTGAAAAAGGGGATGAATCTTTCTAGATTTCTAAGTCTTGTTAAAAAAATTAGAAAGGAGACGGATATTCCACTTGTTCTTATGACTTATACCAATCTATTGTACACGCACGGATATGCAAAATTCCTTTCAGAGGTAAAAAAAGCAGGCATAGATGGATTGATTCTTCCAGACATGACAATGGAAGAGGCTAGTGATTATCTTGATGCAGTTTACAAAAACAATTTGGATGCCATATTTCTAATTTCACCCAATACCTCTGAATACAGGATAAAAAAAATTGCAAAAGCATCCTCTGGTTTTCTATATTTAGTCTCAGTATTTGGTACTACTGGAGCACAACAACAATTTCAAAAGTATACCTCAGATGCGATCAGAAATGCCAAAAAAATAGTTGATGGAAAAGTTCCGCTAGGAGTAGGTTTTGGCGTAAGCAATCCGGAACAGGCAAGATTCATTTTGAAAAGTGGCGCAGATGCAATAATTGTAGGTAGTGCGTTTTTACGACTAATTGAGAAAACACCACACCAAAAGATCGAATCTAAGGTAGCATTGTTTGCCAAAAGTCTGAAAAAGGCAACGATCTTAGAATAAGAAATAAAAATAGCATTTATCCATCATAGATATGCAGGTAGAACAAACAAAGTATATTTTTGTGACAGGCGGTGTCATGTCTGGCCTTGGCAAAGGTGTCATATCTTCATCTATAGCAAAATTACTCCAACTTTCAAACCAAAAGGTCTCTGTTGTAAAAATTGATCCCTATCTGAATTACGATGCAGGAACCATGAATCCCATCGCACATGGAGAGGTATTTGTGACCGAGGATGGCGGCGAATGTGATATGGATATTGGGAATTACGAAAGATTTCTCAATCAAAATATACCAAGAACCCATAACATCACAACAGCTCAAATATACTCTGGTGTAATTGAAGCCGAGAGACGGGGAGAATATCTTGGTGCCTGTGTTCAGATAATACCGCATATTACTGATGCCATTAAGGATAGAATTAGGAAAATTGCGAAAAGTGAGAGTTTAGACGTACTTGTTGTAGAGTGTGGTGGAACGGTAGGCGACATGGAAAGTCTACCATTCCTAGAAGCGTTAAGACAAGTGAGATTAGAGGATGGTCCAAACAATGTTATTTTTGTACATGTAACGCTTGCACCTTCCCTTGATGTTGTAGGAGAACAGAAAACCAAACCCACACAGCACAGCGTACAAGAGCTCAGAAGGATAGGAATTCAGCCTGATTTGATTGCAGTGAGATGCACTAGACCTCTTGAAACTCCAGCTAAAAAGAAAATTTCGTTATTCTCAAACGTTTCTGAAAAAGATGTATTTTCATGTCATGATGCAGAGTCAATTTTGACGGTTCCGCAGATGTTATATGATCAAGGATTAGTTGATGTCATTTTCAAAAAATTTGGCAAGATTGGTCTTGTAAACACATCTGCAAACTGGGACAGGTGGAATTCCATTGTCAATTCATTTGTAAATACAAAAGAAAGTGTGAAGATAGCAATGGTTGGAAAATATGTGAAGTTAGCTGACAGTTATGTAAGTATAAATCAAGCACTCAAACATGCAGGGGCCAAGATAGGAAAGAATGTAATAATCGACTGGATTGATTCAGATGATCTTAATGGCGATACTGAGAAGCTTTCTCAATATAATGGAATAATTGTACCAGGCGGATTTGGTGAACGCGGATCTGAAGGAATAATAAAAACAGCAAATTATGCAAGAGAGAAAAATATACCATATCTTGGAATATGTTTTGGGTTTCAACTTGCAGCCGTAGCTTTTGGTCGTTATGTTTGTGGATTGAAAAATGCAAATTCGACAGAAATTAATCCAAACACCGAAAATCCAGTGATTGATCTTTTGCCAGAACAGAAGCACATTGAGAATAAGGGTGGATCTCTAAGACTAGGAGCGCATGAAATTAAAGTTGAAGATAATACTCTTGCATTCAATCTTTACAAATCCATCACTATCCACAAGAGACACAGACATAGATACGAATTCAATCAAAAGTACCTCGAGACATTTAATGCAAAAGGATTAAAATTTTCAGGACATAGCGACAATAGGAAACGTATGGAAATGCTGGAAATTCCAACTCATAAATTCTATCTAGGAGTACAATTCCATCCAGAATTCAGCAGCAGACCAGGTTTTCCTGAAGAATCATTCGATGGGTTTGTTAGAGCTGCTTCTACTACCTAAATCATTTAGGTACTTCGTATATTCTTTGACGAGTATCTCGTAGTGATACTCGACGCTTTACGTAACCTTTGTCAAGTAAATGCCTCAAAGCCAGCCTTACAGTTCTGTCTGGGAGAAGAGTCTTTGCGGCTAATTCCTTCTGCGAAAGCGCCCCTTCGTATTCCAGCGTCTTTAGCAATAGTTTTGAACTTGGTGGCATGTTTAAAAGTTCATCAGCAAGTTTTACTTTCTTAGCAAGTGCCGAAGCTGTCGTTGAATCTTTTTTCATTCGAATAATGTTAGCAGGTTGTGGAAATTTTGTGCACTCTACAAGCTTATCAACTTTGAATCTATCCTTGCCATCCATTACTACTTCACATCTCAGACTGGAAGAGACATCATCAATTTCTATGAAACTATCTTCAGGAACTATAAGTGGTCTCCTTGTAATGTCAAGTGAATTCACTGATACAATGCAAAAAACTTTGGAGCCTTGGTAAATAGCAGGTCCTCCTGCAGACATGGAATATGCTGATGAACCAATTGCCGTAGATACAATCAAACCATCACTACTGTCATGCCAGAATTCTTCACCATTTACGCGCAAAACATGTTCAACCAGAGTTGCACTTTTGGATGAAAAAATTGCAACATCATTTAATGCAGGATAAACACTTTTACCGTCAATCTTAACACCCACTCTAGTTAAAGGCTCAATTGAAAAATCACCTTTTTTCAATCGATTAAGATAGGTTGGAAATTCTTTAAGATCAGTCTGGGCAAGATAACCACTAGATTCAAACTCATTAATTCCTAAAACTGGAGTGGTTACATTGGTAAAACGATGAAAGAATGTTCTTACTCCGCGGTCGCCACCAGCTACTATAATATAATCAATGTCTTTGCCAATAATTTTGTTAGCAAGACTAACTGATTCTATTCCATGAGTTGTAAGAGACATCTTAATTGATTTTACAGTCTGGTCCTGATCTTGACTGTAAATAGTGACTTTCATAGGAGAGATTCAATTTTCGTGCAATAATAAACTAGCTTTAAGGTGTATCTGACATTCAGATATGCACATTAAAAGTTTTGGATGCTTTTTACAGACAAAAGCAAATCTTAAAAATGATTAATACAGATAAAATGAAGAAAACCCCTAGTACCAAGCAATACCAGCCATTGGTACTTGTGTGTCTGGGCGGGGTTCTCTTCGGGTAATATGATCGCCTTTCGTATATATAAGAAAAAGTTACGGATTTGTCAGCTCAAGCAATAATATCACTAAAATCAAATGTTGTGATATGCAGATTTTTTAATTCTAGAACTAAAGGTGTGAAAATCCTACTAGGTTGTACAAGTAAGCAGCATTTTGTTCAATGTCTCCAGATTCTGGAATTTTTAAAAGTCCAGTAGCCCTGGTTCCAAGAGCTGCTTGTGCTGCTCCCACTGCAAAACAAATTGCCCAGAGTGAATCCTTATCTTTAATGTATGAACATGTAAACGCTGCACAAAATATGTCTCCTATTCCAGTAGTGTCGCCTATTTGCATATTTGGGGTTTTTAGATTGTATAGCCTATCCTTGACAAGCAACGTAATATCGTGTTTATTTGTATATAGAACATGTTTAACGCCTTTCTTTTGCAATGCCAACATTGCGTCCCTTTCGTTAAATCCTGTAAGATAGAACGCTTCATCTGGGTCAGTCTTGATTGCAGATATCCTTGATAAATCAAGTAAAGTTTTTCCCAAATACACCTTACCATTGTTGTCAGTACGACGTAAGTATCCTTGCGGATCAAGAAGAAGGAACTCAGAATTTTCTCTAATCTGATCAAGCAAATCTTCAGATACTTCATCAAAAACTGGACTTACTATAACGCCATCTGCATCAAATTTACCAAATTCTATTGGATCACATTTTGTTTTCAAATAAAGCTCTCTTTCTGTCCCAAAAATTTTTAATAAAAATCTGGTAGTTGGATTATTAGAAGTAGAATTACTTGAAAGAAAAACATTCTTGCGTTCAAGATCAGACCTAAATTTAAAATCAGGACCTACTTTAGTATGCAATTCTACGTCAAATTTCATATTTTTTGCAGTGATACCACAATAAGAAGCAGGACCGCCAGCCGTCTCCACTATCTGGTTATTTCTAGATATCTCATCTATTGTACAGTGAGAAAATATTGCTAATTTCATCGATTATTTGCAGTTATATTTCCATTTAGTCCTTTTTCTGCTTCTGTTTTTCAAGACAACGCAGACAAATAATCTGTCTTTTCTCTATTGTAAGCCCAACATTTGAACTTAAGCATGCATGACATAAACCCTGCATGCCCATTTTGACGTAAAAGTAATTTAAATTCGTTAAAAGATTCCCAATGAGATACAAGATATAAAGAGGCACATTACAGGTACACTATGCCTTTAAAGCGTGCAAGTAGAGGTCGAAAGAAGGGAGGAAAAGGATCCTCTGATCGTGTTCAATGTTCTAATTGCGGTGCAACCGTACCACGTGATAAGGCAAAAAAAGTCACATCTAGATTAAACTTGGTAGAACATAGTTTGGCAAAAGAACTCAGGGCGCAAGGAGCGTACATTGCCTCACCTACAGTCTTAAAGCATTATTGCATTTCATGTGCAATTCATTTCGGCATACTAAAGATAAGATCTGCTGACTCTAGGCGCCAAACCGGCAGACTGCGTTAGTCAATCATTTATTTTTTGTGCAGTGGCAACTATTCTTTGGATAAATGTAATTCCTGCAATGATGACTACTATCACAACTGCATAATTTAGGAATTCTGCTCCTGCCATGCCGATGATTGCAATTACAAGCAGCCTTTCTGCTCTTTCTCCTATACCAATTCCTTGTAGTTGAATACCTAGTGATTCTGCCCTTGCTCTAGTGTAACTTACCAAAAGTGATAGAGTTATCGCCAAAAGCACTAGATAGCCTTCTGAATAACCACCAACTAATATTCCCAGGAATATTGAAACCTCAGCAATTTTATCAAAGATAGAATCCAGAAAAGCTCCTTTCTTTGATGTTTTTCCAGTGATACGTGCAACCTGGCCATCAACAATATCAAAAAATCCTGAGATTAGAAGAAGAATTCCCCCAATAAGAAACGAATACTGTAAATGAATTCCATAAACTATAGCTGATGCAAATGCAAACCCTAGACCCACTGCAGTCCAGAAATTTGCAGAAAGACCAGTAGATGCAAATGTCCTTCCAATTTTTTCCAGAGTGGGTTTCAGGCTTTCCCTTAAGTTGTTAAGCATCTATAACAACCACTTTCTCAATAATTTATACCATTAATAACACGAATGGCAAATCACGATGGATGAGGCTAAAATATTCAAATAATATTGAGTGTAAGGGCTGACATGGGCATTATAGCAAAAGGTGCCAAATGCAATGTCATAGGATGCGATAAGGACGGAGTTCGTTCTTTGACCACTTCCAAGGTGGAAGGTACCGGTTTGAGTATTTCTGGCGGTTCAAAGAAGACCGCATTATGCAAAGAACATTACAAAGAATGGAAAAAAGCAACAAAAGATGAGCGGGATGTAGAAAGAGCTAGATATGATAGATTCTAGCGCTTCTTACTAAAGTAAATATTTGCTAGATCTTTGTAATACTTGTCTAATTTTTTGTACAACCGTTTTGGTTTTCTTGGTTTTTCAGTACTCAGTGCATAAAGGCAAAGAACCGGAAACGCAATTGTTGCATCTGCATAAACCATAATGACGTCCTCATGAGCATCTTTTACTTTACCCCAACTCTTTCCTTCTTGCAATGTTGCTCCAGAAAGACCACCTGTATCTGGTCTAGCATCAGTGATTTGTATTATGTAATTTTGTCCTCCATGCCCCAAGCCGAGTATCTGATCTAGTAGAGGTCCTGTTTGTTGTGCTGTGTTTTTTGGAACTCCACCACCTATTTCCACTATACCAGATTTTTTGGAATTGTATACTATCGCCGCCTGTTCAATTATCTCCTTTACAAAATCTAGATTGTATACCTTGTTTGCAAGTCTAAGAGGTACTAAATCTAACGCAAGTGAGGAATCCTTCAAAGTAGAGACATACACTGGAACATCATAATCATACGCAGTTACTACAAAACTTTTCTCTGGATGTTTTGAGTGTGTCTTTGAAAACTTTCCCATCGCATTGCAGAATTCGGCAGTGGTGAATGGCCTATCTATGAGGTTATTTGTAAACATTTTTTGGACTATCTGATCTTCTGCTTTCAGTGTTTCTTCTCCCTTGATATAGACATCTCTGATTCGTACAATGTCTTTCTCATACAGTATCATGTCGTCAACTTCAAAGTGCCCCTGTTTTACTGGCAAATTCCATGCAAAATGGTCCTCGTGATACACATTTGCGCCCGTTGCAATTATCCAATCTACAAATCCTCTTTCAATCAAGGTTTTGAAAAGACCACCAAAACCTACTGGCGTCATAGCACCAGATACGGTAAGACAGATTGTTGCATCATCTTCGATCATTTTACAATATAGCTTTGCAGCCTCACCTAATTGACGAGCATTATATCCAGTACTTGCAAAAATTTCAACCAAATCATCTATACCCATATTGGGCTTGACTTTCAAATGCGGTATGTCCTTTCCACGAAAACTGTGAGGATCCACGAACGGGTAACTAATTTTGGGCTAAATAAATACTTGCCAATATGGTTTATGCATAATATTTACCAGTTTGGCATTACAAAATAATAAATCATATCACGCAACAGCCATTTTGACTTCTATTGCAGAATGTCTTGACACTTCGTTATGTATTGAAGCATGAGATTTTTCTTTGAAGGTCAAGTTACACATGTAACATTTCCATGCTGTTGTAGTCATCACAGCAATATTATGATTTTACTATATAAGACGCGCGTATGAATCGTACTATTGATATCAATCCAAAACATACCGGGCATTTCACATAGTTTTTTATTACAATCATACACATTCGAAATGAATGCCAACTTTTAAGCAAAGAAAATGGAATCTAAGTGAACTTGTAGATTATCCTGACTCCCCTTCCTTTAAAAAAAGACTTCAAGAAATTGAATCAAAGGTTAAAAAATTCGGAGGCAACAGACAGATTCTAAACCCCAATATTTCAGAGAAAAAATTCTTGGGAATTCTACACACTTTAGAGGATATTTCTGAAAAGTTCAGTACTATTTCAGGTTACGCGTCATTGGAATACTCTGCTGATACACAATCTGATAAAGCTACATCACTTCTGACCAGGATGGGAAAATTAGGATCAGAAATAGAAAATCGTACTTTATTTTTTGATCAGTGGTGGAAAAAGCAGGTTGATGAAAAAAATTCCAAGAGGTTAATGAAATATTCTGGAGATTTGAAAGAGTTTCTCAGGTTTAAACGACTAGTAGCTAAATATTCACTTTCCGAACCAGAAGAGAAGATAATTAACACTCTGGACGTTACTGGGCACTCTGCTTTAGTTAAGCTGTATGACAAAATCACTAATGCATACCAATTCACAGTAAGAATTGACGGCAAAACTAGAACTTTTACCAGAGAAGAACTCACTCAACTTGTTAGAAGCCCAAAAGCACATTTGAGAGAGATTGCCTACAAATCTCTGCTAACACAGTATGATAAGAACAAAGGAGTTCTAGGTGAGATTTATCAAAATATTGTACTTAATTGGAAAGATGAATGCATACAAATACGTGGATATGAATCTCCAATTTCTGTAAGAAATATTGGGAATGATGTGGATAATAAAACTGTTAAGGCGCTACTGAATGTCTGCCAAAAAAATTCCTATGTGTTTCGTAAATTCTTTTTACTCAAAGCACGGCTCCTAAATGTAAAGAAACTTAGAAGATACGACATCTATGCTCCCATCCAAAAAAAGGAAGAGAAAAGATACACATATGATGATGGAGTAAAACTAGTATTACATACTCTAAATAGATTTAGTCCAAAATTAGGCGAATTTGCCAAAAAAGTGTTTGTTGAAAATCATGTTGACTCGTCAATAAGACCTGGAAAAAGAAATGGAGCTTTTTGTAGTACTATAGCACCAAAGATTGCACCTTACGTTCTTTTAAATTTCAAAGGAAGATCCAATGATGTATTTACATTAGCACATGAATTGGGACATGCAATACACAGTATGGCCGCATCGGACAAATCAATTTTTGTACAAGAAGCTCCATTACCATTGGCTGAGACCGCATCAACATTTTCTGAGATGCTGTTATTTGATCAGATCTTAAATCAAGTCTCAGATAAAGAAAAACAGTACATCCTTGTAGAACACATGAATGACCTCTATTCTACAATTGGAAGACAAGCTTACTTCACTGTATTTGAAATTGCCGCTCACCAAAAAATAGGAGATGGTGCAATGGTACAGAACATATCTGACGAATACACCAAATCGTTGAAGGAACAATTTGGAAACTCACTTATTCTCTCACCAGATTTTGGCATAGAGTGGACTTGCATTCCACACTTTTACCATTCACCTTTCTATTGCTATTCGTACTCGTTTGGTAACCTGTTGGCACTATCTTTGTTTCAAAGATATAGAAGGGAAGGAAAATCATTTGCATCTACATATGTTGAGATACTGGCAGCTGGTGGCACAAAGAAACCAGAAGAACTTCTCAAAGGGCATGGAATAGACATATCTTCTGAGAAGTTTTGGCAAGAAGGATTTGAATACATAAAGAATCAGGTACAGAGACTTGAGAAATTGATTGATTAAAAGCGCCTGGCAGCCAAGCGCCCCCAGCTGCCAGGCAAATTGTTCCCCTACGGTTTGAACCGATGTCAACCACCTACACAATTCATTATAATTTAAACTATTGGGAGCCGATCTAAAACTATTTTATTTTATAATGATCCATAATTGACAAGTGAAATATCCCCGATGCTGTAATAAAGAACCAGAATACTTGATTACGTATGATTGCGGACCAGATCCTCGAGAAACCATACTTGTTTGTAAGGATCACTTTAAAGAGGAACCATTTCAGCGATTCGCGATTAAGATAGAGAGGTTACGAGGTTAGACTTAATAGTTCCACCACAAAAATTGCATTTAATGAAATATTTTATTGCGTTATTTCTCATCATATCGCTTTTTGCAAGTTCCATGTCAAGTGTAAATGCCCAACAACCGCAGCTTGCGACCTATCGCGAGACTGCTCAAATACTTGTAGATGAAAAGATACAGAATCAAACTACTGCGTTCATAACGTTAAGCACTACAAGTCCTCTTGAAATGCGAGTTCCCACTTCATTAGATGATAAGATAAACAATGCAGCTAACGTTACTTCCGTAGCTATTACTAATGCAGATCCATGCGTGATAGGAGTCAACGGACAAACTTGTGTTGTCATAACAATCTATTCACCATCATTGGTAGAATCATACAATATTACAAAGATACAAACCAACGCTAAGGCCATAGGCGATACTCTCATTAACGATATCAATAGTGCATTTTCCCTGAACACACAATTCTGGGAAGTTTATGTACAACCAAAAGGTGAGTTTAGCAATTCACTTGGGACTTCAGGTACTGTTGTTGGAAACAGAACAATAAGTGTAGTATACACAGCCTCCCAAGAAAAGTCATCATATCTCTTAGATACATTATCATCAGTACTTTTGGCTAAACAGATACACAATGCAGGAGGTTTTTATGATGTTGCAACAAAAATGGCACAACAACCAAATTCTACCGTCACATTTGTAATCACTCCTACAAATAATGGAAGATCGATTTATCAGTTGCAGGTATCAAAACATTTCCCAAACAAAGGGCAGGTGACTACAATTAATCCTCTTGAGCTTTTTGGGGTGGACAAGTTAGATAGATCATCATATTTTAACGGCGGCTTTTTCCCGCTAAATTCACTTTTTGAGTTATCAGTAATATCAAATAATGACCTTGCCATCACAGATCATGGTGGTGATGTTGTTCCAACAACCATCAATAATGGTCAGAAGATTCCAACTGATCTCTCTAAATCTGGATGGCTGTTTGATCCAGATTCAGGACAAAGAATCACTGGAATTTATCTTTTTGGAACAACAACAAATGCAACAAGCGACCAGTTAACATTTACGATAGGAAATACCTCAGGCCAGATTGCCCAAACCCAAAACTCCCAGGGACCTAGTACACCTACATCTCCCAGCACAGATTATTCTACTTATGTAATAATCGGCATTGTTGCGGCCGGAGCTGCAGCAGTCTATCTTTTTATGAAAAGAAGATAATCAAAGTATCAATACGGCGGCTGCAAACACTGTGGTCCACCGACCCTGTGCATCTCCAACAGCACTTTGAGTAATGTTTCGTGTCTTGTATATCTGGCCTGATATTTTCCACTGTTGTTTTTTCTCATCCCAGCTTCTATTTACATCAAATTCAATACCTAATGACGAAGCAAGCATTTGGGCTGCAATGTCTTCAGCATATTCTCCTGCTTCTTTCTCTGTTTCTCCAAATGAATGATATTCAGATAAATAGCCATACTTTGTTTTGTCTTTTGGTTCTGCAATTCCAACTGATGCTGCCATGAGTCTATGAGGCTCATTACTCTCATTTCTTGCATATATTACGAATTGAACACTTCCTGGGCGTATCTGTTTTAAACCTTCGGCCCTAGAAATCAACTTGGCCCCTGGAGGAAAAATACTAGAGATTAGAACAATATTAGTGCCTGCAATACCTGCATCTCGTAATGCATATTCAAAGCTTGTAAGTCTGTCTGGGTGGACACCCTTACCTCTGGTAAGGAATAGTTTTTTTGCGACAAGATCTAACACGATTCCAATCTAATTTTGGATCTTTAAAAATTTATTGAAAATCGATAAAAAATCATTTCAGAGACTGCAAAGCCTCGATAATCTCCTGCCCATGTGATTCCACCCTGACATCTCGAAAGATTTTAGCAATTTTTCCTTCTTTGTCTACAATAAAGGTTGAACGTTTTGCCAGCCCTGCCAAGTTAAGCCCCGCATATTCCTTACAGACGATTTTGTTTGTGTCACTCAGATGCATATAAGGAACCTTATATTCGTCTACGAATTTTTTCTGATCTTCTACCGTATCTACCGATATAGCAAACAATTCAGCATTCAATGAAGTTATTTTTGGATACGCCTGAATGGTGGCTTCTGCCATCTTGAATATCTTCTTTGATGGACATGCAAAGAGATGATTTTTTGGATAAAAACAAAGAACTATGTTTTTCTGACCCCTAAAGGAACTGAGTTTAATAGTACTTCCATCATTTGCGGATAGCTCAAAGTCATGTCCCATGTCTCCTTCTTTCATGATAATTATTACATGATATGGGTTTAATACTATTTTGTAGGAAGGAAATGTAAAATGTGAACAAGGTCTCCAACTGGTTATCAAAACAGAGAATATTCATCAGCTTGCGTCACACCTGATACTGCTACCAAGTTAATGGTTGAAGGGTAGGCAAAAAGTTCCAGTTAATTCGTACAAATACACCACATTAGAAAAATCACAGAACACAAATATGCATATACCCAAAATCAAAGCTGTTACATGAAATCCGCGTACATTAAAGGGCCATCAAGTGTAGAAATACGGAATTTTGAGAAGCCGCAAGTCGGCGCAGGAGATCTGCTGATATTGATGAGGGCGTGTGGGATATGTGGCTCAGATTTGGAGAAGATTTATGGTCAATACAGTCAACCCTCCATGAGGTTGGGGCATGAACCAGCTGGCATTATTTCAGAAGTAGGTTCAGATATTGTAAATTTCAAAAAAGGAGACAGAGTATTTGTTCATCACCATGTTCCATGTTATTCATGCCATTTTTGTCTACATGGGAACGAAACTATGTGCCAAAAATATTCCGAAACAAATTTGAATCCATGTGGCCTTGCCGAAGAATTTCTAGTCCCTGCGTGGAATGTTTCCAATGGTGGAGTAATAAAATTACCTGATCACATAAGCTTCGAAGAGGCATCGATGATAGAACCCCTTGCTTGTTGTATTAGAGCATGGAACAAGATAAAATACAAGAATGGAGACTCTGTCGCTATTTTAGGAGCAGGGCCAACCGGAATGATGCATGTTATGTTAAGCAAAATTTATGATATGAAAGAAATTTTTTGTTTTGACATAAACGACTTCAGATTAAACTTTGCAAGACAATTAGGTATAACACAGGCTTTTCATTCCACCGATTCTGACGCATATCCAAAAATTCTTTCAAAAACAGAGAACAGAGGAGTAGATGTGGCAATAGTCGCAACTGGTAATCTTAATGCTATCACTCAATCAATAGATCTTGTACGAAAAGGTGGTACAATAATGCTATTTGGAGTGCCGTCAAAAGATGCAAAAATGTCTCTGGATGTAAGTAAAATATATTCAAAAGAGATTATAATCACACCAAGCTATGCGTCTTCTGAAAATAACACAAAAACAGCATTTGATATCATAAAAGAAAGAAAGATAGACATCACGAAGTTAATCACGCATCGTTTTGATCTTTCCGAATCTGCAAAAGCCCTGGAATATGCTCATCAAGGCAATGATGCCATGAAGATAATAGTGACGAATTCAGAAACGCTTAACTAAGGCAAATTTTTTGGTGAATGATATGGATTGGGGACTAAAAAACCGTCTTGCAAGAATAATCAAATCTTATGATAAACGTGGGGTGATGTTGGCCGTAGATCATGGCTACTTTTTAGGACCTACCGAAAGATTAGAAGATCCACAAAAAACCATCGCACCGCTTTTACCTCACGCGGATTCATTAATGCTAACACGTGGAGTTCTAAGAACATCGGTGGATGCAAACTATCCCATACCTGTAGTACTCCGAGTTTCAGGCGGAGCTAGTATCATAAGTAAAGACCTCTCAAATGAAAAAATTACTACATCTATTAGAGATGCAATAAGGGTAAATGCCACAGCTCTAGCAATGTCAATTTTTGTAGGTGCCCCATATGAACATGAATCACTTGTTAGTTTAGGCAATCTAGTCAACGAAGGAGAGGAATATGGAATACCAGTACTTGCAGTGACTGCAGTAGGAAAGGAGTTGGAGAAACGAGATGCAAGATACTTGGGACTTTCATGTAGAATAGCTGCTGAGTTTGGCGCACATTTGGTGAAGACATACTACTGCGAGAACTTTGAAAAAGTTGTCAATGCGTGTCCCGTTCCTGTAATAATTGCAGGCGGACCAAAACTAGCCACTGAACTTGATGCGCTAAAACTTGCTTATGATGCGATTCAAGCAGGTGCTGCTGGAGTCGACATGGGAAGAAACATCTGGCAATCTGATCATCCTGTTGCCATGATAAAGGCAGTAAAAGCAATAGTCCACCAAAACCTTACAGTCAAAGAAGCCCAAGAATTATTTAACAAACTAAAAGTGGAACCAAAACCAGATAAATCCACAAAACCAGCAAAACCAACTAAATCAGCTAAAACAACAAAATCATCAAAACCAACTAAAGCGGTCTCTCCAGCCTAAGAGATTTTAGACAAGTGAATATGTACAATTTTCCATTTTGGAGATTTCATTAGAACAAACGTTCCTCTACTTTCCATCGACATGTGTTGCCCTCTAAAGCTATAGTTATCAACTATCATACCGGTTTGTTTTACCACGAATGTTACAACTGCACAGTTATCAAACAAGTCAACTCTGTTGTTCTTAATTTCATATTCATAATCAGAGATGCTAACAAATCTAAGCTGCTGTAGTGCAAATGTAGTTGCATAGTCCTTCAGATCTAAAGGTGGCACATCACTATAGCTTGAAAACCTCGAGTCATTCAGTTGTATTGCACCCAGGGGTGCAAGATTCTTTGTTTTGCCTGCATTAAAGAAAATTCCAATTATCTCAATTATCTCGTCTTTGTCACTCAAAATCGATATTGCTTGAGGGAATTCTCGTTTAAGTCTTATGAAGAATTGCTTATCAATGAACAATTTATGAGAGCATGCAATATTCACCGCTCACATTAGTCATTTTTACTAATTTTGTGCATTTTAACTAGTAATATTTATAAATTATTTCGAAGGGGAGATTATAGACGATTATGGAGTTAGGAGGATCGGCAAGCATTTCTAGTATTGTTTCGCTAGTCGACCTTCTGCTGTAATATACAGCAACTTCTTTGGTGATAAAAAATTATGGAAAAAATGTCAGGTGCTAGATCTTTAATGGTTGCCCTCGAAAAGGAAGGCGCAAACATAGTCTTCGGACTACCCGGTGGTGCGAACTTACCTATCTACGATGAGTTATACAAAAGTAACATACGCCACATACTAGTACGCCATGAACAGTCTGCATCACACATGGCAGATGGTTTTGGAAGAGTCAGCAGAAGACCTGGGGTATGTTTTGCAACTTCGGGACCCGGAGCAACAAACATAGTAACAGGCATCGCAACTGCACAGGCTGATTCTGCCCCAATGATTGCAATCACTGGTCAGGTTCCAACAAAAATGATTGGGAGAGACGCGTTTCAAGAAAGTGACATTATCGGCATTACAAATCCAATAGTAAAATACGCTTTTCAACCAATGAATGCGGCAGAGATTCCAGAAGTAGTAAAAAAGGCTTTTTATATTTCTTCAACAGGAAGACCAGGCCCTGTGTTGATAGACATACCAAAGGACGTTCAACAAAACGAGGCAGAGATGGTCTTTCCACAAGAAGTAAAAATTAGAGGATATCATCCGTGGGTGGACCCAGACATTAGAGATATCGAAAGAGCCATAGACATGTTATTGACCTCCGAAAGACCCGTGATTTTAGCAGGAGGAGGAGTCATAATTTCTGGAGCATTTGCAGAGTTACAATCCATAGCTGAACTTCTAATGATACCAGTGGTAACAACATTCAAAGGAAAAGGATCATTTCCAGAAAATCATCCTCTTTCTCTTGGACCAATAGGTATGCATGGTCACGCCGAGGCAAACAAGGTGATGGTAGAAGCAGATTGTGTACTAGCATGTGGCTCAAGATTTTCCGATAGGTCTGTTGGCAAATTCGAAGATTTTGAGAAGAATCTCAAGATAATTCACATGGATGTTGATCCTGCAGAGATTGGAAA
>JBOGQX010000054.1:0-2315 GCA_050749285.1 Nitrosotalea sp. | reverse complement strand
ACCTCTTTGCATACGTGAATTCCTTTGTCGGTAATGCTGTACTTGATTATTTTTTTGCTGCCCCATGGCTCTTCTACTTTTTTTATGAACTCTTTTTTTTCCAAATCTTCCAAGATATCCTTGTGAGCAACTATGTTCAGACCACAGTGAGACAAAAGTGAAGTCTGGTTCAACTCGCCTGATTCTGTTAGTGCAAGCAGGATGTCTTTTCTTATGTAAATCCTGTCTCTGTATTCATGTGACAAATAATTTTCCCCTGTCAGAAAACCAAGATTGTATAGTTATTTTTTGAATTACAATTACAAATAGAGTGTAATGGTACCTTGAAATGCATAATCAGAAATTAAATTTCAACTAATTATGCTTATCAGTAACTATGTTACCTAATATTATGAACTAATAAAGTTGAACAAAATTTTATAGATTAACCGCAGTTATTGCTGCTGCAAATGAATCAAATCATTTCAAACAAAAAGACAATGCTCGGGATTGTTCTAGGTATAACAATCTTTGCTGCCATTGGAACAACAGTATCGGTGTATGCGGATACTCAGCCGAACACTGGAACTACACCATCTGGCAAGTTCACGGCTATACCAACAATTCAAGGAAGTATTGACATCAACCAGCTTCTCATGCACAGCGTCAAGACAAAATTTGTCGATGCCGCAAACACTGTCCAGTCTGCAGTAACTGGCGGAACCGTAACAGGAGGAGATCTTGGACCATACCAAGGATACTATGTGTATAACTTTCAGGTCCTTGACAGTTCAGGCAAGATGCATCTTGTTATAGTAGATGCCGGAAATGGGCAGGTCCTATCAAACACTGAGATGCCTGATGGATTTTCTGCCATGCCGGGAAATGTAATGTTCCACAGTATTGGCGGATCTATGGGCAACATCTCATATCAGGCCATGAGTGCAGCTGATGGACCGATTGCCATCCAAGTTGCACCAAGCAAGTAGGAAGCAATTCCTTTCTTTTTTTATTTTTCAAGTTCGGAGCCTACAAAACTTGAACCAAAACTAGGTTCAAAGAAATTTAGAATTTTGGAATTCCCCTAGTTTTGGCAGTAAATACTACCATGCCGATCACGGCAATTACCAGAATTATAGGAGCAAGCGAACCAAATTCTGGGACTGCTCCGCCTCCGGAAAATACCTGCACAAGATGATTGCCAGAATCTGTAACATAAATTAGACCTGAGGAATCTACTTTTACGCCTATGGGATTGTTGAAGGTGCCATTGCCACTACCTGAAGACCCAATATTTGTAATAAAGTTGCCACTGTTATCGAATACCTCTATTCTGTTATTTTTGGAATCAGCGACGTAAACATTACCTTGTCCGTCTACACTAATCCCCAAAGGATTTGAGAACTGGCCATTCCCACTGCCTGCAGAACCCCAGCTTTTAATGAAGCTGCCACTGCTATCGAATTTCTGTACCCTGTTGTTGCCTGAATCAGCTACGTATATGTTGCCAGAAGAATCAACAGCAATACCAGCTGGATTGATAAATTGCCCATTTCCGGTACCAGGACTGCCAAATTTTGAAATGAAAGCACCATTTTTATCGAATTTCTGTACTCTGCTATTCTCACCAAAATCAGTGACATACACATTTCCCGAAGAATCTATGGCAATACCAGCTGGGCTGCTAAACAATCCGTCTCCAAGTCCAGGACCGCCAAATTTTGAAATTAAAGTACCGGTGTCAGAAAATTTATGTACGAAAGGGTCTCCGCTAAAAACAGAAATGTAAACATTACCAACCGAGTCTATTGCAATACCCGCCTGACTTTCTGATCCTTTTGTAAATGGTCCAAATGTCGTAAGTGGAGTGCCATCATTTGTGAACTTTTGGATATTGACATTACCGCTTAAATCAGTAACGAATACATTTCCGGAAGAATCAAAGGCGATATCTAAGGGTTGACCCGTTACACCCCAGCTTTTAACAAACGAATATCCCGTCGATGCATAAACAATCGATGTTCCACTGACTAAAATTATGCCAGTAAGTAAAAGGAAAAGTGGAAGAATCTTCATTTTGGTATACTGGGTTGGTTTCTGGAGTCTATTAAGGATTTTGCGAATTGATTTTTTACTTTCTTACTTTCTCATGCAGCCCGTCATTGAACTTTATACTTGCATGGCTTCCATTACAAAATGGCTTATTGCTTGAAAACCAAACTTGTTACAAAGAATTTTGATTAATTCTTTTCCTTGTATTGGCGAAAGCTTCTTCAAACCGCAATAGATTCTGTGGCTTTATCTCTTAAAACTGATAAATGAAGCTTGATGGCTTT
>JBOGQX010000053.1:0-8372 GCA_050749285.1 Nitrosotalea sp. | reverse complement strand
TTACTACGATCAAATCACATTGCCTGAGAGAACCAAACGCTTCTATAATTCCAAATCGTTCCACATCATATCTGGGACTAGAGGCAGCTCCGAACTCAACACTGCAACATGCAGTCTCAAGATGTACCGGCCATAACGACCAGATTCTGCCCCAGTTTATAGCATATTCTAGGGGTTTGCCAACTGCCCTTACAAGAATGTCACCAAGTTTTCCCACCAGGACATTAGTCGCATGGGGTGCAGTTTCTTGATTAACTAACTCTTTTAGCAATTCTCTTCCCTATTCCAAAAATACAAGTCGAAGCCATGATCGTTGCATCTTAGCTTTACCATAAATCATAATAGGTAATCCTCATTATTAACACTAGTATTTCGTTCGGTTCTGGCATGAAGACCTAGAATAAGTTATTTCCTATTGTATGAGTTGAACTGATTCCAGGCCCTTGCGTAGCTGTCCATCATGAGATGAACTATTTTATCATACGAGTCTATTGTTGATTGCCTAATTGTACATACATTTTTGCAAAATTAGTGCCCATATCAATTTGGGATATGGTCATATCGATTGATTTCGTAATCCTATACAAGACTACGCAATGAATATCAGAAAATCCGTATAGCGATTAGTAATTGAATGTATTTTCTACTATTACACTTGGGGTGCGGACCTATGAAAGTCTGCTTGCCTTTCAAGTGGATAACCTTAATTCAGAATACAAGTAAAAATAACCGCTCAACACATTCATTAATCTTGGATTGCCTCATTTTTCATGCTTAATTTAAGAACGGAAATCATTACAAGAGTTTCTGCCATTACATTCATCTACTCAATAATTTCCTACATTGTAATTCAGAAGCATGCAGAATCACCAGATCGATTATTCTGGGCTATTCCATTACTCTTTGTTACATTTGGAGTGGTTATACTGATCAATATTCTGTATTGTCTTCGAAGACATCATGTAATGAATTCCAAGCAATAGATTTTCATACGTTTATCAACCGAAGGGAATAAAAAGAAAAATCAAGAATCCGATACATATGGGTTCAAACCTGTAAGAGTCTGCATAAATCGAGCTAAAAATGTCTGTTTTGATTAATTCTTCCCAATTTTGAATTCTTTATCGATTTTTTCTTGGATTTCTTTCTCCATCTGTCCTATTCGTCTACACTCTTTTAGAAATTCAGGTAGTTTTTTGTACCAACTATCATTTTTCAAATTAAGGTGGAAATTGAAATTAAAAGATGTATTTTTTGGAGGGTTATCACTAAGATATTTTTCAGATTTAGATTTTATTTTTCTTAATTCATCCATTGAAAACAATTGTACGCTAAAACTAGTGGTAGGAATAATCCAATCGACCTCTCTTTGAATACAACCAATACGATTTTCGATTATACGACGGAGGAATTTTCGTATATCCTTTATCATAATCTTGTATCCTTCAATCACATCTTCTGAATAGGGGATAACTTGCATATCTCTGAAAGGCTCATGTTCTTTCACTAATACTGCTGAAGAAAAATCAAAGTTTTTAAAAAATTCTAGATCTTGTTCCATGTTTATACGAAAGATAAATGGAAGCCCTGCGTGCTTGTATCTTCTAAATACAGGATGATGCTCTTTGCCAAATATTCCAATTAATTTTAAAATTCTTCGAGTTTCTTCAATATCAGCGTTTATCATTTTTGTTAATAGTTCGATACACTCTTTATCAAAGTTAGAAGTATTTGGAATTTTATAACTCATGATTTTACATAGTTCATCATGTGATAGTAAATCCATTTTTGAAAAGAAATTTTTTATTAATTTTCCAATATCGTCAGTGTTTGTATCTGCAGGATCAAGCAATTCATAGTAATTTGTACCACGTAATAGCGATTCAGAGATTATCGCCAAATCTTCGATATAAAACATAATTTTAGATATGATTTCAAGTTGGATCAGGCACTTTGCGTTATTTTTTTTGTTTTGTAAATTTGGTTCTTCAAATTTAACAAACCAATTATTTGAATCTATTTTCTCTAACGCCTCAAAACACATTCTTAAGGAAAGTTCACGAGTATTCTGACCCGTTTCTTGATAATTTCTCAACAGAAAATATTCTTGCTCTATTTTTTTATCAATAATCATTTAGTTGGGTATAGAGTGGAAATGTATTATTCTTTCCTCTACGAAAATCCTCTAGATTCTATACGTAAATCTTTGCTATTGTTATTTGCTGAATAAACGTGAAAAACTATGAAGTTCTTTAATATGCGATAATGGTAAAGACTGTTTATTGGTTGATGAAAAAGACCTATTGGAAATCCGTTTAAGAATTAATTCGTATAAAGACCAAATAAAAAATTAGGGGAGGGTTTTTTGGTTTCACCCAAATCACCTTATGATTTTCCGGTTCAGAATGGATCCTGTCTCGGTCATGTGTGAGCCTAGACACCCCCCGGTCCACCATTCTATGGATACAAATTAGTAACAACTTGATTCTGTTAAATTACGTTTTATGAATATTGAATAAGGATTCAAACCTTTGAGGCAGAAAAAATATGGTTTATTCTATTTAAAACCCTAGGTGTAAACCATAAGAACATTGAAAATACCTTCAATCACCAATTATCGATTTTCCAATATTCATTGCGTAATCT
Source organism: Nitrosotalea sp. (assembly GCA_050749285.1). Classification (GTDB taxonomy): domain Archaea; phylum Thermoproteota; class Nitrososphaeria; order Nitrososphaerales; family Nitrosopumilaceae; genus Nitrosotalea. The sequence goes on along the minus strand of JBOGQX010000053.1, from coordinate 5,726 downwards.
TGTATAGGACTACGCAAATTAACTAAAAAGAGAACTAAACTAACTGGATAATTCACCCGAGTCTGAAAATTATTCTCATGATGGCAAGAATCTTACTAGACTCGAAATAAGCTAAAGAACCATTTACTAATTATCCAGTTTCATTGACAACTCCTAATGCTGCCCCTCCCGGTTCTGCTAACCACACATTTCCTTCTGAATCGGCAGTAAGAAATTGTGTAAGAGGATTTGGTGAAGGAATCTGGACTTCAGCGCTTTCACCAGTTCTTGGGTCCAATACTGCAATCTTGTTTACCGTATGCTCTGCTACCCAAAGATTTCCGTGCATATCAAACGCCATTCCAAACGGCAAAGCCTCTGGATCTGGATGTAATAGGAATCTCTTGAAGGTCTCGTTCTGAGGGTAAAATGCAAACACCGCGTCTTCACCATGTTCTGCTACAAAAATATCGCCGTTACTGGGATCACTTTTGATAGCTACGGAAAGCTTTATAGTCAAATTTCTCTGTGGAGAAAATTCTGACATCTGGAAACTAGTTGGATCCACTCGTAGAATCTTGCCTACAGCTTCGACTATCCAAACGTATCCTGTAGACTTGTCAATTGTTATGGCTGTAGGGGAGCCGTGTGCTGTAGGGATATAATTAGTGGTGAAATTTTTACTTGATATATCATACCTTAGAATCTGACTAAGATCAGAAACAATAATCCATACACTTTTTTGATCCACCGCCAAATCTGCCAAAGTGCCATTTGTTGGAATTTTAATCAGTTTATTGGTATTGCTGGAAGGATCGTAATTTCCAAGTAGTTTCCCAGCTGGGTCAATATACCACATTGTCCCATCTGGACCAAATGATATTTTTGAAATCAAACTTGTTCCAGGTAGTTTATGTTCAATAAATTTTTTCGAGTCAATATCAAATTCCCACATTCTGCTACTGTTTGCTTTCGTATCGCCAACCCAGATCACATTACGGCTTGAATCATATGCGGGAAACAGAGGTGATGCCTTCTCGTCTGGCAATTTGAACTCGACTATCGAATAAGTACTGGTGAAATTATTTGCTGTCATTTGAGGAGGCAGTTTTGAGATTTCCTCATAAAAAAATGCAAACACCCCCGAGGATATAATCGCTATAACTATTACACTCACCAAAATCAATTTCTGGTATGACAATACATTATCAAAATTCTATTTCTTCTATTTCAACATCTGTCTAATTTAACCACGGGATACCACATACAAGAAATACATCATTGAACAAAACAGGTAACAGAGAATGGCTTTAGCTGAAAATGACGATCATATTTTTATAACAGTCAATGGATCACACACAACAATGAGGTTAAAACCGATGGGCGCACTATTTGGTGTTTTGACTCTAGTTACTATTCTCGGAATAGCTCCACATGCCTTTGCAGCAACGGCTCAGGTTACTATCACGCCTGGTGATAGTTCAAATCAGAACTGTGTGACAGCAAATAACTGTTTTAATCCACAGGTATTGAACATTTCACCAGGTGATACTGTAACCTGGACAAATGCTGACACTGCATCTCACACTGCAACAAGTGGACACCCAACAGACAATGTAACTGGCACTGTCTGGGACAGCAGTTTGATCAAGCCTGGAGGTACATATACCACTCCTGCAAGTACTTTCCAAAATGCGGGGACATACAATTACTTCTGCCAAGTTCATCCATGGATGATAGGCCAGATAATTGTCGGAGCAGCTGCAACACCTATTCCAAGCACACCAACAACACCTACTTCGCCAAGCATGCCGATGTCATCAATGACAATGGAACAGGCTATGTCAAGTGATGGTTCTGAAATGGTTGCAATAGACACCACACCAGCAGCACCAACAAGTGGCCAACCACTGATTATCTCGCTTAACTTTACAGATGCTAGTGGAAACAACATAAAGCATCAGAACTATAACATAACTCTTGTACAGGATGGAAATACAATCTACTCTAATGCAACGGGCCACACTCACACAGGACTTGATACTCATACAACAAGTGCCTTAACATCTTCTGATCCCGTAGATGTGCAGGTGACTCTTAATGGAATAGGACTGCCAGGAACAGACCCATCGACATGGACTGGTCCAAAGGGAGATATGATAACCTTCAACGTAGTTCCTGAATTTGGATCAATTGCTTCAATAGTTCTTGCAATAGCTGTAATTAGCATTGTGGTGTTAACTGCAAAAACTAGGGGAATTCCAAAACTCTAAACTTAAATTTCTTTTTTATTATTTAGCTCGAACAATTCATACGGAAGATTCCTTGTGCAGTCTTGCGTAATCATAGTATAGATTACGAAAATAGATTTGGATCTAATTTGGAAAAATGTATTTAACTTTGTAGGGTGATTTGCTGAAACTATGGCAATGGAACCTATTCAGTATTCAAAGAAGACTGCTATTGGAGCCGGAATAGTCGGAGGAATTGCGGGTGGTGCTGTAATGTATGGCATGATGAGTACACTAATGACTCAGATCGGAATGGAAGCAAACTGTTTTGCTATAATAATGGGATTGATTACTGGGCAGTCCTACGAAAATGCACTATGGCCTGGAATAACTGCACACTTTCTTACGAGCATTGCAATAGGAGTGGCATTTGGGGCAGTCATTAACATCAAAAAGTTTCAGATACGTGGATTTGCCAAGGGAGTGGGACTGGGAATTGCTACTGGCGTTATTGCTTATGCTGCGATCTTTCTTCCCATAGCAATGACCGCTTTGCCACCACACATGATGGATCTAATGAAAATGATGCCTATGACGGGTGAAAAGGGTATGTCAGAGAATGCAATGAAAAGTAATTCCATGAATGAACAAGGCATGGCTAACACAAGTTCAGAGATGAAAGCAAAGTCAGCAATGGATGAAAAAATGAAGATGGACGAAATGAACAAAATGATTATGGAAGAGACTCAGAAGACCTTCCCAATGATTTTAGTTGGAGCATTAGTTTCTCACATAGCTTTTGGTGCAGCGCTGGGCATGATTGTTACTCCAATAGTGAAAAAGATAACACGAAGATCTGAAAAATAAGGCATGCAAATAAAATGTGTAGATTGTGGATGTTTTCCTGAAGACTGTAGGCAAAATATATCTAATAAGAAGTGCACTAACTGTGTTTTAGAAGAATGTTGTTGTAAAAAAGGCTTACCTTAAAAATTTCGTAAATTACTAGTTTGAGATATTGCGGTGAGTTTGTAATATGAGGATATTTCGTAATCTTTTAGTTGATTGTAAGACAACATGGATAATGTCTTTAGTGTTGAACAATTGTTTTCCAGCCCAATTCTGATACAGTGGTTTACCATCTGACGAAAAGTTTCCATCATGGATACAAGTTCTGAATTTGCGTGATAATCTTGTTTGACTGACTTGATCGCATTCAACAAGTTAGAATGTATCATTTAAAAGAAAAAGACGTGGTTATGTTATAATCAGTCGAGTTTGCAGCAGAACCTAAAACTCAAGAAATCAGGATAAATTTTAGCGTTTCAGAGCCTGACAATCAACTACAGTATCCTTACTGGGGTCACCTAGGTAACATGTATCATGCCCTGTTCCACCCTGGATTATGTTGGCACCATTTCCAACATAAATCAATTCGTTACCGGAACCTCCTCTAATGATATTATCACCATTACCAGCCATGATAACATCACTTCCACTTCCTCCAAATATTATGTTATTTCCATCTCCTGCGATTATGCAATCTCCTGCAGGACCTGCGCGAATAATATCATTACCTTCAAGACCAACAATCAAGTTTGGTACTGAAGATCCTGTCAGAGTATCATTACCGTTAGTTCCCATCAGCAAGTTATAGTAGGAAGTTGGCTGTCCACAAGCAAGGACATCAACTGTCTGATCTTCTGTCTTGGTGTTGCCGAACTTGTCAATAGCAGTCCATTGAACTATTGTAGTACCAATGTGGAATAATCCTGTAGCGTTATTGGTTATCTTTGGTGACGCATCAATAATTCCAGTTGCGGTAGCTTGACCTAGTATTATTGGTGTTTCAAAGGCTGTTGCATTCATAGTTATACTCTGTGGAATTGTCAGTGTGGGTGGAGAATGATCTACTACATCGATTATTTGAGTTGCATTTGCAATATTTCCAGCTTCATCTCTTGCTGTCCAAACTATTGTTGTATTGCCATATGGGAATAGCGAGGGGGCATTATTTGTAAGGGAAACAACTCCAACGATATCTGAAACGGTTGCATTTCCAATACTTATGTGATTAGCAGTTGGACTTGTTGCATTGACTATTACCTCTGGTGGAGGAATAATTGTTGGTGGAGTTGTGTCCACAACATCTACTATCTGAGTAGCATTAGAAATGTTACCCGATCTATCTTTAACAGTCCACAAGACGGTTGTCTTGCCAAGTGGGAATGTCTTGCTTGCATTATTTGTGATTGTAACTGGTTCTAGGTCAGTGGCAGTTGCATTGCCTAATGGTACTATGTTGTTAAGCGATGTTGCTTGGAATGTTACATTAGATGGCGGGGTTAGCTTTGGCGGAGTTGTGTTAATAACATCAACTATTTGTGTGGCGTTAGCCTTATTTCCGGCCTCATCAGTTGCGATCCACAGTACTACAGTCTTACCTAATTGGAAAGTCTTTGTTGCATTGTTAGTAATAGAGACTACCTTTACATTGTCAGAGGCAGTCGCGTTATCCAATGAAGCAGTGTTATTGTCAAGGGAGATAGCTGTCACAGTGATTGCTGGCGGAGCTACGATCTTTGGTGGAGTTGTGTCTATAACATCTACTATCTGAGTAGCATTAGAAATGTTACCAGCAGCATCTTTTGCAGTCCATAATACGATACTTTTTCCAATTGAAAATGCCTTTGTTACGTTGTTTGTGATTGTAACAGATTCAACATCTGTAGCAGTTGCATTGCCTAATGGTACTATATTGTTGTTAAGCGATGTAGCCTCAAATGTGATGTTAGCTGGGAGCGTTAGTTTTGGTGGAGTTGTATCCCTCACTAGAACAGTTTGAGTTGCATTAGATGTATTGCCTGATGTATCCTTGGCAGTCCATGTAACTGTAGTTTCACCAATAGGAAATGCCTTAGGTGCATCGTTAGTTAATGTTACTTGTTCGATGTCAGTAACAGTGGGCGTACCCAATGGTACCACATTGTTGTCAACTGACGTTGCCTCAAATGTGACATCAGATGGTACAGTAATCTTTGGCGGGATAGTGTGAACAACATCTACTATTTGTGTGGCGTTAGCTGTATTGCCTGATGTATCCTTGGCAGTCCATAATATCACATTCTGCCCAAGAGAGAATGTCTTGCTTGCATTATTTGTGATTGTGACTGGTTCAATGTCAGTAACAGTTGCATTACTTAGAGGCACAGTATTATTGTTTAGTGATGTAGCTTCAAAGGTGATATTCTTTGGTGCAATGATCTTTGGTGGAACAGTGTGAGTGACATCTACTATCTGAGTAGCATTAGAAATGTTACCAGCAGCATCTTTTGCAGTCCATAATACGATACTTTTTCCAATTGAAAATGCCTTTGTTACGTTGTTTGTAATCGTAACTGGTTCAATGTCAATAGCTGTAGCATTACCTAATGGTACTATGTTATTGTTAACAGAGGTTGCATCAAATGTGATGTTAGATGGTGCAGAGAGTTTTGGTGGAGTTGTGTCTATAAC
>JBOGQX010000052.1:0-74429 GCA_050749285.1 Nitrosotalea sp. | reverse complement strand
TTTTGGATGATTTCCCATGGATGAAACAAACTACGGCTCACTGTCTTCTTCAAGATTATAACTTTCAAGTTGTTGGAGTAGATGGAATTGGTATCAAATACATTCCATATCCATAAAGATAGTGTATTCTGGAACCACTTACGATAAAGGAGACATTCTTTCTGCGTTCAAGTATAGCTCGTATAACATCAAGTATGTTTTGCAGTTCCTGAATTTCAATTCGCAATGTTAGTTCTTGTGATAAGCTTTACCTCAATACTTGTATTCTATAGATTCAAGTATAGGATGAATTAGAAAATGAAAACTTTCCTTGTTTTAAAGTGAGGGTACTAAACTAAGTGAACGAACATCTAAATAAGTCCAGAATTTTTTTATTTTGATCGCATTCTTGTTGGTGTATGTAATATATCATTACAAGTCTATTTTATAGATAAAAAACAAAATTAGAACAAGATCGATCCTGTAGCTTACGTAGAACACATGCGCAATATTTTATAGATAATCTTCTCAGCTACCTCACGAGCAGTAAAAGATGGAAATTGTGGAGATGGCACCCAGTACAAAAAGTATCAACGTAGACGTGATGAATAGGATACTGAAGGTATTGTACGAACAAAGTCCGGTAAAGATAACAAATCTTGCAATGTCTTCTGGTCTAAACTACAACACGTGCAAAAGATACTTGCATCTGATGGGAATCTTTGGCTGGATTGAAACTTCAAGTGAGGACAAGATCATCTAGACCTTACAACTAAGAAAGTTGTAGCAGAAGATTATCCCAGTCAGACATCGCATATCTGTCGTGGCCCGGCAGGCTCTCCAGCTGGAACCCCTGGTTACTCTACAGCAGAACAAACGGATGTAAATAGTGGGACAAATTCCTACTATGGAAACTATGTAGAAATGAATCTGCCTTCATTCAACACAAGCATTTATAGTCATTTGAATGGAGCATTTGTAGAGCAACTTGCTAATGCAGAATTTCATCCAACTTCGGGCTGCACAGCTGGTGATTGTTTAGAGCAGGGAGGCTGGATTGTAACTGCATACGCCTGTACTGGATGCAATATTGCTGCAAACACAGCTGATATAGTATACGTAGACCAATCGGTGAATAACAACCAACAAGATTACAATACAGGACTTAAATGGACTAATGGTTTATCCACAACACTATCTAGTCAAATTGATTGTGCCTACACTGCACCAGACTATGGAATTTATCTCTCCAACGGTACAAATTCCTTCACACAAACTACGAAAATCTCTTGTTCAACTACTCAAATCGCTTTTGATCCCTTCTACAATTCGGTTTTCCTAGAGAATTGGGATTCTCAAGCCTCTAGTAACTGGTCAAGTTATTTTGGCACAATATCCGCTACTAACGCCCAAGAACACAAGACGAGCTACAATAGTGTCCTTACATCTTGGTCAAGTTCTGCAAATAAGGATGGAACCTGTACTGGAAGTATTAGCCCATCGCAGGTAATCACAGGAAGTCTTGCAAGCGGGACAACTGCAACGTGGTCGTCCTTAACTCACGAACCAGTCGGATGTTAAGCATCTAAACTTCCTTCTTTTTTTTTAAATGAATCTTCTAAATTATTCCAAAATTTTTTAAACAATGCTATCCAGTACATGTCAAATATGAAAACCATGTTTGTGTTATTCATTTCATTTGTTTTTTTACTGATAATCGTCATGATGAATAATTCAGTAAAGGGTGGATGTATGGTAAGCAATGACTGGCCAAATGCTCCGTGTTATGACAAACCAAGTTCAATGTCGAGTAAGGAAACACTACGTAATCTATGGGCTCCTTATTACCAATACAAGGGAGCCAGTTGGATGGAAATGATGAAAACACAAATGATTGATGCAATTAAAAATGGGACTGTACAAAGTTGGAGATACTACAGTGATTCAAATAACAATGTCTGGACATATTATTCTCTAAATGATCAGATTCCCTTCTTTATTCAGCCAGGAACGCAAAATTACACCAAGTCTGATCATATTTTGTTACCGTTACAGCAATTCAAAACAGGTACACCAGTAGAAGATACTCAGTGTAAGAAAGATCTAGTGTTATGGTTAAAAAAGGATGGAATTCCAGTATGTATATCCATGCAAAGTTTTCCTATTCTTTTGCAAAGGGGTTTTCTGCTTCCCGATTCATATGAGCAATTTGCGATCAATGAATCCAAAAGATTCATTCGATCTAGTCATACTTTTGAATTCAATGGAATGGAAAATACACTAAAACTTACAGTTACGTCAGTCGAACAATCTATTCCACCCATTGTTTCAATTCAGGCTACATTTGACAGCTCAATTCCCGGATATGGGGATAGAAGTGGAATGAATATCCAGCCTTATCTTACTCATCACACTATGTTGGTTACAATATCAAATACTAACGAGGTAACCCAAGCTGTGATAGATAGACAATGGGATGAGATACACCAAAAGTTTCTCAAGTATTAGTTCAACTAACTATTTTAGAACATTTTGGCATTAGAATAAAATGAAAAATCGTTATGACCTTCATCCACATGTAGATTAAAGACCTTTCGGCTTACATTCTACAGGAAAAGTTTAAAGCTCAATAAAAATTAGGAAAAGGGTTTCGCAGCCACCCCGATGGCTTCCCACTTTTCTTAACCAGTAATTTTTCAGCTCTTAAATCATTTTAATCAGCCAGAATAAAAAATTGGGTAAGGTACCCGTCTTACACGTCCAGACAGACCCCTTCGGACTCGAACTCAAAACTAATTTTAAATCTTTCAAGTCACAACCTACATTACTTTTTCATGAAATCCACTCATTGCGTCTAGGTTGAATGTACATTCAAAGACTCGAAATTATAACAATCTAAAAATGATGCAATTTGTAATCAAATATCTAACGCTAATAATAACACAAAATCATTCATTAAGTATATATCTGACCGTCTAGCACTTTGTGACAGAATATATTCTATTTTCAAAACTCGCTGTCTTAAAGTCTATTTTATTTTGAGGATCTTTTTTACGAGTCTTACTTAACTTTTCTAAGGTAACAAGTGCTTCTCCATCAAATCCAACTGAAGAACCAAAGACTCCTTCAGAGAGTTGATTTCCATGTTCGCCTTTTTTTATGTCATCTACCATATCGTAGAATTTTACTGCCTCTCTCTTTGATATTGGGCCACCGTTTGACTTGTTATAACCAACGGCGATGTACATTCCATTGTTCTTAACTGCAATTGGAACCTTGTGAATCTTGCCAGAAGAACCAGGGATCTTTTCATTTAATAGGATTTCACACTTGTGAAACATACTTGAGATATATGCAAAAAAGCGATAATTGGCGTAAACACCGTCAGAATCTTCCGCACAATCAACAAAAACTCTGTGAAGAAGTTCAAGAGCTGAATCATTCATGCTTTGCAGCCGTTCTTCAATCCTTCCTTTTTTAACCAGGTCGGATTTGCAGTCTATTGCTATCCTTTCAAGAATGAAGGGAGGTAGATTATAGTTCTTCAGGGTGGAAACATATGTTCCAGTCTTAGAAGCACCAAAAGTTGGAAAATTACCTCGGCTCAATTACATGCCTCCAATAGTTTGAATAATAATTGAAATGAATCCCCAACTTGATCAGATATAGATTTGTTGCTTTTTCCTTATAACTGTTCGCTAAAATGTATATCTGAAATGGTGGGGCCGACCGGAGTTGAACCGGCGACACACGGGTCACTACAGCTCCAACTGTACATCATCCTTTCGTCAGTGAAGCTAGTTAACCACTGGAGCCCTTAGCGGTGATCATGTGATCTATCCTGTCGCCATACCAGGCTAGGCTACGACCCCACGTAATGGACATGAAAGCACTTGAATTTTAATTTACTTAGTTTCTGAAGATTTATTGCATCCATTAGAATCTAATCACAAATGGTGATAAAAACTGAATTTTGATAAAACTATCTCGTTTATGACCTCGCTTTACATTGATTTTCAAGGAAAACCAACTGAATGCCTATGGTTCGTCCAATAATAATTATCTTGGGAGCCATTCCAGTGCTAGCAGCAATACTCATTGTGGTTCCTCAATTGCTTAGACCAGAAATTCCAAGTGATACAGTAAATCCAGAAGATGTGATGACATTAGAGTATACCAAAGAACATCTAAAAAAGATCTCATTTGGTCTTACACAGAGTATTGGAGCCGATACCGCAGAAGTTTTAACGATACAAAATGATGGTTCTACCACATACAGTCTTACAAAAAACGGCAATTCCGAACCTGACGTAAAATATCAATTAACTTCAGACGAATTAAAACAATTGAAATCTCTCATAAAAGAGACAGGCTTTATAGATATACCTGATACTGACTATCAAATCAGGCCTGATCTTAATGAATATGAAGAATATGGACTACAGGCTACTTTGAACGGGAAGACAGTTACCCTTCATTGGCCTGACCAAAATTCCAGTCAACAATTCATTCCTCCTATTATAACACAAGTACAGTCAAATCTTGATGATTTAATTGGCGAAATAATAAAATAAATAGATCTCGAGGCGATCAAACATCATGATCCCACTTTCTGGTGATTTCAGCAATGCAAAAGGAATAGTTAGAGAAAAAATAGGGTCTTTTGACATACAACGTGGCACTTCTACTCTCAAACGTGGTTTTGCCCATATGCTAAAAAATGGCGTGGTTATGGATGTTACAACAGTAGAGCAAGCTCAAATCGCAGAAGATGCTGGTGCAGTTGCGGTTATGGTTTTGGATAAACTTCCAGCTGATGTAAGAAAAGCTGGTGGTGTTGCACGAACAGCTAGCGTTAGGATAATTGAAGAGATAATGGATTCTGTCACAATACCGGTAATGGCAAAATGCAGAATTGGTCACGTCTACGAAGCTCGCGTCTTGGAAGAGACAAATGTGGATATGATTGATGAATCAGAGGTTCTTACTCCTGCAGATGAATCGCATCATATATGGAAATGGGACTTCACAACACCATTTGTTAATGGTGCAAGAAATCTCGGTGAAGCTCTTCGAAGAATTGAGGAAGGTGCAGCAATGATAAGGACAAAAGGAGAACCAGGAACAGGAAACGTAGCTGAAGCAGTAATTCACATAAAAAATGTCAACAGTGAATTAAGAAAAATAAAATCAATTTATGATGCTGGAGATGAGCAAGATCTAATCAGTGTTGCAAGAGAACTAAAAGCATCATATTCGCTTGTAGAAGAAGCTGCCAGTCTTGGTAGGTTGCCAGTAGTAAATTTTGCAGCTGGTGGCATATCAACTCCAGCAGATGCAGCTTATCTTATGACTCTTGGCTGTGATGGGATCTTTATTGGATCTGGAGTATTCAAATCAGAAGATGCGAAGGAAAGAGCCCAAGCTGTTGTTCTTGCAACGACATTCTGGGAAGATCCTGACAAGGTCAAAGAGGCTCAGAAGATGATCGATGAACGTCAGTCTATGCTAGGTCTTGATACAAAGGATCTGGAGCTACGAATGCAGGAACGAGGAAGCACTGCATGAGTACCGGAATTAACATAGGAGTTCTTGCAGTTCAAGGAGATGTAGCCGAGAATGTAGCTGCAGCAAGAATGGCATTAGACGAACTTGGTGTTGAAGGAATTGTAACTGAAGTCAAAAATCCAGAACAAATTTCCGAGTTGAATGGACTGATTATTCCTGGTGGTGAAAGCACAGTAATAGGAACACTTTCTCTGGTAAATGGCTCTTTGAAAAAAATCAAAGAAAAGATTGCTGCAGGCATGCCTGTCTTAGGCACATGTGCTGGCATGATTGTCTTATCAAAGAAGGCAAAGGACAGGATTGTAGGAGAGATGGACCAACCTCTATTAGATTACCTTGATATCAAGATAGAAAGAAATGCTTTTGGGAGGCAGCGAGATTCTTTCGAGGCAAATATCTCGCTTGAAAAAATAGGAATTCAGACATATCAAGGTGTCTTCATACGTGCACCATCAGTGATAGAAACTGGTAAGGATGTGGAGGTAATTTCTCAATTCAACGAGAAAATAGTTGCGGTGAAACAAGGCAATATTATAGGAACTTCATTTCATCCCGAGTTAACGGGAGATCTTTCCATTCACAAGTATTTTATTGATTTAGTAAGAAAGAAGAACTAGCAGAGACTCGTTCTTCATTTATCTCTATCATACGATGATCGATTATATTAAATTCGGATATTACCATTGTTTATCATGGAAATAGAAACTACTCCAGAACTTGTTTCTCGTGTTTATAATAAGCTAGAAGAAAACGTTTCAAAATTCAGAAAAATAGTAAATAGGCCACTTACCTTGGCAGAAAAAATCCTTGTGGGTCATTTAGAAGAAATTGAAACTGCCAAAAATTTAGAGATGGGAAAGAGCTATGTCTTTTTAAAACCAGATAGAGTAGCATTACAAGATGTTACAGGTCAAATGGTAATTTTGCAATTCATGCAATCTGGATTACAAAGAGTATCACTTCCAACCACTATCCATTGTGATCACCTAATACAAGCAAGGGTAGGAAGTGAACAAGACACAAAGCTTGCTCTTGATGAGAACAGTGAAGTCTACAAGTTTCTCGAATCAGCTTCAAGAAAATATGGGATGGGATTTTGGAAGCCTGGTGCAGGAATCATACACCAAGTAGTTCTGGAAAATTATGCATTTCCAGGAGGATTGATGATAGGCACTGATTCTCATACTCCAAATGCGGGAGGACTTGGAATGATAGCAGTGGGCGTTGGTGGTCTTGATGCAGCAGAAGTAATGGCTGGATTTCCGTGGGAGCTCTTGTACCCAAAAAGAATTGGTGTTTATCTAAAAGGTGAATTAAATGGATGGACATCTCCTAAAGATATTATACTATATGTTGCGTCGAAACTTACTGTTTCGGGTGGAACAAACGCTATAGTGGAATACTTTGGTCCAGGGGCACGAACTATTAGTTGCACAGGAAAAGCAACAATCACTAATATGGGAGCAGAAGTTGGTGCCACATGCTCTCTATTCCCATATGATGGAAAAATGGAGGATTATCTGAGAGCAACAGGTCATGAAAAAATTGCAGACCTTGCTAACAATCACAAAGCGTTACTTGCTGCTGATGATGATGTTGAACAGCATCCTGAAAAGTATTTTGATAGAATAATAGAGGTGAATCTTTCAACACTAGAGCCTTACATAGTAGGTCCACACACTCCTGACTTGGCAAGACCAATCTCACAACTAGCTGATGACGTAAAGAAGAACAACTATCTTGATACTATTTCTGTTGCTTTGATTGGGAGTTGCACTAATTCTTCCTATGAAGACATGACAAGAGCCGCAAATGTGGCCGAACAAGCAAGAATCAAAGGAATGAAGGTAAGAGTACCACTTCTAGTGACTCCAGGATCTGAACAGATACGAGCAACAATAGAGCGAGATGGCCAAATGGAAACTCTCAAAGAAGTTGGAGCTACAGTACTTGCTAATGCATGTGGTCCTTGCATTGGTCAATGGAGAAGACCTGAACTAAAACCAGGTGAACCTAATACAATTGTTACATCATTTAACAGGAATTTCCCTGGAAGAAATGATGGTAGAAGAGAAACAATGAGCTTTATGGGTAGTCCTGAACTGATAGTAGCTTTAGCACTTGGAGGCCGATTATCTTTCAATCCTATAAAAGACATCCTTACTACACCTGATGGCAAAAAACTCATTCTAGAACCCCCAAAAAAGGCTCCTGAGGTACCGCCAAAGGGATTTCAAAGTGTAAAAGATGTTTATGTTCCTCCTTCAGAAATTCCTGATCTTGTGGCAGTTGCAATCCCAAATAATAGTAACAGGTTACAAAAACTTGAACCATTTTCAAAATGGGATGGAAAAGATTTCATAGAATTACCAATCCTGTTAAAAGCTAAGGGTAAATGCACAACAGATCACATATCACCTGCCGGTTCTTGGTTACAGTTTAGAGGACATCTCGATAAAATCAGTGATAACATTTTCCTTGGTGCTGTGAATGCTTACAACGGTGAGGTGGGAAAAGGCAAGAATCTGCTAACAGGTAACATAGAACCATTTCCAGTTATTGCAAGACAATACAAGGCGAAAGGTTTCAAGTGGATAGTCATTGGTGATAATAATTATGGTGAGGGAAGTAGCAGAGAACATGCTGCAATGTCTCCTCGGTATCTTGGATGTGCAGCAGTAATAGTGAGAAGCTTTGCAAGAATTCATGAAACTAATTTGAAAAAACAAGGAGTAATGGCATTAACATTTGCAAATCCATCTGATTATGACAAAATTCGTGAAACCGATAGAATCAGTGTAGTGAGGCTCTCAGAAATGCAACCAGGAAAGCAGTTAAGAGCTTACATTCATCATGAAAACGGTACAAAAGAAGAGATACTCTTGAACCACTCTTACAATAATTTCCAGATAAAGTGGTTCCAAGCAGGCTCTGCCCTTAACATACTGCGTGAAAGTGAAAAGATATTGCATTAGAATCTCTGAAAAAGGTAAGAAAACACCATATTGTAAGTACATTTGTAATTTTGATAAATTAATTTTTTAAAATCCTCAGTAACTTAAAATATTTTAAGGACTATATTATTTGTATGAGACTAATTACACTACAAGAGATTGGAAGGAATTCTCTCTTTTTGTGATAAATATGATGAGCCACAAATTTGATCCAAATGAATTGTACAACAGAGTTGTACATTATTACATTGACAAAAAAGGCTATTCGAAGGAACAAGCAAATCAGATCGCTCAAAGGGTTGTAGAAAGAGAAAAATCACGAAGAAAATGTAAAAACGTAAAATGTGGCCACTCGATGGATGATCACATAAGAACACATGAAACATGCCTTGTGCTAGATTGTGATTGTAGGGAATTTGTCAACTAGACACTTTTAGAATCATCTTCCCAAATTGTGAACCGTTCTCCATTTTTTTATGAGCGAGTTGGGCGTCTCTGAGGTCGAAAACACTATCAATAATGGGTTTTATTTTTTTTAGTTTCATGAATTTATGTAATGCTATTAATTGTGATTTCATTCCTAGGTAAGTACCGATAATGTTAGCTTCTTTACTGTAAAATGATCGAATGTTTATGTTAGCATCTGCGCCAGTTGTCGTTCCGCATGCAACCATTCTTCCGCCTACTTTGAGAACCTCGATACTTACTGGCCAAGTCTTTGCACCTACGTGATCAATTACTGCATCCACGCCGACATGATTTGTGTATTTTAGAACTTGAGACGTGACATCTGACCTGCTTCTATCTATTACAAATTTAGCTCCCAACTTTTTTGCAGAACCTGCCTTACTCTCACTTGACACTACTGTTATGATTTTGAAACCGTTTGCCTTGGCAAGTAAAATTGCAGCAGAACCTACTCCACTATTTGCTCCCCAGATGAGAATAGTATCTCCTTTCTTACATTTTGATCTCTCAAGCATGTTCCAAGCAGTAAGATATGAAACATTTAGTGCACAGGCCTCTGCATCAGTGAACCAATCAGGTTTCTTAACTATGTTCTTTTGTGGTACTTGAATAATCTCCGCATAACCTCCACGGTACTTACTAAAACCCCCTATAATGGAAAATGATACTCTAGGTACATCACTTTCTACTGCTGGATAAACAACAACTTTTTCACCTTTCTTAAAATTTCCAAATCCATGTACAAGTGTGCCACAAATATCACATCCCAAAATGTGGGGAAATGATACTTGTTTTCCAGGCAGACCGTTTCTTACCCATATATCAAGATGATTGATTGCACAATGACTTACTTTGACTATTGCATGACCGTTGGTTGGTTGAGGCTCTTCGATTTCTTCATAGGATAATACCTCGGGACCACCATGTTTTCTAATTACAACAGCTTTCAACTACATATCTATCGGGAATTGGTTATTTAAAGAACATATGAATTTTCAAAATTATTGCCATTGAAAAATGAATTGTAATTTTTACTGATTCTTTAGATTGTGCATTGCCTGCAAATCTTTTGCAAATGATTTTAGCTTGTCAGAAACTGTAATGTCTATAGGATCCTTTAAAGACAAACCTCGTTCTTTTTTCTTGTTCCAAACATCAGAATTAAACTCGGTGATTAGTTTTGTAAACTCTGTCAAATCTTCACGAGATTCTGTCTCTTGGAATCTTTGTTTCTGGATACCCTTATCAGAGTAGAGAGTTTGCCAAAGATAATCAGTGATAAATGGTGTTATTGGAGCAAGAAGAAGTAATAATGTGGAAAATACTTTATGTAATGTAAAAATAGCAGCGTCCCTTTCTTCTTCAGTAAAACCGCTACCATATGCACGACCTTTCACCATTTCAATATAATGTGCAGCAAAAAGATTCCACATGAATTCACGAATACTAGTTGCAGGGATAAAGAAGTTGAATTCATCAAAACCTTTCTTACATTCTATTACGAGTTTGTGCAGCTCAGAAAGGATCCAATTATCAGCAGGCATCGATTTTGCTGATTTTAAAATAGGAAAACCAGAAAGAAACCTTGATACATTCCATAACTTGCTTAGAAATTTCTTTGTGGATTCAATTTTTTGTTCAGAACATCTAAAATCATAACCCAGATTGATTTCACTTGCACTCCAGAATCGGAATGTATCTGCACCATATTTTTCAATTATAGGAAGTGGGTCAATGACATTTCCTTTACTTTTACTCATCTTTGTACCATGTTCGTCAACACCATAACCCATAATCCATGCCTCGCGCCAAGGAGTGACCCCAGTAAGCTGTTCACATCTTAGGATTGTGTAATACAACCAGGTTCTAACGATATCCTTTGATTGAGGTCTTAATGTAGCTGGATATGTTTTTCTAAAAAACTGCTCATCGCGTTTATACTTTGAAATGTAAAGCGGAGAAATACTTGAATCCATCCATGTATCAAAGGTTCTTTCTTCGCCTACAAATTCAGACGCACCACATTTTGTACACTTTGAGATTGGACTCTTGTCTTTCCATGGTCTATAGTATTGACCTGGTTCAGGGACATGAGGTTCTGAACATTTCTTGCAATACCATATGGGAATTTCTGTACCATAATACCTTCTCCTTGAGATGGGCCAGTCTATTGTTATCGATTCTAACCAGTTCATGAGAATTTGTTTATGCATGGGTGGATGAAAGATAATATCCGAGCCCATCTTTTTGATCTTTTCAACACAATCTTTTTGTTTCAAATAATACTCTTCCATGGGAATTATTTCAATCGGAGTCTTACTTCTTTCCGAGATGGGTGTTCTGTGATTGATGCTCTCTATCTTTTCTATCAGATCCTGATTTTGCAGATCCTTGATTATCTTCTCTCTTGCTTGTTTTACTTTTAAACCGGCATAAGGACCTGCTGCTTCGGTCATACGACCATTTTTCCCGATAGCCATAATCTCTTGTAACTCAAGTTCTCTAAATAATGCAACATCGTTTTGGTCTCCATAACTACAGACCATTACTGCCCCAGAACCGAATTCTTTTTCTGCGGATGGATGAGTCATAATCTGAATCTCTCTGTTAATCACAGGAATTATTGCATTTTTGTTTATGACATCTGAATACCTTTCATCATCAGGATTTACGATTATTGCTTGACATGAGCACAAAAGTTCAGGTCTCGTACTTGCAATAATGAGTACTTTGTCAGAATTTTTCATCTTGAATTTCATGTATACTAATTTTGTCGGGATTTCTTCGTAGGTTATTTCTGCATCTGCTATGGTTGTACCAGTAACCCAATCATAGTTATTGGGTCTATTTGCAATGTACACTAATCCCTTCTTCCATAGTTCTATGAAGGTGGATTGAGTTAGAGAACGATATTGTTCTGAATCTGTTCTGTAATATTCTGAGAAATTACCGCTAAGGCCAAGGTTTTTCATTATCTGCACCATTTCTGTTTCAAGATCATCTAGTGCTGTAGAACATAACTTCAAAAATTCTCCACGTTCTGTCTCATGCATTCGTATGTTGTATTTTTTCTCGGTGTACATTTCTACGGGTAGACCGTTTCTATCGATTCCTATTGGAAATAGTACGTTTTTACCTAACATTCTTGCTGTTCTTGCAATCATATCTATCTGTGCATAATGAGCAGCAGCCCCTATGTGCCAAGGTCTTCCAGAAGGATATGGTGGCGGTGTATCAATTACAAACACATCTCCCTCAGCCTTAAAGTCATAAACATGGGAGTCTTCCCATTGTTTTAAAATTCGCTTCTCAATCTCGGGGTTCCACGCAGTTTCCTTTATTGTCGGTTCCATGTCATTATGGTCTTGAGATTTGTGATAGAATATGAGCTCCCTTATTGTAGCCCTCGTAAATGTAAACGCCTATCGCTTCTATGTTCTTTGGCATTTTAGGAACTAAAAGTTTTATTATTTCAGTTGAAAGATTCTCAACTGTAGATTCCCCTTCTAACAAATACGTTGTATCCTTTGGGACTTGAAGATCAAATTTCCCCCTGGGACCATCAAAAGTAATTCTGTAGTGAAGTTCATCTTCTTTTGCAAGATATCTTTTGTTTATGAAAAATTTGTGATCTAAAATTGAAATAACTTCCTTGATTATCTTTTTTGCATCTCCAAAATCAATAAGCAAATTATTTTTCATCTCACCTACAAGTTCCACCATGACAGATGATGTGTGACCGTGAAGTATGGAACATTTCTCGACCAACGGTAGAATGTGGGCATAATCAAAGGCAAATGAGGGGTCCTCCATGAATATGGAACCAGTTTGAACTTCTTTTGTTTTGTAGAGTACGATATCTTCGAGTTCTTTTAGTTGAGCTGCAAATTTTGGATGACCAATGGCAATTATCTTGTCAGCAGATAGTTCATTTTTTAGTTCTTTATATTTTGAAATATCTTTTTCGTCATCTATTACCTCTATCAATCCTTTTTCAGTTTTAAAATCAATGTTAATTTTTTTACCGTTCTTCAATGTTATGACATGATTGTATTCATATTCTATTTCAAGAAACGTTAGCATTTCTGCTATTGAGAGCTCTGTTCTACTTTTGAGAAGATTTCCTTTTTTATCGATATAACAGAAATCTGAATCTAGAACTGCTGAACCACTTGGCATTTGAAAAATTTTGGATAATCCGTATATAAATTCTGTACAGCCTGTTTTGTGAGTGTTCTTATTTTACTAAAGAATTTAGGGTTCTTGCAAGGTTGATATCGTTTTGTGTTATTCCACCGGCATCATGTGTTGTGAGATCCACCTTGATCTTATTGTAAACATTGAACCATTCTGGGTGATGATTCATTTTTTCAATGTGAATTGCTGCCTTGCTCATAAAACCAAAGGCTTCTATGAAATCTGTAAAAACAAAATCCTTGTGAAGTTTACCGTTCACAACACCCCATCCAGTCAAAGAAATTAGTTCCGTTTTGATCTGTTCATCGGTCAGTTTGGTTATAGTCATGATTTTTTTTTAACGAATCTTATATTTAACTGTCATAGATATTGAGAAACATAAGATTGTAAGTGAAATTATGGAATATATTATAAAATTACATGAACAAATGAAACGATCAATAAAGAATTCAACAAACTCAAAAAAGATTGGAATAGCATTTTCTGGCGGAGTTGACAGCTCTGTATTGGCAAAAATATGTTCAAACATTGGTTATGAAATATTATTATTGACTGTTGGATTTGAAGGCTCACATGATATAGAATTTTCAAATAGTATAGCTACCATGTTACAATACAAACATGTCATTGATATTATTTCGTTTAAATCGTTTTCCGAAACTGCGAGAAAGATTAGACAAACAATCCAAACTGAAAACCTTTCGTGGAGTGAGAATTGTATAGCATTTTACTATGTCTCAAAACTTGCAAAAAATAATGGTATTGAAACCGTTCTTACTTCTAATGGCATTGACGAACTTTTTTGTGGATATAATGCATACCGTGAAGCTATTGATGAAGGAGAAAATGCTGTAATAATGCTGATGAATAAAAAACTTGATAATGAAATCCAAATGATGACTGCAGTAAATACAATTTCTTCCGAATTTGATGTGACTATACTTCAACCCTTTCTTTCCAAAGAGTTCATTGAATTTGCAAAAATTATACCAATTGAGGAGAAGATAAAAGATAAGGATGACCTGGTTAGAAAACACATAATTCGCAAGCTAGCATTAACAATTGGGATTCCAAAAGAGTCAGCTCTGAAGAGAAAAAAGGCATTACAGTATGGTTCTCTTATTCACAAGAATTTTATGAAAGTCAAGAAAACTTGGAACACAACTTTTTGACTATGTCACACACATTTTTTATTATTTGATTTGATGCCCCAAGACGATTTTCTGAAATGAAAACATTGTTTATCTCTTCAGCAGTGAGATGTGAAGAAATTGCTATATCTTCTTTCACTGCATCTCTGAAGTCTATACCATTTTCCGATGATGCAAATGCAACTCGTTGAATGTCTCTATATGCCTCAAATCTAGGAACACCTTTCTTAATCAGTGCATCTAATACAAATTCTGCAAAGATTTGTCCACTAGTAATCTCAAGATTTTGTTTAATTTTTTCTTCATTAACATGTAACTCGCTCAGAATTCTAATCATTGTTTCTAACATGTCATCTAATAGTATGGAAGTTGTTGGTAGGATGAATCTCTCGTTTGCCGAATTTGAAAGATCTCGTTCGTGCCAAAGAGGAATATTCTCAAACGATACAGAAATCTGACTTCGAAGTAGCTTTGAAAGTGAAGTGACGCGTTCACTTTTTACGGGATTCCTTTTAACCGGAACTGCACTACTTCCCATCTGCCCTTTTTTGAATGGTTCTGATACTTCAGCTATCTCTGTCCTCTGAAGGTTTCTTATTTCTATGGCCATTTTTTCTAATGTAGAACCAATTAACGCCATGAAAAAAACATACTCTGCATATCTTTCTCGTGGTACTACCTGCGTTGTAACATCTGCAGGGAAAAGGAAAAGTTTCTTTGCAACTCTTTTTTGAACTTCTAATGCTTTTGATCCCATAAGAGATCCTGTTCCAACTACACCCAATGTTTTACAAATTAAGATTCTTTTCTTGATTTCCTCTATTCTCTCAATATGTTTTGACATTTCTAATGCCCAATTAGCAAATTTCAGACCAAATGACATTATGCTGGCATGTTGACCATGAGTCCTTCCAACAGCTGGTAAGTCTTTATGTCTCATTGCCAAATGGGCCAAAACTATTGCAAGTTTTGCTACCTTTGGTTCTATGATGTGAAGAGCATCTCTGATTTGTAGTGAATTACTTGTATCTACCAGATCATTGCTTGTTAATCCATAGTGTATCCATGGTTTTGCTGATGATTTACAGATCTCACTTAAGGCTTCAACCAAGGCTGCAGTATCATGATCACTTTTTGCCTCTAATTGTTTGACCCTTTTAACAGTTATTTTTCCAGAGCGTGCCATTTGTGCTATGTTTTGTGCAGAATTCTTTGGTATCATTCCAATCTCTGATTGAGATTTGGCTACTGCCGCCTCTATTTCCAACTGATACCTTATCTTTTTTTGATCATCAAAAATCTCTTTCATCTCATCAGTTCCATATCGTCCGGCATCAATTGGTAGAATTGGCATAACTGAAAGAAAACTTACTAGGAAAATAAATCTACTTGAAAAACAATAGATTTTGGCAAAGATACTGGCATTAATCTTTTATACTTACCCTCAAATTTGACAAATATGGATGAGGTCAAGAAAGAAGGAAAAAAAGACCTAGCAGAGAAGAATGATGATAATGATCCAAAACTAATAGACAAGGAATGTGTTCTTGACGGTAAAAAGTTACACGATTTGTATCGGCATACTACAAAACTAATAGGGTAGAACCAAAATTCCGTGATTTTGCTCATGATTTAAATTGTGTGGCAATGCCCTTTTTCGCAGAAAGAAATGACTTCTTTAATTCCAAAAAAAGTAGGAGATATGGAATATCGCATTGAGACAGATTCATCTAGAGGTATGAAAGTTCCAGTTACGATTTATGCTGATGAAGGATTATTGCAAAAGATGATGACTGATAGAACAATTGCTCAAGCTGTGAATGTAACCACATTACCAGGAGTCCAAAAACATGTAGTGGTATTACCAGATGGGCATGAGGGATATGGTTTTCCAGTTGGTGGTGTTGCGGCTATGGATGCAGAAGAAGGCATGATAAGTCCTGGAGGGGTAGGTTACGACATTAACTGCGGTGTCAGACTAATTAAGACAAATCTAAATGAAAAAGATGTCCGACCAAAACTCAAGGATTTGGTGCTAGATCTTTTCAAATCAATTCCATCGGGAGTTGGCTCCAAAGGGGCTGTAAAGCTGAGCCCATCGGATTTGGACGAGGTACTTGTAAGAGGTGTACAATGGGCTATAGATCACGGATATGGTTCAAAGGATGATGCCGATGTGTGTGAAGAAAATGGTCAAATAAAAAATGCAGACCCAAGCAAGGTGTCGCCTACTGCTCGTAAACGAGGCTCGCCACAGCTAGGTAGTCTAGGCTCAGGTAACCATTTTCTCGAGGTTCAAAAAGTTGATCAGATTCATGATAAAGAAGCTGCAAAGAGAATGGGAATTTTTAATGAAGGTCAAATTACAATACTAATTCACTGCGGCTCTAGAGGATTTGGGCATCAGGTTTGTAGTGACTATCTTAGAATTTCTGAACAGGTACTTCAAAAATATAAGATAAATCTAGTGGATAGAGAACTAGCATGTGTACCAAATTCTTCTGAAGAGGGTGAATCATATAGAAAAGCTATGTTTGCAGCTTTGAACTTTGCTTGGAGTAATAGACAAATGATAACCCATTGGACAAGAAAAGCATTTGAAAGAGTATTCAAACAAACGGAAAGTGATTTAGATATGAAACTCATCTATGATGTAGCTCACAACATAGCAAAGGTCGAAAAACACAAAATCGATGGGGAGTTGAAATCAGTGGTAGTACATAGAAAAGGAGCAACAAGAGCATTTCCAAAGGGTAGAGATGAAATACCACAAAAATATCGTGATTTGGGGCAACCAGTATTCATTCCAGGCTCTATGGGAACAGGAAGTTGGATTCTTTTGGGTAGACCAAGTTCAATGGACTTGAGCTTTGGATCTACAGCACATGGTGCGGGTAGAATGATGTCAAGATCAGCTGCAAGACGCAATTTCACTGAAAGCCAGGTTCAAAAATCTCTTGGTGACAAGGGAATTTTCATTAAAGCACTTACAAGGGAAGGCGTTGTAGAAGAAACACCAGAAGCATACAAAGACGTAGACGCAGTCGCAAATGTTTCTCATGAACTAGGAATAGCTACAAAAGTAGCCAAACTGGTTCCTATAGGTGTAATCAAGGGATGACAGAAGAAGACAAAGAACTAGAGCTTTTAAAGGCAAAAAGGCTACTTGAAATGCAAAAAAACATTTCCCAGAAGCAGAGATTGGAGGAATTAAAATCAAGTGAGATTAAGGCACCAACTTTACTTGCAAGAGATATAGTGATAAAGCAACTTGGGTATCGAGGCTTGGAGGTTCTCGAAAACGCAGAAGCACAATTCTCAGATGACACAAGAGTTGTTATGGAAAAACTTGCAGAACTTATTAGATCTGGTGAGATTACCGAAACTATTGACGGTGGGAAACTACTTACGCTTTTCAGATCATTAGGAATTCGGGTAAGGATGCAAACTACAATAAAAGTTGAAGAAGAAGGAAAATTAGTGTCATGGTCAGATAAATTGAAAGGCATACATGAACCCAACACTGAAGATCCTCGACCAGAAAATCCCTAGAACGTATATTTTACTAGTCAAACTAAATTTATAATTGTGTGCCAAAGCTAGTAAAATTGGTAATGCGTCATTTGCACTGTTTAGGAGGATTGTACCATGTATGGTAGATCAACTATCCTAGAAATTGCGACGACAAAATATGAAACAGACAAAGAACTAGTTTCTTCAGCTATGGATTCGCTGCAATCTCTTTGCGGTATAAAAGATGGTTTTCTTATAAGCAAACCTATGGAAAGATTCGGTTGGACATTTTTCAAAGTATTGATAAAAAATGAATTGCTGTCTGCAATGCAGCTCAACCTTGCAGATCAAATTACACATTCTGAAGGTAAAAAAATTGAAGAAAAATTTCTCAGCTTTATGACCAAATTCTTTGAAAATAAAAACGCAAAAGTAAAAGTAAAACTGATAGAAGATTAGACCCTTCTTCCTCTTTTGCCGCCCTTCTTACGAGTTGTGTCATGAGGAATAGGAGTTACATCATCAATTCTTCCTATTTTGAAACCACCTCTTGCCAAAGCTCTGATTGCTGCTTGTGCTCCAGGTCCAGGAACTCGTGATCCAACTCCGCCAACTGCTCTTACTCTTATGTGAAGTGCTGTGAAACCTTTATCATGAGCAGCTTCTACCACTGCCGCAGTAGATTTCATCGCAGCGTAAGGAGATGATTCGTATCTGTCTGCATTTACATGTCTTCCACCTGAACTGATTGCAATAGTTTCGGCGCCGGACAAGTCTGTGATATGAACAATGGTATTGTTATAACTACTATAAATGTGGGCAACACCCCATTTTTCCTTAGTTTCTTGTTCCGACAACATTTCAAAACTCTATAACGGGTTTAAAAAACATTAGGATTTGAGATGAATCCATCCACATCTCTTGATTGTTCTCTCTTTTTCCTTGTCTACTAAAACAACATTTTTTCCGCTTGTGACGTAACCTATCTCAAAGTACTGAATATCAAATTTTCTTGCAAGTTTCCTAACTAACCCTAGATTTTTTTGGGAGACGGTTGCCACAATCTCGTATTCTTCTCCCCCGCAAAAAACTAGGTCTATTAGACTGATTCTGTTTTTTCTTGCAAACTCTACGATATCTTTTCCCACCGGGAGTCTAGTAATTACAAATCTCTTTCTGCTCTGTGCACACATATCATTAAGAGTAATCGACAAACCATCGCTAGAGTCCATGGATGAGGAAAAGTACTTTGCAGCTTTTAATCCGAACTCTAATCTGGGCGTTGGCATAAAGACGCTTTTTCTACTATTTTTTAGGAAGTGGGTTTCTGCCTTAAGATTGTGTAAGATGATTTCTAATCCTGAAGAAGTATATCCAAATGGCCCTGAAGTGATTATTATATCTCCATTTTTTGCTCCACTTCTGCTTACTATATTGTCTCCAATGCCAATAATGGAGACATCAATTACTATTTCCTGCCCTTCATTAATATCACCACCTACTATTTTTATTCCAAATTGCTTAGAGGCAATCGCAAAACCCTCCGCTAACTCATTTACTTTCTGTTTGGTAATCCCTCTTGGAAGCGCTAAAGATATGGTGGCATATCTAGGTCTTATCCCCTTGCAGGCAAAATCACTTACGCATGAAACTATGCTTTTTCTAGAGATGTCACGTAATTTCATACCAGGTGGTACGTCAGTACCTTGAACTAGCATATCGGATTTAACAACGAAATTTACGTCAGACATTTTTAAGAATTCCAAATCATTTGCTACAAAACTGGATTTTCTTCCAAAACGGTTTTGGAAAATCTTAATAATTTCTAACTCGTCTGGCTTCCTCATAGCTCTGTTTGACCAATTCAGTAACCTGTTTTTCTATGGTTCTAACTTTATCCAAATTGTTCGATTCTGTAGAAATTCTGATAGTATGTTCAGTGTTAGATTGTCTCACAAGTATCCAACTATCTTCATCTATTATTGATTTGATTCCATCTATAGAAATAATTTCGCTAAATTTCTTTCGCATCTTACAAGATAATATCTCCATCATCTTTTTGTGGAACCGCGAATCAACATCCATCTTGGTTCGTCTTTGAAAGTATCCTTCCATAAATCTAACAACCTCTTGGAATCTATTCATGCCTATCATGGATGCTATCAAACCACTTGTAAGCAAGCCATCTCTACACATGTTGAATTCCGGTAAGATGAAACCTGCACTGCTTCCTTCCCCCCCAGCTTGGGATTTTGTTTTTAACAT
Organism: Nitrosotalea sp.; assembly: GCA_050749285.1. Lineage (GTDB taxonomy): Archaea > Thermoproteota > Nitrososphaeria > Nitrososphaerales > Nitrosopumilaceae > Nitrosotalea. Next base: position 54,334 of record JBOGQX010000052.1, on the reverse strand, counting down.
TAAATCCACTACATTAGCCTCACCAACTTTCGACCTCTTTACTTGCCCGCCCTCTTCTTTGATTAATTTCTCAACTGACACACTGGTATCGATGCTTAGAACAAATTTCTTGTATCCAATTTCTAATGCTTTGGCAACCCCTAATCCTAAAGTAACATCTGGTGCTTGCTTTTTGCTGTCCTTTACAACGACTAGTCGATCCCCATCCAGATCAAAAGCAAACGCAATGTCTGATTTTTTTGATAGTTTTATCAAATCTAGTAGTTTGTCGACCGTAGGGTCAGGCCCACGTGAGGATTTGCTAGGTTTCTCATTCACACTCTTTACCATGCATCCTATCTTGCTCAGAAGATTCGGCGCAACTTCAAAGGCAGCTCCTCCACCTACATCAAGTGCAACTTTTGGTTTTCCATTCACATGACCAATCACTTTTTTAGCTTTATCTATGTAGTCAGAATTGATCTCAGATTCCGTACCAATTTTTTCCTTAGCGAATTGTTTTTCTTTGATCAAATGTTTTAGTTCTGATTCATTTATGCCCCTTCCATCTACAATGAATTTCATTCCATTCCAATCTAATGGATTGTGTGAAGATGTTATTATCAAACCGCTTCCATACCGTCTTGATTCTTTGAACACCACTGGTGTCGGCGCTATTCCTAGATTGTAAACTGAGATACCTCTTTCCATTAATGACGCAGAAGCAACATCCGATAGTATCTTACTTGAAGGTCTGGTATCGCGTCCCAAAACACACTTTTTTGTTCTTATGAGAATCGAAAAATTTCTACAAAAGTTGATTACATCTTTAAGATTAAGTTCATCACCAAAAATTCCGCGTACTCCAGAAATCGAGACCTTCAACAAATCCAAAACTCAAAGGCTTTTTATAAACTCTGATGGCATTGCGAACCAATGCCTCGATAGCTCAGCCTGGTAGAGCGAACGCCTCGTAAGCGTTAGGCCGCGGGATCGAATCCCGCTCGAGGCTTGTCAATAAATTAAATTGTTAAAAAACTTCGGAATACCCATTTTATCGAGATAAATTGACATGAATTTACAGTCTGTTAGAATCTTCTTGTTGTTCATCAAGAGTTTCGATATCTAATTCAAGTTCCTTTGCTAATCCCTTCCACCATACTAATACTTCTGTCATGCCTCCTCCCCTCATACATAGACCAAGCTACACCTTTATAGATCTGTCGATCGTTTTGTATTTGACCAATAGATTTTTGCTTTTTTACAAAATTGTTCTGCTAATTACTAATCTGCACCTTGTATCTTTCTTAATAAAATTATGATAAATTATTGCTACATAGGTTTTCAAAAAATTATTATCAAGAATCTGAAAAATTAATTTTTTCCATCATTCCATAGATAAAATTTTTTTACTTTTTTTACGAGCTTTTTTAATTGTTGAAAATTTGGTGTAAACTATCTAGAGTTCTAAGCCAAAGGAATCGGCCAGACTCTGGAATGTTGTGTATGTTTCTAGGTATTGCTTGCCTTTTGGTGTGATAACGAAGGTATTCTTACCATCGTATTCTATCCTGTTTACTAGGCCTGCTCCAGTTAGGTTGTCTAGAAACTTGGAGAGTCTTGAATGTGATAAGTTAGCTTTTGTTAAAAGTGATGTTACGTTAATGCCATTTGTACCACTTTCCTCTGTGACTGTGAGCAAGTCTCTGACTATCTGCATACTAGTCCTATATGCTACCATATTCAATGAATATGATATTTGGTGATATAAGGGTATTACTCCTCAATACTGACATATTACTTGCTAAATATCCCATATATGAAATGAATTTTATTCCTTTTTGACCTCAAGGGTAGTATTGGATTTTTCATGCATAGAGGGTTGTTCTAAATGCTGTATAGAAAGAGAGTATTATCCTACCATAAAATTTGGCAAAGTAGGAGTACTAATCTTACCTGATGAAAAACAGGAAATAGAATTACTCGCAAAAAAATATGGTTTCGAGGCTGTCATTCTTCCTAGGATTGGTGTATCAAACAAAGAAACTAATGGACCTGAGCAAGTTCTTGCTTACCAGCTCATGGGTAAAGAGTCAAATGGAAATACATGTCCTTTTCTTGACACAGAAAGCAATGAAAGATCACCACATGGAGGATACAAATGCAAGATATACCAAGATAGACCAATCGCATGTAAAGCATATCCGTTAATTGAATCGCTTCCGATCATCTTAGATAAAAAATGTAAATTTTGTGATACTTGTAAAAGTCCTAATGGGAATCTAAATTCAGAATTAGAATCACTTGTTAAAATAAAAAGTAAGATGGAAACCAAAGCACGTTACTTATGGCGATATGCCACAGGAATAGGTGAAGAAGATAAGGATGAGATCGAAACTGGTTGGTTTTTAGTTTGATTTGTTGACTCTTTCATGAGTGCCAGGATAGTATTCGGAAATTTTCTTCGAATAACATTTGCTACATAAAAATCCTTTGATGTTCCATGTTTCCATGGGTTTGTAGACATGCTCCAACGGACCGTTGCAAAGCGAACATTTGTTAAATTCCTCCAAGTTATTAAATTACTTTTTTTTCGTTATAAAAATCATGTTAAATACTGCTATTATGTACAATAAAACCGCGGTAGACTGGATGGCTGATGCGGACCTCCTGCAAGAGACCTATCGGTCACCCATCTGCCGCTAATTTACCTAAAAAATTTTAGAAAAGATCCTGAACTATTTTCTGAATACTTGTAATTTCTTCATCTTCCTGTTTTATTTTCTTCTCAATAACGCGTATCATGGAATCTTGCCATACATGGTGTGAGAAGAAGTTATGATATGTATTTGCTGCGTCCATTTCGTCATCTACTACTGTATCATCTAGAAATTTTGTTACAACTGTATCTGTAAGTTTTAAAATACGCTGATTTAATTTGACGCTTTTGAAAACTGGTTCCAGCTTACCTATATCCTCTTTAAAGTCGCCTTTGGTATGCAATATCTTTTCATGTAGAATTTTAAAGTAAACTGCTACAAAAAAAAGCGTAGCATATCTCTTAGTCTTATGACCTCCCTTCTTTCCATAATTCAAATTTCTTTTTACATATTCTTTTGCAAGATAGGGATACAACAACAATCTGTAATCATCCTTGAGCTTTTCATTGAATACTTCATCATATTTACTTCCGCGTGGTAAGAATTGAGCAGGAGAACTATACGATTCCGTCGGTCTTTGTTCAATTCCTGCTACAAACGCTTGTATCGCGTCTTTTGCAACAATCACCTTTTTGTGATTGTCAGGAAGATATTTGTTGTATGTTGGATCTCCCACAAATTCAGCTTGTTTGGATTTTGTTTTGCTGTCAAATGATCCTGCTTGTATTTCATAAAAATATCGAAAATTCTCCATCTGAGATTTTATTGATTTATGAAAATCCATCAAAGAGACTAGATCTTTTCCCCTTACGGCATTTTGCGAGTTTCTATACTTCGTAATATTATTCTGGTCCAACTCATCTGCTGCCTTGATAATTGTTACTGTTATACTGCCCTCTAGATTGTGAGTTCTTTTTGCATGATCCAGTACCGAATTTGATGTCTGTGCTCCATTAACTATCTGTGGTGAATGCAGTAGTATTGCATTATCTTCGACCTCTTCAAAATCACTTACAACTATCGTTATTCCATTATTGTAGTAAAAGAATTTCTGCGGAGATTCTTGCAAAGTTTCACGCAAGCCCTTATTGACTGTAGTTTTGAACTGCATCCATTGTCTTATGTTTGATTCAAAGACATAATCTCTATTCTTTGTAACAAAATTGGTCAATTCTCTTAATTTTAAAATGCCCAGAAGTGTATTCTGGTATCTTAGTCTAGACTCGAGTCGTATCGTGGCCTTCTTTCCAACTGCAGGTTTCTTTATTCTATCCCAGAGTTTTCTAACAATTATATCAATATCGTATACCTCTACTGAATCGTAATTTCCTTCGCCAACCTCTTGATCAGTAACGTAGACACATTCAATTTTGAGGTTCTTTTCGCGGATCTGTGTTACTAGATGTGCTATCTCTGGCCGCATCTTAGTAATATCTTTACTTTGGAGATTTTTTACATCTTCTCTGAACTTGACAATTGCGTCTGTAGAATGTGAAGTTCCATACTTTGACTGAAATAGATAGATCTTGTCTTCTGAAAAATCGACTGGAAGGTAAGCGTCAATCCCTAGATCATTTGCACCGTCAACAATTGCATCAGTAGCATCATCCTCTGTCGCTTCAAAAACTCTCGTAAGAACCCATTGGAGAAAGTTATGTCCTTTTTCAACTTCATTTTGTGCATCTTCCGCGTATTCTCGTATGCTGTCTTTGATGTTTTGCACAAATCCTTCTAATGGATATCCATTAGAAGATTGTTGTAGGAGAGGCCGTGCACCAGGAATGTATTCCAATAATCCATTACTTCTTTCTGCCAACCTGAATTGAGTAGAATTTGGTGTATTTAGTAAAGTAGGTTATTATGATATCATAAAAGGTGAGGAAGGGATTCGAACCCCTATAGATTCGCTCTGCAGGCGAACGCATAGCCGCTCTGCCACCTCACCGCAATCAAAAAGATTTTCAATGAACAATTAAACCTTTTAGATCAGAATTTTGAAAACTGTTTTGCAGCAAGTCTAATGTCTTCTGCTTTGATTGTTTTTCTGCCTGCGTGAATCGACATTTCTACAGCATTTTTGGCAATAGATATACCAACCTCTTCCAGTATTCTTCTTAGTTCGTTTGCAGATTCGTCGCTTACTCTTTCAGCACCTGCCTTTTTCAAGATTCTGTACATTACGGAGAGACCAAACTCAGATGTTGTCATATCCTAACTTTAGAGACCGATGATAAAAGACTTCAAGTAGAAAAAAGACTACGTACGAATCGATTTATACACACTATTTTATGGTTATAATTATAGTTGGCAACGAATTGGCTTACTGACGTTCACATCCACCTATCAGATAACGAATTCACATCTGATTTGCAGTTTATACTTACAACTATGAATAAGATGAAGATGAGAGCCTGCTGTGTATCTGTTGATTATTCAAGCTCAATGGCCACTTTAGAACTAGGTAAAAAAAGTCCATTAATACTACCTTTCCTTGGTCTACATCCAGAAAAAGCAAAAGACAAATTACAACCAATCATCGATCTTATCGAAGGGAGCTCTAAACAAATATTCGGTATCGGTGAAATCGGTCTTGACAAAACGTATGTTTCTGATGAAGATAGTTTTAATCGACAGATTCAAGTTTTTCAAAAAATGCTATCTCTGGCTGAAAAAATACGAAAACCAGTATCTATTCATTCAAGAAAGACATTAAATGAAATATTTTCTATTCTGCCTTCATATCGTATCAGTGGGATCTTACTTCATTGGTTCGCAGGAAGTAAGCAGCAATTGAAAAAGGCAATGGATCTTGATTACTTTGTATCATATGGTCCTGCCATGGTATATTCACAAGATAAACAAATACTTCTTTCTCAAACTGAACATGATAAAATTTTGTTTGAGACTGATGGACCAGTAAAATTCTCAAGATGTTTTGAATTTAAAACAACACAAGTGACCTTCCTTCCAAGTGTTCTTTTCCGTGCATCCAATATTCTAGGCAAAACCTATGATGAGACACTTTCTATTGCTGAAACAAATACAAATTCATATCTTGGTGTATAGGTATAAAAAACCCCTACTGCCAATCGAAGACGTGAATAGAGTCAGACGAATTTCAACAGATCTATTGACTACTTATAAGGAGAAATTTGGTACTGATTTTAGAGAGAACAAGAAAGCACTTGACGAAATTGCCATAGTTAGATCAAAGGGATTAAAGAATGAAATTGCTGGTTTCATAACCGCTTATTTGAGAAGAGAACTCGAGGAACAGAAAGAAGAGTCACAAGCAGTATCCATGACCCAACCTGTAGATAGATCCGCAGAGATGGAAGAACAAATACTGAGCTAACCTTCTAATTCGGAATATTGTTAATCAAAAATTCCATATTGAACTAGGTAATTTCTTATTATATGATAACAGTAAAACTTTTTGGCGGTGCTAAAAGGTCTTTTTTAACCGATAAATTAGAAGTTGAAAAAGACGAAATGACTGTTGCAGGTTTACTAGAATATCTTCAGAGATCAATTCCAAAAAATATGCCTTTACTAGATGTCAAAAATATATTAATTGCAGTTAATGGTGTTGACTCGTCTGCACTTGGAGGTAGTGATACAGATCTTAAAGATGGGGATATCATAAGTATAATTCCCGTCGTTCACGGTGGTAGCACAAAGAGAATTAGTTTTATATGTGGAAGCAATTATGTAGAATTAGTTAGGCTAAGGAAAATTAATTATGATCCCATTAATTTTCTTGAAACCTTACGTAAACAATACACTGATCTCCTTATTCAGGGTGTTCGATCCAAGTATATTGTGAGTGCAAAACACGCAAAAAAAGTCATCAGCATTTCTCTTGCCGCAAGAAGAGCAGATACGTTACTTTCGAATAAAATAGAGACAGATATTTTAATGAGGTTTGCATTTACAAGACAAATTAACGACGCTATAAAAAAAATAGGACTTCAAAAGGGTCAAGATTCTATTCTTATTCTCGTTGGAAAAAAATCATCAATTAATAGACTTTTCAACCAGATAAAGTATCTAACACAAACATTCGAGACCCTTCCAAGTAATTCAAATTTCATAAAAAAAGAGTATTTGATAACTAAAAAACAACTTGATTGTATAATGTCCAAAAAGCCACTAGAAGACTGGTTGTCGGAAAGATCTGCTGTTTTATTCCATTGAATCGCGCTTTATCTTCAGGGTACTTACCATATCTTGTTCTTTTATAACTGAAATACCCGATGTCCCACCCAGAACCTCGATAATCACATTCCAATCAAACTTTTCAAGAGATACCTTATTGTGAATAATTTTGACAATTGCATCAATCATGTCCTTTGAAGATAAATCTGATCCTCTTTTTTCTATGGTAATTCTATATGAATCAGTGAGCTTCATTGTATTAACGTGCTTTTGGACTGCCTTTACTATCTCCTCAAGTACAGTTTCTGTAGTTTCTTGAATTGGTATAAACCGATGACAATATCTTACACTCCAAGGTTCATCTAGAATTTTCTTTCGTATTTCGCCAACAACTTCGAAAGGATTTAGTGAAGTATTGACAGTAATTATGCCAGAAAATTCGGAGATTTCTATCTTGGGTTCGATATCTCCAATAACTTGTAGAAGTTTTGAAATTTCATTTACTGCTTCCTCTTCCATGTGCCTACTGCAGGTAATTATTAGGTTCATACTACTGCAAGTAATTCCTCTTCACTAATTTTTCCAGATCGTAATATTTTCAATTGATTTTCATTCATCTCTACAACGGTAGACTCTATAGGGTCATTAATTTTTCCGCCGTCTAAAAGTATGTCATACCCTCCCAATTTGTCTACAATCTCTTTCACATCTCCAGATGGAGAAAGCCCAGATGGATTGGCACTTGTACCTACAAGAATTCTGCATTCTCTTAGTAGTGCTAACGTACAAGGATGATTGGGTACACGAACCGCTACTTTGTTTGTTAGATTAAGTGATTTTGCAATTTCATAATCCTTAATCTTGAGTATTAGAGTTAAAGGCCCAGGCCAAAATTTGTCTGCGATCTTCTTTGATAATTCATCAAAAAAAGCTATCTTGGAAATCTCATCGACAGAGAAACCTAGGATGGGAAGATGTTTTGATTCATTTCTTCCTTTAATTCTATAAACTGATTGGACTGCTTGAGGGTTACGCGGATCACATCCTAAACCATATACTGTGTCGGTGGGAAAAACAACTGTTCCTCCCTTCTTTACTATACTAGAAGCTTTTCTAATTCCTTCTTCATTACATAGAGCAATCACAAATTATCTGGTAATTATTAGTAAATTATCTCTTGTTGTAAAAACGATATAAGGTTGGCTGTAGTATATTTGTCATGGAAGAGGAAATATCAAGATGCAAATGCCCGCCGGGTGGAAAAACATACGTAAACGAGGATGAAATGACCATCTGTGTTTCTTGCGGTGGTTGGGTCGGTCCAGCAGCATAACCTAGTAGAAAGAAAATGGTGTACTTTGCAAGTCTTTTATAGGAAAATCCTTCCTCTAGATTTTGATGTCTGACGATTTTGAGAATGATTTTGAAGACGAGTTCGAAGATGAAGAGGTAGAAGATGAATATGATGAAATTGAGGACGATGAAGACCGTTAAATTCTTAATCCAAAGGAGTCCGCAAACTCTCTAAAACCACGATAGGCTTGTAAAAATTCTCGTCCTCTTTCACTAATTCTGTATTTACAAGCTCTTTCAGATGAAGTCTGCTCAAGAAGACCTTGCTGTACAAGAGTACCTAAAATTTTAGAAAGCCTACCATATGAGACATTTGCTCTTCGTATGAGATATGTTACACTTGCTCCAGTTTCATCAGGAATCTCGTCTCTGGTGGTTGCAAGAATATCGCCAATGATACTCATGTGAGTTCTATACACCGCTGCCAAATTTCACACCTCTTAGAGGAACCTGTGAGATTGGTATGAACAACGCCCCTAAGCCAGCTACTTTTGTAGAGACCGAGACAAAGTAAAGTACTGATTTTGGAAATACTATCGAATACCAACCTAAAAATTCACCTAAGGCAAGCAATCCCAATCCTGCAGCAACAAAAATAGTGCTACGCTTCCTGTTCTCCATATATGACATAATGGTCTCTATTGTCCCATATACCAGTAGGATAAAAGAAATTGACCTTATAATATGCTCAATTGAATTGCCCGGAATGATGAAAAGAGGAAGCGCAATTGACTTGAAATATCTTGATTTGGGAAAAAATGATTTGATGCCATGCGAAAAAGCGATAAAAAAGTATCCCACTGTTTGAATCCCTATGCCAAGGGTCTGAATCCAAGAATCGATTTGAGTATAGTTTAGTACGAGAGATTCTATCATATATCCAAATCCCACGACCCCGAACCCTATGCCAATAGAGAAAAAAGCAATGTTTAACCTAAAAAGTGTCGGGCTGCCCGTGTTCTTAAATCCAATATATGCAAAAATCCCTAACGCAAGTCCAACTACAAATCCCAACAAGTTAAGAGCTGTTTCAAGTATAAATTGCAACTATACGCACTACCAGTTTGAAATTAAATAAGTCTTGTAGTAGCTTTTTTTCTACCAATCATCAAGAGTTCCTGCTGTAGTACCTTCAGTTTCGGTGGCATAGTCTCCCAAAACATCCGAGTATCTTGCATCTTTGTATGCTATGAACTTTACATATTCCCCATATGTCATGTCAAGGGAGCAATGCGAACACTTTACATAGGTGAAATCATCCCCCAATTCTGCTATTTCGTTACATTTTGGGCATTTTACCTTCATATCCTTATTTCTCTGATTTCCCTAATATCTCTTCTTAAGAAATAAATTGCTACCTTATGTTGTCCTTTTATGGCAAGAAACTGTACTAAATGCAAAAAGGAAATACCTGAAACTGCTGAACTCGATCCGATCGCATCCAATTATCCTTGTTGTAATGAATGCTGGGCGGAATGGAAACAATATAGGGTTATGGTTATGAATGAAATGAGATTAGATATGTCCATGCCTGAGCACAGAAAGGTGTTAAAACGATATGAAAAAGTATTCATGGGAGTTATGACGCCTGAAGGAGATGTGGTTAATTTTGCTGACGAAAATCAGAGAAAACCAGACAAACCCGTCTAGATTCCTATTTCTTTTTTAGCTCTCTCGGGAATTACAAGATAAAGTCTTTTTTTAGAATCGCTATCAAGTCGATTGATAATTTTTTTTATGGTCTCTGAGAGTATATTTCTTTGATCCCGCGTTAGTGATAAGTAGATCTCAAAAACTCCATCTAGATTAAACAAGATTATCTTTTGGGGATTATTTACAATCTCGTTTATGTATGTTGTAAACATAATCATTCTACGTTCTTCCGCGAAATTGCAGAGTATCTCAAGCCATGTCTTGAAAAGAGTTGCAAACTTATCGAATTGAATTGTGGGTCCTGCTTGTAATGCATTGTTTATGATTTCTTTTTTGTCCTCTTGTGACATAGAAAAAAATTCAGTCAATCTTTTCTGTAAGATAGGTTTTCGGAGGAATTCTGGAAGGTTTGCTAGATTTGCTATGATATTTCCTGCAAAATTTGGTTCTGTCATGCAAAGTTGCAGTCTCCCTTCGTTGCTAAAATTGTATTGTTAAGATTTGGCTTAAATATGTCCCTCTACGCTCCTCCTTTATGCCTTCTATGGTTGTTGTTGGTGGCTTCTTCGGCGATGAAGGGAAAGGAAAGATTGTTTCCTATCTTGCTGTAAAAGACAATCCTGTAATAGCTGTTAGAGGTGGTGTTGGACCTAATGCAGGTCATACAATAGAATACAATGACAAAAAGTACAAAGTAAGGATGTTGCCTAGTGCCTTTTTGAATCCTAGTACAAGACTACTTGTAGGACCTGGTGTCGTGGTGAGTCCAGATGTATTGCTTAAAGAAATATCTGAGTTTGGAGTAGGGGATAGATCTTTTGTTGATTATAACTGCGGCGTAATAGAAGAATCTCACAAGATTGCTGATTCTCAGGGACGATTAAAAGAATCTATTGGTAGCACGGGTACAGGTACTGGACCTGCTAATGCTGATAGAGCTATGAGAACACTCAAGCTTGCTAAAGACATTGAATCACTCGCACTATATTTAGATGACATTCCTAATGCTGTAAATTTTGCACTGGAACGTAAAGAGAAAGTTTTGGTAGAGGGAACACAAGGTACCTTCCTCTCACTCTGGCATGGCACTTATCCATATGTAACGTCCAAGGATGTTACTGCCTCAGGAATTTGTGCAGATGTGGGTATTGGTCCAAAGAACGTAGATGATATAGTTGTTGTTTTCAAGTCTTTTGTCACAAGAGTTGGGGAAGGGCCACTAAAAAATGAAATCACTGCACAACAAGCTGTAGCAAAAGGATGGCAAGAAGTAGGAACTGTAACCGGCAGACAAAGAAGAGCAGCTGAATTTGATTTTGAACTTGCTAGAAGAGCAATAATGCTAAACAGTGCTTCACAGATTGCTATCACAAAACTAGACGTAGTTTATCCAGAATGTGCACACATGCAATCATTTTCAGATCTTAGCTCTCCGGCAAAGTATTTTGTCAAAAATATAGAAGACCAACTGAAGATCCACGTTACTTTGATTGGGACTGGTCCTGAAGTGAACGATATAATTGATAGAAGAGAAGAATAGGGAAGTAAGAAGCGACTACTTTTAATGTGGATGTTTTAGGAGTGATCACATGGTAAAACTTCCATACTACATAGAACTTTATGATATGGCAGAATTCTCAAGGCTCGTTTGTGCTTTGGAACGAATTCCCCGTACGTCATTCTCATTTGTTCTTGATGGAAGAGAAGTAGTTTCTGTTCAAATGGATGTATTGAAAGAGAGACCAGTTAACTATTACGTGTATAATCAGAAATTTGGTCACTATCTTTCCTATGGTTTTAAAGCTGGTAAAGAAGACTATGACATCGTAAATACAATGACAAATCCTACTTTCATTTATTCGCCCATAGTCAGAATGAAATCATTACCAGAATCGCTCAAACCAGATACCAAAACTGAATCTGAAGTCATGTACGAACCACTTGAACTGGAAGATCTTACTAGTTTGATAAAGCTAAGCTATGGTTTTGAAGAATCTCCATTCCCATTATTCGTCTTCACTAATGGGGCAAAGTGGTTAGCTGGATTGTTCATGAATTTCAACGAATCCGATGAGACCTCGTATTTTTGTCATGTCAAACTTGATTATGAACCTAAGAGCATATTCCTGAAATATTCAAGTAAAGATGGAACTGAACCATCCTTTGTTAGTGGAATAAATGAACATGGATATTCATACCTCAAAGTAATAAAGCTAAAAGGTAAACATCCACTAGTCAGACTATGACTGAATTTAGAAGCAGAATAAAAAATTCATCGAGGAAAAGTAGAATAATACTAGCAAATGATCTTGATGATAAAAATTTTAACAAGTTAGAAAGCAAGACAATTAGTAACATAAGAAGATTGCACGAGTACGTTTGTGCGATTAAGCTTAACTTTCATGTAATATTGCCGTTGGGTCAAAGTAGTCTTGTCAAGATAAATCGAATTGCACACGATCAAGGTTTACAAACAATTGCGGACATTAAACTAAATGATATAGGAAATACGAATGAGATTGCAATACAAAGACTTTGGCAATGCGGTTTTGATGCAGTGATAGTTAATCCAATAATGGGATTGGAGAATCTTGAAAAACTTGTTTCATCCGCCCATGGTAGTGGACATGGGGTAATAACACTTGTACATATGAGCCATCCTGGGGCAAAGTTAGGATATGGACTCACTGTTATGAATCCTAAAACAAAGAAAGCACAAAAACTTCATGAACTTTTCTTAAAGTGGTCCATCTCTTCAAAAGTTGATGGGATTGTAGTTGGTGCCACTGTACCAGAAATTATATCCTACTCAAGTAAAATGGTAAAAGAAAAATGTGAAATTTATTCTCCTGGAGTTGGAACACAAGGAGGGGATGCTAAAAAAACTATACAGTCCGGTGCTAATTATCTAATAGTGGGAAGAACAATTCTTAATTCTATCGATCCAATTTCAGAAGTAAAAAAACTCAAAATTTTAAGTCTCAAATCCTAAATCCTTAATCCTTTTTAACATATTCTGTGCAGTTTTGTAGGTTAATTTTTTTAATGCACTGTTAAAATCAAGCCAAATGAATCCATGGTGTTCATGTGAAAGTTTTACATTCGCAGTATTTGTTTTTGCCAAGAAAAACACAACTTCTTTATGAACAAGTTGTCCATCGCGCTGATAATGATATTCCACTTTATCTTCAAAATCTTCAACAAAGTTTACATCCGTTATTCCTGTCTCTTCTTCAATTTCTCGTATTACGGTCTCCTTTAACGTCTCTCCTTTCTCAATATTACCTTTAACAAAATCCCAGTGTCCAGATGGATAGTTCAAAAGAAGGTATAGATTGCCTGCTGATGATTTTCTATAAAGAATTGTTCCTGCCGATCTCTCTTCTAACATATGATGTTACCACTTTAAAACTAGAAGTATTTCTCTTTTCTATTTGCCTTGTCTACGAGCTCGTTTCTGGTACGTCCTAATAGCTCGCATAAGATCTATCTTTCTAAATTCTGGCCAATAAACGTCCATGAAAACAAGCTCACTGTATGCACTTTGCCACATTAAGAAACCACTTAACCTTTTTTCTCCAGAAGTTCTAAGTATCATATCTGGAGAAGATTGAGGTAGATGTGATGTGTAAAGGCATGATTCTATTACATTCTTGTCTATGTCATTAATATCAAGTGCGCCCTCTTTAATTCTCACAGCAATTTTTTTTACAGCATCCACTAATTCATTCTGGCCCCCATATGCTATCGCTATATTCAGATAATGATTGTCATAATCTTTAGTTACCGTTTCAAGCCTGTTCAAAACTTCTTTCAAGAAATCTGGTAGCAATTCAACACGACCTATTGCTTTTATTCTCATTTGATTTTTATGTATGCGTGGATCATTGTATAATTTCTCCAGCCGTGCGTTGATCAAATCATAGAGATGATGTAATTCATCGTCATCCCTTGCCAAGTTTTCCACAGATAATACATACAATGTAATTATCTTGATATTTAGTTCCTCACACCAGTCTAACAGCTTTTCAACAGCATCTGCCCCATGAAAGTGTCCATCTAACTTTAAAACAAGATTTCTTTTAGCCCATCTTCTATTACCATCGAGTATTATGGCAATGTGTTTTGGGATTTCCCCATTTCGTATATCTTTCTCCAGCTTTTTTGAATAAAGAGTATAGAATCCGCCTAACTCGAGAGCTTTATCTTTTATTCCGATAGTACCTCGCCACCCTTCTTCTTCCTATATTTGTGGAAGAGTAGCGACGCAGATATCAGTATTACTGCAAGCCCAAGTAGAAGCGGGGGTATCAAAGTGAAGGGACTTTCATCTTTTGTCATCACAGTGGTAAATTGTGATACAATTGGGTATAGTGTGATCAATACAATAATTCTCAATATGTCAGTAATTGATCTAATACTTCCTCTGAACCAACTACTTAACAAAGAGCCTCCAAACATACATCCGATACCCATCCAGAAGAATGGAAGCATTCCAGAAACAAACAAACCAATTATTTGCTTACTTAGAACAATCTTTAGCAGTTCATCTGGTTTTGTTGAAGCTATCTGCGGATTTACAGCACTAACTCCGGCAATTATAGAACCTAAGATTAAGAGTATTCCTGCTACAAGGGTGAATATTCTAATGAAACCTGCGGGTGTTGGTTTTGTCCAGTGTGACCATGCTCTATCAACATCAAATGCTCTGATAAGGAATGCTCCTCCTAGAATGCTAACCAAAACTGCAAAGATCTCTTTGGTCAATCCAAGGACTGTCGCGATTCCTCCAATAACTAATAAAATTCCAGGAACCCCAAGAAAGAATTTTGAATATTTTGAATCAAAAGCAATAGCTTTCAAATATCTTCCTAGCACTGCATAAGAATATTCTACTGTTCTACTTGCCCTCATGACAACTCGTTTAACAGAAACTATTGGCAAAACATTTTGAATTATAGGAATAACAGTTTCATCGTCTTCTCCATCAGAAACAATAACAGCTCCATTGGCTACAAATTTTTCCATTATCGATTTCACTTGGGATACAATTTTTTCATCTGCCTGTACTCCTTTGTTTTCTGTACCAGATACTATTGCAACTTCAGCTTGGTATCCCTTGCTCACAAGATCCTCGAATGTCTTTACTGCAGCAAAAATTGAATTCGAGTCTGCATCTTCAGGATCCTCAAGTGCTAGACGTTGTGCGGCTTCTATGCATGAGTTTCGTCCAACTATTGGTGTAGTTACACCTGCTTTACTTCCAATGTCATCATCTCTATCGACACATATTACTAATAACCTACTGGTCTTAATTCCAGTTTCACTTTTTGGTAAATTAGTCTCCTTTGTTGACATTTGTATATGTACGAAAATCGCATTTCCTATTAATTAATGTAATTTCTACCAGATGTTACAATAACCGGAGAAAAATTTGACCCAAGGAACTGAATCCCTACACCCTCTCATGGTCTTGTCTCATTGGATTTTACAATAAACGAATTTGATTCATTCTTCAATGAGGCTAGCGTGGATAATTCTTGATTCAAATTGTTGGGGGATGTACTGACTTTCATCTCGTTTGCCAAAGAGATCGCTTCAGTAAGATAATCGTTGTACTTTTTGAGTGCCTCATCATAATTTAGATAACTTTCTCTCCATTCTACAGGAGGATTACTTTCTATGAGTTCCGTAATGAGAGAAGTAACTTGGGTAGATGATGTCTGAGTCATATTGATGAAATCATCAGGTGAGAGAGTCTGATTAAGTAGACTCATGAGGTTTGAATCCATCTCAGTAATGATCAATCCATGCCTTTCTCTCACACTATCAAGTTCATTGCTGTAATCTGAAACAACAATTCCTGGACCCCTGTTTTGAGGGAAAAACCACACCATGAAACTTGCAGAGGAAATGGTACCAAGTATTATGGCCGTAATGATGATGCCTTTCTTGGTTGCCATTCAAGTGACTCCCTTTAGGACGTTTAAAAGCATAACTTAATGGTAGAACAATTTGAAAATTCAATTACGTGTCTTCTAATTTCTTCAAGTTGGATCAATTCAACCTAAGAAATATCACAAAAATAGTATTTTTAATACAAATTCTTCATAGATGGTCTGAGAAGGACAATGTAAAAATTTAACTGCCTCCAGTGTATAGTGAAATAAATTTTACAGCGCCTTGCTAAATACAACTTCCTTCGTAAAGAGATGAAATGACCACGGCATACTGCGTAAAATGCAGGAAAAAAGTCGAGATAGCAAATCCAAAAGAAGTTAAACTAAAGAATGGACGACCTGCGGTAAAGGGAACATGCCCAAAATGTGGTACTAACGTTTTTCGAATAGGAAAGCCTTAGGGACCATTTTCTTCTTTTTTAAAGTAAATCAATATAGGTAGTACTATCTCAG
Organism: Nitrosotalea sp.; assembly: GCA_050749285.1. Taxonomy (GTDB): domain Archaea; phylum Thermoproteota; class Nitrososphaeria; order Nitrososphaerales; family Nitrosopumilaceae; genus Nitrosotalea. The sequence continues at coordinate 38,118 of JBOGQX010000052.1, read as the reverse complement.
GAGAATCGTTGACAAAGGGCGAATACGAAAAACTACTGAAGAAAGTTCAAGATAAGATTTCAGAGACTAGGAAGGTTTCTGGTTCAAGATTTGAGCTGCCTAAGGTGGATATAATGTGGCAAGGTAATAGAACATTCTTTCGCAATTTTTCAGAGTTTCCAAAACTATTGAGACGAGATCCTGAAAAAATTCTACAATATCTTTCAAAGGAATTTGCTACGCCAGCGCAATATGCAGGCGATAAAGCAGTCTTTGTAGGAAAAAAAGAACCACATGAATTTACTGTGCTTCTTGAAAGGTATGTCAAGGAATATCTTGAATGTCCAACCTGTAAAAGCCCAGATACTAGAGTGGAGAGGTCAAACAGGGTCAATTTTCTTGTCTGTGAAGCATGTGGTGCAAAATCATCTCTAAAAGGCCAATATGCGTAAATGGCATTTGCTGTAAGATTTATGAATTATCAGCATAACAGAATGTTAAACATCTGTGACGCTGAGTTGGTTGGAAGGACATTTAACAAATCTGATCTTACGATAAATATTAGTAAGAATTACTTTGCTGAGCGAATCGTCGAAGAAAATGAAGCGGAACAACTGTTGAAAAATGCATCAATAATTAACATGGTTGGAAAGGAAACCATTGCCTTGTCGGTAAGGATAGGAATAGGATCAGCAAAGGGAGTAAAAGATATTGACGGTGTTCCATTTCTTCTAGTTTTTAAATTTTAAAAATACAACAGTTATATACGCACTGAGCAGATCGTTTACTGAGAATTTTGGGTAAGCGTAAGGTATTAAATGAAAGTGAACTAAAGGAAATGAAAATACCTGAAGAGGGTGAGATACTTGGTAGAGTTATCAAACTTTTGGGTAGTGATCATGTTTTGGTAAAATGTGCTGATGATAAAACAAGAATGGGAAGAATTCGTGGAAAATTAAAAAGGAAGATCTGGATTCGTGATAACGATGTTGTAACCATAGCACCTTGGGATTTTCGAACAGAAGACAGAGGAGACATTACATGGAGATATACTCTTTCCCAAGTAGATTGGTTAAAAGAAAACGGTCATTTGCCAAAAGATTTCTGATAGAGTAATCAATTTTACTAAGTCCATACAATTGAAAATATTGCCTGACGAACTTCAAGAGGAATTAGCAAAAAGGATTGAAGGTAAGCTAGTCGAAAAAGACAGAGAAAGGAAGTCTCAGAAAGATGGTTTCAACAATAACAAAGTTTTTGACTTTGGTTCTGCAGTAGATATAAGGCATCCAAATGCGATAGAATTTCTTGAAAGAGATATTAAAAATATAGCTAGATTCTTTGTAAAAAGGGGATTGACTGTAGAAAACCCGCGTGATATTCTTAAGAGGATAATATAATGATCTTTGAAAAAACAATTCTAATTCCGTTAGATCGAGTTGGTGTTTTAATTGGAAAATCAGGCAGTGTAAAGGCCAAAATTGAAAAGATATGTTCAGTTTCTTTGTTGATTGATGGTCAAACGGGAGAGATTATTATAAGAGGAAATGATGATGCTGAGGACATGATGCCATTCAAAGCAGAAGAAATCGTTATGGCTATAGGACGAGGATTTTCTGCTGACAAAGCTATGAGACTTCTTGAAGGAGAAAATTCTTTACATGTAATTGATTTACGAGAATTCGTGGGCAAGTCTTCATCCCAGATCGGAAGGATAAAGGGTAGAATAATAGGAGAAGGCGGAAGAGTACGAAAAAATGTTGAAGAGCTGAGCGGGGCAAGTATTTGTGTATATGGTAGAACAGTTGCGATAATTGGAGAAGGAAAACAGTTAAGATCAGCAGTTAATGCAATTACTTCACTTTCGAGTGGTAGTACACATGGCAAGGTTTACAATGATCTTCAGGAATCAAGGAGGAGACAAAAGATAGAAAAGTTTCAACTATGGGAGGGTGAAAATGTCTTCCAGTAAAGAGGTCTTCAGTCAAATCTCACCTAGTGAATTTTTCTACAGGAACAGAGATCTTGCTGGCTTTAGTAATCCTACTAGATCGTTGTACACATCGGTAAGAGAATTTGTGGAAAATGCGTTAGATGCTTGTGATCAAAAGAAAATCTTGCCTGACATACATTTATTCATAAAAGCAGTTGATCAAGAACAAGCTGATCCTAAACACTACATATTGACTGTAAGAGACAATGGTCCTGGTATTGATCCTAAACATGTATCACATGCATTTGGAACGGTCCTTTATGGTTCAAAATTTGGTCTCAAGCAAGCAAGAGGAATGTTTGGCTTGGGAGCTACAATGGCAATACTGTATGGTCAGATAACCACCAATAAGCCTGTTACTGTAAAAAGTTGTTGGGATGGAAAAACCCTTGATGAATTTGTGATGTTACTTGATATTCAAAAAAATAAACCAATTATACTAAAACATACCACAAAGGAGGCATCTAAGACGGGATTATCCGTGAGTATTGTTCTTGAAGGTGATTATTCTAAAGCAGGAACGAAGATACGTGATTACGTATCAGAGACATCTCTGATCACTCCATATGCTTCTATAACATTTGAAGATCCATCTGGAGAAAAATTACACTATCCGAGAATTGTAAAAGACATGCCTCCACCACCGACTATAATCAAACCGCACCCTCATGGTATTGATGTTGAAACGATTAGACGAATGATTGTAGATACTCATTACCAGATTCCAACTGTGGACGATAACATGATAGACAAAGTAAAGAAGGAATTGGGAAGTCAAAAGAAAAATCTTTCAGCAAAAGATATACTTGACAGAGCACAGAAGCGCTGGTCTGATCTTTCTAGGCCAGTAAGAACTGTAATTGCTGCCATGTCATTTCTAAATGTGGATTTTGATGGATTGCAGAAGATAAGAATTGATGATATTGATGTTGCAAATAAAAAAATTACATACTGGGACTTTGGGCAAGCACAATCTCATGTAGTAGAACTAGACCCTGAAAGTCCTTACTATAAACAGCTTGCCAATACTGTACAAGGAGATACATTATTGACGTTTCTTACAAAGAGATTCCAGAGGGTAGGCCCAACCACTGCAGAAAAGTTTTGTGAATTTGCAAAACTCAAACCAGAAAAGAGGATCGGTAGTATGACAAATGAAGAATTGGTCAAGCTTGCAGATGCATTGCAGAAATTTGATGACTTTCTTTCACCTGATCCTAGCTGTTTGGCTCCATTAGGCGAAGAACCACTATCAAAAGGAATAATGAAATTCTTCAATCCTGAATTTGCTTCTGTGATACAGCGTAGTGCCTCCGCATACTCTGGATTCCCATTTATTGTAGAGATGGGTATTGCATATGGTGGGGATATTCCAGCTGCTGGTATGAAGGTTTATCGATTTGCAAATAGAATTCCTCTCCTTTATGATGAAGGCAGTGATGTGGTACTAAAGATCATAAATGAGATGGACTGGAGCAGGTACAAGATAAAAGGAGATCCTCCTCTAGTTATTGTGTCTCATATCTGCTCCACTAGAATTCCATATAAGACTGTAGGAAAAGAAAACGTTGCTGACAGACCTGAGATTGAACGAGAATTAAAAAATGCATTACAGTATTTGGCAAGAAAACTTGCAGTCCACATGTCAAGACAAGGTATGGCTGACATGGCTAAAAAGAGAGCAAATCTTTATGCAAAGTATGTACCTCTTATTGCACAGTTTGCCACAGAACTTTCTGGAAAGAAAAAAGAACCAAATTATAAACAATTAGTAAGGATGGGAAGTGAGATTGAAGAACAAATCTAGAACTAGAACAGCAGAGGCTAGAAAGCAACGACTTCTTTCATTATTACAAAAACATGGTGTTAACATATACGAAGACCTTGATCATGGAAAATTTCCTCAATTTGTAATACCGAGCAGATCTGTAAATAATATAGTCTACGACAAAAAGCTCAGACAATATGTACTGGGTAACGCAAGTGCTGTTCGAAGTTCTAGAAACATGTCACAACTTCGTTCATATACACAACTTGCATGGCTTGCTTTTTTTGTAAATAGACTTGTAAGAGAAGGTAAATCATCAACGCTACGAGATATCTATTATTCATCGCAGGCATTTAGTATTGATTTTGAAGACCAGCCAGAATCTGATAACATCATAGTTGATCTTGAGGCTGTCCTTACAAGTCCTCGCGAGGAATTTCACATATTTCCTGAGGAGCGAAGTAGTGTCTTTGGGGATCTTACAATAGAATATACTGTACCTGGATATGAAGGAAAAAGGGTTAATCTCTCAGATCATCCCGATGGCTATCTGATAGGTCCTAGTCTTAGTAGTGCAGAGTTGGTAGATACTAGTGCAGAACTTGTTATTGCGATTGAAAAAGGAGGTCTTTTTACAAGATTTGTAGAGGAAAAAGTACACAAAAAATTCAAATCCATTATTGTAGATACTGCAGGTCAAGCACCACGTTCAACGAGGAATTTACTGCGAAGACTCAATTCCGAGTTGAGCCTTCCGGTAGTCATTTTGGCTGATGGAGATGTATATGGTGAACACATTGCTATGGTTATCAAGTCTGGTTCTGCTAACGCTGCCCATCTTCGTGAGCTCACTGTTCCTGATGCCAAATGGCTTGGAGTGTGGGCAACAGATATTGAAAAATATAAACTTCCCACTATTCCAATGACCGAAGCTGATATCAAAAGAATTTTCGATTTGCAAAAGGATCCAAGATATCAGGAAGGCAACTGGAAAAAACAATTGGAAGTCTTTCTGAAACTAAAAAGAAAAGCAGAACTTGAAGCATTCTCAAAGTATGGTCTCACCAACATCACTGATAAGTATCTTCCAGAAAAACTGGAAGAGTCAAAGAGCTTCTAATTTCTTTATTCTGAGGGTAAGTACTCCATTCCTGTACTTGAAATCATGAATTCCCATATCAGGAGTAGCTTCAATGGGCACTTCTTTTGAAAAATGACTTGATCCTCGTACATAGAGAATTCCATCGATTAATCTTACAGTTACCTGATCCTCGGGACCGGGAACTTCGGCTACGAATACTATCTCATTTTCACCTTTTATTAGATCATAAACCCAGTTCTTTGTTTCAGATTCTTTTGGAGTATATTGAGGTTGACTATCTTTTGTCATCTTTTTGAGGACTCTTACCCAATAAATCATGATTGCAGCGGTTACTCCGATTAGAATAAAGCTGACATATCCTGCGTCTGATCTCAATGATAGTATGTAAACAACTCCCAAGAATAACAAAACCATTAACGGAATTATGAAATCAAACGATTTATCGTTAGAATATCTGCTTTTGTAGCTAGTCAATGTATTCTGTATGTTCAATCATATATCCAAATATAAACACTCTTAGAATTTGCAAATTTGGCATCCATTTAACATTGAATTTATCTTCTCATGTTCTGAACTAACGATGAGGTTTAGGTGTTCCCCATCTCTTGAACAAGTCGTGGTTAATATCGAATTGGTCAAGACATTTTCCAACTATGTGATTTAACAACTCATCTACACTCTTTGGTTTGTTGTAGAATCCTGGCATTGCAGGTAAAATGACTACTCCTATTCGTGCTAGCTTTAACATATTCTCTAAATGTATGCTCGTCAATGGTGTTTCTCTTGGTACGATGACTAGCTTGCGCGATTCCTTCATGGTTACACCAGCTGCACGTGCAACAAGGGTTTCTTCATAACCATTAGCTATACTAGATAAGGTCTTCATGCTGCAAGGAATTACAATCATGCCGTCAGTCTTGAATGTACCACTCGAAACACTTGCTGCCATGTTAGAATCTTCAAAATAGTTTTTTGTCAATGATCTGACATATTTTAAATCATAATCAGTTTCCAATTTGAGGCACTTTGTTGCCCATTCACTCATAATGAGATGAGCATCAATTTTATAGCGTTTTAGTGCCTCTAACATTCTGATTCCGTAGAGAATTCCTGAACTACCAGTTATTCCAATAACTAATTTCATGATAAAACTCAATCTCTTTCACTATTTAATTTCAGCTATGTATTCATGCACCTTTAATTATGACAAAATTTGTTTCAATCTTCATGAGCGTAAACATCGACACCATTGAGGAAAAACTTGTTTCAGAACTTAAGTTATCTCCTTTACAGGCAAAAGTTTTCGTGCTAGTAATAAACCAAGGTAGAATGTCTGCAAAAAATATTGCTCAACATCTTGGGATATCTGAATCAGAGGCCCTTGATGTAGCAAAAAGCCTTGTTGAGTTTGGAGGTTTTATCGATATAACAAAAACAGAGTTTGAATCAACACATCCACGTTTTGCCGTAGTAAACATGTATCGAAGAATGTGTTTGAGAGAAAATATTCCATTTAAGAAGAATCTTTTGGTCGATAACATATCAATTATTTTAGAAAAACCATATGATGATGCAAGAACTAAATAATCCCACATATGGAGGAGAAATAATGTCTATTGATCAAGATTCTTGTAAACATGAAATTGTTTACTTTGGAGTTACTAATCTAAATTATGAAAAAAGAACTATAGGTTCAGTGGATACATGGCGTTGTGTAAGGTGTAAAAAACTCTTTTGCGAAGAAAAACAACTAGGAATTGAAAGTATAGTAGATTATGTTGGAATGCCTAAAATTTCCTTAGATCAGAAATGGTCTGTTTTATTGTGTAACCTAAAAAAACATAAAGAAAAGTGGAAGCTTGTTAAAATTAAAAAGGACGGTGAGATTCAGCATGAATGTTTTGATGAGAAGCTAATCACGCTAAAAGTAAAAGATTTTAAAATTCAAGATGACAAACATTGGAATTTCTTAATAGAAAACTCTGTTAACAAAGCTATTGAAATTTAAGATTTGCATGAATCTCCAAGTTCATATTAAAGATGTGCGTGGGAGCCAAATTGCTGCCAAAATAACAGGCACATTTGTGCTTGACACTCATTCCTTCAAGTTTAATGCGATTGCTTTTGGAAGGATAGGAGGTCATAACATCGGTGCCAAGATTCCAAAGTCGGTTCAAAAGGAATTAGTAAAGTTAGGCTATGATATTGATGAAGTAATTGACGAATTACAACAAAAGCTTGTACATGGGGATATTTCTCTTCCTGAAGGAATTAAAAAAGAATCTTTTGCAGATAGCTAAAATTCAGCTTCTTCCAGCGCTTTAGCACAAGAACAATCTCGTTTTTCAGGAATAAAATCAAAGAGGGTGCTTAGCATATTTTTGGTTATTTGAACATTTTTTGATAATGTTTCTAAAACTTCTTTTGCAGTTACGGGTTTTGTTGACCAAACATCATAATCTGTCACAGTTGAAATAGACACATAACACATCTGAGCTTCTCTAGCAAGCTGACACTCTGGAACTAGTGTCATACCTATAATGTCAGCACCAATGACATCTTTATAAAACTTAGATTCTGCCCTAGTTGAAAATCGTGGACCTTCAATGCAAACATAAGTAGCATCTCGATGAAGATGTAAATTGATCTTTTTTGCTGAATCATATACTGCATTTTGTAGTTCAGTACAAAAAGGATCAGCTACCGATATGTGAATTACTTTACCTTGTTCAAACAAGGTGTACTTTCTTGACTTGGTGAAATCAATAAACTGAGAGGGAATGACAAAATCTCCTGGCTTAAGGTTCTCTTTGAGACTACCTACTGCAGAGGGTGCTATGATTCGTTTAATCCCCATCTCTTTGAATGCCCAAATGTTAGCTCTGAAGTTTATCAAATGTGGGGGGATGGTGTGCTTCTTTCCATGTCTTGGCATAAATGCAACTTTTCTACCTTTGTATATTCCGACCGTTATTGAATCGGAGGTTTTACCAAATGGTGTCTCAATTGTTATCTCTTTACTCTCGCTTAGCAAACCAGGGTCATAAATTCCAGTTCCTCCAAAAATTCCAATCTCTGCCTGTTCGGTCAATATCTCACCAATGACTCGTATCTATAGTTCTTGATTTCTTTAGCACCTTTAAGATCTGTTAATTCAATAATGAAGGCAAAACCTGCTACAACTCCACCAATTTTCTCAACCAATTTAGCTGCAGCCTTTGCAGTACCTCCAGTTGCAAGCAGGTCATCACATATGAAAATCCTTTCACCTTTCTTAATAGCATCATTTTGAATTTCCATGGTTGATGTGCCATATTCTATGTTGTATGTTATCTTATGTGTAGCACCTGGTAACTTGCCTTGTTTTCTTATCATTATCATTCCCTTATTGTATTTTAGAGCCAACGCACATGCTAATGGAAATCCCCTCGATTCTATACCTGCAAAGAGATCAACATCTTTTGGATGGATAAGCCTTGCAAATTCATCTACAACAAGTGAAAGTGAAGAGGGATCTCTTAACAGAGGACTAATATCTCTAAATAAAATGCCTTTTTTTGGGAAATCAGGTATCTCCGCAATCTTTTCTTTTAGATTCATGACTCGTTCATAAATGGTGGATATAAAAAATATTTCCTACTGTACTGTTATAGTCGTGGATATTTTTTTTGCCCCATCTTGTACCTGAATGGTATAAGTGCCAATCTTCAAGTCTTTTGGAATGCTCCAATCTGTATCATAATCTCCAGTATTTGTCGATTTGATATTCATTGCATCTATAACAGAATTTCCTGTTCCGAGTATCTTGATTGTTATATCAGCTTCCTTACCTGCACCACTGCCGGAGATTTGGAGAAGATCTCCTACAGAGTAATAGGGAGGAGTCTTGTCAACTCGAACTGTCATTTGTGATGAGGATGCTACATTTAGGTTTATGCTGTTATGGTTAATACCGCTTGTTGCATCAAGTTTCCAATTGCCAATTGATCCATCTACAGGTATTCTAAAATCAAAGGCAGAAAATATTCCATTCTTGTCTGTAAATACCTGTTCAGACTTCACGGGTGCGCCATTTGGATCCGTTAACGTGAGTTCAATGATCGTGTTTGGATTCGACTTACCTAACAGAATTATGTTATCTCCGGGAAAATAGGTATCTTTAATTTGCTTGATAATGATTTGTCCTGAACCAATCTGCAGTCCTACAGCAAAATTCTTTACGACTTTGTCATTTCCTCTGGTAACTACAGCAGAATAGATTCCTGGAGTATAGGATGTTAAATTAAATGAATAAGTTGCAAGACCATCAGAACCCAATGCTATAGTATCAGAAAACTTTTCTTTATCAGACGGGTCTACTATTACCAAGTTTAGTGTAGAACTAGGCGGTCCTGAAATACCAAGAATTGGTTTATCGGTTACTTCATAATTCAATTTATTCAATGTAGCAATTAGTATTGGAACAGGATCTACTCCAACTCCGAAGTAGAGTGGAATCGCGTCATTTCCTTGAGATGCAGTAATGACATAAGTGCCTTCAATAGCTGCAGAATTTAGGGTGAAATTAGCAGATATTATTCCACTGGATGTAACATTGACATCTTTTGCAAAGACTTGACTTCCAGAAGGATCATTTACTGTGATTGACACAAGTTCATTAGAGATTGATGTTCCGTTTATTATCACCTCATCTCCTGGATTGTACTTCTGTTGAGATGTTGCGATTGAAATCGTGTGAGTCGATACTACATTGAAATCTTTAGTAACTTGATTTTTACCATCCGAAACCGCAAGAGTATATTTTCCAAGAGTAGCATCTACTGGAACCGTATGTGTGAACACATAGTTGCCTTTGCTGTTTGCCTTGCTTGTGAAAGTTGTTATGCTATTACCTGCCGAGTCCAGTATTGAAATAGTCACTGTATTGTCGGGATTTGTTGTACCATTGATTAGTGCGGTATCGCCTCTATGATATACTGGATTCATGTTTAGAGAAAGAGGAATAGAAACTTGTGTGACTCCTCTGGATGGTGGCGCTTGGTTTATGGAAGTAGTAAACGTTTTCTGGTTACCTTCCTGATCTTTTAGGACAAATATTGTATTTCCAAGTTGTAGTGATTGCGGTAGTGTTGTGGTAACAACAAAGTTTCCATTATTGTCAGACGAGAATGAGTCTATCTTTTGATCCCCTACATACAAATCAAGATTTGTCGAGGAGGCAAAACTTTGGCCAACAACACGAACATCAAATCCAGGACTTGGAGTTGAAGGGACAATTCTGAAGCTTGATTCACTTAGAATTCCAGGACTTTGTGTAGGTATAGTTTGTGTCTGAGATTGTTGATTGTTGTTTTGGTTTTGTGTTTGAGTTGTTGAAGACTGTACTGGAGCTCCTATTTCGCCTGAACCAAGTTCATTATTGTTTGCATCAAACGCACTCCATAATAGATCAGGAGACTGCTGGTCTGTTTTAATATTAAAACTAGTAGAATCTCCAGGTCTTATGGGATTTGAAGAAAAAAATGCAATAGTATTTGATGATGTCTTTTTGCCCATCCAACCATTATCCAATTTGAATGACAAGAAAGAACCACTTTTAATTTGTAAAGTCAATGAAACTATATTCGATGTGCTTGAAGGACTGTTAATGATCTGCAATGTGGTTATGCCCCCTGTATTCGTTGATGTAACAGAAACGCTATCTGCTGAAGCATGCGCTAAAGGACTCGCCAAACTAGAGAGTAGGATACCTACAGTTAACGCAAAAAAAATCCGTGATTTTAATAACACGTTTCTCAATTTACGAAAAATCAATCTCTAAATTAAATCTTAATGATAAGTTGTTCTTTTACAGCTTCTCATGAGGTAGGATTTATGAGTAAAGTACAAATCCCATTAGGTAGTGCATTACCTTTCATCGAGAATAAGGTATGGTTGTTTGTGAGACAAGATTCTGATTTTGTCTGATTCTCTCAGCTATTAATCTGTACAAAGACCTAAACTGGTCCTTCGTCTTATCAGTTAAAAAGTCAGTCTCGCCTATGGATACCTTCTCACAGATATAACGGCAAATCTCTTCCCTCTCAAATTTTTCCCATCCAAGATGCTGATTTTCTTTCCATATCTCATTAAGATTGTCAATTATGCTTTTCTTGCCTTTGGAAGATACTGTCTCCTTGTTCAGGGCTTTGTAGCCTTCCTTTCTTAGTTTAACTTCGTATGTCTGGTTTACGGCATACAAATAGTCATCATCTAGTATCAAATCTTCCAAAAATTGCTTGGTTTGTCCTCCTGATTCGAAGAATATCATTTGTACCGATTTGAAACCATTTGCTTGAAGCTGAGTGGCAATCTGCTTTGATTCTTCTGTGTTGTCAAGTAGAATAAATGTATCATAGCCATGATTTCGATAAAATATGGCTAAAGACATTACAGAATTCTTGCTGTGTGCTGGAACAATGTTCAAAGGATTCATGGAAAGATTTGGATCTTTTAGAAACTTGTCAAATGCATTAAGATACATACAATCCGACATTGTTTCAACAATTATTACAGGTCTTGAGTTAAAACCAATTTGTCTATCTACTATGGATTCAACAAGACCTCTTGATAGTCCATACAGAATTGGAATTAAAGTCTGGTCGTCAGCATTCCAATAATCATAATAAATATGACTCAGGTGTTTTCTCTTATCAAGCTCTACCACCAAAAGATTTCCTGGTGTGTAATCAAATATCATAAACGGAGAATGAGTTGCATAAAGTATCTGATTGGAACCTGCAAGACCCTTTAACAGATCCGATATGCCTCGTTGTTGAGCAGGATGTAAGTTCCTTGCAGGTTCATCAAGTAATAATATTGCTTCCTTGAGTTCTGTTCGCTGAGTTTCAGCTGCAAAGTTTACTATAAAAGAAAAGGTCCATTTGAATCCCTCTGCTCTTCTATTCAAGAGACCTGTATTGGTAACTGTTCCATCTTTGTGAACATCAGATATTACTACACTTAAAATATTGCCTGGATTCCATCGTAGTTCTACGTGAATTGGATCTCCTTTCCACGCAGGATTAAGTTTATCACTTAGTTTTCGACTGGCATTATGTAAGAGTTTTATTAATCGAGAAGGGCTGTTTTGAGCTTCTTCAAGCTTGTTTGCGTCAAGGTCAGCAAGGTAAAACAAATTCATTACTGTCTCAGTTCTGTCAAATTCTTCTACATACTCTATCCCTTTAGGCCTAATTCCTCTTGTTTCTCTCACATATTCTTCAAGATCAATATTTCCCAGTATCTTCTTGTAATCTGAGAAATAAACAAAATGAGGGTGTAGTTTATCCTCAATAAAATTTTCCAAGGCAGATCTTTCGTTGGTTCCAATAAGCATATTATCGAAAATGTAGTCCAAGTCTTGGTAAATCTTATTCCATTCCGATATTATCTGAGATTCCTGTGATGCAACTAGGTAAACATTATTGTTAAACTCAGCCATCATATTCATAAAAACGTCCCTGGTCCTTGGCGGAGGAGCACTAAAGAACTTAGTATCAAGGCGTATTCTTATAGGATTTGGCATTGATGCTACAAAACTCTGTATTCTTTCTACAAAGTTCTCCCAAGAATTCAGTCTTTTACTTGCCTCCCCACTTATCTTTACGTCTCCAAAGTCGTATTGAATACGGGGATTCTTGTTTGTTCTCGAAATCTTGATTCCTTTTATGTCTTGTAGATTTAGGAATCTTTCTCGAATTAATGCGGTTTCCTTTTCACTTAGTTCAAAATCACCTTCGACAAGTTTGATCTCTGATTTCAATTCTTCAGTCATTTCATCACATAGATCCAACTCGGATACTTTCACTTCTTTATTTAACAGCGTAAGAGCTTCGAGTATGGTTGTCTTACCGCTCTCATTTCTTCCAACAAACGCAGCCAAGTCTCCAACTTTAATTTCACCTGAATCATGAATGCAACGATAAGCTCTAACTCTAAATTTCCTAAGACGCATCTAGCGCCTATATCCTTGGCTGTGATTTAACTTATTCGTCAAATTTATCGTCAAGATTCGTTTTTTGACCAAATAGATATAAGGGAATGTAAGTGGTTAGATTACGAATTGGCAATGAGGAAAATTGCTTACGTTGTTTTTGTAGTTCCAGTTGTTATCTCATTTATCTTTGGCGGATATGTCTTGTCAGATGTTTTGGGCCAACCTGATAGACAACTAAATATGTGGCAATTCAAATTTGTGACCCAACCACAGCAAGAAGGAGACAAAGACATCAGAATTGCCAATCTTATGGATTCATATGCTCTCTCTACCCCACTGAATTTCACAGTTAGGGTAAATGACACAGCTTTTGACTGCGGAGATTTGTATATGACCGTCTATATCCTCGACTCATCTCCAAAACAGGTCATTGCCCAGAATGCCTATTTTTCACAGTGTTTCGCTCAAAGCAATTCTACTCTGCCAGTCAACGATATCTTTTCACCTGCGATAAACAGGACTGGTTTGTATCAGATTTTTGCGGAAATGAAGGACAAATCATACCAGAATAGCATAAACGTAACTGCCAACTTCAGGGTTCAATAGGTGAATTATATATTATTATATCGCTTTCAACTCAAGATTATTGAGGAATAATGTCTGTTATCATAGATAATTATGGCTAAAAAAGAAAAAAAACTAGCAAAAGAAGAAGGAAAGGAAATAGCAAAGAAAAAAGAAGAAAAGAAAGCATTAAAGAAAAAAGAAGGAAAGGAAATAGCAAAGAAAAAAGACGAAAAGAAAGCATTAAAGAAAAAAGACGAAAAGAAATTTGTATCTAAGTTAGGTAAGAAAAAGGCTTCCGAAGAAAAGAAAAAGAAAACAGAACCTACCGAAGAAGAACTTGAAGAGATGGATGAGAAGGAAATTGAGAATTTTGAGATTGAAGGACTGGACATGGAGAAGTTAAAAACGACCGTCCTTGATCTGGTTGCAAAACGTGGCGATGATGGTATGTTTCAAAGTGAATTGTGGAAGAAACTTAAACTTTCAAGTAGAGACGGTTCAAGGCTTGCTCTAAAATTTGAAAGACAAAATATAATCAAAAGGGAAAAGATTCTAAAAGATGGGCGTTGGACCTACAAACTTAAAATTGCTCACATTCCAGTCACCACTCAATCAATCGAGTCTGCGCCCTGTCTCATTTGCCCCGTAGAGCAAAAGTGTACGTTAGAAGGAGAAGTAAGTCCACGCACTTGTCCTTTGATTGAGCAATGGGTGTTAACAGAATTTGCAACTTCAAAAAAGACTAAGAAATGAAATTAATCGACGCTAGACGAGATCTGTACAGGAGATTAGCTCACAAGGAAGGATATAGAAGTAGAGCTGCGTACAAGCTAAAAGAACTAAACCAATCTTACAGGATAATCGGTCCTGGTTTTAATGTTCTTGATTTAGGATGTTCTCCTGGTGGTTGGACCCAAGTAGCTCTAGAGTTAACAGGAAATAGAGGGAAAGTGATGGGGATTGACAAATCATACGTTGAGGAAGTTGCAAATGCGAACATAATTAGGGGAGATATAGAAGATGAATCAATCGTTGAATCAATCTTTGATTATTTTGGCACAAAGGTAAATGCCGTTATATGTGATCTTTCTCCACAAGTCACTGGCACATGGTCCATAGATCATGCTCGTCAGATATCGCTAAACTATTCTGCAAGTAAGATAATGGATCATGTTCTTGCACAAAAAGGTAATGCGCTTTTTAAGGTCTTTGATGGTGAATACTCTAATGAATTCAGAGATTACCTGAAAAAGAAATTCATTAAAGTGCAATTAAAGAAGCCAAAAGCAAGTAGAAAAACAAGTAGCGAGTTATACCATATCTGTTTGGGATATCTCGGAAACTAGATTATAGATCGAACGTCATCTATTTTTGCATCAGTCTTAAATGCAGAAGGATTGAAACTTGTTGCACTAGCTCTAAAACCTGCTTTCTGAATTTTTTCAATTGTCTTTGTCAATGAAATGGGAGCTGATTGTTTCCTGTGAGCAATTTCATCGATAGTGAAGAATAACGGTGGCATACCCATCTCATTTTGACATTTTTCCAAGGTTTTTCTGCATGATTTATCTGCTTGGAAATTTTTTTCTTTATTTAACATCTCATTCACAAAATCCTTGTCAAAGAGATCATCAACCCAGAGTGGACCTCCAATCTCAGCTTTTGAGTTACAAATCTTGCATGTATGATCCAACTCCTTCAAGATTTCTCTATTTCCGCAATTTTTGCAGTGTAACACATAGCCCATGCCTTCATCACTGCTGGTTCTTACAAGAACTTTGACGTATGCCTTGTAATAATGCATATTATTTTGTACAAACAAAGGAATAATCTTCACATCCAATCTTCCAGCTATAAGATTGATGCATCCTATGATTAATCTTAAAGCAATTTCATTGCCGTATTCAGTTCTTACAGGAATTCCATAATACTTTCGTTTACAGGCTGCAGGAAATAATCCGTGCAATACTGTGAGATCAGTGGCCGTAACAGAAAGAAGACCTCCATGAGATGTTGCTCTAATACCACAATCCAGATACCTTGAAGGCGATCCAAATGGATCAATGTCTACAATCGCACCTCTCTGCTCCCTTTTGGAATGTAAACTTAGAAATCTACAGGCTTCATTTTCAGAAAAGTCACACTTGGTGACATTGTTTAATTTTGCTATCTCTTTTGCTATCTCCAACGCTTTTGGGTTTATATCATTTACAAAGACTCTCTCAATCTCATTTACTTCGTTTGCAACTCTTATGCTTCTTGCTCCAATGCCTGCAAGTGAATCAAGAAAGATTTTTGGTCCTTTAAAATTTTTCAGAAATGCAGAGTATGCTATAATGGAAAAATCTCTACTAATCTTAGCTCTTGGATTGAAAAAAGCAGGATCTCTGGGAGGTGACTTTTCTGTCAACGAGTTATTTGGCACTAAAAGTTTCGTATTTCCCTCTACTATCTCTACAAAATTAGAATCCAACTATATGGGATAATCTAAAATGATTTAATACATCTAACGCAACAACACTCCAAATGCTAGTCTGCGGAGTTGACGAGGCAGGGAGAGGCTCAGTTGTGGGCCCACTTGTTATTGCAGGCGTCTTAATTGAGCGCAACAAAATCAAGCATCTTTCCAAAATTGGAGTCAAGGATTCTAAACTCTTGTCTCCTAAATCTAGGGAAAATTTGTACAAAAAGATAATTTCCATTGTGGATGATTACTATGTAACAAGGATTCCTCCAAGTGTAATTGATAGAAGTGTAAGCAAAAATCAGCTAAATGACCTTGAAGCCAAGTACATGGCTAAGGTTATTGAAAAACTAAAACCAAGTTCTGCTTATGTAGACTCCTGTGACGTAAATCCCGCTAGATTTGGAACACAAATATCAAAACTTGCAAAAATAAAGAAAGTTTACTCTAGTCACCATGCAGACAGAAGGTTTCCTGTAGTTTCTGCTGCTTCTATTATTGCTAAAGTAAATAGAGATAGAGTAATTGAGAAATTAAGACTGAATTATGATGTTGGGAGTGGATATCCATCAGATTCTAAGACAATGGAATTCATTAGAAGGTATATTGGGTTACATGGATTTCCACCAAAATTTGCAAGAAAGAGTTGGAAACCGATCAAGATTATGCTAAATCAAGTGTGAAACTATCCAAGGAATTTAGCAATAATTATGCTATGATCTTTTTCGTATGGTTCAAGGTTGATCTCTTGAATAATCTCAAAATTTTCTTGTAGTTTTTTTATTTCATTACGAACTATTTCTGATGGATCTTTGGTAACATCAATACTTCGTGTCTTGATAACTAGTATCATGTAACCTCCCTTTTTCAAATAAGTTTTACAATTCAAAATGGCAATCTCTGTCTGATCCGGCTGAGCAATATCGACATAAACCACATCAACTGTTCCATAGACTGAAAAATATTCTTTCGGATTTCTTGCATCAAGTAAAATCGGAACTATGTTTGATCTATACGACGCAACCCTATCAAGAAATTCTCGTGCCACTCTACTTGTATGTTCCACACTAAAGACAATTCCACTGGGGCCCACTATGTCTGAAACATGACTTGCTGTTGTTCCTGTTGAAACTCCTAGGTACAGTACTCTAGACTTTCTAACGATGGGAAGTATGGCAAGACCATTCATTATAGCTGCAGCAAGTTTACTTCTAAATGGGTCCCACGCTCTAAATTCCTCGTCATTTATTTTGACTAATTTTTCTCTGTAAACTTGATTTCCTGGTACAAGATTCAAAGTCGCTAGTTTCTTTTCTCCATCTATTTTTACCCAGAAAATATTACCTTCTGCGTTTTCCAAATTTCCTTCTTTTTGTTCTTTGCCAGTCGTTCTTTTTGTCTCTTTGTCTGCCCATATCCCGATGTCGGAAATCTCTCTCATTTGGTCTACGAGATTGTATCTGCGGTGGTCTTTCTGGGGCTTCCTTGTATTTCTCTCCTATCTCAGTTATCCTTATGTTCAATTTCTCAAAGAGCATCTCATTTCTCCCTGCTCCATAAACATCCACTCTTGCACCCAACGCAGCCTTTGCTGCTATTGCTCTTGCAATCTTACCGCGTTGCCATCTAGGTGCAGCATGAACTAAGGTGTGTTGAAATAGCAAACCATGTTTTGGCGGTTGGGCTCCAGTTTTGAGAGATCTGAACAGAGCTTTTTCTGCTCCCAAGACTTGGATAGTACTTGCAGGCATAGAAGCAAGTCTCTTGAGACTTCCTGCTCTTGCAAGTATTCTTGCTCCTACCGATGTTCCTAGAATTCCAGAAATATTTGGAGCAATTGCTACCATTTGAGTCTCTATGTGGTTCTCTAGAGTGTTTCGTAACTCAAAAAGTTGTAAAATTTGTTTAGCAAGACTTTGTACAATGGCCAAATTCTCATTAGACATTTGACCGCCCCTACTCTTTCCTTGCAAAAGTGATAACATCTCGGCTTTTTCCTCAGGAAATCCTGCATCAAGATAAGTCTGGTGGGTAAGGTCGTCTCTTCTTCCCGCAAGAACTATTTTTGAATACCCGCTTATTGTATCTATGAGATTATCAAGTTCTGGAAAATGAAGACCGTACCATTCCCTAAGTCTTGAGCTTAGCAAATTTGCTATCTTATCTGTTTCATCTAACATGTTTATCGCTTCAATTATGTGGAGATCGGGACTCTCTGAAACCTCAGTGACCTTTGAGGAAGAAAGTTGCATAGCAAAATCTCGTAATTTCTCTCTTGCGTCATTCTCATCTTTTGCAAAGCCTGAATCTACCAGTACTCTTAATTTTGAAGACTGGATTGTTTCTATTTTATTTTGTTCCATCATCTCCACCTCTATTGATCTTTTCTTTAAAAGTTTGAGTAGACTAGTATCATTAACTGATGCACTTGATGATAATTTACTGAGAAACTGTTCTAAATCTGCGATGTCTGCCGTTTCTTTTTTTAATTCGATGTAATCTCTTGCGGGATTTGTAAAGAGAATGGATTTTACACATTTGTTATTATCAAAAACTGCTATGCCCAGTTCTGTTAAAATTACAGAATGCATACAAGGCATTTTCATGTCTTACTAAAAAAGGTAACATTACTGGACGACCTTGCATCAACCGTTATAAGACAACCATTTTTAATAATTAGAAGTGAATCCCGACATCTCAACAAATGTTGGTCCCATCAAGCTTGAACGCCCAACGATGCTTGCTTCGGGAATATTGGGAATCTCTCTTGATGTTTTTGCGCGTCTATATAAGGAGGGGGCAGGTGCACTTATCACAAAATCATTAAGCAAGGAACCATGGGAAGGATATCCAAACCCAACTATAATTGGTGTAAAAAGTGGATATCTTAACGCAGTTGGACTTTCAAATCCAGGTGCGCCCTACTTTGCAAAAATGATTTCATCAAACAAAACAATTCCAATCATAGTCAGTCTGGTAGGTTCCATTCCAGATGACTTTACTTTTATGATAAAACAATTTGAGAATGTCAAAGTCTTAGCTTATGAACTTAACCTCTCTTGTCCGCATGTGGAAAAAGTAGGACTCGAAGTTGGCGACGATCCTGAACTTGTAATAAAAATTGTAAGAGAAGTAAAAAAAGCATCAAAGGTTCCAGTAATTGCAAAAGTTGGTCTTGGTTCCTCAGATTACTTGGATACTGTTAGGGCATCTTGTGAAGCTGGTATTGACGCGATAACTGCAATAAACACAATACGAGCCATGGCAATTGATGTTGAGACAACTCGTCCTATACTGAGTCATAAAATAGGCGGGCTTTCTGGAACTCCGATAAAACCGATTGCAGTTAGGTGTGTTTACGAAATCGCCTCGAAATTTGATACGCCAATAATTGGTTGTGGAGGAGTTTCTAACTGGGAAGACGCAGTCGAGTTTGTGTTGGCAGGAGCAAGTGCTGTTCAGATTGGCAGCGCTGTTGCAGAAAAATGGGTTGGGGTATTTTCTAAAATAAATAATGAAATATCAAAATACATGGAAAGAAAAAACTTTCAGACAATTCGGGATATGGTAGGTATTGCAAAGAAATATTGACACACCAACAATTGTAACCATTGAAAAAATAATCGATGAAACCCCCACTGTTAGGACTCTTATTTTCTCCGATGATATTCTATCACAGGTTTTGCCAGGACAATTTGCAATGGTATGGATTCCAGGAGTAAATGAACTTCCAATGAGTGTTATGATATCTACTGAAAAAGGAAAAGCTGCCTTGACGGTCCGAAAGCATGGGCTTGCTTCAGCAGCACTATATTCAATGAAAGTGGGAGACCAAATAGGAGTAAGAGGACCTTATGGGAACTCGTTCACGATAAAACACGGGAAATTATTGCTAGTAGGAGGAGGAACAGGACTTGTCCCGCTTGTTAGGCTGTTAACATTCTTAGAAAAAAATGATGATATCACAATCATAATGGGTGCAAAGACAAAGGAAGAAGTCTTCTTTGAAAAACTTGCAAATAATATTTTGCAACAAAACACGCACAATGTGATAGTTGTAACTGAAGATGGTACATACGGGGAATCAGGATTGGTGACAGATGTGATGGAAAAATTGTTGAAAGATAATACATTTGATGCAGTTTACACCTGTGGTCCAGAAAAAATGATGCACAAGGTAGTGCAGATTGCCACACAAAAAAAGATCTACGTAGAAGCAAGTATTGAAAGAATGATGAAATGTGGAATGGGAATTTGCGGAAGTTGTTGTTTTGGTGATGTATTGGCATGCAAAGACGGAACTGTATTTGACGGTCAATTTTTACTCACAAACAAGGAATTTGGGTATACTCACAGAAACAAAGCAGGTGTGCTTGAGAACTACTAGACTCGTGAAAATACAGGAAACCTTAAAATGCTATACCAAGTCATTGAAATTGAAAATTGGGCCATCCAAAAATTGTATTAACTGCTGATCGTACTTTAATGTCGCCATACCGTGGGATATCTTTGGCCACGTTCTTTGGTTGTGCTCCTGCTCTTGATCCTCACAGATCAAAAAGCAGTATATGGTACTATATTTTTAAAAACCAAGTTACACCAAAAGTACTCTTTGATTTCATCTGTAATCCAATATCACATCATAACGGAATTGCAGATTTTGCTCCATATGGATTAAGAAAAGTTGAGGCTGCACTACTCAGGGATGGTTTCAAGAGAGAAGAAGTAGTAGTTGCTCATCCAGATCATGTAGACAAATTCATTGGTCCTGAGACTCAAGTTGTAGGAACTTATGAGATGGATCCTCTTGGAATGGGTCCTGTTACAATGACCTTCACCTATGGTCGCAAACAAACCTCATATGATGAATATTACAATGCAGATTTGCACAAGAAAATTAATGAAGCCAAGAAAAAGAACGGAAGTAATGCCAAAGTAATAGCTGGTGCATCAGGAACTTGGCAATATAATTACGATCCGAAAAAAATTCAAGAGTATGGTTTGTATGCCGTGTTGGAAGGAGAGCTGGGAGGAATTGCTCCAGAAATAGATGGACATGCAGGATTATTCTTTAACAAATTAATCAACAATGAATTCGACAACATGAATCCATTTGTTAAAAGTGACTTTAAGACAGAGATCAAAGAGTTCGGTCGGGATGGTAACAAATTCCATGGAAGGTTTATCCATTATTGGGATGAGCCAGATATTGATGATATTCCTGACATTGTAGAGCCAAGTATGCATGGTATGGTGGAGGTTATGAGAGGATGCGGCAGAGGATGCAAGTTTTGTGATGTTACACTAAGACCACTTAGGTATTATCCACCTGAGAAAGTCAAAAGGGAAATCGAGGTTAACATAAAGAAAAGTGGACAGAGAAATGCATGGTTGCACAGTGATGACATATTTGTGTATGGCTTAGATCCAAGAAAGACAAAGAACATGGCTCCAAACAGGGAAGCCCTTGAAGAGCTCTTTACTGTAGTAATGTCAACAGAAATTGTTCATACCAACCCAACTCATGGTACACTAGCTGGCGCAATTGCGGATGAGAAATTAGTTCCAAACATCTCAAAAATTATCCGCGCAAGTGTAGAAAACAAGATTGGAATTCAATGTGGCTTTGAGACCGGAAGCTTGAGATTGATTGGCAAGTATGCAGACAGAAAACTATCTCCATACAAGCCAGAAGAATGGCATTGGGTAGTAAAAGAAGGAGTAAAGACACTAAATGAAAATCACTGGATTCCAGCGTTCACACTTATTATGGGATTAGACAACGCAGAGACAGAAGAAGACGCATGGGATACTATCAAGCTCATCAGTGATCTGGAAAGAGAACAACCAGAATCCATGTTTACAGCTACACCATTGACATTTGTTCCAATTGGATTGCTTGAAAAATCAGAGTTCTTTGATATCGGTAATGAAATGACAGCTGCTCAGCTTGGCGTCATGTACAAGACATGGCAACACAACTTCAAGTACGGAATTCAGAAATTTATGGATAAAACAGGACACAACAGTTCATTCAAACGAAAGATGTTCACTGGTCTTGCAAAGACACTGGGTGGAGTTCCATTAGATGCAATGGAAAAGCATGCACGAAGAAAAAGCCCAGAACACCTGAGAGTCATTGAGACAATCAAGACAAAGTACTGGTAAAGGAAACCAAATACATAAATTGCATTAAAAGACGATCTAGTTCGTGCCAACTCACGGTTCGCTTACTAAAGCGGGAAAAGTTAGAGGTCAAACTCCAAAGGTTCAAGCAAGAGAAAGACATGGAGTTATTGCAAGCTCGAGAAACCGCCAAAATTTTAGAAAAAGATTCCTCCTCAAGAGAGTCCCTGGACAGAACAAACCAGGCCAACGCAGAAAACGTTAAACTAAGATTAACAGTGTATACATTTTCATAAAATAGGCATGTAAAATTTTAAACGATTCATTATTACCTAAATATGATGGACTGTGACCATTATCATGACCGCTTTCACAACTGGATCATGTATGAAATGCGGATATCAAGCAAAACCTAGGAAAGATTATTCTGCTGATATGGGAGTTCCTACTTGCCCAAAATGCCACAATAAATTAACATAAAGATCTGCTCCTTTGTTGGTTTGTTGTTTATACGGGGGTGTTCTAAACGATGAGTTTAGGGATAGAGAAAAAGTAGTTAGAGGAATCAAAAAAGACGACTCTCCTTTGATTAACGGTTATCAGATTTACCATGACTACATTCGACCACACATGGGATTAGAGGGAAAAACGCCTAGTGAAGTAGCAGGAATCAAGATTGAAGGGGATAACAAGTGGATTACTTTGATTCAAAATGCAAGTAAAAAATAACAACTCGCTATATTCATTAATCTCATATTGTTTAATTTTTTCATGTTTGATTTAATAACAGACATAATTGTAAGAGTTTGTATTATTACTGCGATATTTTCAATATTATCATATTATGTGATGCGAAAGTACACTGCAACACCAAACAGGTTAAAAGTGCGTATACCCATGCTCTTTGTTGTTTTTGGAGTAGTAACACTGATCAATATTCTATACGTCCTAGAAAGATATGATGTTATGAACCACACATAATGATGCCCGACGATTTTTTACAAGTAAAAGATCCGACGTTGATTTGACAGAACCCAGTGTCAGGTTATATTCCTGATATCGGTTGTTCTCTTCATGTTCCAGTCGGTTGTTAATCAAAAAATAGGCACGAATTTCAGATCAGAAATTTACGTTCCAAGTATACCTCTGAGGTATATCTTTAATAATATTAATAATATTAATTCAATTATGTCCATAGAGAACCATTACAGTAATTGTTTTTTATAGACATAATTGAAAATGCCCTCCGAGAGGTGGAGACGTGTGCCCTTAGGGGAATTACCGAGCCTGACCGCTCGCCACACGTGGAACCCCCACCATCTCATCATTGGGTATTTTGATTAAAATGAACTGCCTTTTATCGTTTGTTGCTACTTGGAGTCCCATATATTTCTAAACTGAAAATTTGATTTTGCCGCAGTGTTTATTTAACTCTCTTTTGATACTAATGGGGTTTTTGCATTGACAGATTTTGCACAAATAGAAAATTCGATCATTGAATCTAAGAAACGAGATGGATGACTGTCACATTTTATTTTTCAGATTTTTTGATTATGACATAACCATCTTTGTCAACTAAATCCACTTTATCACCAGCATCAAGCTTTAACGTATCTCGAACTGGTTTTGGAATGCTGACACCGACAGAGTTACCCCACTTAATTAACTTGGTTTTGAATACTGCCATTCTAATCTTATTGTATTTTGTATTATATTTAAGTCTATACATTGTCTAAACATTAAAATATGGGTCTAGACATAGTCTAGACATGGAAAACATAGTGAATCCTCGTGAAGAAAAAGGAAAAACAATCGCACTCAAAAGCGATCTAATCCGCGTAAGAGATGACTACTATAAGTACATTCACAGACTACAAAGAGGGAATATGATGTAATTAAAACGGATGCTTGGCATTGTAATTGCCCTGATCACACTTTCAGACATATTTGCTGTAAGCATATTCATGCTGTAGAGTTCAGCCTAAAGATGAGGGAAGAGGTACGGTTAAAGAACATGGTCATAATCTCACCAATAAAGACAGATTCATGTCTCTTTTGCAAGTCTGAAAACCTCATAAAATTCGGAATTAGACGCAATAAATCAGGTGATATTCAACGATTCTCGTGCAAGGACTGTCGTAAAACATTCTCAATAAATGTAGGCTTCAAGAAGATGAAGCATTCACCTGAACATGTAACTATGGCACTACAGATGTACTTTACAGGCGAATCTCTCAGAAATATAGAGCAATTCATGAGAGTACAAGGCGTTGTGATAACCTACAAGACAATCTATGGATGGATTAAGAAATATACAAAAATCATGCTAGAATATCTAAACAAGATAACTCCACAGGTAGGCGATACTTGGAGAGCAGATGAAGTTTTTGTCAAGATTAGAGGCGAGATGAAATATGTCTTTTCTCTAATGGATGACGAAACAAGATTTTGGATTGCTCAAGAAGTTGCAGATTCAAAAGAAAAACACGATGTAAGAGGCTTGTTTGTAAAAGGAAAAGCAATAACAGGTATGAAGCCAAAGGTCTTGATTACTGATGGATTACAGGCATATCATGACGCATATCAAAAAGAATTATGGGTAAAGGATAGACAGACTAGACCGATTCACATTCAACATATCCACTTGAAAGGTGATATGAACAATAACAAAATGGAGAGACTAAACGGTGAATTTAGAGATAGAGAGAAGGTAGTACGAGGTATCAAGATCAAGGATTCAGTTCTCATTCATGGCTATCAAATGTACCATAACTACTTGCGACCACACATGGGGTTAGAAGGTAAAACTCCTGCCGAAGCATGTGGCGTTAAGATCGAAGGCGATAACAAATGGATGACATTGATACAAAACGCAAGTAAGAGAGAATCATGATTCATCAATGCCCGTTATGTCAAATCAAGATGGATCTAGACTATCATTATCCTTTCAAATATTTTTGGTGTGATGACTGTAGAAATAGGGTAAGGAGATATTGGAAACCTAAAGACTTATTGTGATTTGCTTGCTTGTTCTACGGCTGATCTATCCACTACCGCATTACAAAAATTATCAAAAAGAATATGACCTTCACTAAAAGGAGGTTGGCTTGCAGATATTTCTAAATCATCATAATATTTTTCTGTTCCATTCTTGAAATCTCGATAATATTCTCTAACGCCAATTATTAGAATAGGTATTTGGTTTTGATCGAAATTTACTTCTATTCCAATTTTTTCTTGTTCAGATTCAGAAATAAAAATACCATAAGATGGTCTAGGTGAAAACTCATGAACTAACTTATTTCTAACCATTTCATGTAAACTAGTTTTTCGACTCTTTAATTGATTATTCAGATCAACATATTTATCCCCCAAATATGGAAGAAAAGCTTCGTAATTCTTTCGTGAATATCCTTTTTTCTTCAAGTTACCCGTGACTAAACCACCCATCACCTCTGTATATGCAGAAAGTGCTAACGCAGATAAATGATGTAATTTTTTGTCTATAGTTACTTCTATGCCAGTAATCATACCTCTAACTTGGTATTGGAAAAACAAATCATAGATTGCCATATGAAATACTATTTCCTTAAAGATAATTTAATTCATCAACCGAAAGAAACAAAAAGAAAAATCAGACACTGGTAAATTAAAGGGTGAAATGAGTTGTTGAAATTGATTGTTAAGAAACGGGTGATTTTCGGTAATGAAAAATTAGGTGTTAAGTTATGGTGGAATGATTATTTGAAATTAAGTATTATTTTCCTGATTTTCTACGGTTATCATTCTTACAAAGTAATTGACAGTTATCCTCATTTGTCTTTCCACCTTCATGCCAAGGGGTTATGTGATCGGCTTCCATTTCAGATAATTCAAAATGTTCATTGCATTTTACACATTTACCATGTTGTTTTTCATAGACTTTATGTTTCATATTTTCTGTAAATGCACGAATTGAAAGACATTTTTCATCTCGTGTCAGAATATATGGGTAAATTCCACTTTTTTGAGTAGCATCATCATCTAAAATCAATTTTTCTGTTTCTAATTCAATCTTATCTGTATCTAATTGCATGTCTTTGTATTCATTATACAAAGAACCCCAATCCACACTTTTCATATATTTTCTTTTGACCTTGAATGTAGTCTCAACCCAATTAATTACACTCTGAAAATAATTCCACAAAATATTTGCATTTTGTTTGTGTTGATTTTTAGCCATATAGTCATTTATGTTATCCTTTGAAATCCACTTTATTGCCGTTTCAAGATATTCCTGACGGATGGCAGAACCGCTTACATAATCACTGGCAATGCTATAAGCAACACATCCAGTTTTACTGAAATATCGTTTCGCATCAGAAACCCACGAACCCGAATAAACAGCATTTCTAAGTTCTTGTTGAGTTAGTTTTTCACCTGCAATATTGATAGTTTCAAACCACTTTAATTTCTCACTGTCTGTTCCACTACATAGGTAAACCGTCAACTCATAATCATAAATTTGGTTTTGTTCATCATCTTGTAAGTTATGAAAATATTTTGAATCAAATGAGAAAACACCTGTAACGTACTGACAAATAGAAATAGTTCTTTGTTGTCCGTCTATTATCTCAAAACTTCCATCATCACGCACAGCCCAATACATGACGTTAAGCGGAAAATTGTTGTTTATTGTGTCTATTACTGCATCCCTTTGTTTTTCCTTATAAATAAATTCACGTTGATATTGTGGGCGTATGTCCAACTTACCCCCATAACCTTTAACACCCTCTTCATTATTATCCACATAATCTTTTGATAATTCTTTAACAGTAAGTTTTTTGAGTTCTATTTTCATAGATACAGACTAAAAATGTTATAATGGTTTTAAGTTTTCTTTTTAATAATAATTCTTGAGTATGTAGCACGAAGTTTGTTTTCTTCTTTTAATACCATTCCGACAAATTTTTTATGCTGTTCATCTAAATATACGGGTTTACCTTGAACAAAGGCATTATGAATTTGTCTTTTATCACCAGCCAAACCAATTATCTCAAATTGATTTGGATTATATTTGTTCATAAATGATATAGGCACTCCAATTTTACCCTCATAATTAACAGGTATGTCTTTTACATAATTCACATTAATTGCATCATAATTATAATATTTTGGATGATCTTCCTTATTGTATTTTTTATAGAGAAGCAAATCCTCGTGTCGTTTAACAACATCGAGATTTGTAAACCAACAATTATGACCAGTGAAAATTATCTTATTTCCATCCTCATCAAAGTGAGTTTCTTCACCAGGTGAAGAATAGTTATGAGGTACAACAAAACCTGAAAAATTACGATTACTATTCATACCAATCCATATTTTATTATCCTTGATCAATTTGAATATCTCGGCATAAGCAGCTGCGTTCCAAGTTCCAATAATCAAAAACTTTTTTTTGTATTTCATTAACTGTGTTACATATTCTCTAAACAGTGAGAAGGGTGGATTAGTGCAAACGATGTCGCTTTGTTTTAAAATTTCTATACATTCATCACTTCTAAAATCACCGTCCGATTCTAAATTGAAAATTCCTATTTCATCAGGATCAGGTGTTTTGTTATTGTTTTTGTCACCCTCATATTCTAGCTTTATTGCTTTGTCAGAATCATACTGACTAAATGAATCTAAATTTTGACTTTTGTAGCAAGTTGTAATTAACTTCTTTAATCCTAACTTTTCAAAGTTTAATGAAAAATATTTAAAGAAATTACTAACTCGTGGATCATCACAATTACAAAGAACAGTTTTATTTTTAAAATGCTTTTGATAATGTCTTAGTTCGTTTTCAATATCGGGTAATCTTGTATAAAACTCATCATTTTTTGTAGTATTAGCCTGATGTAACGGTGTATTTGTTGATCTCATAAGTTAGAACATCCTATAATTTTACTCATTTACTTCCATCCTCAATAGACACTTTATTTTTACTCAAGATTACAAATTTTATACTTGTCGGTGATCCCAGTTGATCCAAGATCGGCTTTGGTATACGACAAAACCTGCTACCTCTCTTATCATTACTAACTTTGACGGTAAACTCTTTTGCATCCTTACTCCACTTTGTCATTAAATGTAAAATATCAGAACTTGTTTATTAACCGATCGGTTACAAACCGTACGGTTACCAACAACATTATATAACCGTACGGATATTATATTTGTATGATGAAAGAAGAAAATCCAAGAAATGAAAAAGGAATCCAAATCCTTTCTGAGGGAAGCCACATCAGAAAGATAACCAAAAACCATTATCAAGTAGATTCACAATCACAAAACAAATCTTACAATATCAAAAAACTTCAAAACTCTGACGTATGGACTTGTGAATGTAAAGATTTCACATATAGACTAATCCGAAAAGATGACAAGCGATGCAAACATATCATTTCAGTACAGTTACTACAGGAAACAGTAACCCATGAAAAAAAGATCGAAACTGTAAGATCAGCAAAGGTGTGTCCAAAATGTTCTTCAACTGAATTTGTAAAAAATGGCTATCGGATAGTCAAGAACCAAATCAAGCGACAAAGATACAGTTGTACTCAATGTCATTACAAATTCACACTAAATGATAGTGGATTTGCAAGCATGAGATTTGATCCACAGATAGTAACAGAAACAATGAATCTATTCATGTCTGGTATGTCTTATAGAAACATTGCAAGACATGTAAAGTCAGTTCACGACATATCAGTAAGCCATGTTTCAATACATGACTGGATGAAAAAATACATTGCAACAATCAAGGATTACGTGGATAGTCTATCTCCTGAACTAGGCGAAGTATGGTCATTAGACGAGATGATGGTAAACGTCAAAGATACAAAGAAAACTGGAAAGGGCTTCTATGATTGGCTTTGGACTATCATCGACCCAAAAACAAGATTTGTCATTGCAACTGAGGTTTCAAAGAGACGTGAAATAATAGATGCAAGAAACATCATTGCAAAAGGAAAGAAAGTATCACAACCAAATTATGTGATAACTGATTCTCTCAATTCCTACCAACAAGCCATTAGAAAGGAACTTGACACTAGAATTACAGCCCACATCAAGACCAAATCACTCTCAGATGGATTTCAGAATAGACCAATCGAGAGATACCATAATGAAATCAGAGAGAAACTAAAGACAAGACGTGGTTTGGGAAATGATGAATCAACTCAGGAATTTGCAGATGCATATCGTATCTACCACAACTATGTCAGACCACATGAAGGACTAGACAATATCACTCCTGCCGAAGCATCAGGGATTGATCTAGGTCTTGGAAATGACAAGATCAAGGATCTCATAACTAAAAGTGTTGAATCAAAGGGCAACTTTGCAGTTCAATTAGGAAAGAGAGTTGAGAAGGTCAAGATAGTAAACGAAAAGGATTGCATCAAGGTTATTCCTAAAGGATGGATGGAAAAGCCAACTTGGAGAGAAATAAACGACATTCTCAAACTGAGTGAGTTTAGTTGGCTGTCTAATGGGAAAGATAGTTGTTGGATGAAATTACTCTCCTAAATTTTTTAAAAAACATATTTAAGGCTGTTTTAATTTTTTATTGCTATGGCATTTATCCAATGTGTAAATAATGATTGTAAAGAAAAATTTGATCTACCGTCAGATTTTTTATCCAATTTTGAGAGTATAGTTCTTAATGGAAAAACAGGTGTTCCTCAGTGGGAAATACAGTGTCCACATTGTGGACAAGCAAATTTTGTCACACCTAATCTCCGAGTAGTATCAGAAAGAGATTGAGCCCAAGTTTATCACCTAATTAATCACATCAACCGTAACCTTACACCCATTTTTTGAGATAGAATTTTCACCCGTTTCTTAACAATCAATTTCAACAACCCATTTCACCCTTTAATTTACCAGTGTCAAAAATCAACAAAATCAACCGATAAGGTAACAGTTCCCAGTGTCAGGTTCTGTAAAGTTGATGGCTCAGAGTTTGACCTGTCAACTGTCGGCTCATTTAAATCGCTAGGCACGATCGAGGATCTGAGAAATGAGAAAACGACTTTCCTTACTTGGAATAATTCCCATAGTTGCTATTGTTTCGTACCTATTCTATACGAGTAAAATCGAATTGCCATCTTTCTATACTCAACTAGCTGTTGCACTTCTGTGCTTCATTCCATTAATAGTGATATTTGCTTTTCAACCTGAAATTTCCAAATTAATTAAAAAAAGCAAAGATTCAGAAAAAGAGAAGAATATCATTGTAAAACAAAATCCTTACGATGAAAATGCTCACTTACAAACCCTAAACTCTGTATATCAAAAACTATCTGAGAAAAGATTATGGGAAACAGGTGATCAAACTTTCACCATACAAGTACCTAGCAGTTATGAAGAAGTGAAACAAAATGCACGATTAGCTGAGATGGCTGGGGTTTACAACACTAGACATATACAAATGACCACTCTTGCGAATCTTGAACCAGACCTGACTCGAGCCATTACTCATTTAGAACAACACAGTGAATACAAAAATCTGGTTGAATCTTGGAACAAATTGCAAAACCAGATTAAACAATACAATGAAAACATTCCAAACTTTGTAAAGTTTCTTGAGAATCACATTCGTAAAATTATGGCTGAAAAAACCAATTATAATGAACGTAATACCGATAATCCAGATAGAGGATATAATTTGAAGGATATTCGCCAAGTTTTGATGTTACTGCTCTACTTTCATCTGAGCAAACCAGAATCGTTAAGCGGTATTTTCAATCTGAGACTTTCGAAGGTGTATAATGTTCATGTAATATTTGAGGTTGGTGATGATGCATATTATTTAATTCAGATGCCAAGAGAAGATCCAGAACCAGACTATAATCAAATACGTGATTTGTTACTTTCTATCGTTAAAGATGAAACAATACTCAAAGAATACAACTCTCATCATAACAGGTATATCGAAATGTTATCTACTGATACAGAATTTAAAAATAATATCAAACCTCTAATTGACAACATAGAAAAACACGGATATGTTGTAGTGGGTAAATGTAATGATTTACCATACTAGTTTTTTCGGAGATATTCACTTAGTATGACTCGAATAGTTTCAGGTAAAGTTTCTAACATCCTCTCTTTGCGTTCTTTCTCTAATGCTCGTTCCATCTCATCAGGTATTGAAACCATGAATCGCTTCATTGCCATGTACTTATTGATAGCAATAGATACCTTAATAAAGGTATGTGTATATAGTATCAATAGGTATCTAATGAAACAACAAGACAAATGCAATAGAGAGGAAAGCGGAAAGGAAATTGCCCTTAATCCACATACTCAGATACTACGCATTAACGACCATCTCTACAATGTCAAATCGCAAACAACAAAACGAGAGTATGACGTTATCTCTACTGAATCAGGCTGGATCTGCACATGTCCAGACCACACATTTAGGCATATTTGCTGTAAGCATATCCACGCTGTCGAATTTTCACTAAAATTGAGAGAGCAAGTGCGAAAGGATAACGCTGTCACAATAGAACAGCTTAACGTTTCAGTCTGTCCAGAATGTAAATCTGAAAAGTTCGTAAAGCATGGAATAAGACATAACAAGAATTACAACATACAAAGATACTTTTGCAATGACTGTAAAAAGTGGTTTAGCTTTAACATTGGATTTGAAAAGATGCGAGTCAGCCCACAAGTAATCACATCAGCAATGCAACTATACTTTACAGGAGAATCTCTAAGAAGCGTTCAAAAATTCTTGAGATTACAAGGTGCTAATGTTTCACATCAGACTGTTTACAACTGGATCAAGAAATACACGAAACTAATGGAGAACTATCTAAGCAAGATTACGCCACAAGTAGGTGATACTTGGAGAGCCGATGAGGTATGGGTAAAGGTCAAAGGCGATATGAAATACCTATTTGCTCTAATGGATGACGAGACACGCTTTTGGATTGCAAAAGAGGTTGCCAATTCAAAAGAAAAGCATGATGCTAGTTCACTATTCAAGCAGGCAAGAGAGATTGCAGGAACAAGACCAAAAGTGATAATCACTGACGGTTTAAGATCTTATGCCGATGCCTACAACAAGGAATTTCGAACACAGAAAGGGCAAAGGACAGTTCACATAAAGCAAATCAGACTTCAAGGACAAAGGAATAACAACAAGATGGAACGCTTGAACGGAGAATTTAGGGATAGAGAAAAGGTAGTTAGAGGAATGAAGAAAGACGATTCGCCTTTGATTAATGGTTATCAAATCTATCACAATTACATAAGACCTCACATGAGCCTAGATGGTAAGACACCATCAGAAGCTTGTGGTATTAAGATCGAAGGAGATAACAAGTGGTTAACAGTAATACAGAATGAAGCTATGAGCCGAGAGTTTACAAGGAGAAAAGTGAGCCACCAACTTGACAGAACCCAGTGTCATAATCTTTATTAGGTACCCGTACCGTACCATACGGTAAGATGGACGACTTAAGATTAGAAAGTCTCGAGGGTGTAGGCCCAGTAACTTCCAAGAAGCTTAGTGATGCAGGAGTTCATAACATATTGGATCTTGTTGTGCGAGGTCCAGTAGACATATCAGAAATAACTGGTATGGATCTTGAAACTGCAATAAAACTAGTAACTAAAGCACGACACCAACTTATTGAAGATGGTAGGCTTGAGAAGGAATTTGTAACTGCAACCGAGATTTACAAGAGAAGACAAGATATAGGAAAGATCTCAACTGGAACAAGCGCATTAGATACTCTATTTGATGGAGGAGTTGAAACACAAGCAGTCACAGAAGTCTATGGAGAATTTGGCTCTGGCAAGACACAATTTTGTCATACAATGTGTGTAAATGTTCAAAAATCAAAAGAAGAAGGTGGATTGGATGGAGGAGTACTATACATTGATACAGAAAATACATTCAGACCAGAAAGAATTGTCAGTATGGCAAAGGCAAAGGGAATGGAACCAGAGAAAGTACTTGACAGAATTATAGTCGCAAAAGCATACAACAGCTCACATCAAGAAATAATCTTACAAGAAGCTGGTCCTATAATAGAGGAAAATAAGATAAAATTGATTGTCGTAGATTCAGCAGTAGGATTATTTAGAGCAGAATTTTTGGGAAGAGGGACACTCTCTGTAAGGCAACAACGATTGAATAAATTCATGCATTTGCTCACTAGAACCGCTGAAGCATATAACATTGCAGTAATAGCAACAAATCAAGTGCAATCATCACCAGATACGTTCTTTGGAGATCCAACACGTCCAATTGGTGGGCATGTCGTTGGACACTCTAGTACCTATAGGGTTTACTTTAAGAAATCTGGCAAGAAGAGAATTGCAAGAATGGTAGACAGTCCACATCATCCAGAGCAAGAGGTCATATTCACAGTGACTGAGGCAGGTGTGGCTGATCCAGAAGAAGAGACAAAAAAGAAAAAGAAAGAACTTGAGGAATAATCAGTTCTAACCACTCGCTACCGGTTGGAAAACCATCCGGCGCGAACCCTAATTTTCTATTACAGCCAGTAAGTGTTAAATTACGCTCACTTGAAGTCTCAACGATATGACTACTAAGAAACCAAAGGGTCATTCCCATGGCTTTATGCACAAGGCACGATCCGTAATGACAAAGGATGGGATGAGAGGAGTTTCCTTCTTACTGAGAGAGTACAAAGTAGGAGACAAAGTCTTAGTAATCATAGATCCTTCACAACACAAAGCACTACCGCACCGTAGATATCATGGAAAGGTAGGAACCGTAAAAGAAGTGGGACGTAGGACAGTAAAATTAGCAGTCAAACTTGGTGACAAGACAAAAACCTTAATCACTAGGTTAGACCATATCAAACCGTTCGGTGTATAAATATGGAAGAAGTAAAAAAGAAACAACCTATCTCTATTCCAGAAGTTAAAGAGATTATGGAAAAAGTAGAAACTGAATCTATGGATCAGATTCAGAGATGGACGTATGATTATGTTACCAAGTTTACAAAAACAAATGCAAAGGATGCAAAGAAACTAAAACAACAACTTATCAAAGAATGTGGAACTACTGACGAAGAAGCAGTAGAAATTGTAAACAATCTACCCACTACTGAGGCAGAACTGCGAGCGTTCACATTTGGCTGGAAGAAGCTGATACTAGCTGAAACACTCGAAAAAATGTTAAAGATAATCAAGGAGAACGCCTGATTTCAGGGGTAGAGTTTTCTTGGAGAGAGCTCAAACTAGAAAGTATGAAGAATACGCGTACGTGTTAGATTTTGTAACAAGGGGTAAATCTACTACTGTAAAGGGAAGAGATGGAATCATTGTTACTGCACTAGGAGAAGAAAGACTGACTATTCTTGAATTACTTGCAATGCCAAATTCAACTTTTGAAATAGGCGAAAGAGTTTACATTGGCAAAGAGGGAAGAACTAAAATTCTCTCAGTATTAGGACGGTTAGAGTACAACCAAATCTCTTCATCTGCACAGAGTGAGTTGACTTCTGTAGTGGAGAAGATAGTAATACAAAATGAACCACGATTCATTAACTATCTAAATAACGCCCAACCATTGACCCCAAGAATTCATGCACTAGAACTGATTCCAGGTATTGGTAAAACCTACATGAAGACAATGCTTGCGGAAAGGGAACAGAGACAATTCACTGACTTTAAGGATCTACAAGAAAGAGTGGGACTGAAAGAACCAGCAAAACAAATTGCAAAGAGAATCATCGAAGAAATTACAGGTGAGACAAGGATGAACCTCTTTGTCAGAAAATGAATAAACGCCGTTCACTTGGACAGCACTTTTTAATATCAACCTCTATAGCAAAATCAATTGTAGATTTTGCCAGATTGACAAAGGATGATGTGGTCCTTGAAGTTGGAACAGGAAGAGGAATTCTTACACCATATCTATGTGAGAAGGCAAAGAAGGTGATATCAGTTGAAAAAGATTCAAATCTTTACCTAGAAGCAAAAGAAAAATTTTCTAAAATTTCTAACCTAGTTTTAGAGCATGGCGATGCTTTTAAGATGAACTTTGACTTTACAGTTTTTGTTTCAAATCTGCCTTATTCGGAAAGTCGTAATGCAATAGAATGGTTAGTACAGAGAAAGTTCTCGCATGCGATAATGATGGTTCAAAAAGAATTTGCCCAAAAGTTGCTTGCAAAGGAAGGTACTGCACGAAGAGCAGTAGGAGTACTTGCAAGTTATTGCATGAAAATAGACAAACTTTTGGAAGTAAGTAAATCCAATTTCAGCCCTTCTCCAAAAATAGATTCTGTAGTTATTCGTCTGGAACAAAAGCGACAGGTAACTAAAGAAATGATAAGAACAATAAATAATCTTTTTTCCTTTAAAAGAAAAACAATACGACATATCGCAAGACAATTTGGAGTGATGATGGATTCTGATAAAAGGTTAGGAGATCTCCAAGATGGTGAAATAATAGAAATTGCAAAAAAAATCATATAATGAGTATTACCAGCCAGCAGAAGACACTCTATTTTTTGCTGATAACATAAGAAATGAAAAGGGAAAGGCCGCTCTTGATATGGGAACAGGTTCTGGGTTTCTTGCGAGAATCTTGTCTAGTAACTTTGTTCTTGTAGTAGCCACTGATATCAACCTCATGGCATTAAAAAAGGCACATGAGAGTGTTGAAAATTGTGTCTGCTGCAATGCTGCTGATGCATTGAATTTAGATTTTGACTTGGTAGTATGTAATTTGCCGTACCTTCCATCTGATGAAATTAGTGATCCAGCAGTGGATGGCTTAAGGGAAGGAGTTGAAATTCCAATGAAACTTATCAGATCTGCAAGTAACATAATACGACAAACTGGAAAACTCCTTTACTTGACATCATCTCTTGCAAATTATTTAGAACTGATGAAAAGAACCGAACAACTCGGATTTTCTACAAAAATACTTGCAAAAAAGAAATTATTTTTTGAAGAACTAATACTTGTAGAATGTCTAAAATCTTAATCTGAAGATTAGACTTTTATTTTCTTAATTTTTGTTTTGAAATCTCTGCTATTACTTCAGCCATCTTGGAAGTACTGGTATTCCCGCCAATATCGTAAGTGACATACTTTCCTTCATTGATTACCTGTTCAGTTGCAGCAAATATTGCATTTCTTATATCCGGTTCTCCAAGATATTCAACCATCCATGCACCAGATAAAACGGCAGCCGTCGGATTGACTTTGTCCAATCCTTTGTATTTTGGTGAACTGCCATGAGCAGGTTCAAACATAGCATAAGAATCTCCGATATTGGCAGAATACACATTTCCAATCGAACCAATATTTCCTGATGCACATTCTGATATGATATCCATGAAGAGGTTGGTACTTACCAAGATTGAATCGTTGAATCTCTCTGGATTTTTTACCAGCTGTTGGGTCATATTATCAATATAATATTCCTCTACCTCGATGCCAGGATTCTCAGCCTTTGCTTTTTCTACTTCACTCCAGAAAATTCCATCTGTTTCTTTGAGAATATTTCTCTTGGTTATTGGAAAGATCTTCTTAATGTTACGTTGTTTTGCCCACACAAAGGCAGATTTCACAATTCTCTGACAACCTTTTCTTGTTGTCTTTCTTATTGCAATAGCAGCATCATCGGAGATCTTAAACTCAATTCCGGAATAGAGACCTTCTGTAGCCTCTCTGAAACAAACAAAATCAAGTTTTTTGTTAGGAGAAAGCCTATCGTATGTCTTGATAGGTCTGATGTTACTGTAGAGTTGAAATTTTTGACGTATGGTAACCGCAACACTTCTTGGTGCATCAGGAAGCGGAATCGTTGTGGTAGGTCCCTTGTAACACGCGTTACATTCCTCAAGCAATTTCATAGTTGCATCTGGAATGTATGTGGCACCACCGTGTTTTTTCCATTGCTCAGAACCCGCGTCGCACAAGATAAGCTCAATTTGAGTATTACAAGCTCTTAGAACACGTAACATTGCATCAACAAGTTCTGGACCAGTGCCATCTCCTTTGATAATTGCAGCTTTCTTACCCAAATCAGCCAAGGTGATAAGCTGAGTATATTTAACTCTAACTGGAAAATTTTCCAAGAATTAGATTAAGAAATCCCAAAGCTTAAACAACAATTTGTTATGATAAAATCATGAAAATAGTTCAGATATCAGATATTCATGTAGGCGCGCAATTCAACGAAGAGATTTTTGATCAGGTTGTAAACGAAGTAAATGATCTCAAACCATCTGCAATTCTAGTAACGGGAGACCTGACCAATGAAGGCCTGTTAAAGGAATATGAAAAGTGTAAGGAAAAGTTTGCCGCATTTGAGCAAGAGAAGATAATCGCAATCAGTGGAAATCATGATTACCGTAATACAGGATACCTTCTATTCAAAAAATTCTTTCCCTTTGAATCCGTAAATGAGCTCAATGAGGATACAATTCTAGTTACATTGGGTACGGCAAGACCAGATAGAGATGAAGGAGAAGTGGGATATAGACAGAATTTATGGCTCGAACGTACCATGAAAAAATACGAAAAAAAGACAAAGATACTTGCAATGCATCACCATTTAGTCGGTGTTCCTGATACAGGTACTGATAGAGTCACAGTAATTGATTCAGGTGATGTATTGCGAACTGCCCTAGATTGCAAAATCGACTTGGTCTTATGTGGTCATAAACACAGGCCATGGATATGGAACTTTGGAAATCTCTCCATTGCAAATGCCGGTACAGCTTCATCAGAAAGGATGCGCGGTCTTTTTGAAAACACGTACAACATCATAACAATTGAAAAGGCCAAGATTAGAGTAGATCTTAAAATTGTAGGCGGTAAAAGTATACCACTTAAAGATCTTGTAGAAAATTACAAGCGCTATGGCGAAGAATAGAAAAAAACACTAACCAAGATTAATTAACAGTTTAAATTTCAGCACATCTATGCGGGGGTCGCCTAGCCTGGTAGGGCGTGGGATTGCTAATCCCATGTCCGTAAGGACCCGTGGGTTCAAATCCCACTCCCCGCGCTGGAATTTCAACTGCATTTCGGTTCGGGTCAATTTTTTATTCAATTCTCTCTTATTTTGGAATCAAAGAATAATGTCATCGTGATTGTGAATGTC
>JBOGQX010000051.1:0-21211 GCA_050749285.1 Nitrosotalea sp. | reverse complement strand
CTCTTAGTGGACTATTCAAGAGCTTGTCTACAGACAGAGATTATTGAGATAGCGAGGGATTATAGTTTAACAGCATGAATTTGCCAATACTAAAATAGAATTCCCTCTAAATCATAATCAAGTGCGAGCTGGTGAATGAGGCGCTGCTACGGCAGAGGAAACTCCTCCCTCCATGCAGCAAGTGCGGTCCGGCGACGGATGGCTAGAGATGGCTGGCAACAGAACAGAAAAAATCCAACCTGGCGTACTATGATGGTAAAGCCTGAGGTTTCCAGCAAGGAATGAAAGAACTGACCCGCACGGAGAAAGGCCAAATCAAACAATAAGCGCTGCACTTTGTTTAGGTAGGCCGCATAGCGAAATCTCATAAAACAGAAGGAGGGTTACGGCTAGCACGCACTTTTTTTTAAATTATGTGATTTTGAGTTCGAGCTTAAATTGCTGATCTCTTTTTGTCATCAGGCTTGCCTGGTTGACTATCAGTGCCCATTGCACCGCTTGATTGTACATCAAACTTGTCTGCCCAGTGCTGGCGTGTCTCATATTCTAAGGGTCTTGCAACTTCCTCGGTTTTTACTCGGTTCAGCTCGCTTTTCATCTTCTTATTACTCCACCAGAATATGCCGGCGGCGATTACTGCTGCAAAACCTGCCATGGCATAAAACATCATAGTAGATGTTCCACCAGCGGTGGTGTTTGAAATTCCGGCAGCTGCTTGAGCTGTTGTTGCAAATGTCCAACCACCTTGCACTAGGTTTGGATTTGCATGGCCCTCTACGTTAATGGTTCCAGCATTTGGCTGTTCTCTTGTTGAAATATGATACTTGGTGCCATCAGAACCAGTAAAGTCCTGATCAACATTGTTTACTGTCGCGGATCCAGTTACAAGACCACTAAGTCCTGATGAATATGTGGTGACTGCAACTTTATTTCCTGCGAATCCAAATCCTGCTGTCTCAGCTAAAGTATATGCTGGATCAAAAAGGCTATCCCATTTGTTCAGTGGTTGTTGGGTATAAAGTCCTGTTGCATCCATCAAGTACGGTGTTTGAAATACTTGTAATGCGCCAGTGCTCTTGATTTCATTGTACACGTCAGGTAACTGGCTTTGAATAACGCCTATTGGAGAGTTGATTTCAAGGGGACCGTACTGTTTAGTGGTTATTGTAACTGGGTTTTGATCACTAAATGCTATCCAAGACGCATCAAGTGTCTCTGGTATGTCACCACTGGCTGTATTCAAGACATAGTTTGTCACGGTAGGGGCAAGTACAATCTTGTAATCAAATGCGGTATGATCTGGATATCCAGTTACAGCTACTAGGTAATTGATGGTCAAATTAGTAATAACTGCAGAGCTATGTTCGTTTGTCGCAATATCTGTATTAATTTGCTGCATGAATTTTTTGATATCGGGGTTACTACTTGCATCATCAGTAAATGCTATCGTCACATTTTTGTTTTGAAGCATACTCTGCAACTTACTTCCAGCTGGATAATTTATGAAAAAACTCTTTTCAAAATTATAAGTAGGATTGATGGAGTGGCCATCGAGAGGCAAGAAACCGTTAAAATTGACAGTTGCCCAAATAGGAGAAACAGTTCCGAAAACTAGTAAGGCTGTTAACACTGGAACAATAAGAAGCCTCTTAGTCACGAAAAAAATACCCTTCGGGAGAGTAATAAATCTTAGCATTATTTTTAGCTAATGATATTTTTTAATATTTTTTGGTAAGAGTAATATGGTACTTGGCATCTCTTAGTAACTTCATAGGGATTTGAAAAAATGATAACTATTCTAGCTGGAGGAACGGGTTCTGTAAAACTTGTAAGAGGGATAGCTTCACAGACTAGGGATATTTCAGTAATTTCCAATGTTGGTGATAATTATTGGCTATATGGTCTTTACATTTGCCCAGATATAGATACCATGCTTTATGGACTTGCTGACATACTCGATACCGACAAGGGTTGGGGAATAAAGAAAGACACATTCGGCTTTTTGCGTCAGATGGAGATGTTGGGTGAAGAGACTTGGTTCAAAATAGGTGATAGAGATGCTGCAATACATCTTTTGAGAACTAACATGTTAAAGAATGGGAAGAATCTCTCAGATATTACAGAATGGATGTGTCAAAAATTTGCAGTTGATACTAAAATAATTCCGGTGACCGACAACAGTGTTGAGACAAGAATTGTCACAAACAAGGGCGAGCTTCATCTGCAAGAATATTGGGTAAAATACAAAGGTGATGACAAAGTAGAAGGTATCAAATACATAGGTGCAGATAAGGCAAGAGCAAACCCCGCTGCTGTCAATGCCATCCATGATTCAAAGTTAGTAATTATTGCACCAGGTAATCCTCTGACAAGCATAGGACCAATATTGTCCATTAAAGGAATTAGAAAGGAGTTAGCTAAATCTAAGAAGAAGGTGGTTGTTGTAAGTCCTATTATAGGAAACGTGGCAGTAAGTGGACCAGCTACAAAATACTTGGAGGCAGCGGGGATCGAAGTCTCTGTGTATGGGCTTGCTAAGATGTACTCAGAGGTCGCTTCACACATTGTTATTGATACTTCTGATAGACTTCATACCAGAAAGATTGAGAACTTGGATATGAAAGTGTATGAAACAAAGATAAGAATGAAAGACAAGAAGGATGAAGAAGCTCTTGGTTCATTTGTTCTAAAACAAGTGCATGTCTAAGTTACGAGTAGGTGCCGTAATACCTGTAAAGACATTTTCAAGGGCAAAGACACGTCTTAACATATCTTCTGAAAGAACAGAACAAATTTGCAAAATTATGTTGGAATCTGTATTGAATACAGTTTCACAATCGGAGTTTATAGAGAAAACTGTTGTGGTAAGTAAAGATGAGGCAGCACTTAGTATAGGCAAAAGATTTGGTGCAGCGGAAATCTATGATCAAGAAGAGATTGGGGTGAATAGTGCCGTGATGCTTGCTGACAATTACTTCTCAAAGGAGAATTTCGATGCAAGCGTAGTTTTCCCTCAAGATATTCCGCTGATTCAAGTAGAAGACATCAATATACTGATAGGATATAGAACATCAAATAGATGTGTACTTGTGGTTCCTTCACGAAAGTTTGACGGCACAAATGCTCTATTTAGAATGCCCTTAGATGTTATGGAGACTCATTATGATGAGGATAGCTACAAAATCCATCTAAACACAGCAGAAAAAAGGGACGCCT
This sequence comes from Nitrosotalea sp., assembly GCA_050749285.1. Lineage (GTDB taxonomy): Archaea > Thermoproteota > Nitrososphaeria > Nitrososphaerales > Nitrosopumilaceae > Nitrosotalea. The sequence continues at coordinate 17,995 of JBOGQX010000051.1, read as the reverse complement.
CATCTTCACTTGTTCTAATTAGGAGAATTATGTTAGATGTCGATGAACAATCAGATTTGAATCTTATAATGACACAAGATTCACCAGTAGTCAAATCGCTAAGATCTATAATGAATTCATAATTTGTTCTTTGTTTGTTGATTATTTGAAATGCTCAGGTTTATGTTACTGAGGCAGTTTTTTTCTTGATTCTATATAGTTTAAAATTTTAATTGCCAAGGAAATTACACCAGTAATGATGAGTAATCCTTCTAACATGTTAGAAAATGGATTTGAAAAATCACTGGAAACTGGTATCTGACCCAAGTCGGACATAAAATAAGAATATGAAAATATGAAAAAGTTAGTTGCCCAATGGATAAGAATTGCTGGCGCAAGACCATATCTAACATAAACCCATCCTATGATCATGCCTGCTATTGCAGCTTGTGTAAATTTGCCGGTGCTCCACGGATTGCCAGAAATTATGTGCGCTGCACCAAAAAATAATCCTATGGTAATGATTAGAGCTAAAACTTTTCTATTATTTGTAAGATGTAAATAAGCTGATGGTCTCCACAAAGATTTGAAAAGTGTTCTCCAAGTAGCATTGTGTGAAAAGAGGAGAAAGAGCGGGATGCCTATGAGTATAACTCTAAATCCTAATTCCTCGGTTAGGGGAGAAAGAGTAAGTTGAAAAAAGTTAATTAAATTATTCTGTGACGGCGGTGGCTCAATTTTAACACCAAAACCGCTTTGAATAAAATCAATTGTTATGGAAACTAAAATTAAAATTGTAAACCATGTTATCACATTAATAAGACCATTTTCTCTGAGGTTTTTCCAACCTTCTGGCATTATGTGTCCTAATGTCTTCATGAAATTATTTTTTGGTCCAATAAGTGAGATCGAAAATAAAATCAAGTAAATTGACCAAATGAGAATAAAACAGTCTCCAATTTCAAATGAAACTGGTAAGTTGTAACTAATGCCCGCAACAATGAAATGAAATCCATCTAGAGGGTACTGGAAGTTTATTTCGTTTCCTATGTTAGAATTAAAAACAACATATGCCCCAATAGGGAAAGAGAGAATCATAATGCCAAGTATGACAGATATGAAAACAGAATGTGGTATGTAAAGAACCCGTGTTATCTTTTCTATTTGTAACAAGGTGATTTCAATGAACTTCTATGCTTGACTCGGGAAATCCAAGTTTTACTAATGTTCCTTTTATTGTATCTCTGTGGTCACCTTGTAGAAAGATGTATCCATCTTTCACTGTTCCACCACAAGCATACCTTGCTTTCAATTCTCTAACAACTTTTCCCAAATCATTCATTTTTGGATTAACCCCTTCAATCATCGTACCTTTCTTTTTAAAACGTCGCTCTTCGAGTCTAACCACAATCTGTGTTTGATCTTTCTCGAGTTCACCACAGGCACATAAATCGTTGGGAAGTCCGCAAGTATTGCAGATTACCGCCATTCAAATTAAAAAACTGATTTCCTACTATTAAGCCTTGTTCATCTGTATCTTTTTTACTTTGATTAGATACACCAAAAACGTGTCAAGAGAACTGACCAAAAAAGCTGTAGAGATGCTACTAAATGGTGCTACTCTAGTTAGTGATCCATGTCCTTACTGTAAAGGTGTTAGAGTCATAAAAGATGGTAATGCACTCTGTGTAAATTGTGGAAAGGAAGGAAAGGAAGAAAAAGTTCTTGCGGGGGAGAAAATATTGCAACAAGACAAAAATGCATATTCACCAGCTGATCGGTTAGATCAGAAACTAAAAGAGCTAACCGATGAATTAGAACACGAAAAAGACTATGAAAAACAACAACAAATTCTCCGATCTATAAATGAGATAATTTCCATTAAGGAGAGACTCAAGAAGCTCTAATCACAAAAGTATTTATTTAAAAAGACTTTAACCAGATTAACATGAGTAGTAAAAAGTCTGCTCCACTTCCAGCATCAAGCGCAGGCCTCCTGAGATTTTTCGAAGATGAGACCAAGGGATACAAGCTTAGGCCTGAAATAGTGGTAGCCATCCCAAGTTCACTAATTGCAATCTCGTGGATTTTGAAAATATTCTTCTCACCATGACAGCAAGCTCCGATAATGTATCTCGTATACATAAGAGATATACTCTCACAACATTTACCCCATCCTCACCCTATGTTTCTATAATAGCCTCTACCGCTATTGTTTGTGCAATAGTCTCGTTATCACTGATATATTACTTTAAGACAAGTGACCGGCTTTTTTTCAGCCTTCCTTTGACTGTTGGAATTTTGATTGCTACACAATTTGTAGATTGGAAATTACTGAAAACTGATTATTCAAAATCACTACACATGTCTGCATTCGGTAATCTTCTATGGCTTGTAACCGTTTTCGGTGGAATGCTATCTGCATACATTTTTTCTAAACCTCATCAACTTCCAATTTACATAACAGAAGGCATGATTCTGTTTGCAAGTTTTAGGATAGGAATATTCACTTCTGTGATAGGAGCTAAAGTCAAAAAAGCCTGGGCCATTTGTTTGATACAACCCCTTGCAGTGTTTCTTGCATTTGTTCCACCTGAGTACTGGTTTCAGATGCTTTCTGATCTGAAAGCAATTATCTATGGTCTTGTTTTTATTTTTCTTGGAACTGCATGGACAATACTTACGGATAGAGCTACAGGTAAACTTTCAAGTACCCACAAAATGTTGCAGGCATACATTGCAGCATCAACTAGAAGTGATCCTGTGGATATGGAGACTATGATGGAAGCGCGTTCTCAACCGTCAAAAGTATCAACATTTCAGATTCTTTTCAGGACTAAAAATAATGAATGTAGGCTAGTTTTGCCAGATGTTCATCCTGGGCCATTTCATCCAATTGGTGGAAGTAACATTACGTATTTGATTTACAAGAATCTAAACTCCTCTGCAATGGTAATGCATAGTGTTTCTAATCATTCTTTCAATCTGCCATCAAAATCTCAAGTTGACCAATACTTGGCTAGCTTGCAAAAGAGCTCAACAGTACACCAAGGTTTCAAGTGTACAAAACCTGTTACGGTTCAGGTAAACAAAGCAAGAACAGTTGGCTTACTTTTAGATAAAACGGCTGTTTTGATACTTTCTTTATCCCCTCATGGAATGGAAGATATTCCATACTACGTTAAGACAGAACTTGAATCATATGGTAAAAATCGTGGGTTCGAACGAGTGTTGATTGTAGACAGCCATAACGCAATGGGAAGCGAGATTTCAAAACTAGATGCTGATGATCTTCTAAAGGCTGCCAAGTCTAACATAGATACTTTGATAACAAAAGAAAAAATGACACTTGAAGTTGGATATGCAAATTCTGAGGGTCTCAAAATCGAAACTGATGACCTAGGTCCTGGAAAGATTGCCATTTTGTGTATGAAAATAGGCGATGAGAAATTCTTCCTAGGTTGGGCGGATTCAAATAACATGCAGAATGGTCTTAGAGAAGAAATTGCAAACTACTTCTCAAAAAATGGATATAATCTTCTTGAGATTTGTACATCTGACACTCATTATCGTTCAAGGGCGGCAAAAAACAAACACGGTTATTTTGAGTTTGGCAGTTTATCAAAATCTGATGATGCATCTGCCTGGTTCCTGCAACTTGCTAAGAAGGCTGAACAAAATATTTCAGCTGCATCGTTTGAATTGTTAGAGAACGAAACTAGTGTAAAAGTAATGGGTGACAAACAACTTGAAGATTATTCACATTCTCTTGATAGAGCTATGCGTATTACGCAAGCATTTCTTATTGCCACTACTGCCTTTTTCTTTTATACTATGCTTTACGAATAAAAGTTCATCCAAATTACCATAAAATTCGTCACAAAATGCATCTAATTGATAAATTGGAATTATGGGAACACGATCAATGAACTTTATTTCATGTTGATATAATGTAACAATGGCAGGAATAGCAGCTTGGACTTTTTCTTTTGAAACAAAATGTCTTGTTCTCTCAACTTGTTTTTTAACCGCTGTTTCAAGTGAAGATTGACTCATGTTATTCCAGTGCTTACAGTCTATAAGAATTGCAATTCCAGACTTTACCCCTATCACATCGATCTGCATTCTTGGTTTGGTAAGTATGACATTGCTAGTTGTTTCAAAATCTCGATTCTCAAGTATTTCCGCAGCTAATGATTCGAAATCTTTCCAATCTAATAAGCGAGAAATTTCATCGATTGCTGCTCCCATACTTATTGCCAACAGGCTTGCCTTTAACCTGTCATTTTCTTTAAAATAAAATAAATTATTTTGGTAAGTTCCAATCCCATTTTGCATAAAATTATTTAATATCTTGTTTGCTAATTCTTCATTTGTTTGAGTTGCCATGGAAAAATCTCGTGTTGAAATTCCTCCTGGGATTATTCCTGAGATGCCTCTAACAAGTGTTTGCAGATTCAACAAAAGACATTCATCTCACTTTTATAAAAATACTATTTGTGAAAAAAGATCAGATTATGCCAGTAAAGCAAAAGATTGTGAAATATTTCGTTTCATTTTATGTTGTTTGTTTCCAATGATAAATCGATGATGGTTATATACAGTTCAAATCAAAACAAATCATGAAACTAATGCTAGTTGTCATACTAGCACTCTTCATTTTAGGATCAAAGATTGCATTTGGGGAAAAGGGAACTTATGTTGATAAAATAGAATTCATTCAGTATTCTGACGAAAACACCGCAATGCAGGAAGTAAAGAATGGAAACTTGGATATCTATTACCAAGCTGTACCATCTGATACATTAGACCCTAAAACTAGGCAAGATCTAAATATCTTTCAATCAACTGGTACAGAGTATGGCCTTCTTGTCAACCCTGCCCCATCTGATAATTTCAATCCATTTTCAATTCAACAAGTACGTTATGCTCTAAACTATTTGGTAGATAGAGATCTAATCGTAGATGAAATCATGGGAGGATACGGTGCGCCAATGATTTCCGCATACAAACCATATGATCCTGACTATCTCCTAATCTTGGGAGAACTTCAATCATTTAACTTTCGATACAATCCTACACTTGCAGAACAAATGATATCTGATGGATTGACAAAAGCAGGTGCCCAGTACATAGATGGTGAATGGTATTATTCCTCAAAACCTATTGAGATTACCATATTTATCAGAAATGACGATCCGATAAGAGAGTCAATAGGAGAGATTCTTGCATCGCAGCTGCAGAAAATGGGATTTGTTGTCAAGAAAGATTATGGTGATTTAACAAAGGCCTTCTCGGTGGTATATGGATCTAATCCATCCGATATGCAATGGAGCATATACACAGAAGCATACACAGTAAGCGGATTCGTAAGATATGATTCAGTAATTACAGCGCAAATGTACTCTCCATGGTTTTCTAATATGCCTGGCTTCAATAATCCAGAATATTGGAATTATAAGGATGACTATGTTGACTCTCTTTCTAAAGCAATTTTCGTAGGGAATTTTACCTCTTCTACAGAACGCGCTGAATTGATTAAAAAAGCAGTAAATGAGGGAATAAAAGAATCTGTTAGAATTTTTCTTGCAGTTAAGGAAGACCAATTTATAACAAATAAGAAAGTCGAGGGGGCAATCAACGATTTTGGAGCGGGTATTACGAGTAGATTTACACCAATAAACGCACGTGATAATTCAGATTCGCTAACAATAGGCGTAAAGAAAATTTATCAGGGAGCTTGGAATCCAATAGCAGGATTCTCAGACTCTTATAGCCAAGAAATATGGGGGGCTGTAACTGATCCAGGGGATTTCAAAAATCCTTACACGGGGTTAACTTTTCCTGTGCGAACAACATGGGAGGTTGAAACTGCAGGTCCACTAGGAAAGCTTGACGTGCCAAGTGATGCCATTAGATGGGATTCGCAACAACAAAAATGGGTACAAGTTGGTCCTGGAATAAAATCTACTAGTAAAGTTACATTTCATCTCAAATTCAGCAACTGGCACGATAAACAACCTATGGACATGAATGATGTACTTTATGGAATTTACTTTATGTATCAGTGGGGCTCTGATCAAGCTGCAGAGAGTAAAACATTTGATTCTGAATTTTCACCAAAAGCAAATCAGGCCGCAAAAACAACGATCGGAGTAAGAGTTCTAGATAAAGATACAATTGAAGTCTATTTGAATTACTGGCATTTTGATCAGGGGGAGATAGCAGACTCAGCACAGGTCTGGCCATCGATGCCATGGGAGACAATTTACTCTATGGAAAAAGCAGTTACAGATGGAAAGCTTGCTTTCTCAAGATCAGATGCTGTGAGCAAAAATGTCGATTGGCTTTCATTGCTTGTGCCAGAAGACGCAAACGTCGTGAAAGCAAACCTCGAAGAATTTGAAAAAAACAATTCTATTCCACCAGCTCTAGTTGGTATGGTGAATTCAAGCTACTGTGATTCAAGGTACTCTTCCTCCGCTTCTTGGATTGGCCAGCACGGGCATGCGGTTATCAGTAATGGTCCGTTCTATGTTGATAGCTATTCGCCTGAGGCTAGGACCATAACAATCAAAGCTTTTGACGATCCCACATATCCATTTGGCCCAGGCTATTGGAAGGAATTTGAGGAGGTAAAACTACCAAAAATTGGAACTGTGAATGTCCCAAATATTGTTTCGATTGGCAAAGACCTTGACATTCCTGTATCTGTTACCCCTAACTCAAAGGTGTATTATTATTTCATAAATGCTCAAGGAATAATTGTTGATGAAGGAATTCAAGATTCTAGTACAGGAAGTTTGGATATTACGATTCCATCACAAAAGACTATGAATCTAACTCTAGGAGCAAATGACTTACAAATCTTCACCATTTCAGATTCTGCTTATAGACCTGACATATTTCGAACCAGTTTTCTTGCAATACAGGGCAATTATTCAGTACCCGTACAAAACATTACCAATATACAAGAAGGGTCAACAAATAATCTGAATTATATTTTTATCCCTATGATAATAATTGTGCTAGTAATTGGATTTGTTTACAAAAAATTCAGAAGCAAAAGGTCTTTGCAACAACCCAAGGTAAGATGAAATGGGTTTTAAAAAATATCTTGCAAAACGTGCCATTACGATGTTTGGAGTACTGATGGCAACCCTTTTGATCACAATTGCACTTGTTGGTTCTAACATGGATGCTATACTCAAACAGAGTGTATCTCTAGAAATCAGACAACAGGTAACGAACGACAAGAACCTTGTTGTCAGTTTCAAGAGCCCGGAGCAACTAGATGTGTATATACAAAATCAGATTAAACAGAGGATAGTTGCACTGGGTTTAGACCAGCCATGGTATTCGCCTCAAAGACTTGGACTTGCAATGTACAAGATACTAACATTGGATTTTGGTCATGCTAAATTCCTTACAAGTGATACGGGTTCCTCCGATGTTAAGGACATTATACTTGAAAGAATGCCAAGGACTATTCTGCTTTTTACCACTGCTACTGCGATAGTTTCCGTGCTTGGGATAATCTTGGGCGCAATTGCTTCAAGCAAGGTTAATTCAATGATTGATAAGATAACGTCAGGTTTTGCTGTCATTAGTAGCAGTTTCCCCGTGTGGTGGGTGGGTCTTCTTATGATCTTTGTATTTGCATTTATGTATCCGATATTTCCTGCAAGGGCAACGCCAACTATTCCAGTTACCGATCCGGGATATATCTGGTCACTTTTGTATCATATGACACTTCCTTTGATAACGCTAGTTTTGATTGGATTTGGTTCATGGGCTTACCTAGTTCGTAATTTTCTGGTTGGAATACTTCAAGAAGATTTCATCATAGCAAAGAAAACCATCGGAATTGATGAGAAGAAAATCTTATACTCTCATGCGTTGAAAAATGCTGCTCCTCCTATCATTACTGTTCTTGCTCTCAGCTTATCTGGGTCACTTGGAGGGGCAATAATATCTGAGGCAGTTTTTGACTGGCCTGGAATGGGTCGTCTCTACTATGAGGCAATAAGCGTTCTTGATTTGCCAGTAATTATTGGTGCAACGTATGTTTTGACTGCTTTCTTTCTTGTCAGTATATTCGTGGCAGATATCTTGTATGGTTATTTTGATCCAAGGGTAAGAAGGGAATGAGTTTTTCTTCAAAAGAAATCTGGAAGGAATTTTCAAGAAGTAACATTGGTTTAATTGGTATTGGAATTCTAATCGCACTATTTTGTTTATCTCTAATTGCTTTTGTCACTATTCCTGCAGAAACTTTCAAAGAATGGAATGATCCAGCAAGCTGGCTTTCTTATCCCAAATCTGCACTTCCATCATGGGTGAACTATTTTCTTATAGAAAAAATTCCTGAACATTTAATCCTTAATCCAGCAACCTCTTATCAAAAATCTGGTGACGTATCAGTCGTGACTGATTTATTTGTAGTTAATTATGAATATGATTCCTTTCCCAGTGATTTTATTTATCAATACACTGCAAAGTACAGCGGTTCACCTCTTATCCAATTATCAGTAACAAGACCTGACGGCCTTCAAGTAGAATTGATTTCAACTTCCATGCCTGCTTCTCAGAACAATGCTAAATTCGGTGGAATGATGTTCTCCACTGATAACTCGATGAAGAAGAATATACAGAATAGTATTAGTTTTTTGTTCCCGACTGATGCATTGTACTCACAAGATCTTGTTTTTTCACAGATTAGTGAAAACAAGGTCTTGAAGGGACACTATGTGTTTAAAGTGACATCCTACGATGTTAACGGTAAAATTTCACTTGACCAATCAAAATTTATCCTTGGGGGTAAGGTCTACGGATTAATGGGGACAGATGAGCTAAGACGGGATTTAGCAGTTGGAATGTTATGGGGTACACCATTAGCTCTCTTCATTGGCATAACGGTTTCTATTGGTTCTGTTGTAATCGGCCTTGTGTATGGCGTCTTTGCCGGATTCAAAGGAAAGACAACTGATGAGGCAATGATGCGCTTTAACGACATAATCTATGCCATGCCGGCACTACCACTCTTGATTATCCTAGCAGTGACAATAGGAAATAGTATTTTTCTCATTGTGGGGTTCTTGGTCATATTTGGATGGGTAGGTATTGCAAAGGTCTCAAGAAGTATGGCTATGCAAATAAAGACACTTCAATATGTAGAAGCGTCAAAATTGATGGGACAAAAAGACTTCAAAATAATATTCAAGCATGTGCTACCACAACTGCTTCCATATGCATTTGCAAGTATTGCAATTTCTGTTCCGTCTGCCATTACTACCGAAGCAGGTCTAAGTTTCTTAGGTCTTGGCGATCCTACCTTTCCAACATGGGGTCAGATTCTACATGATGCTAGTGTGTACGGTGCTGCAGAAAGAGGAATGTGGTGGTGGATTTTGCCTCCCGGAATTATGATTGCCGTAACAGGTTTAGCCTTTGTCTTTATGGGGCATGCAATGGATAAAATTGTTAATCCTAAACTTAGGCATTAGGATTAAACTGGCGGATTATCTTTATTATTTCATCGCTAAGTCTAACTGTGTACGCTGCAGCATTAGGATCGGTTGACTGTGAAAGTGTTTCTGCAAATTGAGTTTTGTCCTTGCCTCTCTGATACATTCCTCCAGTTTCCTTGACGCATAAGGGAAATTTTTGCAACTTGAGTTCTTTTTGAAAAAGGTACGAAATGAACTTCTTATAATTTTCAGGAGAATACCAATCTGTATTGTTCTCTTCGCAAAGCATTATCCATGTGTCTATGGTATTTTGAAATAGTGCCTTTGTCCTTAGTTCCTCAAGTGTCATTTCAGTTTTAAAAGTCTGCTCTTTTCATCTTGGAGCCACATCTAGGGCACGTACCGCCTTTGAATCTGTTATTACACGCAAGGCAAATGTACTTTACACCTTGACTTTGTCCAAAAAATCCGCCACCGCCTGCACCTGAGTCCGTGCCCATTCCGCCCATTCTTTTGAGTGCTCTATTTCTCAAAAAGAGTGGAAATACTATGAATATTGCTAATGCTGCTATCAAACCATAGGGCCATGGTAATAGCATTTGTAAACCAATGCTAACGGCAAGTGATCCAAAAAGGAAAATTAGATAAGTTTTGTAATTTATCAACATAACTTGTTATAGCAAAAAGCTTATAAATTTTTGTCAGGAATCGTCCGAACTTATAGTCAATTCAAGTAGATTCCCATCGCGATCATAGGCAAATATGTCGCCATCTTCATATGGTGATTGAACAATCATAGTCACAAAACCAAAGAAATTGTGTAAATCAGTCACAGAAGGCTTTGCCACTCCGCTTGGATGGGAATGAACTGTTCCAATATAACTTGGATCAAAAGGTAAGAACGAGTGTGGAAAACCTGCAAATGTAGGGCCAGTATGAAAAAAGGGTGGAATTACAAGACCATCTATGAATATATGACCTTTCTTTGCCTTGCCACGCAAAATCAAGATTCCTTCATTGGGATGGTTCATTTTACAATATGTTAGTATTCCATCTCTAGTCTGTGTTGTCATTGTTATGGTTCGTTGCGGCCTTTCTTTTTTGAAAATCATGCTGTATTCACTTTTTTGAAATTAATTAACCTTAGATTCATAATTTCCAGTTCTATAGTTTTATGGTAATTTTCGTATGGGATAACTGATTCAGACTGATCTCGAGCTGGGATTTTAAGCTATTAATTTGTGACTTGTTTTGTTCAATCTCTTTTTCTATTTTTTTACTTGCAGATTCTAGGTCAGTTAAGTTTGATTTTGCTTTTTGCAGATTCTTTTCCTTTGACTCTAATAATTCGGCGTCAAATATGTGTAGATTAGACTCTAGACTAGACATCTTTTTGTTAAATGCTTCTTTAAGCATTAAGAATTCGTCTAGTCTGTTTATTGTTTCCTCAATCTGTTGAACGGATTTGTCAGAATCTTTAACAGATACATTTCCTGCAAGTACTGATTTTGTAGTAGCTTCCAGTATCTCGATAATCGCACTCTTATTTTGACTCAAGATCACTTGGTATGGATCAGCAACTAATTCCTCCATCATCTTTTTCATGGGTTTTTCAAATGAGGATATGTAACTATACTTACTGAGAGGTCTAGAAATTTTTGAGAATTGTGCGTTGATCTTATTTTTAATTTCATTTTTTTCGATAGATAATGAATCTATCTTTCTCTTTATTTCCAGAAACTCATGGTACTCTTTTTTTGATACAAATTCCAATATGTCATGTTCTAAAGTTGTAATATTTTTTTTCATCTCATCTGTTTCGTTGTTGATTTCAGTTAGTCTCTTACTTTTTTGTGTAATCTCGAGTCCCAATACATCTATTTTTCTAATCATCTCTACAATGCTATCTGAATTCATTCTGAAATTTTCGTATTCATCGATGAGGCTTTGTAACAAATTCCTATTTTGTGCAAGGTGTGCAATTTCCTCTTTGAGTTTTTCTGCATATTTTCTTGCAAAAACATGCATTGCTCTGGTATGTAATCCTAGTACATCTCCTATCCTCTTGAGAATTTGGCTAACCTCTACGTTGAACGCTAAAACATCATCGTAACTTTCTATGTTGGATAGTCTGCTTGTGATTTCTTTTTTCACGGTAGATGCCACTGCATCTTTTCCCCTTTTGACAACCGCTTTCAGATTTCTATCTACATCATCAAGATTTAGATCATCTTCTTCAAACTCAAGAATTGTATTATTGATATTTTTGCGATCTGATTCAATCTCACTTCTAATATTCTTGACTCCCTGCAATACTTTAGACAACCTAGGGGATTCGTGTTCCTTTAGAAATGAAGAAATGTCTGCAAGGAACATCTCTTTTCCCTGTTTAGCAGTAGATGCTAAACTATCAGTATTTTTTTTCTTTCCAAAGCCAAAGACCATTTCTATACTGAGTCTATAACGTAACAACATTAAATATTATGCAACGCAAACTAATCTAGTGAGCGATATTCGGCTGATAATGGCAGGATCAGTCATAATTGTGGCGGGTTTTTTCGTGGGCGGAATGGCTGGCTCTGAGTATAATCAATTTGCAATTCAAGAGACCTCATTTGGTGATTGTTATGATTATTCTTCGGGAACCGCAGTTCATGTGGACTGTGCCCAAAAACAGCTAGATAACCTTCTTAATCTGGCGCTCTCAATTGCACTGATTGGTGGGGGCGCCGTTGTTCTTGTCAAGGGGATAAGAGGAAATTGGGACCAGAATGTAAAAAGTGACGAGATGGTTGGTCCAAAACGTGGTTGAGAATTAAATCTGTTAGTTGATTATTTTTTGATTTATCAAAAATTCCATCCCATTGATGAAGTCATCGTCAGAAATGAGACCAAAGGACCACCATCCTGCGCTGTTTCTTACCCAACTTGGAATTGCCTTCTATCATATTGGTATTAGATAAGAAACGTATGCAAGCAAAATTTGGCTAGTAAATGTATTTACCTTGTAACTGCAAGGGATCTACATAAATGGCTAAAGAAGACATCAAAAAGAATGTTATCGTTATTGCTTTGCTCTCAGTCATACTTTTCAATGTCTGTTATAATGTAACAAATTATCCAACATTTTTTTGGGATCAAGGAGTATACATAGAGAGAGCAATAAATTTCATTAAAGACTATGTGGTGTATGATGATCCCACATACATTGATCATCCGCCCCTTGGGTGGATTATTCCATCGTTGATTTTCAAAGCAATTGGTTTTCCAGATTCAATTTCTCACATAAACGGAGCTTCTTCAACAACAGATATTGGAGAACAGGTAATGATTCTTTTCCTAATTCCACGATTGATCGCTGTCGCGTTTACAATGATAGTGGCTGTTTTGATTTACAAGACAGCATTGATAATGTATGACGACAGAAATCTTGCTGCAATATCGTTAGCCTCCTTTTCTATAATTCCAGCAATGTGGCCATTTCGAAATATGTTGCTTGACCCTATTATGATTACTTTTGTATTAATGTCATTATATTTGCTCATTTCAACAAATGTCCAGTTAAAAGAAATGTGGGCTATTCACAAAAAGAAAGTTTGGGCTAGGTTGTTGCTTTCTGGTCTTTTGTTTGGAATTGCATTACTTGTCAAGCTTACCGCGATATTCTTTCTACCTGCAGTACTTCTTTTTGCACTTGGATACGGATTGTCAGCTCAACGACAGAGCAAACCGCCCACATTTTCACATTTTGACAGCACTATTACAATCCAAACCGCTGGGAAAGAAAAAACAAAATTTGCAGTTCTTTGGTTAATTCCAATCATTGGATGTCTTGCTTCGTGGGTTTTCTTCTTAAACACTCAACATCTCATTCACAGTCTGATTGCCACCCAGCTTTGGCAGATTAGCAGGTCTTCGTTCTCGCCACTTGGAATCGCCTTCCCACTAATTCTTATGACTTCTCCTATAGGTGCAATTTTTGGTATCTTGGGATTGGCAAAAACAGTAACAGACAGAGAAAAGAGAACATGGTCAGTTCTTGGAATCCCTTATCTTGTTTTCTTATTTAGGGGGGGATATGTTGGATGGGTTCATGTCATACCAATTTTACCATTCTTGAGTATCTATGCGGGAAAACCACTTTTCCAACTGACACAACTAATATTTTTAAAACTCAAAAGAAATCAAAACTCACAGGTAGACCAGACTAAAATTTCCAATTTTCTTGTTGTTTCTATTCTTGTTGTCTCTGTGATAATTACAATCTGGCTTACTTCTTTTAATGAAGCAGGTTCTGATCAACAGGCAATACAATTCCTAATAGATAAAACACCAAAGAATGCAATACTGGTTACAGATCCTGGTTATGGTTGGGTCCTCAAACTTTATCGCCCAGATCTTAATGTCATAAATTATTATTTACTAGAAAAGATGGATACACCACCATCTTCATTCTATATATCCGAAAAAGCCAATCCTTCAAAATATGATCCTACACTACAAAAACTTGATGCTCTTTATGACAAGTCATGTATTGTTAAAATCTTTGAAAATAATCCATCAAATAATTTCTTTTATCCATACTCTTTTGTTCAGGACAAATGGTGGAATGTCGAAGTGCGATACTTTGATGCTAAAGGTTGTACAAATTCCTAGTAATAAAAATAATAATGATAGTAATTCAGAGAATACTATTCACTAAATTTAATGCATTACATATAATATACGTCACTATCGTGATTTTTTGTATGACTATCAAAGGAATGTTGCCTACTTCGCTCAATCGCAGATGGCTATTTTCTGGAATATTTCTTACTTCAATGTCAGGACTAGTTTTAGAAATAGCTATTACGAGAATATTTTCAGCCGCCATCTGGTATCACTTTGCTTTTGTTGCTGTTTCTGTAGCTCTTTTAGGTCTTGGTTCCTCAGGTCTTTTTGTTCAATTCAGACAAAGACAAATAAAGGAAAATTGGGCAGGTAACCTTACTATATTTTCGGCAGTAGGAATAACAGCAGTCACTCCCATTGCACTATTCGTAATGCATATTCTCTCCTCTCATATTACTTATCTTCCTCTATTCATGGGTCTTTTTGCCGTGCCATTCTTCTTTATAGGCGTAATAATTTCTGCAGCATTCAACGCATTTGCAACCGTAGCAGGTAGATTATACTCTGCGGATTTAATCGGTGCATCCATAGGAGCACTGCTAGTTATTTTACTTTTGACTATAATGGGGGGTGAAGAAACCACTCTTGCAGTTGGATTGATTGCTGCTGTTGCTGCGGTAATATTCTCATCTGTGTCTAAAAGCAAAAAGAAAATTATGATTAGTTTGGCCTTCGTCGGATTTGCTGGTTCATTACTCTTTGTCAATGCAAGTACTCAAATTTTTTCAATACAAACAGATCCTTACGTACAAAAAGATCTTCCAATATATCTGAGAGAACATCCTGGTTCTCATATTGTCAAGACACAGTGGAACTCTTTTTCTAGAATTGATGTGGTAGAAGGAGCAAGTGGTGATGAGGGTCTCGTTGCAAAGATCTTCATAGATGGAGGAGCTGGCACCAACATAATTTCTTGGGATGGCAACCTCGCAAGTAGACAAGATCTATCTGGCTGGATGCAATACCTGCCCTTTACAATGATGAAAAATCCAAAAGTACTAATTATTGGTTCTGGCGGAGGCAGAGATGTTGTTGCTGCTCTAGTCAGTGGTAGCAAGGATGTTACTTCTGTAGAGATTAATCCGATAATTTATCATACCGTTGAAAGTTATGGAGATGCGGCTGGAAATGTCTATCATCATCAGTATGTTAGGTCATACATAGACGAAGGAAGAAGTTTTGTTACCCGTTCTACAGAGAAATATGATATCATTTACATTCCTTTTGTAGATACTTGGGCTTCCGTCTCGTCTGGAGGTTTGAGCGTGTCTGAAAATTTCCTTTATACTATGGAAGGATTTCAGCAATATTACGATCATCTGGCTGACAATGGGAAGATAGTGGTTGTCAGATGGTTGATTGATTCTCCCAGATTTGTTTCCTCTTTTACACAATTACTCGAAAAAAATGGTGTACCACAAAACGAAGTTTACAAGCATCTCATCATAGTAACTGCCAACTCTTATGAAAAAGATCCAAGTGTTACCATGGTAATTTTATCAAAGGCACCCTTTACTGATTCCGAAATATCGTTTTTGTCTAATTCATTTTCTCAGAAAGGATACAAACCGATTCTTGTCCCAGGACAGACGGCAATGGAGCCATATCAGGATCTTCTAAACGGGAAAATTGATCTAAAACAGTTCTATGATCTGTTTCCAACCAAGGTATATCCAGTAACTGATGATAATCCATTTTTTTTATCATTTGAAAAACCTCTACCTGTCATTTTGCAGGGATTGCTTTATGCGAGTTTTATAATAGTAGCCATTTTCTTGCTTGTTCCATTTGCTTGGATAAGGAAATCTCAGGAACGAATAGGTGATCTCCGTCTTTCAAGTATAATCCCATATTTTGCAGCTCTTGGGATTGGTTTTATATTGATTGAGCTTTCTCTTATGCAAAAACTGATTCTACTACTTGGAAATCCAACAACAACTCTTGCAATTCTATTATTCACTTTACTTGTGTCATGTGGTGCTGGCAGTCTTGTTAGCTCTAGAATAATGAAGAACGATACAAGGAATCTGATATTTGTAATAGCTGGTATATCTATCATCGGAACACTTTATGCAGGTTTACTGCAACCATTCATCTATTCTGTAATCGCAGAACCCTTTGAATTAAAAGCGTTTATCGCAGTTGGTGTACTTGCCCCCATAGGATTCTTGATGGGAATGCCAATGCCTACTGGCATGCGTGTTGTAAAATCTTACAACCCACGATATGTTCCATGGATGTGGGCAATCAATGGTGCATTCTCAGTACTAGGGTCTGTTCTTGCAGTTACAATTGCTATACTTCAAGGCGCCTCTTATGCGCTAATGTTGGGAATCTCAATTTACTTTATTGCATTGGGAATATCGTTTTCTTGGAAAAAAAAATCTATCTCTGAGGTTCAGACTCGGTTAGGTAAGCAATAATCAGTATTTTTAATTGATCAAAAACTCGCGGAAAAAATCAAGTAAATGGTAAGCGCCAGGTAAGTAGATAAGCGTTTTGTATTCCCACTATGAATAAAATTTAGAACGTGAATCTTAGCGCCGAGCGGAACTGCAGTGGGAGGTATGCAGCCCCGAACGGGTCTAAGTCCGCCTCAAAATTTTGATTTTGAGGCACCATTTTCGATTTTACAGTCCTAATTAGTGATTCAAAGTGATAAACTTTTTGCAAAAATCTTGAAAACCCAATTTGGATAAATTGTCTTAATCTATCAGAATTTGTCTGTTGGGTTTCGAATTATACATTTAGTATCGGGGGTGGGTTTAGCTAAATTAGTTTAATACCCTAACAGACTCTACGGTCTTCGGATCATTTCAGACATTTTCTCTAGGCGTTCATTTAGGGGTTTAAGGGGTTAAATTGGGGAGGTGGAATGTATTTGACACCGATTCCAGAAGTGCCTACTATATCATAATTAAATGACATCGCAGGACACATGAATGTATTTCCAAGCCATGGAAAATCGTTTGACACTATCCTTGACTGATTATCATATCCTACAGCAAATGGTATGCCACCACAAAAAAATGACATACCATAGAATCCTGCTTTGTTTCCAGAATTTATTGTATAGACAAGTGTACTATTTCCTGCAGGAATTGTATCGGAGCCAGATATTGTAATGGTTTTTGCATCTAGAGTCAGATCATTTGCTTCAAATATTCTTACTCCACCTTGTGTGGGTTTGTTCCAATTGGTATAGTGTACACATATTTTTCCAATAGAGTTCATAGGCATGTACAGTACTGCAACTCCAGTGTTTGATTGTGAAGAACCTTCACTATTTGGTGGATAAGGAGTATCACATGGCATAAAGGAAGCAGGAAGTTGTGTTCCAGATGAATTGGTAACACTGGTGCTTACCAGCAGTTTCATTTTACCATCGTAAAATGTCAAACCTGCCTGAGGATTTGTATGAGTGCTAAAATGGGTTGAGGGTTGTGGCAAAAAACAATCTTTCGAACCCACAAAGATCTGTAATAATTCAATTGTACCATCTGAAAACTGGGCATCAGTCCAATAGTAACCTCCCCCACAACCCCAAGCTGGCAGTCCTCCTCTAAATCCACTTGGAAATAAGGTAAAGATCACATCATGAAATGAAATTTGTGCGGGGTGAACATACGCTGTTTCGGTATAGTTTGGTGTCTCAAAATAATATGTATGATTTCCCAAAGTAGCTATTCCTGTATCGTTATTCAAGCCTGTCATAGGATTTGGTTGTGGCACATTCGTTGCCCATCTATGCTCAACCAATACTATTGCAGTATCAGGTTTTACACAAGCAGGAGAACCATCCTCTAATTTTATGATAAGTTGAAAGCCTTGTCCACATTTTATATCCTGAGCAAGAGTTCCTGATTTGAATTGTT
>JBOGQX010000050.1:0-78855 GCA_050749285.1 Nitrosotalea sp. | reverse complement strand
CCTGGTGACCTAGCTGTGCTGCAGTAAGTGAAGCTTGCAGTTTGTCCCATTCACCTGGGGCACACATGTGATCGCCACATACAGCTGATTCTCCATATAATGCCGTTAGATGGTTGTCATTTAGGTAGGTGTAGTCTCTTGCTATCAATGCATTTGCTGCTGGAAGTGTTATTCCTGCAATAGATGCAATTACAACTGCCATTAAAACCAGTACTGCGGGTAACTTTGACGACATCACCCTGAGTATCGAACTCGCATATAAAAGAATTTCGACAGGCCTCTTTAATTTTTGCAAAGAAATAGATACTAAATTATCTCTCGATTGAATGATTGCCAATGGTTGCAATGGTTGGATCAAAAGCGCCGAATTTGTCCGTATCAAAATGGGTTCAAGGATTAGAAACCAATATCGATAAAGAGAAAGACAATGTGATACTAGTTGAGGTTTTTCAAGTCAATTGCCCTGGATGTTTCGTGTATGGCATTCCACAGGCAATTGAAATCTATCAAAAATATCGTAAAGACGGTGTAAGAGTACTTGGGCTTGCTACTGCATTTGAAGATTTTGATAAAAATACAATAGAGAATTTAGAACTCTTACTAACCAAGGGAGAAGTAATAGGAGAAACTTTGAAAATGTTAGGGCAGTATGGCCAACTAGTCGATGGAAAAAAACTTCCGTATAAAATTCCGTTTCCAGTAGCGATGGATTTTCTAAAAAAAGAAAATGGTTCAACTGGTAATGAAAGGATAAACGAAGTCATCGAGACCAATGTCCCTGACTTTAACTCCTATAGCGAACACCAGAAGATGGAAATCATAGAGAGAGTTAGGCAATACTTAAAAAATAAAGAATATTCCGGACAAACCTTCGATCAGTATGCATTGAGAGGAACACCCTCTACCATTCTAATTGATAAAAAAGGAATACTGTACGATGTTACATTTGGTCAGAACGATTTACTTGAAGAAAACATAAAAAAACTGCTCAGCGAATGAGATTACTAATAAAGACTAGATAAATAAGATACGTATGTACACATCTTTTGATGAAACCCCGTTAGAAAATATAGTAAGGCTACTGAAATCTCACCAATTTGAATTTCTATCAGGTCAAGAGATGAGTAGAACACTTGGCCTCAGCAGAGCTGCAGTTTGGAAGAACATCAAGAAACTTCAGACCTTAGGGTACAAGATTCAGTCAAAAAGAAATGCTGGTTACAAATTGATAACCAAGACAAATTTATTATTACCTTGGGAAATCATGCAGGGTCTCCAAACGGAAACTCTTGGAAGCAAGATATACTATTTTGAAACAATCGACTCCACGCAAGATTTTGCATTGAAGCTAACCTCAAAACATTATGAAAACGGTTCTCTCATAATAGCACAGAAACAAACTAGTGGGAGAGGTAGATTAAACCGAAAGTGGGTTTCCCCAAAGGGCGGCATATGGTTCTCAATTCTTCTCAAACCAAATTTTGAAATCATGCAAGTCTCACTATTTCCAATGATGACTTCACTTGCATTAGCTATTACCATAGAGAAAATATTGAAACTTAAACCCAAACTAAAATGGCCAAATGATGTCATGCTCAATAACAAAAAAGTGGCCGGCATATTGGTGGATGCATCTGTTGAATCAAATCAAATAGACTATATTGTTATTGGAGTTGGAATAAATTTCAAAATTGAACCAAAGACAATTGCCAAACTTATTAATAAAGAAAGAAACGAAATAACAACCTTAGTCAACCAAAATGAAAATGCAGATCCAGTATTATTCCTGCAAGTATTTCTCTTCGAACTTGAAAGATTATACAATAAATTAATAACAAATAATATCAAGGAAATCAAAAGCGAATGGAAAAAAAGATCTTCAACACTGGGAAAAAATGTTACAATATCAACTCCAAGTGGTCAAATAAAAGGAAAGGCAGTCAGATTAGATGATGATGGGGCACTAGTAATATCACAAAGAGGAAGAATCCAACGGCTTTTAGTTGGAGATGTGTCGTATCGGAACTGAGTATAAACTACTTTTGAGACTCGAAGATTGGGTTCAAAAAATAGTGCATAACTCCAAGTTTTATTCAGAACTAATTTTTTATAATAATAAACCTGAGTATAGGAATGAATATTTGTTGGGCAAACACGGAGAATTTTGATGAGGCCGAGATTGTCATTGTTGGCATACCTGACGAGTCAAAATCGCACTCACTACGAAAAGGTACATCCGATGCGCCCCATAAAATAAGAGAAATTTCAAACATAAGGGATACTTATAAGCACGGAAACAAGTCATCGCTGGGTTTACCGGTTGGAGGCATAAGCAAGAAAGTATATGATTATGGGAACATACTGCGATCAGAAGCTAGCTATGTAATAGACAAGATAGTTACAAAATCAAAGATCCCAATCTCTATTGGAGGTGATCATTCAATTTCTGTAGAAATTATCAAAACAATTGCAAAGGGCCACACTCCATTGTCTCTTGTTTATTTTGATGCACATCCAGACATAGTTAGCTCGGAACACAGCTATTATGGGTCAGTGTTCTCCGATGTATTGCCCTTTATTGATATCAAATCAAGCATCCAGATAGGAATAAGAACTCCTGAACAAGAAGAAATCAACAACATAAAAAAACATGACTTGACCGTAATAACACCTTTCGATATAATAAGAAATGGTATTGTTAAAACCGAAGAGATGTTACTTGGAAAGGTTGGACAAAATGTATACATTTCATTGGATATGGATGTAATAGATCCTGCCTATGCTCCAGGAGTTTCAGTTCCAGTTCCTTTTGGATTAGGTAACAATGAGATCCTTTATCTTCTCAAATCACTAGCAAAGCATGGAATTTTAGGAATTGACATCATGGAAGTTTGTCCTGGATACGACACAAAAGATAGGACATCGCATCTTGCGTCAAGGATGATTGCAGAAGTCATTTCCTCATTATGAATGAAATCATTTCTTAATGCTTTTAATTAGGCAAATTTGTTATCTTTATAATGTTCTCTCATTTTACCCTAAAAGAAGCAAACGCCATGCTTCCGTCGGTGATTAAAAAATTCAAAAATCTTATCAACATAAAAAATGAGGTAATTAGAATCCAGTCTGAATTAGAGTCTAACCCAAAATATATGTCTAGTTTCAAAGATTACATTCTAAAAAAACAGGAATCGAATACTGCGATTTCGAATTTTTACAAAGCAATTGAAGATATAGAGAGTGTTGGTGTTGTGATAAAAAGTATGGATGAAGGATTACTAGATTTTCCTTCCCTGATGTTTAATGAAGAAATATGGCTGTGCTGGAAAGATGGAGAGACCGAAATTAAGTTCTGGCATGGAAAAGATGAGGGCTTTAATGGGAGAAAGCCTATAGAGAGCGTTGACTTGGAAAAATTAAGATAGTTTCTAGTCATACTTGAAAACATATATCGAAATAGAACTCGTTATTGAGTACGGCATATATGCTATCAGTATGGCTACGAGCTGTAAGAATTAGATTTCTGCTTGCATCCGTAATCTCAGTTTTTCTAGGACTCGTCATAAATTGGTGGCAAAACGGAACTTTCAACATAGAATTTGCTGTATTAACTTTGGTTGGAGTTGTATCTTTGCATGCAAGTGTAGATCTACTAAATGATTATTGGGATTACAAAAGACAGATAGATACAGAAACAAAAAGAACCAAATTCAGTGGGGGTACTGGCGTTTTGCCAGAAGGATTGTTAAAACCGACTCAAGTGTATCGTGCAGGACTTGTTATGTTGATCATTGGTACATTGATCGGGTCGTATTTCATCTATGAGAGGGGGATAATTATTGCAATAATTTTGGGGTTTGCTGTTATCTCAATCTATTTCTATTCTACAAGAATTGTGGATTCAGGTCTAGGAGAGGTTTTTGTTGCAATCAAAGGAGCTATGATAGTACTTGGAACATATTTTGTCCAGAATCCTCACATAACTGTAGAACCTATACTTGCTGGCATAGTTTCTGGAATATTGTCCTCCACAGTATTATTTGTAAATTCATTTCCAGATTATGATGCAGACAAGGCACATGGTAGAAAGACCCTTGTCATAGTTTTAGGAAAGGCAAAAGCAGCTTCAAGTGTATGGATTTTCCCAATCACTTCGTATGGAATCATTTTAGCGTCTGTAATAACACATATTTTTCCAATAGTTTCTTTTATTACCCTGTTAGCACTCCCAATTGCAATAAAGTATGGTATTTCCTTACGACATAAGTTTGATCAGGTCGAAGAATTTGTTCCTATAATGAAAAATTTTGTTTCGTATAGCAGAATTACTGGAGCTTTATTGATCGCCAGTTTTATCATAGATTACATAATTAGAACACCGCAGTAAGATTAAATCGACCTCATCTGAAACTATTTTGTGATAACAGGGTATGCCTCTGTAAATGGTACTGCAAATTATGCAAAAATACATTCAGGCGTAGCAAAAAATCATTTTAAACAATTTGATGGATTAACACTTTCATCAATTGGAATCGGTACCTATCTTGGAAACCCTGATGAACAAACAGACTTGCTAGTCAAAGAGGCGATTGTAAAATCTGTCAATTTAGGAATAAACGTAATAGATACAGCCATCAACTACAGATCACAGAAGGCAGAACGATCTGTTGGAAAAGCAATCGATCAGTTAATTGAGGATGATAAGGCAAAAAGAGAGGAGCTTTTTATCAGTACAAAAAATGGCTACATAACAAACGATGGAGACATAATAGAAGATTTCTGGCAAAATATACAAAATACACTTGTAAAATCAGGCGTTATCAAATCAGGTGATATTTCTTCTGGCTATCATTGCATGTCAATACCATATCTACAAGATCAGCTAAAACGAAGTCTTAAGAATTTGGGATTGGAATGTGTGGATTTGATATATTTGCATAATGCTGCAGAAGGGCAGCTTCAAGACATTTCAAAAGATGAGTTTATAAAAAAATTAAAAGACGTGTTTGAATTTTATGAAAATCAGAGAAAGTTAGGTACAATAAGATATTATGGAATGGCCACATGGGATTGTTTCAGAGTGCCTCAAGAACATCCTCAATATCTTTCGATTTTTGATGTTGTGAACATAGCAAAAGAAGTAGGTGGAGAAAAAAATGGATTCAAATTCATTCAGCTACCATACAATATGTATCTTGACCAAGCTTTGATAATGAAAAATCAGATCTCAGATGGTACCGCATACAGCATTCTGCAAGCTGCAACAAAACTTGACATTGGTGTTTTTACAAGTGTACCACTGATGCAAGCGAAACTTTTGTCGCCTAATGTTCTACCAGAATTTGGTGGATTATCACGACCAGCTCATAGAGCCATCCAATTTGTGAGATCAACTCCTGGCGTCATTGCTCCTCTGATAGGACAAAAATCTCCTTCTCATGTAGAAGAGAATTTAGAATTAACAAGAATTCCCTCCCTAAGTGAAACAGAGTTTTCTAAATTAATCAACAAATTATCGCAATAACTGTAAGTTTTAAATACAAATGACAGTCGAGTCACAATATGCCGGTAGATCCAGTCTGTGGAATTGAGCTTGATGAGAGTATTGCGCTAGTACATGAATACAAGGGTAAGAAGTATTACTTTTGCTGTCATGGTTGCAAGAAAATTTTTGTTAAAAAGCCTAACAAGTGGAAAAAAATTAGATAGGAAAGCTCCCACACATACGGCAAAAATGCGCCCCTTCATCTATGGAATAATTGCATTGTGGGCATCGGCTCTTTGATTCTACCAAATTTGCTGGAAAATCAAAGTATTTCCTATAGATATCATAATAGTAAAGTGCCTCTTTTGAAGCAAGTATAACCTTTTCATTGTTGGCATAAGTTTTTGCCTTGTCTGAAAAAACTAGATCTGACATTATATTATCAAAGAAAGATATCAAACCACTAGTACCCGAGCCATCTTGCATAGCGGCTTTTTTTCTCCATGCTACTGAGTTGGGCAAAACTTTTTCAAATGCCTTTCTTAAGATCCATTTTCCATATTTTTTCCCCTTTTCCTCATGAACCTTCAGATCTGCCGGGATTGACTTTGCATATTCTACTACTTCCTTATCAAGGAATGGGGTTTGTAGTTCCACACCAAGAGATTTTGATATTGCCCTGGACGGAAAATGCATTATTTTCCATATCCTTTCAAGATCTTTTTGTAATTCTACATTGGATAATCTTTGAAAGAAATTATAGCCAGCAAAAAGTTCATCAGCACCATCTCCACTCAATATTGATTTGCAGCTCTCTTCTTTTGCGCTTTTCATTGTAAGATAAACTACAATGTTATTTCTAATTTCTATGGGGTTGAATATCTTCAAGATCTTGATTGTTTGTTCAACAGCATCCAGTAATTCGTCAGTAGTTGCAGCTTTGACATATAATTTTAGATTATTGAGTTTTGCAACAACTTGAGCATACACTAAATCCGTTGAAGGAAACTCTTTTGCCACCGTAGCAAATGCCTTGATTTTTTTATCACCAAGACAGTAAGCTAAGATCGAAGAATCCAGACCGCCTGATAGAGCAATACTGTCAACTTTGCATCTTAAAACAGTTTCCGATATTAGTGATTGCAGTTTTGAAGTGACTTCTTGCAATTGAATAATCTGAATATTCCTATCAAATAAGTCATTGCGACAGACTAAATTCCAAACTATGTAATTGAATTAGCTTTAGCTTATGACGAATGGTGAAATATGTGTTAAAGTAAATTTTTGATTAGGTTTAAATATTTTAGAACAGCAATTTTCTTATGCTTCTGCCTGTAGAAATAGAGACAAAAACACTCATTCCGGCATTGAGAGCCATTTTAGCAAAAAAGCTAATAGAAGAACACAAGGTTAGAGAAGAAGAAGTTTCAAAAATGTTAGGAGTAACTCAGGCAGCTATCAGCAATTATGTCAGGGGCACGCGTGGTGACCCAGAACTTATCAACAAGCTTCTCTCTGTTAAAGAAGTATCTGATATGATAAATGACATTTGCAGTAATTTGTCATCCAACATGGCATACACTCCATCAAGTCTCTCCAAGTTTATCGGTCTTTGTAACTACATAAAATCAAGCTTATTAATTTGTGACATTCATCATAATTTAGAATCAAACATAGATGAAGCGATCTGTAAAGAATGTGAAAATATGCTTCTAAAAGGACCTGGAAGCGCTTTCTAGTTAGTTTTTGTAATAGTAATCCTAATTATTGAAACCATGGCATAGTTTCCATCTAGACTTTCACTGTCTACTTCAATATTCTGTATCTTAGAATTACCCTTCAACATGTTCTCGGTTAGCACATTTGCTATTGCAACTGCAGTGGGTATTGATTCTCCCCTAGCCATTATGGTAATGGTCTTATGTTGAACTAATTCTGTCAGAATATCAAGAGCATACTCCATCACTGGCTGTTGATTTACCATTATCAATTTTCCATCTGCTGATTGAGATTTATGATTTAACTGAATATTCTCTTCTATTCCACTCAACAAGCCCTATCACACTCCAAATTATACATTCTATTAAAGTCTTATCGACAAATCATCCATTAATCAAAAAGATCGATCGGTATGTTTTGAAAGTCTCCATTTGGCAAAACCCTTCTTATTGTAATTGGGATCACGCGTTTTTCAAGTTCATTATAAGCTAAATCAAGGGAAGTTGCAACTTCTTTTGGTACAGATATGAATGGAGGTGCTCCAAGCGAAAGCTGTAGCGCCCTTGCTCCAAGTATTCTGGCCTTTTCAAAACGAGTAAGTGTTGGAGGGCCTATCATTATTTTGCCTTTACCTGTTGTTTCGTATTCAATGGGAATGTGTATGGGATCTACTTCAATAACCTCCCTTGCTGCAATGATTTTTTGAATTCTTTCTTGTTCAGCAAGCTCTTCTTCTGAAAGTTCTTTCTTTCCTCTTTTTACTGGTTTTACTGTCTCCTCTTCCTCAGTTGACACTTCAGCTGCTTCAACCACAGGTGCTAAAATTACTGGCTCTTCTTCTTCTGGCGGAGCTTCTTCAGTGTCTACACTAACTTCCTCAGGTTCATCCGACATTGAGATGTGGGACCAAGAAACGTTATATATTTCATAATCTTCCTGTTCAAAAATGAGTGCTGGATCGGTCTCGAAAATTGATTTAGTGTTATCTCTTAAAGGCAAGGCACAATGTACTCTGGAATTCAAGAGGCATCTTGCTCCCAAGACAGTTGGAGCCATAATCAGAGCTTTACCTCTTGAAGGAAATGCCCATTTGATGGGAAGCTCCATGGCTTTCATGGACACTTCTCTTAATGCAGGAGGTGAAAAACTTAGAACACAGTTCAAAAAAGGAGAAGTCGGATTCATGGCATCAAATGGCTCGATTTGTTTCTTTTTAGAAGATGTACCATCAACAAAGGCTATGACGTTTGTTGGCAAAGTAACATCAGATTTGGATGCGTTAAAAGAAGTAAAACCCGGAGATATATTCTCGATAACTCAAGCTGGCACGTAAATATGATGCCCGCTATATCCACCGATTCTCTTTACAGTGCCCTGATTGAGCAAATTTTTGACAAATGTATTAGCTGCTGATACTTTTACGTTGGCTTGTCGTGACAGCTCTTGGACAGTAAAAACCTTAGAATTTTTTATGAAATTCATTGCTTGTCCTTCATCTATTATGACAGAGATGTTCGTTCTTTGTTTCTGATCTTTCTTGTCTTTCTTCCCTGGGCCTTCTTTCTTTGAGGCTTCTGCTTGTTGAGACTTCTCTGCTTGTGCAGGTGATTTTTTCTTTGCTCCACCCATAGTGATTTTTTGTAAGACCTATTTATAAACGAACAAGAAATTCTAAATAGAACGTAAAGTTGGGTTGTGACATGGGTCTGGATGTAATCGAAGAGAAAAATCTCAATGATGTTATAACATACGCACTTGATTACCCTAAGATGGTTTTGTCTGAGGCAAAAACGTTATCGATTACCTCTAATCTTGAAGATTTTGCGTATGGATTGTATGTGGGATATATTTGTGGAGTCTTCTTTGATGGATTTTTAGAAAGAAACAAAAGGTACTTGGATATTGAAGAAGCCTCTGATTTCCATTCTGTGATTGTAAAAAGAACAACGGAGATAAGATTAAAAATAAAGGCCCATTTGCATCTAAAATAACTCAACCTTTTATCCTACAGCCTGTAAAAATCGTCAGATGAAATTCTCGCTGGTCACGGACACATTGGGTTATATGGAAAATACTACAAAGAGACTGGAGCTGACTCAACACCTAGTGGACTTGTTCAAGATCACGCCGTCAGAAATTATTTCAAAGGTTGTATATCTCCTTCAAGGAAAGTTGAGGCCAGATCACGAAGGTGTTGAAATTGGCATTGCTGAGAAAATAGCAATCAGAGCTCTATCAAAATCTACTGGAGTATCGGTTGCGAAAATAGAAAATGAATACAGGGAGGCAGGAGACTTTGGGCAGGCAACCGAAAGTATTCTTGAACAAAAAACGCAAACTACATTTTTGAAAGAAGACATAACGGTAGAAAGAGTATATGATACATTGTACAAGATTGCAGAGTTAAAGGGAAGTAGATCGCAGGATATGAAAATGAAATACATTTCTAGCCTGTTAAACGATGCAACTCCTGTTGAAGGCAGATTTATTGCAAAAATAATAACATCAAATCTCAGACTTGGAATAGCAGATTATACTATACTAGATTCACTTGCGATTGCATTTACAGGTTCCAAAGAAAATAGGCATTTGTTAGAACATGCATACAATGTATGCAGTGATTTAGGCAAAGTTGCAGAAGCTGTTGCAAAGGAAGGCGTATCATCGTTAAAGAATTTCCAGGTTTCTGTTTTCAGCCCCATTCGTCCAATGTTGGCAGAACGAGTCAAAACACCCCAAGAGGCTAGTGAGAAGATGGGACCTCAATATGCCGCAGAATACAAACTTGATGGAGAACGTGTTCAGATCCACATGCAAGATAAAAAAATTATTCTTTATTCTAGAAGTCTTGAAAATATCACAAATTACTATCCAGACATAGTTGAGAAGATTGGAAAGTCAATTAATGCTGGTGAGGTTATTTTGGAAGCAGAGGCGGTGGCCGTAAATGATGATACTGGAGAATTTTTGCCATTTCAAGAGCTCATGCACCGTAGAAGAAAATACAAGATTGCAAAAGCAGTGCAAGATTATCCCATAACGGTTAATTTTTTTGATGTCATGCTTGCAGATGGCAAGAATTGCTTGGAAAAAACATACAAGGAACGCCGACATATTCTTGAAAATATTGTAAAAGAAGATTCTTTTGCAAAAATAATGCCCATGGCATTAGTTAAAGGAGATGAGGAAGTAGAAGACTTTCTTGAAACAGCAATAAACTCAGGTTGCGAAGGTCTCATGCTAAAACAACTCGATTCATCATATAGAGCTGGTGCACGAGCAAGCAATTGGTTAAAACTGAAACGCGAATACAGAAATGAATTGGGTGACAGTCTTGACCTGGTTGTAGTGGGGGCATTCTATGGACGGGGTCGTAGAACAGGTCGATATGGAGCATTACTTCTAGCTGCATATGACGAACAAACAGATACCTTTCCCAGCATATGCAAGGTTGGCACAGGTTTTACTGATGAGAGTTTAGACCAGTTTTACCAAATACTTTCTGATAAAATTACTGTCAAAAGAGATCCTAGAGTTGTTAGTAGCATGGAAGCAGATGTCTGGTTTGAACCGGAAGTTGTCATTGAAATTATGGCTTCTGAAATTACTCTAAGCCCAATTCACAAAGTAGCAATGGATAAAATGAGAAGGGGTAGTGGACTTGCCTTACGCTTCCCCAAATTCACTGGTAAAATCAGATTTGAGAAAACACCTGAGAATGCCACTTCTGTTGATGAGGTGGTTACAATGTACAATAATCAAAAGAAAGTAGTGCAAGATGAAAAGAAATTTTGAGTAGCAAACCATCAACGGATAATTCTTTACGCAAGGATTATTAGCCGCTCCCATAAATCTAAACGTCTAGATGTATAGCGGGGAACTTGAAGTACAAGCAAAGAGAAAGGCGCTTGCAGTTTTGCAGGATGAAATTAACCGTATTCTTAACGCAGTAAGGGATCTTTCTACATTGCCCTCGTTGATAATCAAAGCTGACAAGTCTGAAATAAAGCAAACTCTTGAGAGAATAAAAAACACAGAGGAAGAAGTCGAAGCCTTGCGAAGAAAAATAACTCGTGAAATTGCAGATGTTGGAGGTCTCATGATGAATAGAGAGAATCTTTTGAACACTGCATACATAATGGACGAAATTGCAGGATACATAACTGGAATTGCCTTTAAGCTCTCAAACATCAAGGCTGCTACACTAAAAAAAGAAAAGCTCGAAAAAGAACTGTCTGAGCTAATAGAAAAGGCAGTAGATCAGATTTACAAGTTAAATGAAATAGTGAGAGCTTTGGGAGGAAATGCCACTGTTGCAATAGATTTGGCACATGAAGCCCAAAAAATTGAGAGAGAGGTAGACGAAAAGTATCGTGATCTTACAATAAAGGTTTTGGATGGGGTATCAACGATAAAAGAGCTACTACTCTTAAAAGACATAGTAGAAGGAATTGAAGAAATGTCTGACAAATGCCTCGAAGTATCAGACTCATTCATCATGCTGGCGCTTAGCCTCTAAAATTACGAAATACTCTTTTACTCTTTTTTAATAGCATTTTCTAAACACGAAAC
This sequence comes from Nitrosotalea sp., assembly GCA_050749285.1. GTDB lineage: Archaea > Thermoproteota > Nitrososphaeria > Nitrososphaerales > Nitrosopumilaceae > Nitrosotalea. The sequence continues at coordinate 67,079 of JBOGQX010000050.1, read as the reverse complement.
GATACAATGAGCAAGCTTTTACGAGATTTCAAAACTACCCTACAATATATTGTTATGATAATCTAATCTGACCACAATTACATATTCTGGCACATTTACAAAAGTGGATGAGCCTTACATGCCTAGTACTAAAGTGGAGAAAATTATTAGTTCAAATCCCTTAGTGAATTCTACAATGTGGGGTATTGAACTAAAATCATAATACCCATCAAAGGTATGTAATTGATTTTAGCCTCAAGTCTTGACTAAAACCGAGATAGTAGAGGGAGTTCCATGGTGTTTATGCCACAGAAGACATAAAGAACACCAAACGATTCATCCCAAGTTGTAAACGTTATTATCAATGCTGAGAATTGGTTACCCTTTTTAAATTCGATGGAGTGGTTGACAATGTTATGCCAATACCCGATATTCAAGTCAAATTGAAAGAAGATGAAGTAGAGACACTTATCTCAATCTTGCATTATGCTGATACCGCACGTCAAATTACCACCATGGGTGAGACTCCAAAGATAGATCATGGCATGGTTCAAACAATACTTGAGAAAATGGAAGCATCAATAGCACTATATGAAAAGAAGCCAGATGATCTATCAAAGGGAGTAAAGTTAGACGCTTAACGATTGAGTCGGAAACCAGACTACAACAATAACTGGATCTTACAGAATTCAAATTAAAGTAAAGACTAGAACACAATCTTTTTTATAATCAATTAATCACCGACCTGCAGAGATGACTTGTCTACTATCGTTAATCGATACAAACTAGAACTAAATCATTATTCCATAGAACAATTATGGGAAACAATTGATGAGTTATCGTCTGGCCATGAAATGCCTGATAGGAATACCTTGAATCGTGAACAAGCCATCGATCTATGTGCCATGTTAGAGGAGGTAGACGAATTGTTTAGGAATCTTGAACAGATTGCAATTCTTAAAAAAGAAGTAGATCATCTCAAATCTGATCAATTTAAAAATAGATGATCAACCGATTAGGTAACAGTTTCAGATCCTGACCTATGAGAATCAACATCCTATTTTTATCTGATTAATACCAACTCAATCACAATAATGGCAAGATTAGTAAGAAAAGATGCTACTGGCCCCATGGAAATCAAAGTAGGAAATGAATCCAAGTGGATTTGTATGTGTGGTTTGAGCAAAAATCAGCCATATTGTGACAGTTCACACAAAAAAACTGCTGGAGAAGAATCTGGCAAACTTTACATGTATAGCAAAGACGGAAAGAGAACCGAGATCAAGCAATCTGATGAAACCTTCAAGAATTTCAGCTGATTAATCAATGAAGAAGCTCAAACATCATGTGAAAGAAAAAAGGCGATACAAAAGTAGATACAAACGAAGGTATAGAGAAAAGACTACCAAGCAATAGTTATAGGATTAGGATTCTAAACCTTTTTGCATTTTTGAAATTAATTTCTCAAGCTTTTCTTCATCAACCTCGAACTCTTGGCTAACACTAGCTAGAGGGCAGGCTGATATGGAAAATTGCATTATTGCTATGAGTGTCTTAATTTCTTCTTCATTGAGATCTATAGAAGTCAATGATTAGTTTTAGTATACATTTGATATAAACGATCAATATGATTCCTATTATTGATAATTATAATTACAAATGATTACAAAAGATTCTATAATTGGTGGTAATATCAGTCAGCTTGATAAGTGAAGACATTACTTTTACTAGATGTTGAAAGAAATTGAGCCTAGAAATGAGTTTACAACAAGACAAGAAAAGGATCATAATCTTGAAAATGTTCTTGTATTGCAAGGAGGAGGCTCGCTTGGTGCATACGAGTGCGGAGTTTTCAAGGCATTAGATAAACACGATGTAACGTTTGATATTGTATCTGGAACATCCATTGGAGCAATCAATGCAGCAATAATTGCAGGAAGTAAAAATGACGATCCTGCAAAGGATCTTGAGACTTTTTGGACTACTTTAATCGAAAAACCAATCCCATCATTTCTACCAGAGAAATTTAGAGCCATGCTATCTTCAACATATTCAAGCTTTTACGGAAATCCAAGTGCCTTTACCGCTATGTGGCTAAATCCATGGCTGTTTAATCTTTCATTTAATCGCCCATACCTCTATGACACTACTCCTCTCAAAGAAACACTGAAAGAATTTGTAGATTTTAGTAAATTAAAGGATCCTGGTAGACCACGTCTTATTGTAACTTCAACGGACATAAAAAAAGGAATGCGTGTTGTATTTGATAGCAAATATCATGACATAAAGATTGAAAATGTACTTGCAAGCATTGGCTATCCCTTCTACGGAATATCATGGACGGAAATAAATGGGAGATATTTTTGGGATGGTGCTCTGCTTAATAACACGCCGTTGATTGCTGTCATGAACGCTTCCCCTAAGAAGGATAAAATCGTTTTTGTAACTGATCTCTTCCCACGTGAACAAGATGATCTACCAAAAAATATGATGGAATCATGGCATAGAGCTCGGGATATCATGTTTGCAGATAAGACACAATGGGCCATAGATGTCTCAAAAAGAACAGAGAATCATCTTGATCTTATACAAAAAATGTATAATATTTTAGAAAACAATCATCTTGATGATAAAAACAAGTCCCAACTTGAAGATATTAAACAAGAGTATAGAAGACTTGTGTTTGAACAGGGTGCTGTAATAAAAAAAATAGTCAGAATAGAACGTAAGGAAGATGTACATTATCTTTTTGAGGATGTTGATTTCTCATCAGGAACAATAAAGAAACTCATTGAAAAAGGAGAAAGAGATACTGAAGAAATTCTTGTCAAGACACATGGATCCAGAAAATAATAGATTTGCGTATGATCATTTTAGAACCAATTTGAGGTCTCTTATTCTCACAGATGCTTTTCCACGTAGCGGAAAGTGCATTACAAAAGATTTCGAGGCATAGATGTCATCTTTCCAGCCAAATCTGAATTTCTTGACACCTGAGAACTTTTCGTAGGCCACTTTTCCTATAAAACACACTATTGCTGGCTTGTACTTCTTGATTGCTTGCAAAATTTTTCTTCTACCACCCTTTTCTTCACCTCTAATCAATTCAGATATGTCACGAGTGGGCCTGTTTATGATATTAAGAAAACCTAACCTGTATACTTGGTTGAACTTTGTTTCATACATTTTTTTCAATCTGGAGTCGTCTTTCAACTCATCAGTGCCTTCATCAATTATACCTGATCTGCTCAAGAGATACCAGAACATTTTGTTATTTGAAAAGGGCACACCACGACTATAGGAACCAGGATGAGGGTTTATGCCTACAAAGAGAACCCTGATTCCTTTTGATACCTTGTATCTTATCACCGAGATCACGGATATGTAATAGTACGACCTTCCACTTTGGCAAATGGTGTTAGGACGTGTTCGCGAGCTGATATTTTACTTGAAGTATGAAGAGCTTTGATATGTCGTACAAGCAGAGCATCTGAGACCAATGATCTATGACACCGAAACGGGTTTCCTTCTGCACACATGATTGCTACAGTATGTTTCCTGCTTAATGCAATCAATTCGCTTAATGAAGAAGCAAATTCCTTTGTTTGCATGTAATCGGCAAACCCACGAAATGATGAGTTACGCCACCCCAAATTTATTGAATTTTTATGGGCGTGTCTCAGACCACCCAAGCCCTTCATGTGAAGGTAACTAATCTTATTCTCTTTCAGTTTTTTCTTTAGTTCATCCTCATTAAATTGTGGATTATGTCTTGATTTTGGTATCGTCCTAATATCTACAAGATAATTGATAGAGTGTGCTTTCAATAAATCGATGAAAGATTCTATTGTTCGGGTTGAATGACCCACGACAAATATGGCAGGCACTCATATCATCCTTATACTTTTTCAAGCTTAGAAAGCAATTTCTCAATCTTTTCTGCATCGATTGCAAAATCCGGGTTTATGCTTTCTACAGGGCAAGCTCCTTCTGCAAATTTTAATATTTCAATGAGCATACTAACTTCCTTTTCATCTAGGGTTATCTGTTTGTCCATTTAGTTATTCACCTCTATGTACAAGAAAATATCGCCATTTGTTTTGTTAACTCTAGTCTCATATCTCTTGATGCCTGATTTACAATGTGCCACTCCAAGTGGTTTTCCAGTACGTATGTCGTAATACTCATGATACCACGGGCACCTTATACAAAATCCTTCTAACACGCCGTCATCTAGCGGCCCGCAACCTTCTCCACAGATTGAATCTATCGCATATACCTCGCTTGCTCTTTTGATTAGCAGTATTGACTTGCCTTCGATCTCCACCTTGGTTATCGCTCCATCGTCAATATCTCTGACATTTCCAATTCGGCGTAATATTTTCTCTTGAATCATCACGATTATACTGTAGCCAATCTTTCTGATAAAGAGGTTGCAATAGAATTGTTGCAATTTCATGCTGCATACTAAATAGATTCTGAAACCAACACTAATCTGTAATGACCGTACAACTAAATGGGCTCTCAAATAATATACAAAGAAAGATCGATCTTATCGACTCTTTGTATTTGTACTCTGATATGTTAGTGGAAACCATAGCCCAGACAGTCGATATGGATGTGAGGGAGGTTCAGAAAATAATTGAGTCTAATTAGGAAAGATGCCCTAGAAGCATTGTCAGAACAAAGCAACATGTCAATAAAACATGTTATGAAAAAAGATGTTGCAAGTCTTGACTGTTCTAAAACTGCTCTTGATGCAGTAGATCTTATGATTAAAAAAGGAGTTGGCTGTGTTGTAGTGACTGCACAAGGTAAGCCATTTGGAATGGTAACTGAGAGGGATATCTTATGTCAAATGACCACCTTTGATAAGCTACTTGCAGATCATTCTCTTGAAGTCATAGCATCAAGACCCTTGATTTACGTATCTCCAGTAGAAACAGTTGGGAATGTTGCAGATTTGATGATGAAAAACAGCATACGTCGGATTCCAGTAGTAGAAGATGGAAAGCTTGTTGGGATGGTGGTTGTAAAGGATCTTGCAATGCTTTTGTCCTCAAAAAGCCCCAGCTTAGCAAAAGAAATACTTGAAGCAATCTCTCGGACAAGGAAATGTAACAAGGAGTTCTAGTTCTTGACCGTTTCTTCAAAAATATACATAACTCATGCTTCTGACAGCATTTTACAGGAAATAGAGTCATTAATATTGAAAAGAAAGAAGTTTGAGGGAGATTTTATTCTTCTCAGAAAGAGACTCTTCCAAAAGAAAAGTGTCACTGTAATAAACTCGGAAAATTGGGAAGATTGGAAGTTATTGAGTTTGGAATATGACGAGATAAAAAAGATCATCGAAGATATTGATGAAAGATATCTGGTTTTAAAAAGACTCAGACATGAATTGAAAAAAACAACCAGCTAAATTTAATCAAATTTTGCTACTCCCAGTTGTCCAAGTATTTTAAGCAATAATTACAGATCGGATAACCATTATTATCATCAAATTCTGTCTTGCATCTTTTGCAGATTTTCTTTGTTTTACTCAATTCTTGAACCATTTTGATATTGTCATCCTATCTTGTAAACTTGAGTCATTTTCAGAATTAATATTGTAAATGTAATAGAAAAAGACATCTAATAATTTGCATTAATTTTACTACAGAAATTATCATTGGCTTTGCACTCATCTGCAATATGTTGTATAGTTGTTACAAATGAAATGGCAGAAAATCAAACTGAAAAACCATCTAGTTATCACAATTGAAAGTTTTCCATATTGTTAAATGCTGCTTATAACTAATAAAACAAAGAAATGACTGAGAAGAAGCAGACCGAATCAGTTTCCCTTCGGCTTGATACAAACACTTGGAATAAGATCAAGACTTCGGCTAGCAAGCAGAAGATGAGTCCAAATGCACTAGTCAGTCATATACTTGATTCGCACGTAGAATGGGAGATGAGTGCAGTTGCAGCAGGTTGGGCAGTCATGCCTAAACCATTTTTAATAGAGCTACTCAAGCTGATTGATAAAGCGAAAGTAGAAAAAACAATCACGATTTTGTCTGGCCGCATGGCAAAAAACATGAATTTATACATGCGAGGCAGGCACGACCTTGACTCATGGCTTTCAATTTTAAGAGCAAGATCATCAAGATCAGGTTTTCACTGGACTGAATATGAAGATGAACGAGAACTTGAGATTATAATGCAACACGATATGGGAGAAAATTGGTCACTAGTCTTTAAGACGTTCTACGAAAATGTCTTTCATGATCTAGGAGTCAAGACTGATTTTGATTATACTGACAACACGTTGGTAATTAAAATACAAAAAGGAACAACATCATCGTGGCATAGATAGATACATGAATAGTTCATCGTAAAATTCTAGTTCGACGCATTAAAATTAGTGCAAATTCCTGCAAGTCCTTTTCTATATTGAATCTTACCAACAACTCATGTCGAATAAAGAATTAACAATACAAAATCATTTGGAATCTCTATTGGATACGGGAATTGATCACATAATGGTGATCAATGAAAGGGGAAGAGTAGAATCAATGATTTCGGGAAGCGATATCTGTCTTTCAAGGGAAAAGCAGGAGATTTTTTGTATGGGAATAAGATTACAACAATCATTATTACAAGAGTTTGATGACGAATTTGGTCCTGTAAACCACTTTGTTATTCACAGAAGGGATGTAAAGGTTGTATCTGTCCCATTTGGTTCAAACAACTTACTACTTGTAATGGGTAATGATGTTGGCCACAAATTTGTGGTTAGAAAAATTGAGGAAATGAGGGACTTTTCTAATTTCAGTATGTTGGAACTAGAACAGTTACGTGCAGAGGTTGTAGCTAATGGTTAATCGTAAAATCAAAAAAATATTGGTTCCTCTTGATGGTTCAAAATACTCTCTAGATGGTCTGCATGAAGCTATTGAGATTGCTAAACCATTTGGTGCGAGAATTACAGGATTGTGCGTAATTCCGCTAACTCCTCCTATAACAATGCCAGGATTGCAGACACCCTTCAAGGCATACATGACTGATGGAGCTGCAAAGTTCATGGCAGAGGCAAAGAAAGTGGCTTCCAGAAACGGTGTTGAATTCCATGGAAAACTAATCTATGGAGACGCCTCGTTAGAAATAGCGAATTTTGCAAATGACAAAAAGTATGACCTAGTAGTAATAGGGTCACGAGGCAGAAGCGGACTAAAAGAATTATTTCTTGGCAGCGTAGCAAATTCATTGGTTCACAGATCACAAATCCCTGTATTGGTGTTAAAATAATGCAGCTAAATCTAAGATTCGCTGATAATCATTTCACAGACAAACCGGAATTAAAATTGGTACCAACAAAAGACATTGATATTGAAAATATTCTGGATCTCTTGCAAGGTGATTATACCAAGCGTATATTAGGATCAATTAAAACAGGTCCAAAATCTACGTTCCTGCTTTGTGAGGAATTGAAAATTTCACTTAGTACTGTTTACAGGATAACGCAAAAATTGTATAATTATGGTCTTGTCACACGAACCTATGCGATGAACAGTGCAGGTAAGAAGGTAAGCATGTACAAGATCAGATTTGGGGAAATACAATGCCAATAGATCCAGAATTTCCAAAGAATCAGAAGGTTATTGGTATACACAAGCATGCAGATAGAGAACATTTTCATTTTGTTTGGGGGCCAGGCAAAGAGGATGGAGAATCGTTAACTGACGATAATGTGCAGAATGCATACAAGCAACGAGGCGAACAATATGTTCCGCTTGGAGTACATGGTACTTTTGTTGCCGTAGACTGGGATTCATGTATTGCAGATGGCGGTTGCATTGAGGTTTGTCCCGTACAGGTATACCAGTGGTATAGAACTGAAAACGATGTACCTGCAGCACAAATGGTAAACGCCACAAGTGCAGGAACTGGTGATGATCATAATAAAGAGGGCCGTAAAGATTATACCGATAAATCAGAGCCAATCCGAGAGCATGACTGCATTTGGTGTATGGCATGCGTTTCGGTATGTCCTACCCAAGCAATCAAGGTGGACCAATCAAACGAAAAATTCCATGAAGAGATGGCAGCAAAACATGGAAAATAATAGATGTCTACGGGAAAGATCGAAGAAAGGACAAAATCAATTCAGTAAAAGAACATCAAGCACTACAAGGCTAGCTGATATAGAACAATGAAGTTAACACACATACAAGAATTTCAAAGAGGAAAATGCTGGTTTTGTCATACATCATGTGACCCAAGTAGATATGCTCATGAGGAATGCATGCTAGATTATTTTAAAAAGAATAAGAAAGAATCTCATTCTTATCATCATTCACATGCTTATTGAGCAAAGTTACAACGTATGAAGATCTTGTTTTATTCTACTTCACAAGAAGCACGGGTACGCTAGAGTCATGCAGAACGCCATTTGCCACGCTGCCAAAGTATTCCGATTTTGGAGATCCTTGACCTCTTGAACCTATTACTATTACATCATACCTTCCTGTCCTGGCATAATTTGAAATCGCTGCTACTATGTCGTTTGATCTGACGATCTTTTCTTCAAATTCTAACCCGTGTCTTCCAGCATTAATTCTTGCATCTGATATGAATTTCCTAGTATTTCTCATCATTTGATTCTCAGATTTTTTCGATGACGCAAAGGTCTTTGGGAAACCTGGAATCACATGTATTCCAGTTATAGTAGCATCAGATTGTCTTGCAAGCGATATTGCCTCATTGATTCCCCTTCTAGAATGCATAGAGCCGTCTATAGCTACGAGAATTTTTTTGAACCTGTTTTGAAGCATGTGTTGAATACGAAGGTTTTGTATTAAACTTTTTTCATGATTGTCATTTTTGGAATTATGGTTTTTAGGAAATTGTAATTGCAATCAAGTGTAATCTAGTTGTAATAAAGCAAATTCCAAACAAAAATCAAGTAAATTGATCCAATATTCTAAAACAATAATAATCACAAAACTCATCAAATTAACATGCCAAATAGCAGGAGTTTTAATTGGCAGAAGTTTTAACATCAAAGTCAAATGAATCGGATACATCGAACACACCTAAATCAATAACTCTGAGAATATCAAGATTCAATCCAAATACGGATGCCTTGCCAACTTTTGGTGAATATAAGATTCCAGTTCAAAAGTGGGCAACTGTATTAGATGCGATTCTCCATGTAAAACAAAACTTGGATCATTCTATTGGAGTCAGGTACTCTTGTAGGCAGGCATCATGCGGATCTTGCGGAATGAGAATAAATGGATATCCAAGACTTGCTTGTTATACAAAAATATCAGAGTTAAACTCGGATGTTATTACCGTTGAACCCATGTTTAATTTTCCAGTGATTAGAGATTTGGCTGTTGATTTTAAACAAATGTTTTCTACACATAAAAGAATGAAGCCTTACATAATTAATGATGAATTGGAAGAGTCTGGGAAGAAAGAATTCTTGCAAACTCCACAGGATGTTGAAAAATATCTACAATTTTCTTATTGCATCAAATGTGGTTTGTGCAATTCAGGATGCCCCACTATGGCAACAGACAAGTCATTTATTGGACCACAAAGTCTGGCACAAGCTTATCGCTATGTTGCAGACAGCAGAGACAAAGGAAAGAAAGAGAGGCTAAAGGTTATTGATGAATCACATGGCATATGGAGATGTCACTTTGCTGGAACATGTAGCCATGTTTGCCCAAAGGGAGTAGATCCAGCAATGGCCATACAACTGTTGCGAGGATACTTGTTAGGTTTTGACAAATAAGGCTGATTTACCCACGTTTTGATTTCTTTTCTGATTTACTGTGACTCTTTCCAAATTTTTCATGCACTTGATCCCTGAAAACTGTCAACCCAATCCTTTTTGCATATGGCTGACCTTTTGCAAATGATTCTGCCATCTTAGCCACTAATTTGATGTCAACCTTTGGTGGCATTGGAGGCTCAAAGGGATCCACATATGCTTCTACAATGGTTGGCTTGGTTTGCAACATGGCTTCATGAATTACATTCTTAATTTCACTTGGCTCTCTTATGGAATAACCTTTGCCACCGCAGGCTTCGGCAAACTTTGCAAAATCAATGGGAGCAAATTCTATACCATACTCAGGATTTCCAAGAAATGCCATCTGTTCCCATCTTATCATGCCCAAAATGTCATTTTTTATGACAATTACTTTTATCGGCAGATCATATTTTACCGCTGTAGCAAATTCCCCCATCAGCATGGTGAATCCGCCATCTCCTACAAAAGCCACTGATTGCCTATCTGGAAATGCAATCTGTGCTGCAATTGCATATGGCAGTCCGCATGCCATAGAGGCAAGAGTACCAGAAAGTGAGAACTTCATCCCTTTTCTGACATTTATGTGGCGTGCAGCCCATATTGTGTTGGTTCCGCTATCAACTGAAATTATTGCATTGTAGCCCAATTCGTCAGAGACTGCAGCTGCAATTAATTGTGGTTTGATTGGTTTTGCAGAAGGATCAGCTGATTGCATCAGCTTGTTCCACTTTTTCATTGCTTCCTGTTTTGATTTGAGAAACTTGTCATCTTTTTGACGTAAAAGTGGCAGCAACTTTGCAAGAGTAAGTTTTGCATCTCCTACAAGCCCAACCTCTACAGGATATCGCATACCAATTCTGTCTGGAAAAATATCAATCTGTACTCCTCTTGCCTTTCCAGGTTTTGGTAGATATTCAATATACGGAAAAGACGTACCTACCATTAACAAAGTGTCTGCTTCAGCCATCGCATCACTTGCTGGCTCGGTTCCAAGCAGACCAAGACCGCCAATGCTGTAAGGATCATCATCAGCAATGACTGCCTTTCCAAGGAGTGCCTTTACTACAGGGGCAGAAAGCTTTTTGGCAGTTGCAACTACTTCATCTCCTGCGTTGAGAGCTCCTTGTCCTACCAGCAAAACTATCTTGTTTCCTGAATTAAGAATGGTCGCTGCTTTCTCAAGCAAGTTTGTATCTGGAATCCTGTTAGCTGTTGTTGGAGAAAGAAGATGTGCGGTGTGACCACCAACATTGTGTCTTGTGTATTTTCCTTTGAGTTTCCTTTCCTGTATGTCTATTGGAATTGTGATGTGGCTTACTCCTCTCAAGGCAAGAGCACTCCTACATGCTATGTCTATTACAGATTCTGCATGTTCAGGACCGTTTACCATGTTGTTGTAAACTGTGACATCTGAAAACAGCTGTAAAAGATTGATATCCTGTTGATACTTGGAGCCCATCATATCGGAATAAGTATTTCCAGTGATTGCAATTACAGGAGCTCCGTCTGCTTTGGCATCATACAATCCAGTTAGAAGATGTGTTGCACCTGGTCCAGAGGTTACAACACATGCACCAAGTTTGCCAGTATATTTTGCATATGCACATGCCATAAAGGCTGCAGACTCTTCATGCCTTACTAAAACGAATTTGATTTTGTCTTTGCGGCGTCGTAGTGCCTCGAAAACTCCATTAATGCCATCGCCAGGTAACCCAAAGATTACTTCGACTCCCCACCGAAGCAAACCTTCGACAATAATATCAGCAGTTCGTAGTCCCTCGTATTCAGTCACAAAATAAGGATTTCATACTCGGATAAGAATATTTTTTTGATTGTCAATTTCTAATGTGTGGATATTCACGCAAGGAATTAGGATGACCTAAAATTATTAGCGTTTAAATAAGAAAAACGACCTATTATTATCCTGATTTCTAACAAGCATTCCCCACAAGATATTGAAAAATGTCTGAATGAAAACTGTACTAAAGGTTCAGTTGTAACTGATGATACTACTGGAGAGATTTTGTGTTCCAGCTGCGGTTTGGTACTAGTTGAGAAAACTCCAGTTTCTGGACCAGAGCAGCAAGCATTTACCACCGAAGAGTTTTTTGAAAAGTCAAGGACTGGTGCCAGAACAACACTTGCACTAAACGATATGGGATTATCAACAATCATTGGAAAAACAAACAGAGATGCTTCAGGAAACTCGCTATCTGGGGGAATGAAACAGACCTTTGACAGACTACGAATGTGGGATAACCGTAGCAAATCCGGAAACTCTGAATCAAGGATGAGATCTGCGTTTACTTTACTTAATACCGTAAGAACAAAACTTTGCTTATCAGATGCGATAATTGAAGAAGCGGCCTACCTCTACAGAAAGGCAAAAACCCAGAAAATTAGGGGAAGGAGCATTGATTGTTTGACGTTAGCTTCACTTTATCTGTCCTGTAGGCAATCCAGCACACCACGAACTATTCCTGACATTGCATCAGCTGGTAACGTCAGCATAAAGGATCTGTCTATACACGTTAGGCTGTTGATTGAGGATCTTGATTTGAAAATAGAATCTTATGATTCTTCTTTCTTCATAAACAGAATAGCCAGTACAGTAGGTATTTCTGAAAAAAGTAAAAGGGATGCGTTAACCATCCTGGCAAAGACTAAGAAAAATGGCTATGCAGATGGAAAAAACCCTATAGCATTGGCCGCTGCCGCACTTTACATCTCATGTATCCGCAATGGAGAAAGACTTACCCAGAAACAAATTGCAAAAGCTGCTGAAATAAGTACAGTGACGGTAAGAATGAGATCAGAATCACTTGCCAAATCTATGGACATTGAAAATTTGCTGACAAATTCTAGATTGTCAAACTAAGTGCACATTCAAAATCGAGAGTATCTTCACATTAAAAATATTTGATTTAGTGTAAACAGAAAGGAATCTAAATTCTTTAAATCAAAGCTATTTTGTATGATATAATAATTTAGTCAAGGGGTTCATGGAACTAAGATCAGACGTCTTATCAACTGGGGAGTTGACGCGACCCCTTGACTTGAGTTAACGATCCCTTCTATTGGTTTAAAGATTCTGCAAGCAAATGCAAGCAATAGTTTTGTACTTCATACTAAAACTGAGGCACACAAAATAAACCATATTCCTTGTTCGCAGAAAAATAAGATAAACATGATTGCTATATACAAGATTAAAGGATATTTCACAGAGGTGATAACGTGGTAACTAAACAAGAATTCATGAATGCAGCACAAAAAATACACGAAAGTGAAACCAGTCCAATTAGAAAACCAATGGACGAGGGCGCACCTACAATCCGTGAAGTAATTAACAACCAAAAGAGACTTGCAGTCATGATGGAATATACTGTGCAGTTTGTAGAAGAATTAAGTAAAAAATAAAACTGCAGAAAAGTAATTCTTATCATACTAATCTCTTAATTTGTTATCATATGACTAGTGTCACAAAAATCCAAAAAGATATGCAAAAGGTGTAAGACAGAATATGAAGAGGATACAGGCTATCCAATCTGTAGTTACTGTCTGAAATATCTGGATAATTGGGAATAAGTTTTGAAAATCAAACGATTCGTTCAAGGTACGTTTTGTGCATCTAAATTAAGAAATTAGGCAATAATTAGGTGGGGTATTAAACTAATTTAGGTAAACCCACCCCCAGTATTCCTTCGGTTAATTGCTCAAGCAGCTTTAAGGGTAGGGTTAAAACTGATTCAACCTTGTTTGCCTACAAAAATGTAAAAGTCTATACACTGTAGTCTTGCATAAACACTAAAATCAATTACCTTGTTAGTAAATCTAGTTTGAAAGGGGAATTAATAGAAAATCGCATAGCAATATGGAATATTGATGATTCAAAGTCTCTTTTTGTTAATGGCTATTATGGAAAACCAATAGGAATTACAAAACCAAAACCTGAGGACATAAACGTTCCATTAATTTTGGATCTCATAGAAGGATACTATCTTCTTGATAAATCAAAATTGAAGATAATTCGTTCAAAAAAAATAGTAAGTCAAAACGAGTTGTTAGAAATTTGTAGAAGAGAATATCATAATTTTGACAAAAAATATTTAGTCTACAAGGATTTCAGAGACAAAGGATACATAGTAAATCCTGGAATTAAGTTTGGTTGTGATTTTGCAGTTTATCAAAAAGGACCTGGCATAGACCATGCACCATATCTTGTCCAAGTGTATAATTCTGCGGATACCATATCTGCAACAGCAGTTGTGTTGGCTGGGAGATTAGCTACAACAGTGAGAAAACAATTCATTTTAGCAATTCCACGAGGAAACAAAATTGATTGCCTTGCCTTAGACTGGTGGAGAGCCTAGATTTCTCTTAATATGAGAAGCGATTTTGTCGTAAACCTGGAATAATTCTTTGCTTATTTGCAATTCATAACTGCTTTTCCATTTTCCATGAATTCCGATACACAATTCTTGGTGGGTTCAACCCAAATGTGGGCATCCTTGTAAGAGAGTTTCATATCATATTTCGTAGTTCTTCATCAGAATTTAGAACTCGTGCAAGATCTCCTCCAACCCATTCTACACCAGCAACTTTTTTGGTGGTCAAAAATTGGTACACTAAATATTAGCTTTACAAGTCACAACAAAGCATAATCGAATAAATAGTACAATAGTATCCCAGTCTCTATTAATGCTAAAGTTTCAAAATAAAGTGATAGTTGTCACGGGTAGCGGCACAGGAATTGGAAAAGCAATAGCACTGAAATTTGCTGAAAATGGTGCCAATATTGTCATTTTAGGTAGAAGGAAAGAACCCTTGGAAGAAGCGGTCAAGGAAATTCAACAAGTAATTGACAAGTCGGAAAGTGGAGCTTTCGTAAAGATTTTTCCTGGTGTCGATGTCAGTGATGAAGAAGGCGTCACACGAATGTTTGAAGATTTAAAAAAATCACATGGGGCAGTGGATATTGTAGTAAATAACGCAGGAGTTTCTGGTCCAGTAACTTGTTTTGCAAATGCATCAATGAACGAATTCAAGAATACGGTCGGAATTCATCTTACCGGTACCTTTTGGACTTCTGCGCAAGCTATCAAAACTATGAAAGCTGGCTGCAAGATAGTTACGATATCTACTTTCTTTACTGAGGAACGGCCCTTCGAGCAAAGACCATATAGATTTCGAAGTCCATACACCGCTTCTCAAGGAGCCAAAAACAGATTAGCTGAAGCCATGTCGTGGGAACTCACTGAAAAAGGAATAATATCTATTGCAACGAATCCTGGTCCTGTCCACTCTGATAGAATCTACAAAACTGTCTATCCAAAAGCTGCGGCAGAATTCATGAGAGTTAGCGGATTTGAGAATTTGACTCCAGAAGAGGTAGCGATGGTAAACAATGACATCCTACCTCTATTAGGAGAAGATGACACTACTGTCAAAGCAGGCATAAAAGAAGCTGCAAGTAAACTTGCAAAAACAAAATCAATAAGCTCTGACGCAGATATTCAAAAACTTGCCAACACAATTTCTTCGTTGTTATCAAAAATCCAACAAATTGCTGAAAAAATTCAAAACAATACTAGTAAGATGATTGCTGATGAACAGTTCTTATCACAACAACAGGTAGCTGAAACTGTTCTGGCTTTGTGTGATGATAGCATTTCAAAGATTCTCAATGGTAAGGTAATTCCAGGTGACAGAGTTTTCTACCCAGTAAAACCTCACATTTCATCGTCCATTCCAGAAACTCAGCCAAATTACAAATCAAAAGTTGTTGTGTTTGTGGTTGACGCCACTGAAGAATCTGATATATCAAGAGCAGAATTTCTTGCTCAAAACATCGAAGACAACGGTGGCAAAACTGTAATTCTAATCTCCCAGACGAGTGCTAAGCAAGCGGATCAACGACTCTCGAAGTTTCATTCCCATACAATGGACATTACAAATCAAGAAAACATGAAACGCATGTTAAATACAGCCACAGAAAAAATAGGATCGATTAATGCGATAGTATATGTTACAGGCAAGTTTCCTCAGGTTTCAAAACTAGTTGATCTTTCAAGAAAACAATGGGATGGGTTGGTTGACAAATTCATAAACATACCCGCCTCAGTGATACAAGAATGTCTTGATAGGTTTGTTCCAGGGGGTGGAAAAAATCCCCCTCTTTTCAAAGATAAAGAGGGTACAATAGTCTTAATTGGTCCAGATATGCCTGTTGGTCCCAAGATAGGTGGTGCGGATAGAGCAAAGGTTGAGGTCTTCAGGGGCGCCCTAAGACCATTTACCACTACGACCAACCAAGAACTAAGTGATGTTCTAAAATCTAAGATAAGGATCTTCCTTGTACTACCAGGCAGCATAGACGGTGTCGAGCCAAATAACTCAAAGATCCTAAATGCAATAAATTACTTTACCTCTGGAAAGGCTATTGGTAATTCCGAAGTAATCTACTATCCTGACGAAACAAGATCTTGATGAAGAGGTTCTCAGAGCTTAAGGTGGGCGATGAGTTCTTATCAGAATGTAAGATTTCATCCGGTGATCTAGACAATTATCTTTCTTTTTCTGGGATAAAGAATGTAATTTATGAAAACAAGGAATTTTCAAATCAAGGAAAGATGGTATCCGGCAGAGCCATATTATCCAGAATGGAAGGAGAATTTACAAGATTAAAGGAGATGTACGGAAATCTCTTGATTTTTTATGGTATAGATGGTGATCCAACATGGAATAACAGGCAAACTAGATTCCTAAAACCTCTTTATACAGATGAAAATTTGAAAATCAAATTTAAGATCTCAGACAAACGTGATATTAATGAGGAATTTGGTCTGCTAGCCATTGATTTTGAAGGATCAAAAGACAATGGAGATCTAGTATTAGTCTCAAAAAGAAATCTGTACCAGATTAGAAAAGAACCGCCTAGCAGATAACAAATTAGGTTTTTTACAATCAGTGAGTTTTGAGGGGAGAGCTCAGAGCATCCAGAAAGAGCTTTATTGCGGTAATAATCAAAACTATTGTTACAAATATCCGAAGTTTTCTTTCTGACACTCGTAATGACATTCTACTTCCCACCAATCCTCCTCCAAATGCTCCAGCCGAAAGTAGACCTGCCTGTAGATAATCTGGATGACCTAATATCGAGTGAACAATCATTCCCGACGCGGCAGCAAACATCAGTATAAACTGAGATGTGGGTGCGGCCAATTTCATGGAAAGGCCAATACCTATCACCATAAGTGGAACAAATACTGTACCGCCTCCGATTCCAAACAGACTGGAAATGATTCCTGCAAAAAAGCTTGCCCCAACAGCTAGTACCGTCATTTGTTTTGATAAGTTGTATTCTTTGGATTCAAATTTTCTTCTTGCATATATGTAGACACTAGAACCAATCAGTACAATTCCAAATAATAATTTGAACGAGGATGGAGACATCGCATCTGTAAGATATGCACCAAGTACAGTACCGGGTATGGAGAGGAGAGCAAGTTTGATCCCCAAGGAATATACTATTCTCTTTTGTCTTGAGTATGATGCTGTAGAAGCTACGGCGTTGCAAAATGCAGCAAAGAGACTTTCGCTAGCAGCAAGTGGTGGTGAAAAACCAAAGAAAGTCAAAACTGGCACAATTACAAATCCTCCTCCCAGTCCAATCATGGAACCTAGAATACCAGCTGCAAAACCAAGAGGAACAAGCCAAAGATTTTCAAGCAATGTTAACACCAGAATGAAAATACCATCAGATTAAACGAGTGCGTCAAGCTTAGTGAACCCGGATATGGAGTTAATTACTTGGCAACCAGTAGCTTCCAAACATAGCCCTGACTGTTTGTGGTAATATCAATCTCAAAGTGCACACCACCCAAGGGCACAGCGTGAGAAGTGCTAGTTGGCTGATTGCCTTTCACTTGAAAATTGCGCTGTGCGTCCATCATTGCTGATAAGGAGGAATAACCACCAGGCTTTGTCTTATCCCAACATTGGCATATTGTTTCATTAACAACATCCTCAAACACGGTCTTTATGTCATTATAATTACTGAACGATGGATCTGATTGTAGCGCGGCAATAACCAATACTGGTGCTGTTACAGATCCAATCATGTTAATATTTCCAAGGAAACCCCCATGAGCATCCTTTAGTTCTGTTGAAGTACAGTATTCAATCATGGCCTGTTTTGTTTGGTTAGAAAGGAAATTACAATACTGGTTTATGTCAGCTGGAGTGCTAAATTTTAATGGTTTTGACATGTTTATGTGTTGATTAATTAAGGTACTCGTCAAGTCTGAGTTTACCGTTTCATATGAGATTTCTAGAGTATATGCTGAAATTCCAGTTGGAGTGGTTTGTGTAGTTTGTGGAGTATTGAATTGAGTTAGAACTATTATTACCGCAATTGCCACCGCGGCAATTCCAACATAAGCATATTTCTTAGATTTCATGATATCAAAAGTTTTTCAAGCTTTAATAAAGCAATTGAAAATTCGTGAATCTTAATTAATACCAAGATGTGTCTTGTGGATGTTGCGCATAATATTATGTGGCTTTGGTGTTGTGGGACAAAGTTTTGCAAAACTTCTCCTTTCAAGATCCGAAGATCTTTACGCAAAACATGGGCTAAAGCCAAGAATTATTGGAGTATTTGACAGTAAAGGATCAGCGGCCTCTTCTGCTGGTCTTGATTTGAATAGATTGTTAGAAGTGAAAAAAAAGTATGGAAACATAAGAAAATACCACAACAAGGAAAAGGATGCAAATGGTCTTGATATGATAAAAGGTATGGATGCAGAGGTTCTCATTGAAACTACGCCAAGTAACTACAAGGATGCAGAACCAGGCATGTCACACATAGTCGCTGCAATGAAAAATGGACTCCATGTAATCACTGTAAACAAAGGTCCATTAGCTCTTGCCTTCCCGTCGTTGATTGAATTAGCAACATACAATCAAGTACAATTGAAGTTTAGTGGAACGGTTGGAGGAGGAACACCGATACTAGATTATGCCAAAAATAGTCTCAGGGGAGAAAGAATCCTTTCGTTTCAAGGAATTCTCAATGGTACTACAAACTATATTCTGACAAACATGGCAGGTGGAATGACGTTCAAGACTGCACTTGCAGATGCAAAGAAGAAGGGATATGTTGAAGCGGATGAATCACTTGACATAGATGGTTATGATGCTGCAGCTAAGCTAGTCATACTTGCGAACTGGATTATGGACATGAAAGTAACTATGAAGGATATCAAACGCACAGGAATTAGAGATGTTTCTACTTCAGATATCAAAAAAGCAGATAAACACAAATCTGCTGTCAAGTTGATTGCATCATGTGATATGGACCTAGAGGTAGCACCAAAAGAAATACCTCTTGATGATCCTTTATGTGTCAATGGAACTTTGAACGCAATTAGATTTAATTCAGAGCATTCCGGTCAACAGACAATAATAGGGCGAGGCGCTGGTGGCATGGAGACTGCAAGTTCAATATTACGTGATTTGTTAGACATAAAACAGGAAATGTCTAGGATTTGAAATCCCATCCGCTTTCCAAAAGCGATAGTAATGACATAATCAGTGAAATTTCATCTCAATGGAACATCGAATTTCCAAAACTAAAGACACTCATCTTACATGAGATTGACTATAATACATCTTTGATAACAAGTGAGAATTTCACAGTAATAAGAATAGATAAGGCGTATCTTCCATTTCTATCAGAAGCATCCTTGCTTGAAAGATTTCCCAAAGTAGTGGTAGATGCAGGAGCAATAAAGTTTGTTTGTGACGGTGCAAATGTAATGAGACCGGGAATCAAGACGTATACTGAATTCAAAAAGGATGATCTAGTGTGCATAGTAGAAGAAACTCACAATAAATTTCTTGCAGTCGGTAAAGCCATTGTATCAAGTGACGAGATGCAGAATATCACAAAAGGTGAGATTGTGAAAAATCTACATTATATTTCTGATAAATACTGGGAATCTGCCAAGATGATAAAAAAGTAAACTAGTTCTCTGGAAATTCTCTTATTCCGTTTTTGTCTGCAACAAGTACGTCAATTCCCTCGCCACTTGCAGTATCCCTCATTATTGCAGATTTTATTGATTTCACTGCTAATGTAACGGCTTCTTTCTCCTTCATTCCTTTCTTGTATTCTTGATCTAGGACTCCAAGCGCCATCTCTGCACCTGTACCTACGGCAGCATAATCATCCGGTAGAACAGAGCCTAGTGGATCTAATGTGTAAATGGCAGATTCGCCATTGATACCACCCACAATCACTTGAGTCAACAATGGATAGAATCTGCGTTCATACATCAGGCTTGACATCATTTTAGCTACAGAGTTTGGAGGAATATCCCTCTTGAGTTCCAATTTTCTTATCTTTGTCAAGGCACGCATTTGCATAGAAAGAACTTGCATATCGGCTACCATTCCTGCACAGCAAGCACCAACAAAGTCTGTAATCTGGAATGTCTTTTTTGTGGTCTTACTTACAACAAAATTACCATAAGCAACTCGTCTTTCGCTTGCTAGCACCACACCACCGTCGTATGTAATACCGACTGCCGTTGCACCTGGCATGTACATATAAGCCATATTTGAACTGCAAGATGAGCACAATAAAGGCCTTTCTCTAAAACCTTGTAACGATCAGAATTCATTTACTGACTAAATTTTTTCATTATTTTACAGATACATTTTGTCGTTTTTCTCAGCAGATCTATCCTTGCAAATTCATTGGGAGAATGAATTCTAGAGTACACATAGGTACTTCCGACCGATATACATGGAGCTCTCAGTACTTTGGAAAATGAATGCATGGGTCCCGTTCCTGCAGAAGATACGCTTACTATTGATTTCCCGAAAGATTCGTCTGCTGATTTCTTTACTATCTTAACGAAAGGATCAGATATTTTGGTTCGTGATGCAGCCTCTCCATGAATCATTTTTACTTTGATGTCGCCAAATCCTTTCTCTTTAAGATGTTTCTTGAGCCGTGATAATTGTTTGAGTGGATCCATTTTAGGCACCAGTCTGAAATCAATTTTTACTAGTGCACTGGAAGGGAGAACTGTTTTAGCTCCTGGTCCTTCCCATCCTGATGTGAATCCTGCAATATTACAAGTGGGATCACCGACTACAGCCTTTCTTATTTTTACACCCTTTTTATTTCCAACAAATCTCTTTATCCCATATTCTTTTTTGAATGATTTTTCGTCAAATGGCTCTGAGGCTATTACCCTAAGTTCCTCTTTTGTAAAATTATCGACCTCTTTGTACCAATCAGCAATGAGAATTTCTCCATCCTTATCACGTAGTGTTTTCAATGCATGTACCAATCTCCAAGCTGGATTTTCAATTAAGACAGCCAGACTTGAATGGGCATCACGTATAGATTCTTGGATGTATAATTCAACGTACAACAAACCTTTCATGCCAAGACTAATGATTGGCCTGTCTTTTTCATCGACATAGCCGAATTCCCAAATTACAGCATCACAAGAAAGTTTTTTTTGATATTTGTTAAGGTAGTCTTCCACATGCATACTACCAATTTCTTCCTCACCTTCAATTAGGAATTTAACATTGCATGGAGCATCTCCGGTTGTTTTTAGGAATGCCTCAGCCGCCTTTATTCTAGTAATTAATTCACCTTTATCGTCAGCTGAACCACGTCCGTAGATCCTGTTTCCTTTTATTTTACCGCTAAATGGTTTATCAGTCCATAATTCAATCGGCTCTTCTGGCTGTACATCATAATGATTATAAAATAGAATTGTCTTCTTTGGGTTTTTCTTTGAACGTATTTCACCATAAACTACAGGCGGAATGTTCTTTCCAAGGCGTAGCATCTCTGCCTTAATTCCAGATTTCTTCATGATTTGAGTGACTAGTTTAGCACATTCTTCCAACCCAAAGTTTTTTGCAGAGACACTTGGTTGTCTAATTAATTTCTGAAGATCAGAAATTAAGGCAGACATGTGTTTGTCTACGTATTGTTCTTGCATCGTGAATCACTTTATCCTATCAAATGGTTTCATAGCTACTGGAATAAAATCCAAAAGATCTGTTGCAACAATATGTAGGCCATTTTTCCTTTGTGCAAGTGCTCCTGCTTTACCATTTACATAAACTGCTGCAGATGCAGCCTCCACAGAATTCTTATTCTTACAGAGCATTGCTGCAACTATACCTGAAAGTACATCTCCAGTTCCGCCTACTGTCATAGATGCCAGGTTCTTTGGATTCATGAAAGTTTTAGAACCGTTTGAAACAATATCTGTTGGCCCCTTAAGCAATATCGTAACCCCGTTATCCTTTGCATATTTTTGAACCAATGCGGTTCTTTGTTTTACGTTATCTGGAGGGAGTTCGCCAAATATTCTCTTGAACTCTCCTGCGTGAGGAGTAACTGTAACTTTTTTGTCTCTGATCTCAGAGAGAATCTCTGGTACAAGTGCACTTGCGTCAAGTGAAAGCATAACAGCCCTATCAAGTAGATCTTTCATAAGGATCTTTAATGCTTCTCTATCTTGAATCCCAAGTCCCATCCCTATTGTTGCAGAATCAAGTTCTTTTGGTATTATTCCAAGTAGCTTTCTTGCAGCACCTCTTGTGAGTTTTGCATCCACCAGTGGAACCACTATAAGATTAGGAGAATATGATCTTGTTGCAGTTACATTGATTTTTGGAACGCATGTATAAACTAGATCGGCGCCAGTTCGGAGTGAGGCCAGTGATGAAAGTACTGGCGCACCATGATAAAGGTAACTTCCTCCAATAACTAGGACTTTGCCATTGTCTCCCTTCCTCGATGAAGACTTTCTTGGAGGAATAAAATTTTTGACGATTGTAGCCTGAAGAACTATGGCCAACGAATCCCCTATTTTTTCAGGATGGATAAACCTTCGTCTTCGATAGACTCTTCGTTAGATACATCTACAATCTCAGTATTCATTTTTTTTCTTGCATCCTTAGGAGTGGTAACCTTTCTTGCAAAGGCGACATAGGTAGTGTGTCCGATACCCCGAAATGAGTGTCGTGTCTTGCCCTCTCTTGCTTCTATTGTCCTAACAATTTGCTCGGTACATTCCAAGTCAAAAAAGTCGTTTTCCCACAGGGCAGTAGCAAGATTCTCAAGTTGATTCATGGTTGGACAGATTGCCACAAAGTATCCGCTTCCTTTGAGCATCTTTCTTGCTTGAGGTACTACTACCCATGGGTCTCCTAAATCAACTACAACCATATCCGCATCTTTTTGTGGCATTTTTTTGGCACTCTTAATATCCAACTTTTCCATTGTAACATATTTTGACATGCCAGCTTTCTCGATGTTTTTTCTTGCAATCGCCATAAAATTTTCATCTACGTCATAGGTATAGACATGACCTCGTGGTTTTACTATACTTGCAAGAAAAGTGGTAAGTGATCCGCTACCAGTTCCAATTTCAACAATTTTTTGCCCACTTTGCAAGCCGGTTCTTGCAGCTATGTAGCCCAAATCTTTAGGATAAACTATCTGAGTACTGCGTTGACTCTTCATCACATAATCATGAATTGTTGGCTCAAAAAGATAGATTATCTTACCCTTATTGGTCTTGATAGCACTTCCATATTCTTTACCTATTACTTTTTTATGATCAATAATTCCTACATGTGTATGAAATTGTTGTTTTCTTGAAACTTTCATTAACCATTTCTTTGAATCATGATAAAAAAACAATACATTGTCGTTCTGTTTTATTTTCTTCACAACTAAACCTGATTGCATGTGGATAATAGTATTTCCAAATTTGAGTTAGGGTTACATCCTATCAGGTGTATCTATTCCTAAGAGGGCAAGTGCTTTGCCAAGAGTTTTTTCAAAAGACCAGACGAGACAAAGTCTTGTATTTACTAATTCTCCAGTCTCAGCTGTCAAAACTTTTACCTGCTCATAAAATGAATTGAATGTTACAGCTAGATCATAACAATACTTGGCAATTATCTTTGGAGATAGGTTCTTGGCAGAGTCTTCTACTTGGATATCGAATTTACCAATAATCTTTGCCAGATTCTTCTCATGGACATTAATCAGGTTATCATATGAGACATCAAATTCTGGTTCTTTGCCTGCTTTTTCAAGTATTCTCATGGCTCTGGCATATGCGTATTGAAGATATGGGCCAGTGTCACCCTCCAAACTAAGTGATTCAGTCATATCAAATGTAATTATCTTGTCAAGATCTTGTTTTATCATTGCATAACGTAAAGCGGCAATTGCAACCTGTTCAGATATTTTTACCAGTGTTATTTCATCCAGATCTGGATTTCTCTTCTTGGCTTCTTCATATGTCCTTACAGCAAGAATATCTAACACATAATCTGCATTGACATAGATTCCTTTGCGGCCAGACATCTGCACAGACTTGCCAGCAGTGTCAAGATGTAGCATCTTTGCAGTATCTGCGCTAAGAGTTACTGATTCATAGCCTAGATGAATATAGGATTTTTCTTTTGATTTGAAATCAGACATGATTTTTGTTATAATTTTTTGAAGTCTTGATTGTCTTGAATCAATTACAGTGATTACACTGTCACCTGTAAAATTCAGTTTTGTTCCAGTATTTTCTAATACGGTTTGCCAAAGTATCCTGTCATTATCTTGCATAGCATATTGCTTGTAGTAGAAGGGATCTTCCAGTATTCCAAGTTTCCAAGCTGCATATGGAATATCTTTTGCAATATACGTAGCAATTCCATTGCTTCTGACCAATACCTTATCCTCATCTACATCGGAATCTGATTTTATTACCCAGCATCCAGTATTCTTTCCTTCCTTTTCAAGATAGACTATTCCCATAGATTGCATTTTTTCAAATACTATCTTCCCCAAATGTGAACGGATTATTTGTGATTCAAAGTTCAGGCAGTCATATGTAACTCCAAGTCTCCAACAGGTTTTGAGTTGTTCCGCTAGAACCCGGCGAGTTATCTCATCTCCGAATTTTGCAATTTCTGAAGTACCTTCTTCAAGTTCTTTTAGGACAAGTGTTCTTTTTTCTGTAAGTGACGGCTCGCTCTCATATCTATCAGTAATGTTCACATATACAATATCACCGCAATAGTGATCGAATTTTTGACCATTTGGCGGCTCTTTTGCAAATCCCCCATACTTGAAGCCAACTATGATATCAGCTACCTGAAGGCCTGAATCATCAACATAATTTAAGACTCTAACGTCATACTTGGCCTTTTGTAAGATTCTTGCAACGGTGTCACCTATTATGATGTTACGTACATGACCCACATGCAATGCCTTGTTAGGATTGACACTAGTATGCTCCACTACAATTTTTGAGTTTTTGCCAAGCTCAACTTCTCCGTAATTTTCTTCCTTTGATGATTGTATGACAGATTTTATTAAACGAGGATAGTTTGCAGTAAAGTTAAGGTAACCAGAAGGATGTGCAGAGGCTTCCGATATCAGAACTCCCTTATTTTTCTTGTATTCATTTGCAATTGATTCTGCTATATCAAAGGGTTTTTTCTTCAATGGTTTTGCTAATAAAAATCCAATATTGCAACTTACATCACCAAACTCTGGCCTTGATGCCTCAGAGACGTCAAATTCAACTGGGGAATATCCTAGATCGACACAGATTTTTTGTACGTTTGATCTGATTTCTTCAAAAAGAAGACGCAGTGTCATTGTATCATTCCGCTAATAGGTTTAGTTGAATCTTTTCTAATGCCTCAATAACTCCATCACCTTTATGGCCTGCAACAGATATTGTGGCTTGAGATTTTACTTCATCTGTTGCATTTCCAAGGGCTACGCTAATCCCTGCAAGCTTGAAAAGCGGTACATCTGTATCGCTATCACCTATTGCGATAACATCTTCCTTTTTTGCTGAAAACATTTTCATTACCTCAAGAAAACCATTTGCCTTGTTAACACCTTTTGAATTAATGTGAAATGCATACATGCTGTCTGACAACTGTACATCAAAGTTGTTTTCAGCAAAAACCTTCTTTCCTAATTTAATATCGAAGTTTCTTTCAAGTACTACCTCAGTAATGCGGGGAAAGACTGGCTTTTCTATTGTATCTGGAATCTTTGTTTTGAGAAACTCAAATGCTTTCATACATTCTTGCTTGTTGCCTATTAACTTGTGTTCATTTGGTCCAGATGTTATGATTCCGCCATTTTCACCCACAGCAATCCTAGTAGTTCCACCAAATACAGATAAGACATAAGCTTCAATCGAAGATCTTCCTGTTACATAAATTACCTTGTGCCCAAGCTTGACCAGATATCGAAGTGCTGCAAGTGCATCCAAGTCAACTCTTCCTCCTTTGTTATCTGTTATAGTTCCATCAATATCAACTGCAAATATCTTTGGTTTCATTCAAGTCAGATATTACAGTGGGCATAATAACTGTAATAGGTAGAATTTATCTTTGGTTTTACTCAGAGAAAATGATTTATTGATTTTTTGCCTTGAACTGGAAAAAGATTTCCTTCCTAGTTCCTTCCTGATCCCATACAGCAATCTTGTACCTGCCAGAGGTTTTCCAGTTTTTGCTATCAAACTTCATGACAGTAGAGTACGAACCCTTTTGGGAATTGATATACTGATCCGCACTGAACACTTCTCTTTCGGATGGATCAAAAACTACTATATGCACTGTTTGTTTGGGATTTAGTGTTTCATAATCTACCTTGATTTTTACATATTCACCCTCATTGTAAATGGCCTTGTCTATGTTTAGTAGAATCTTGTTTGGCACAATCTTTTGATTTACCATAGGAATTTAAAGAAATATGTTAATGTAAAAATCAAAAAAATGTCACAGTCTACACATTAAATATTCATTTTTAGTGTATATGTCATGACTAGAAAAGGCAAGCTATCTCAGATTTTAAGCAAAGCACTTTACAATGATGATCCAGATCTGTATCTTGTAGGATACCTAGATTTTAATGATGTAAAGGAAACCACACTTCCAGAATTTATCAGGATATCTGAGAATTTTGAAACTATACCGGCTACAAGAATTGTCTATATAAAAAGAGAAAATAGTATCCTGTATTCTAAATCTGTCAGTAAAAAAGAGTAGGAACAAGTCCAGACGAGTTTATTAGCAATCAATAAAAATAGAATCCCCCTCCCATTTGTTCCTAAAAAATCCGTTATGACCTAAATTATGATGAAGTGTGATTTGTTGGAAATATTTTAAGATAATGATTCTGATAAATCAGCAAGATCAATTATAATTTCAAATTCTATGTTACACGTGATACATCCTATCGAGGTTGAGTTTCTATCAAATCTTAGACTATCTCCCTTCAGGCATATTGGACATCCTTTTACTTTCTTTTGTAATTGTTTTTTCCTTTCTGCATCTGTCAAGGCACGATTCATGCTAACCTACCCACTCTTGAACAGTTCTTTTTGTCAAATGAATATTCCTCCCCGATAAATTTTCTGGATATTTAATGCCGTGTAACTGCCAATAAAGAGAAGATAAAAAAGGCAAAAGTGAAGGGTGATTCTTAGCAAACTCCTTTCCTTTTTTTATCAAAGACGTATCATTTGATCCCTTGTTCTCGCCCTTCCAAGCACGCACAAAATCAGACTGCTGAACGTTATCATGTGAAAAGTCTTTTACTTTTTTGGTTCTAACAAGGCAGTACACTTCTGAACCACCTCCCACAACACGCCTAATTCCATTTTCTGGCTTTTTGACTTTATACCAATGCTTGTTATCAGTTAGACCAGCAAAGAAAACTTCTGTTTCTGCATATCCGTTAGCTTCTGAATACATAGAATAAAACAATTCTGGGGAGAATTGCCAGAACCCGTGACCACACCAATTATTTGCCGGAAGAGCATGAAGTATCACACCACCATCACGACACATTGTTGAAAGATTCTCAAATGCCTGAGGGAGATTGAAGATATGTTCCAGACTACCAAAATCAATGATTGTGTCGTATTGATGTTCAGCATTAACTAGATTACTAGGAAGTGGCTTGTTCATATCATGAGTATATGTTGCATCCTCATAATCAGAATAATCATAGGAATCAACATTTACAGACCCAAAATTATCTTGTAAAAGATTTTCACAATAAATTCCATAATCAACTTCTTGTGGAAGATTTAGTATTTTTTTAATGTCTTTTTTCCTAAGAATAGTGATTGCTTGTCTTCCAATAGTTGCAGTTTTGCCGAATCCGCCACTCTTCTTTAATGCATATCTTAAAAAATTTAATGTATGAATCTCAAATCCCATTTTTCAAAACTCCTGTTCCGCGCTCATGTAATAATAACAAATTTCCTTACTTTCCTTACATTCCTTGGGTAGATTAAAGAATTTCCTTTCTTTCCTTACTAATAAGGTAAAATCATGATATCAAAGGATTCAAAACGAGAGATACTTGGAATGAGTACAATCACCTCCAAGTTTCAGGTAACGATTCCCAAGAAACTTAGAGATAGGCACGATCTAAAAGAAGGAGAAGGTGTTGCTTTCGTTGAGGAGAGTGGAAAGGTGTATTTGGTCAAAAGTAATGAGGTCTGATTTGTTCCTAAGACAGTGTTAGTGAAAATTGTTTTTGAAATAGGTTTCTAACTAGATTTCATACTTCATAAAATAATTCATAGAAATAGACATTGACTCATTCATAACTTTGAACAACTAGAGTTTTATGACCTAAGAAAGATGGCACAAGTACCTGAAGATCATGTTAATTGATTTTTTAAAGCCCATACTTGAGAATCCTTTCTTCGTAAAGTATGGATTGTTTGGTCTCTTTCTTAATTGCGTTTTTGCGTCATTTATTCCGTTTCCAATCGTATTAACATCAACCGCACTTCTTTTAGATGGTCAAAATCCAATAATGGTATTCATAGTTATGGCAATTGGATCAGTAGTAGGAGGATTTCTGACATATGCAGTAGGATACGATGGTAAAAAAATTTACAAAATACTGAGGAAAACACATAGAGAGGAACATTATCAAAAAAGCTTTGCGTGGTTGAACAAATATGGCTGGATCATAATCTTTGCTCTAAGTTTGATACCTATATTGACTGAGGTTGTTACAATAATAGCCGGAGTAAAAAAATATAATTTCAAGAAATTTGCAATATCTATGGCAGTAGCGCGTACAACTAGTGCCTTTTTGTCAGTTTATTTTGGCAGCATGTTTCTCCAGTCATTTAATTACTTCAAATTCTGATCGTGACAATATTGCATCACATGAGAGCAAATTAGTAGAGTTTTATTCAACATTGAAGGATGATCGGTATGGGAGTTCCAGAAAAAATTCAAGCAATAAAAGACGAGATGGCAAAAACGCAGATAAACAAGGCAACTGAGCATCATGTCGGATTACTAAAGGCAAAGCTTGCCAAGCTAAAAAGAGAACAGGAGGAGGTAAAATCAAGGGGGAGTGGAAGCTCAGTTGGTTTTGACATAAAAAGAACTGGAGATGCTACAGTTGTTTTACTTGGTCTTCCCAGTGTTGGAAAATCTACATTATTAAATAGACTAACTGGTGCCAAATCTGCGGTAGCCGCTTTTCAATTTACCACAACTACTGTAATACCTGGCATGATGGAACATCGTGGTGCCAAGATTCAGATCCTCGACTTGCCAGGAATTATCAAAGGGGCATCCACTGGCAAGGGACTTGGAAAAAGAGTACTTGCAGTAGCAAAGAGTGCAGATTTAGTCTTGATTATCCTTGACGTTTTCCAACCTTATCATGAAGATGTTATTAGAACAGAACTTGGCAACATCGGAATAAGACTTGATCAGAAACCACCAAATATTGTAATCGAAAAAACTGGCGATGGTGGAATTTCTGTGAGTCAACAGGTACCATTGACCAAGATGTCGATGAGCTTACTCAAGGACATTTTGAGAGTGTATGGAATGAACAATGGTCGTGTTCTTATACGTGAGGACATTGACTCTGAACAGTTAATTGATTTTGTTTCAGGTACCAAGTTTTATGTGGAGTCATTAACCATTATGAACAAAATAGATCTAGTAAACCAAGGATTTGTGAATGAACTACAATCGAAGATAAAATCAAAGATACTACCCATATCAGCTGATGCTAATGTTAACATTAACGCACTCAAGGACGCAATTTATGGAAACCTAGACTTCATTAGAATTTACATGAGACCAAAAGGCGGTGAGACAGACTATAAAGAACCCCTAATAGTGAGAAGAAGGTCAACAGTCATGGATATTTGTAACAAACTACACAGAGACTTAAAAAAAGATTTCAGGTTTGCCCTAGTATGGGGCAAAAGCGTCAAGTTCGGTGGACAAAGGGTGGGACTATTACACATGTTAGAAGATGAAGATGTACTTACCATTATAAAAAACAGATAGTAACAACTCTTTTGTGCCAAGAAATCTTTGTTTACAGATGGAGAACGAAATAGAATACCGGTGGTGCAAGAAGTGCTTTTCAAAGACAAAACAAGAAATCATATTCATGCCAGAGATTCCCACTTACAAAAGAAGAAGACAGTACAAATGCACACAGTGCGGACAAACATCTTGGTTACAGGGAAGAAGACCGTCAGCTGAATCGGTTTACTAAAAATTGCGATCAGAATTTCATAAAAATTTTCAAAATATTGTGTACTTTTAGCCTAATTCTTGTCATCATTTAGTGTAATTTTCTTAAGTGGTACCATAGAAAAACAAGTGAAATGTAAAACTTGCATGGCAATGAAAAGAAGATCTGCTCCAAAAAGAAAAGCAGCTCCTAGAAGAAGATCTGCTCCAAAAAGAAAAGCAGCTCCTAGAAGAAGGACAGCCTCAAGAAAAACTTCAAGATCATCTCGAAGAAGCGCTTCAAGGCGTCGACGATAACCCAACCAAATTATCGCTTGTATACAAGCGATAATTTGAATATTTTAGATAACATTTACTTGTGAGTGAGAACTCACTATGGTTCATACTATAAGCTCAAAAATTTGTTTCCTTTTGAATTTCTAGTAGAGGAAGCTCAGCAACTTAATTTGTTGTTCCGTTGTGATTATATTTTTTGATGCAAGCATCTCTAGTAGCTGAGTTATCATTTGCTTCTGTTGTTCTGAAAATCCTGTAGTGCCTGGTGGACCAGGGGGACCTGGCGGACCTCGAGGACCTG
The DNA here is from genome assembly GCA_050749285.1 of Nitrosotalea sp. GTDB lineage: Archaea > Thermoproteota > Nitrososphaeria > Nitrososphaerales > Nitrosopumilaceae > Nitrosotalea. The sequence goes on along the minus strand of JBOGQX010000050.1, from coordinate 36,096 downwards.
CTTCACCCATAGGACCTTGTGGGCCTAGTGGACCTTTGTCACCTGCTATCCCCGTGGGACCTGTGATACCCTTGTCACCTTGTGTACCTTGAACTCCTGGTGGACCCTTATCACCTGATGGACCCTGTGGACCTTGATTACCTTTGTCACCTTGAGGACCTTGAATTCCTTGTGGACCTGACGGACCTTGTGGACCTGGAGTACCTCGCTGACCTTGTTCTCCTGGTGGACCTGGCAACCCTCTTGGGCCTTTTTCTCCCTGAGGTCCAGGAATTCCTGTTAGACCTTTTTCTCCAGGTGGACCTTGCGGACCCTGTGGACCTTTGTCACCTGCAGTTCCCTGTGGACCTGTTAGTCCTTTATCTCCTTGTGGACCTTGTGATCCTGGTGGACCTTTGTCACCTGGAGGACCAGGCGGACCCTTTGGACCATGTTCTCCTGGCGGTCCAATAATTCCTTTATCACCTGCTGGTCCCGATGGACCGGTTGAACCTTTTTCACCAATTGGACCAATATCACCGGTAATGCCTTTGTCTCCCTTGTCACCTTTGTCTCCCTTGTCACCTTTTTCACCGGACGGACCTTTGTCACCACGTAGACCTTGGAGACCTTGTGGACCTTTGTCACCTGTTATTCCTTTGTCTCCAGTGGGTCCCTTGTCTCCTTTGTCACCCTTATCGCCCGGAGAACCTTGATGACCTTTGTCACCTTCTGGACCAGATGGACCAGGAGGACCTTTATCACCTGGAGAACCAGGTGGACCCATAGGACCAACTGGACCTTGTGGGCCTTGTGTACCGGGCTGACCTGGCGGACCAGGAGGACCTGGCGAACCAAGCGGTCCACGTTGACCTAGTACACCCGGAGAATAGTCAGGATAAACTTTTTGAGTTTTGGGAGTTGTTTCTTCTCTTTCTGGTTTTGGATAAGATGTAATTTCTCCGGGAATTTTTGGAACTTCAAATGAAAATATGGTATGAATTGATGAAAACTGATCAAGAACCACTACCCAAACAGAATCTCTTTGAAATACTGCATCTGGTAGTGGGGTTTTTGTAGACCCAAGAATTTGTGTAAACTTCTTGTCTTTTACTCTAAGATGAAAACTATCTTTCCACAAAACTGGAAAGCTTTTGCGTTTTACCTCATCTTCATTAGGTGGATAATCGCAGAGTGAAATTTGGACCTCAAAGACACCAGATAAGAGCTTAAACGGCGATTCGCCTGTTACCTCTATACTCCTTTCTCTGGATGACATATTCTACGTGTAATACCTGAGTATTTTTGTATTTATCATGTGCTATAAAGTCACTTTTCCAAGAAAATCGACTTTTTAGACATCCGGAATAGTATTTATCTACGGAAAATCCATTATTTTATTGACCGTGAGAAAATTATTCAAGGGTAACGTGAAGCCAGCAAAGGACGACAAGAAAATAGAACTAGACACATCTAAAGTGAAGCACACAGAATCCAAGTTAGCGGATCCCAGTTTCACTATAAACAAGCTGTTCAAGAAGGGAATCTCCTTCATGGCAGATGAAAGGATGGAAGAGGCAGTTCAAGCTTTTGAGGAAGCATTACAAATAGACCCAGGTCATGTTGATTCCCTTCTAAAGTTAGGATATGCACGTTTTCACATGGGTGATTTGGGAGGCTCGATGGATTCTTACAACAAAGTTCTCGAAATCGATGTTACAAATGCAGATGCGTGGAATTTGAAAGGTCTAATCCATTACAGACAAAAAAATTATGAGCAGGCTCTAGAATGTGTAGAAAAGGCAATAGATTCAAACCCTACTGATGGCATGGCATGGTATAACAAAGCATGTTATAATTCATTATTAAATCACATACCTGAAGCTATCGAAGCATTAAAGCGCTCGATTGAGATCGATGTCAAGAATGCAAAGAAGGCCGTAAGAGACAAGGATTTTGAAAATGTCAGAGCAGATGAAGGATATCGAAGAGTGGTAGAAGTAGTAGTACTAGAATCAGTAAGACAAGGATATCACAAAATTGGGCAAATAGTATGGACAACGATGTTAGGTAAAGCCGAAATAGAAGATGCTACAAAAAAGTTAATGCAAAAAGGCCTTTTGATGAGAGTCGAAAAAAATCTGGGCTTCCAGAAAATTGATGAATTTGAAATTGTTCCAGAGCTAGCTGAAAAGATAGGCGTTGAAAAGAAAGGATTCTTGGGAGTAACGAAGAAAAGTCAACCATTACTGGTACAACATCTAAAAGAGATTAGCGATGCAACACAAAATGTCAAAACTGCAATAGAAAAAGGAGATGTAGATGAAGTAGTTTCAAAAATGGATTTCTTTATAGACCCAGCAAAAAAAGGAGTACAGATGATTGAATACTTTTTCGAAGAGCATAGAGAAATTCGATTATTCAAAATCAGATTATTAGATAGAGGTTTTGAATATTTACAGGCAAACAAACAGAAGATGATAGAACTTTTTGATCATATTGAAAGCCAGGTCACAAAGAAATTAAGAAGTGAAACTGCACAGAGTACTGATTATTCAGCCGAAAGATCCCAGTAGTTTGCGTCACTTTGTTTTTCAATTGGTTTTTCCAAAGATTTCCATTCCTTAAATGAGCGAACATAGAGCTTTACGTTTGGCATTCCAATAGACTTTAGTGCATAATATCCTAGACCAGAAAGTGTCCCTACACTTCCGCAATATGTTATCACCTCAGAATTAGGAGAGAGACTCCTGTTCTGCATGAGTCTCTTCAACTCTTCTTTTGGTCTGAGAATATTTTGTTGGGATGAAAGCATCCTATATGGTACGTTTATCGCCCCAGGAATGTGGTTTTCAAGAAAGTTGAGTCGTTCCCTATTGTCTACTAGAACAGATCCCTTCTCTTTGGCAGGCATTAGATAGTCAGCAGTAGCAAGAATCTGAGGTTGTATTTTTAGGGAATGTGTCTTCTTACTGGGCAATGATACATCAGCGGTTATCTCAAGACCAAGTTGCCTCCATGTTCCAAATGTAATATCCAGTAAGGATACATCTTCATGACCGATGTATTGGAGTGTCCATGCTACTCTTGATGCCAATGCACCAAACGTATCATCATAAACTACTACAGGTGTTTCATCATCAATTCCAAAAGATTGCGTATATTGTTGAACTTTTTCTGGACTGTCATCAGCAAGAAGATTTGAAAGTGGAAAATTAATTGCGTCTGGTATATGACCTTGTTTGTAATCATCTTCCTTTCTTATGTCAAGTACTTTGACACTTTTATCCCTGATCTCTGATCGCAGTGTATCAGCATCAACTATAATTCTGGTAGTCTTTTCTTTGCTCACGCAGCACATTCGCCCCGTCCAGTTCTGGCATGATAGTTTCCATCGTTTCCATAATCGATGTAAAAGTCCTTGTCTTGGTCAATCGCAGGGGCAGCCACAACTGGCTTTAACAATTCCTTGATATCGTTAATTGATTTAACATTTGGTCCGCCATTTCCATCAATGACTCGGTGCATCCAAGAATCAAGTGTTTCACTGCCTCTTTTTTCGGATTTGAAAATTTCGATTATCTTCAAAATTGTGGGAATTACTCTCTTTGCTGGAACTTTTGTTGTTGTTAGTCCTAGCATTGTTTTTTCATCTGCTCGACCGCCTAACAACATTGTATACTGAGGATACATGTCCTTACCAAGTCTTCCTCCGCCCCCAAAAAATCCAATTGTTGCTATTTCATGTTGACCACATGAGTTTGGACATCCGCTTATCTTTATAGTAGAATCTCTCAAATCTCCATCCTCATCAAGTTTAAGCTCTAGGAATTTTCTTTGAACTTCCTTCGCTAGCCTATGAGAATTTGTTAATGCCAAGTTACATGATGTGGTACCTGAACATCCAATAACAGATGCCATAGTCAATGCACCAGCGTTAGCAAGACCAACTTCTAACAATCTAGTATACAGGTTTGGCAGATCCTCGTCTTTCACCCATCTAAATACAATATCCTGAGCAAAACCATTTCTAATTCGTCCTTCTGCAGAAAATTCTCTTGCCATGTCAGCAATGGCCCGTAGTTGACTTGAAGTTACATCTCCTGATTCAAGCGTAATAAATGCGGTACTGTATCCAGATTGTTTCTGTTTTAGAGCATTAGATTTCATCCAGCGAGAGAATCCTTGTGGAGTAGATGGTATTTCAGAGCTAATTGAGACTTTTCTTGGGACTTCTGGAGTTTTGTCAAGTTCTAGTTTTACCACAACAGATTGAGTAGCCCTTACCATCGTTCTTTCTTTTAGTACAATGTTTTGGAACTTGTCCCACCCAAGTTCATTGACAAGGTATCGCATTCTGTTTCTGGCCATATTATCTCGATTACCCATTCTGTCATATACTCTTATTACGGCAATTATTGTATAGAGTAAATCTTCTTCAGGAGTAAATTCTTCAAGTTGATGTCCGACAAATGACTGGGCTCCAAGTCCGCCTCCTAGAAATACCTTAAATCCATCCTGGAGTTTCCCATTTGCTTCCACCCTTTGTGGAATTAAACCAATATCAACCATTCTTGCCATACCATGTTTTTCACAACAAGTATAATTGATCTTAAATTTCCTTGGAAGAGACTGATTCATTGAGTTTCTTAAAAGGAATTTTGCGGTAGCCAATGCATGTGGAGTAGGATCAAATATTTCATCAGAACATACACCTGCAAGAGGACTGCACATTACATTTCTTACCGAATTACCACATGCTTCTCTGGATGTCAACCCAACTTCTGCAAGACCTCGCATTACTTCTGAAACATCTTCCAAAGCAATCCAGTGAAGTTGAAAATTCTGCCTTGTAGAAACATGTGCACTTCCAATTGAAAATGCCTCACTTAGTTCGGCTACTTTGTCAATCTGTTCTGGATAAACCTCACCGGCTGGAATCTTAATTCGAACCATGCTGTAGTCATCAGTCATTCTGCTACCGTATGCACCATGCTGTAGACGAAACCTTCTGAGATCATCACGAGTGATCGTGCCTTGCCTGAATAACTTTACCATCTCTGCAAACTTTTCAGCTTCCTCTACTCTAGCCCAATTTATCTTTGGTTTGGGTAAATTATTCGGTCTTGACTGAGTGAGACTAGCCTTGCTCAATTATTGTAGCTAACCTGTGGAACGCATATAAATTTTATAATATGGGAATTTTAGTCAATATACACAGTTTTGTGGCATAAATCTGCATGTTTTCTTTAGAGTGTTATGTGTAATCGAATCTTATTGTAAATATCAGAAAAGAGTTAAATGAAGACCGGCAAGAAAAAATTGTGTGTCAGATAAAATTAAGATTGCTATTATAGGTATCGGCAATGTTGCCACAACCTTGGTAAAAGGGTTAGAGTTTTACAAAAGTTCCACTGATGGATTATGGCATCCTAATCTTGCCGGACTGACTTTAAATGATTTAACTTTATCAGCAATTTTCGACATAGATTCATCCAAAGTTGGAAAGAAAATAGGACAACTAACAGACAGTAAGACTGATTTTGCAGATCTTGTCATTCAACCTGGATTAATTGAAGATCCTACTCCATCACATATTGCACAGAAGGGTCAAATAAGATCTGCTACCTATGATGATTTTGTAAAATCTCTGAAAGAGACAAAATCAGAATTTTTAATTAATTTGATTTCTTCCGGAATGGAAAAAAGTGCAGAAAAATATGCAAAGGCAGCATTGGATGCAGGGTGCTCATTTTTTAATGCAACATCAGCAAAGACGACAAATGAAAATACTCGAAAGGCGTTTGAATCAAAGGGACTAATGATATTAGGTGATGATTTAATGAGCCAGTTTGGAGGTACTGCATTTCACCGTGGCATGATAGATTTCATGACAAGTAGAGGAATCAAAGTACAGAAGGCTTATCAGCTAGACGTAGGTGGCAATCAAGATACTCAAAACACCATGGCTGAAGAAGTACGTGAGAAAAAAAGGATTATCAAAACTGAATCTATTGCAGTGGAGGCACCATATCCTTTCAGTTCTACAGCTGGAACAACAGAGTATGCAGAACAGCTTGGAGATTCAAGAGTGAGTTATTACTGGATGGAGGCAAAGGGTTTCCTTAATTCAACCGTAGAAATGGATCTTTCACTTAGAACAAACGACAGCACTAATGGATGTAATGTCATTGTAGATTCCATAAGGGCAGCAAAGCGAGCGTTGAGTAAAAAGGACTTTGTAAAGGCAGACATCATCGCTGCATATGCATTCAAGAACCCGCCAAAAAAGATGCATATTAGAGACTGCATCAAAGCATTCGAAGATGCTTTTGCAAACTAAGATACTTTTTTGCTAGCGTTGAAATAGCTGTTATTTCAAAAACAAAGTACGTCAAAAGATAAGCTGGTGGTAGCAAGTTTCGTATTGGCTGCTGTTGGATTTATTTTCATTATTGTGTCATTTATGAATATGAAAAGTACAAATTATCAATATTATACCTGGATTGCTTTCATGTTGCTCATAGGATCAATAGTAACCAGATCAATATCAAAACGTAGAATGAAGCAGTCAAAACATGAAGGTCCTTGATTTACTAGACTTCGGGAATGAGCAAACTATTAATGTACTTGCCGGAGGTTATTTTTCATGCAACAAGCTGCTCATGAAGAAGTTCCAAAAATTTTTGCAGACGTATCAGAAAAAGATATTACGAGAGCTATCGCAGACGAATTTCACTCAGTTCTCGTTGATAGAGCAGATTCTGATGTCATAATCATAGGTGCGGGACCAGCAGGACTTACTGCAAGTAAAGAACTTGCTTCAATGGGATTCAGGATCCTCGTAATTGAACAAAACAACTACTTGGGAGGAGGATATTGGTTAGGAGGATATATGATGAATCCAGTTACAGTGAGGGCACCTGCACAAAAGATATGGGATGAATTAGGCATACCATACAAGAAAGTATCAGAAGGACTTTATCTCACACCTGGGCCACATGCAGTCTCAAAGCTTATAGCGGCAGCATGTGACGCTGGTGTAAAATTCTTGAATTTAACAAAGTTTGATGACTTGGTTTTGAAGAATGGTCGAGTGGCTGGAGTTGTAGTAAACTGGATGCCTGTATCAGCTCTACCAAGGAACATAACTTGTGTAGATCCTGTTGCTTTGGAATCAAAGATGGTCATAGATGCATCAGGTCATGATTCCGTAGCGGTGAAAAGACTCGTAGATAGAAAACTTGTAGAGTGGAAGGGAATGGACCCTATGTGGGTAGACGACGGTGAAAATAAGGTGGTGTACCACACTGGGGAAGTCTTTCCAGGTTTAGTTGCAGCAGGAATGGCTGTAACAGAAACATACGGCATTGCAAGAATGGGTCCGACATACGGTTCAATGCTGTTATCTGGAAAAAAGGCAGCAGAGATTACTGCCTCAAAGATAAAAGAGTTAAGAAGATAAATCAATCCAGTTTAACATCTCATTGTTGAGAATATCCAAGATAATCTTGTATGATGAACCAAATGTACCTGAGATTAGGATTACAGAGCTTGCAGAATTCCTAAATAAAAAAATAGGAATAGATGTAGAAGTACGAGATTCTTTTCTAAATCATTTTAATGTAAAACAGAAAATTGCTTCACAAATAGCATCGTGTAAAGTACTAAATCTCTATGCACCATTTGAGAGACATAGGCCCACCATAGATGAAGTAACATTTGAAGAACAATCTAGTGATGAATCCGCCCATGATAATATTGTACTGTATGATGGTTTTGAGCTTCAAAATGTTTTGAATAGTGTCATTCCAGAATCAGAACTATTAGTAGACGTGTTCCATCTAATATTTACTACAAGACTAACATGTACCTTTGATTATACAGATTATAGATATCATGGAAGAGCTGTGATATGTTCAAACCCATCGATAATCTCTACCACTGGAATAATTGAAGCACCTGCAAAACCTCGCGAATATTATCTAAGAGTATATGAAAAATTTCCGCAAGGCCTTAATTTAAATTCCATTAAAGACGAATTTAGAGGAAAATTTCTAGAACATCATGATAAGAATCTTGGTCTAGTTGTAAGAGGATATGCAATGCAGGCCATATTCTACTACCTTACAGGGCAGACTTTTTGTGAATCTAAAGATTGTATGCTATATAATGCACACTGGCAGGAAGAACTTTTACATTCTCAAATAAAAATTGGTACTTTATGTGATCAACATAAAAAGATCCTAGAATCAATTGTATCATAGGTTTGAATAACTTAAATGCTGACCTATGCAAACTGCAAGTTAATTGTTTCGAGTCCTGTAAGGTTCGCATTCATTGTGAGACTCTGCTATCGAAGACTTTCCTTGTCAGAAAGCGACTTTTGTTTTGCTTTGAAGATCTTGATATGGTCATAAACTCCAAATGTCAACAGTATATACGACCACAAAAACAGAATGTCAACCGGATGCCCCGTATAGTACGAATTATCAAGTGAAAAGTATTGAAAGCCAGTATCTGCTACTACCTCGACTATTATGCCAATTAGCATCAAGGACCAAAGAAAGTTTACTTTGCCTCCAAAAAACAACGATACTCCAATAAGAGATGGTACCAGTACAATAGCATCCGCTATTGGATAAAACAACCCCAAGGCTACAGCGAGCTGATCTTCACCAGAATTGTTGTCAATTGCCATGTACAGGTTAGGCACCAATACTGCCACCATAACTAATGAAGATACCATAATCATCTTCTTAGTGATGGCATCTTTTACAGGTTGCATGTACAATATCGCAAATAGAAAATATGCCGGATATCCTGCGATATAAAACAAGTCAGCAATTGAAGGAAATGGTTTTTGATGGTAAAAGAGTTCCAAGATCATCCATACTTGTTCAGCTATAAACCACATTGCAGAAAATACAGCAAATGATATCCATGCCTTGCCATGACTTCCAGTTATTCCATGTTTTTTTGCGGAGATTATGGACAATACAACCAACGCGCCAGTTATGGGCAGAAAGATCCAGTTACCAAATATGATAGCTGTTTCTTTTCCAATCGATTCTGCTACAAGCATTGCAATTCCTGTGGCAACTAATGAGAAAATCATGAACTTTTGTGATTTTAATTTTTGTAGAGGCGTCTGCAAACTTATCCACTAATCACAGCAATGAAGGCATCGATTCCTTTTTGTTCCACGTATTCTCCAAGATATTTTTTGATGGATTCTACTATGGTTGCAGAAGATTTGCCAAAGAGATCTTGTAATATTCTTTTCAGATATTCTGGATGTTCGTAACAATCAGGTATGTAGCAGCGGTATTCTTTGTATAAATTGTAGGTTACTTGATCATAGACAGGCTTGCCCATCTTAAGCAATACTGTCTCAATTGCTACCGCAATAAGGGCTTTTCTTGCCTCCTGACTACTTATGTCAACCAATAAGTTGGATACGGATTAGTGATTGATAAAGTATATCAGAATACTATTCGATAATCAAATTCTACACTGTAGATACCGATATTTCTTCAGTGAGGTTTCATTTGCTTCATGAACTCTTCTCCGGCCTTTTTTATTTCTTCAACACTCATATCTTTTTTGTGAGTTGCAATGCTCCATACATACCCAAAAGGATCCACAATTGATCCAAATCGGTCTCCCCAGAAAGCATCCATCGGCGGCATCTGCGGTTTTGCTCCTGCAGAAATAGCCTTGTTAAAGATATCATCGGCGTTTTGAACATACAAGAAAATTCCACTGCTTGTTCCTCCTACTGATTGTGGGGATAGACATCCCATTTGTGGCTGTTCATCATTTAGCATAATAGATGAATCTCCTATTTTTATTTCTGCATGCATTATTGATGTACCATCAGGTCCAAGAAATCTGTTAATTTCTTGTGCCCCAAATGCCTTTTTATAAAATTCAATTGCTTCTGACGCTCCTTTTATTGTCAAAGTTGGAGTCACATTGTGATATCCGTCTGGGATTGATTTTACCATAACAACTTGCTCTAAGAATGGACTTTAAACTTTACTGTGTATTTTCGTCGGAATACTCAAGCTAAGGTGATATACGATATTTAACAGGAAGTATTTTAGGAAATGTTCCTACAAGAATAATATGTTCACTATAAAATGTGCAGATTGTGGATGTTTTCCAGAAGAATGCAAGACAACTAAGGAATGCCCAAATTGTAGATTGAGTAAATGTTGTTGTAAGTTAGTCCTTTCAGACTAGTACTATTTTTTCTTACAGTATGAAACTAATTCGTTAAGAAAGAATGACAAGGATGTTTGACTCTTACAAGATTCGAACCCTCACAGGTCTGACCTGCTAACAGCTCAGTTCCGTAAGATCCAGATACTATTTCTGTGTAGTCTAATGCTCATTTGTTCTTACGCAAACTGCAAGTTAATTATTCCAAGCTCGAGCCGAATATTTTTCATACCAAAGTAAATTATTTAACTTACATAATGAGTGGCTTAATTTAAATATGAACCACAATGACTTTTAATTGTGCAAGCTGAGATAAGATCTGAAACTAAGAAACCTGAGACAAGAAAAAGATTTGATGTGATAATAATTGGAGCAGGACCGGCAGGATACACAGCTGCGATATATGCGTCCAGAGCAAAACGTGAAGTCCTAGTAATATCTGGCAACTTGCCTGGCGGCCAATTGATGCTTACAACAGAGGTTGAAAACTATCCAGGCTTTGCAGAAGGTATCATGGGACCAGAGTTAATGACTACAATGAGAAAGCAAGCAGAAAGAATTGGGACTACAATAATTGACGATGAAGTAGTAAATGTAGATTTCAGACACAAACCATTCAAGGTATTGACCCATTCTGAGGAATATGAATCGGATGCTGTGATAATTGCAACAGGAGCAACCCCAAGGAAGCTTGGCATAAAGGGCGAGCAAGAGTTCAGTGCAAAAGGTGTGTCATACTGTGCCACATGCGATGGTCCATTTTTCAAAAATCAAGAAATTATTGTAGCAGGAGGTGGAGACTCTGCAATGGAAGAAGCCATTTTTCTTACAAAATTTGGAAAAAATGTGCATGTGGTGCATAGAAGAGACAAGCTTCGCGCAAGTAAAATAATGCAAGACAGGGCTCTTGAGAATAACAAAATTAAATTCCATTGGAATTCTGCCATTGAAGAAATAAAAGGAAGTGAAAAGGTAAATCAAATTACAATAAAAAATCTTACAACTAATAATCAGGAAACAATGGAAGCTGGGGCGGTTTTTGTTGCAATTGGTCATGAACCAAATACGAAATTATTCAATGGACAAATAGAGATGGATAAGCAGGGGTATATTGTTCTAAAAAATAATACACATACCAGTGTTGAAGGTGTATTTGCTGCAGGCGATGTGCATGATCATCGATACAGGCAGGCAATAACGGCAGCTGGCTTTGGTTGTATGGCTGCCATCGATGTAGACAAGTATCTCTCAGAAACTAAAATGAGAGCCTGAACTGTCAAGTTTGTCATTAGTTATTACACACTGACAATTATATTAAAAAAATCTCCAAAAGCAGTAATTGAATTCAGGCCAAAGTATGTCCCATCCCACATGTGTAATGTGTAAAAAAGAAATGAAATTTGTAGAAGGAGATGTGATATTTGGTGAGAAATGGTATCACAAGGATTGTGCTCATTTGTATAGATTCAAGCATTTAATTGTCCGTTAACTAGACTTTGACTCGAAGCAAATGTTTAGAGAAATGATATCTCGGAGATATGTTTAGCGTTTTTTAGCGCCTTTTCAAATTGTTCGTCAGTAAAGACTTTCTGTTGTACATACAGACTTTTGAATTTTCTACCATCATCGGCAAATATTCCAACTACACACCCTTTGTCAATTTTTAGTTTTTCCATTGCAGCATATACCGCGCCTGAAGAAGGTCCAACAAGCATCCTATCTTTCTCAAAAATTTTCACTACAGCGGCAAAAGCTTCTTCATTTGTTATTGTCATCCAATCATCTACTAGGTTCTCCCTCTTTTTGAAAAGTACCGGCTTGTCAGATTCAACGAAATTACGCAGCCCCTGAATAAGGTGGTTTTGTTGGGGTTGGACAGCTATTGTCTTGACTACGGGATTTTGTTCCTTCAAATATGCCGATATTCCGGTTATAGTACCACCTGTACCGACTCCAGTTAGAAAATGAGTTATCTTTCCTTCTGTTTGTTTCCATATTTCAGGCCCTGTTCCTTTGTAATGACCCATGAAGTTGGCTTCATTCTCGTACTGATTTGGCATATAATACAAACCCGGTCTAGCTTGTGAAATTGCCCTGGCCAGAGCAATACTTTGATCGGTTCCTGCACCCACTTTAGGACAGAGATCGTCACTTGTTTGGTATAGCTTGGCACCAAGCGATTCAATTACTTTCTTAGTTTCTTCACTTGCTTTTTCCGGAATCACAATCTCTACTTTATAGCCTAGTAGATTCGCAATTCCTGCAAGTGCAATACCCGTATTACCTGAAGTAGGTTCAATGATTATACTCTCATTTTTCTTTAGAATTCCACGTTCTTCGCCATCTTTTATCATCCAATAAGCTGCTCTGTCTTTTACTGAGCCAAATGGATTATAGGATTCTAATTTTGCATAAGCAGTTACTGACCCTGATGAAAGCGAATCTAATTTTATAAGAGGTGTGTTTCCAATCTTATTCAAAAGCCTGTCATCAACAACTTTTGTTGCCAATGACTACTTCACCTTCTGGATGGTAAACTCTAGATCTTTGTCAGATTTTTTGATACCAATTAATTTATGGCCATTTCTATTGACCCATCTTGAAACATCTTCTTCAGATGCAGGATCATCTGCTAATACTTTTAGAACATTGCCTACTGACAGTCGTTCGATTTCTATTTTTGTCCTAAAGACCGGTTCTGGACAGAACATGCCACGGACATCTATTGTTTTAGTTGGAGTGGATTCTGAAATATCAAATCACCCGTAAAAAAAATGCAGTAACGCGATATTAAAATCTATTCATACACGCAAAAAAGTTCACTCATGTTAAGATCATTGGCAATATTGCTCTGAGATTGCGGTCATACAAAATGTTATAGTCTTGATTCTTGAAATTAATTTTATTTGAAAGTTTTGTAATGAGGTAAACTGCTACTTTATAGACTGCAGTCCAAAGCATACTGTTTGGATTTGATTCAAATGCATGCATCAGAAAACAACAAAGACCTGTAAGATGCGGATGATTTTCTTTGAAATATCTTATAATGTCGTCCCTTGAATTTTCTATTTTATATTTTGCATGTTCTATCATTTCCTTACTTGTGATATATCCAGTATTTCCTATAGTAATCCGGCGCTTCCTCATAGAATCTAATATGTCTTCAAGAGTATTTTCTGATTCTATGATATTGACACATCTCCCCAAGGTAGACACTACATGAGAATCACTTCCTGCCACTTCTATCATATTATTGGATTTTGCAAAATGAAAGGCACGTAGGTTTGAGTATCTATCAACATTATTACTATTGAAAACTTCAATTAAATCGCAACGAACTGCTTTCTCTCGCAATCCATTATTAAGACCAAATGGATGTGGAGCACATGAAATTGCACCTTGCGCCTTTAGGATGTCAAGAATATCCTCAATACTCTTGCCTGCCCTTATGGTATCAGTTAATCCGTAAGCTAAAACATGAATTCCCTTGTCTGTGGTTATTTCTTCACCAGGATAAACTTGAATATTTCTGAATTTTTCATGATTATCTCTGTACTGTACTAACAAGTTGTATCCATCTAGTGTATTATGATTCGTTATGAAGAATGCGTCTAGTCCGATCTTGTATGCTTGTTCTAATTGCTCTTGAATTGTAACACCGCAGTCATATGGAGTTTCCTTTATGCCAAGATGAAAATTTGAAAACTCGTTGTGACAGTGCAATTCAACTCTTAAACTATCCAATGTTTATCGCTAGCCTCACCCTATGAATATAATCTTTGTTTTCAGATTTTATTTATCTAAATAGATCTTCTGACTTTGGCCTATTAAGATCAGTTGTAGAATTTTTGTTATCAAAGTCATAGTTTCGTACGATTGCTATTGGAACATGAAGCGATTTTCTCATTACAAGCTCTGCAGCAGAACATATTTCATCAACAGCCGCAATTTCAGTCACGCGAAGAATCCTTCCAAAGTTGTCTTTTGTTCCTACATAATCAGTGATGGGAGATAGTCCAGAAAATCCAATTGCAACATTAGTCTGACCATATCTGAATGGTCTTCCAAAAGTGTCAGATATAATGACAGCAATGTCTTTACCAGTTTTTTCTTTTATTTTATTACGTAACATCTCTGCAGATTTGTTGGCATTCTTTGGTAACAAGGTAGCATAACCCTTTTTCACATTACTTTCATCAACTCCCGCATTAGCACAAATGAAACCATAAAATGTTTCAGATATTATAATGCCATTGTTCATTCTGACAATGCGTTTTGATTCATCCAATATCAGTTGCGTAATCCTTGGGTCTTTCCCATATTCACTGGCTATACCAGTTGCGAGAAGAGAGGGTTTGATGTTTGAAAGGTTGACAATCTGACCCTCCTGCTTTGAAATTATTTTTTGTGTAAAAACCGCTATATCACCAACTTGCAGTTCTGGCCCTGTGAGTATCATTAATTGTACTAGATCATCTGCTGGCTCTATTTCCTTCTCTATTTTTATTGGAATGATTTCTAAAGCCATCCTGAATCAGTATCAGATATCTGTTTAAAATTATCTTCTAATTAAGCGACGGTTTGTGACTCTATCTTTAATCCGTAGTGTTTATTTATTATATCGATGAGCTTTGAGAGATCTTTTTCCTCAAGTGTAACAGTTGCCAAATCCTTGACTATATCTTGTGCTCTAAATGCCACACCAAGTCCACATATTTCAAACAACTTGATGTCATTTGCGCCATCTACAACAACTACGATGTTCTTTCGTTCTTCCTTCCACTCTTTTATCTTAATCATGGCAGATCTGGCTTTATCTGAGGTCACATTAATGTGCACACCATCAAGTTTACCGTTCTTGAATAACAATTCATTAGAGAAAACATAATCTAGACCCAAGTTTTCCTTCAACCTGTCAGTCATAATTGAGAATCCGCCAGATACGGCCATAAGTCTCCAACCCGCAGCTTTTAATGTATGACATGCTTCTTTTGCACCAGTCATCACCGCAAGCGAGTCTGCAACTTCCTTACATGTATCATAGCTTATTCCTCTTAGTATTTCGATCCTTTTCTTTAGACCTTCTTCCCAATTTATTACGCCCTCTATTCCTTTTCTTGTTATATCCCAGATTTCGTCTTGTTTGTTGATTTTTTCAGCCAATATAGGAAGGAATTCTGCGTCAAGAAGTACGCCTTCCACATCAAAAATAGCTAACATCAGTTTCTGTTTTCAGGGAGAATCCAGATTATATTAATCTTAAGCGATCTACAAACATCTTTACCATTAGCAATATATTCAAGCAATCTAAGATGATGATCATGAGCGAACTTCCGCACAAGTATGAAGTTACCATCAAAGTTGCTGCAAGTCCTCTGAAATTATCCGACCAGACAAAAGAAGAGTTGAAAGCCTCTGGTATGATGGATGACAAAGGCAAAATTAAGTTAAAGGGAGTTAGCCCCAAAATGCTCAAACGTATGAAAGAAGAGTCTGTTGATTGTCCTGTTTTGAAAAAGGAGGTTCCTTTTATCCAGTGTTTTGTGTGTTCCAATTTTCAAAGTAGAATAACGGGAAAAGTACTTTGTAAAGGCGACCCTTTGTAAAAGAACAGAAGGCTCATTAGGACAGAAACCAAAATGATGTGAATTGAGCAAAGAGATAGGAATAACAGTAAAGAAAAATGAAGATTTTAGTGAATGGTATACTCAGGTTGTAATAAAAGCACAACTTACAGATTATGCTCCAGTCAAAGGGTTAATTGTTTTGCGGCCATATGGTTATTCGATATGGGAATCGCTCAAGTCATCTCTTGATAGTAAACTAAAGGCCACAGGGCATGAAAATGCTTTCCTTCCTGTCCTCATTCCCGAATCATTATTAAGTAAAGAAGCAACACATTTTGCAGGATTTACTCCCGAGGTATTTTGGGTAACTCACTCTGGAGATACTGAGATTGGTGACAAACTGGCACTAAGACCCACTTCTGAAACTCTTGCCTATAGCATGTATTCCAAATGGATAAAGAGTTGGAGGGATCTTCCAATCAAAATCAACTTTTGGAACTCTGCTTTGAGAGCAGAGATAAAATCAACAAAGCCCTTTTTGAGAACGTCTGAATTTTTGTGGCAAGAGGGGCATACGGTTCACACAACAAAGGAGGAAGCTGAGGCGGAAGTTATGACAATACTTGAAATGTACAAAAAAACAGTCGAGGAAGAACTTGCCATTCCTGTATTAATAGGAAAAAAGAGCGAGAAGGAAAAGTTCGTAGGTGCCGTATACACAACCACCATGGAATCCATTATGCCAGATGGCAAGGCATTGCAGATGGGAACGTCGCACTTCCTTGGTCAGAATTTTTCAAAGCCATTTGATGTAAAGTTTCTTGATAAACAAAACGTTGAAACTTTTGCTTGGCAAACCTCCTGGGGTGTATCTTGGCGTCTTATTGGCGCTTTAGTCATGGTACATGGAGATGACAAAGGATTGGTTCTGCCACCTCGTGTTGCTCCAATTCAAATCGTGATTGTGCCAATTTATTATTCACTAGATGATAGAGAAACAATCCTAAACAAAGCAAATGAGATTAAAGAGATTCTCAAGAAAAGAGATCTAAGAATACATGTGGACGCAAGAGACGAATTTACTCCAGGTTACAAATTCAATGATTGGGAAATGAAGGGAGTTCCACTTAGAATTGAAATAGGTCCAAAAGATCTAGCAAAAGGAAAGATAGTACTTGCGAGACGAGACAGTTCCAAGAAGTCAGATCTTGCATTTAGTGAAATAGAGGAAGATATTGTGACTGCATTAGATGATATTCAACAAAATCTCTATAATAATGCAAAAAGATTCTTGAGTGAGAGAACGAAAAATGTTAGTGATTTTGAACAATTCAAAAAAGAACTTGAAAATGGAATGTTCCTTTACTCACCTTGGTGTGGAGATCAAAAATGTGAAGATATGGTCAAGGAGACCACTGGAGCAGATATTAGAGTAATTCCACTCGATGGTAAGAGTTCAAATTTACCCTGCATGATATGTAAAAATCCAAGTAAGATAGATGTCATATTTGCTAGAGGTTACTAGACCAACACATCATGTTATAACAATCAGGGATTATATTTAGCAGAAATGATTGAGACATGACAATGTCTGGGTCTGGCGCATATCGTGATCGAATCTATATTATAAAAGACATAATTCTGATGTTGGTTCAATATGGGGAATTAAATCAAACTGCACTTGTGAGCTTCTGTGGTTTGAACCTAAAAAAACATAAACCAATTTTAGATGAATTGGAAGGAAATGGTTTGATAATAAGCATGGAAAGACCACTTGGAAAAAGAACAATAACTATGTACAAGCCAACCCAAAAAGGAATAGAATTTTGCAGAACTATTTTAGAACCTTATGAAAGTGTGTTCCCACGCAAAAAGGGAACTAGTGAAAGCAGAAAGGAATCTACTCTTCATTCAATCCGTAGTCAGAAGCAATTTTTTTATTAATTTCATCTTTTTGTTTGAGATATTCCTTATACTGCTCATTCCATGATTTCATGATCATGTATTGCCTGACTCCGGTTATAATCCAGACAACTGAGACCGATATCATCACACCAAGCAAAAGGCTCAGTATTGTACCAAATTCATATTCTCGTTGCAGAACGGAAAAGAATCTGGGATGAGTAATAAGAAATATTGAGAGACCAATTGCAAAGGGCGCAAGAACCATAGCTGAGACAGAAACTCCAAGAAGTATCTTTCTAATCTCCAACATCCTGTCAATGAAATTATCCATAAGACCCAGTACGTCCGCTCGTGAAAAGTGGTGTTCTTCGTTATCCATCAAATAGTGATTCCTCTTTTCGTTATGTTGTAATTATTTCTAAAAAACATTCGCCTGATTCTCATGGATCCACCGTTATGGTGCCTTTCATCTCAGGATGTAGTGTTGAATAATAATTGTACGCTCCCTCTTTGTCAGCTATGAAGGTTATAGTTTGAGCTTGAAAGTAACTCAACTGTTTTGTGTGTACATTAAATGCATCTATGTTAAGGTCCATTTGAGTACCAGTATCTTTGTCTTCGTTTATGAAGTGAAGTGCCACCAACGATCCTTTTTGAAGATGGATGGAAGAATCAATGACTCCATTTGATACAGTTTTCTTACCTTGTCGTGTTGATTCTTGTTCATACACATATCCTTGATTAGGGTCATGAATTCCCAGAATGTAAACATTGGATGGGGGACCAAAAAACGGAACGCTGCTGTTTACTGGAGTTGAATTACTAATAAAATAATACACACCGCCCCCAACTGCAGCTACTACTATCGCTATGAATATTATAGTACCGCGTGAAATCGGCGCGCTTTTTGCCTTGTTCTTTTGCTTCTTTGCCACTATGAAATAATTGGTTAGTGTCTATATTTATGTTCAGATGAACAAAAGATACGTAAAGAATATTATTTTGGTTCGTACTTTGTACTAAATATAGCATGAGAAAATTAGAGGTCATACTTATTGGAATAATTGTTGCCCTTTCTGTTACCGTTATTGTAGAATTTTCTAATGGGCGATCTTTGAGTGATTTATCTCAGACAGATGTTCAAAGTCCATCCGGACCTTCTGGCACACAAGCACAGTATAGTTCTTCTAGTCCGCAAGGACAACCCAGTACTACTGATCCAATAGGATCTGCTAATTCAGCTCTACAAAGCCAAGTCAATTCCTTAACAAATCAAGTCGATTCCTTAGCAAGTGTTAATTCCACAACATTATATTCGCAATCACCACGTTTGACGGAAATCTTCAAAAATGTCGAAAATTCAGTGGTTCAAATTACAAGCAAAGTTTCAACTGTGGATAACAGCATAATCATTAATGGGCAGCCTCTACAGAGTCAATCTACCAGACTTGGATCAGGTTTCGTCTATGACAAGGAGGGATACATAATTACAAATAATCACGTTGTAGAAGGAACAAAAACTGTAAACGTGACATTTATCGACGGAAACACCTTCGCAGCGAAAGTGGTAGGAACTGATCCTGACAATGATCTTGCAGTGATTCAGATTACCGATAATTTTTCTGATGAGAATTTGATTCCTCTTCCCCTTGGTGATTCTTCCGTACTCGAAGTTGGCCAGCAGATCATAGCAATTGGAAACCCTTTTGGTCTTAGCGACTCGATGACAACTGGTACAGTCAGTGCGCTTGGACGTTTATTGCCCAATCAAGATGTGGGATTTTCCATTCCGGATATTATTCAAGTTGATGCTGCAATTAATCCTGGTAACTCTGGAGGGCCATTATTGAATTTGCAGGGTGAAGTTGTTGGCATAAACACTGCCATTTCAACAAGCACTGGTGATTTTGCAGGTGTAGGATTTGCCATTCCTTCGGATTCCATTAAGAAAATAGCTCCGATTTTAATTAAAGATGGAGTTTATCAACATCAATTCTTAGGAATATCGGGAAGGACTATGGACCCTGAAGTTGCGTTGGCAAATGGTTTACCACAAAACTTCAAGGGTGTAATTGTTGAAAAAGTGGTGAGCGGAGGACCTGCAGATAAAGCTGGACTGCGAGCTGCAACCTTGGACAATAACAACATACCTCACGGAGGAGATATAATAACAGCGATAGATGGCCATCCAATAAAGACAATCTACGACGTCATAGCATATCTTGATGATGAGAAATCTGTAGGCGACAAAGTGGTATTGACTGTAGACAGGACAGGAAAATCAATGGATCTTACTGCTATCTTGGGAGTAAGACCAGCTACCGCATCCTAAAAATCTAAATTTGAGATTCTAAAATTCCATAGCTTATCTGTTGCTTTCTTAATTCCAATTCTTGGCCTTACATCAATGTCAGATTTTTTTATTTTTTTACCATTTACGATGTACAAATTTGAAATTCTTGTCAGATCTTCCCCATACTGATCTTTTGATATTTGCAATGCCTGGGTTAGTTTAGCAGGTCCATTTGTCAGATTAGAAAAAATGGTTGTTCTTCTTTGTTTCATCATAGAATCCAGCCCTTCTTTTGGGAAAAGCGATCTTATGAGAACGGCACCAGCTTCGGATTTATTGTCTTTAGCCACTGCATTTACACAATAGTGCATTCCATAGGTAAAGTAGACATAGGCTCTTCCAACTTCACCAAACATTGCACTGTTTCTCTCAGTTTTGCCTCCAAATGTATGGCTGGCAGGATCATCTTTGTACCTGTATGCCTCGGTTTCAATTATAATTCCGGAAACTATCTTGTTATTGATTCTACGGACCAATACTTTTCCTAGCAAGTCCCGAGCTACATCAACTGTATCTTTTTTATAAAATGAGCGTGGAATGGGTCTCATTGAGTATTTTCTATGGAGATTCCCTTTTTTATCTTGTCTAGAATTTCTGCCAACAACTTCAAGTCATCTTTTAAGACTTGATGCAACTGTGGATTATAAATTACTGCAGCAGGATGAACAGTCACAAAGTAGATTTGACCGTCTCTTTTAATTATTTTTCCTCGATTTTTCGTTATTGAATTTCCGTTTAATAATGAACCAAATGCAGTATTTCCAAGTATACAAATTATTTTAGGACAAATGAGGCGTAATTCTTCGAGAAGGTAGCTATTGCAAGAGTCTATTTCTTGTGTATTTGGTTGCCTGTTATTTGGAGGTCGGCATTTTACTACATTAGTAATGTAAACTCGATTTCGTGGCAAACCTGCGTACTCCAATGCTTCAGAAAGAATTTTTCCAGCTGTGCCAACAAACGGCTCTCCCTTAAGGTCTTCATTTCGGCCGGGGGCCTCACCAATAAAGATAATTTCTGATTTGTAATGTCCTAACCCTGGTACTGCATTTGTTCTTGTTTTTGCTAGATCACATTTATTGCAAGAAATTACTGTTTTTCTAAGATTGTCAAGATCTTCAGACATTTTATGATCCTACACTCTTTACAGTCGCTATACCACGTATATGAGGTCCGCCATTTCCCATTCTCATTATCTGCATAGGATCTCCCTTTCCACAATTTGTTATAGGTCTAACTTTGAAATCTTTACCCCGTGCATCAATTGAATTAAAAAATTCTGGTGCCGTACCCATTACTATAACATCTCTTGCCAGATCCTTTAGTTCTCCATTTTGTATTTTGTATGCATATTGACATGATATGCTCCAGTTGAATCTCATCATGTCTATAGAGGGAACTTTCATGTCACATATGAGGTAACCATCTTTTACATCACGTATCATGTCTTCTGGATTCCAATCTCCAGGACTTATGCAAGTACACGCCATTCTAACCAATGGCATGAATGCATATCCTGCTGCACGCATTGCTGAGTTTGGTTCAGTATTGAAAATTGATGCTGTCTCTCTACTTTGCATATGATCCTTTAGAACACCGTCTTGGATGAGGGATTTCTTTGATGCCCTCACACCTTCATCATCATATTTGTACCATCCCAAGCTCGAAGGTATGGTCGGGTCATCAATTACATTGAGCTCAGTTGAGCCTATTTTTGAACCAAGTTTTCCAGACCACCAAGCACCACCGGCCCATGCCATTTCTTTTCCCAATACTCGGTCAGCTTCAGACGGATGCCCAAGAATTTCATGTGTCAGCAGTGCAACAAAATCAGGATTCATCACAACAGTTGTTTTTTCCTCTTTAGCAGGTTTTGCATCAATTAGTTGCTCAGCCTTCTGAGAAATGCGTGTAGCAATATCTAGAACATCATTTTTATCGGATATCATTTCGATGCCTCCTCTCCCACCTTCTGTTGTGCTTACAGTTTCCGATAACCCAGACTCGTGAGCTGTAGCAGATAATGCGACTATTGTGTCATCATAGTTTTGGTTAATTTTTGCACCATCACTGTTTACATAGTATTTGGAAAATTCATCATGGTGCATCGAAATCGATGATTTATGAATCCGTTTTTTGTTTCGAATTATTTTATCACAGTCATATGCAATTTTTGTCATCTCGTCAATTGAAGGCTTTTTTTCCACTTTGAATTGCACTGTTTCAACAAAGGCTGGAGTTTCGACAAGCTTGACTTTATGTTTTTTTATAGAGGCGCAGTACGAAGCAGCCCTCACAGCTTCCAATATGCCAATTCTTATATCGTCAATTGATTTTGGGTTTGAAATAGAGTAGAACCCCCAAGATCCATTTGCAAGAATCCGAATTCCTAACCCAGTGTCTATGGTGGAGGAAAAATGCTCAATCTCACCGTTTTCAAGCAAAAAACCCTTTGTAGCGAAAACCTCCGCTCTTACATCGCAGTATTGTGCACCATTCCCAAGAGCAATTTGAACTGCTTTATCGGCAAAATCGTGTAACAATACCTTTGATCTTGATTCGCAAGTATTTTTATCTTATATCGATGTTGCAAGACTGTCCTCAATTATTAATACTTCATTTTTACTGGCAACCAATATTTCGGTATGCATATTCTAGCTATATTATCTTTAGAATACAAAGGTATGATTAAAAGGTCCTAGATAATCTGACTTAACAATGGAGAAGATCGTAGTAGATACAAGCATCATAATTGACGGTGAAATTACCAAACTAATCGAATCAGGCAACCTCAAAGACTGTGAGATAATAATTCCCGTAGCAGTACTAGATGAACTTCAATCGCAGGCATCACAGAGTAAGGATTATGGTTTTGTAGGTTTAGAAGAGATTAAAAAAATACGTGAACTAGTACAAAAGAACAATATCATTCTACGATTCGAAGGTGAAAGACCGAGCATGGACGACATCAAGTTAGCACGACACGGACGTATTGACGCCATAATAAAGGACATTGCAAAGAAAAACAATGCCACATTCTACACTGCGGATTATGTTCAAGCTTTAGTTGCACAAGTCGAAGGTGTAAAAACTAGTTATTCAAAGCCAGAAGTCAAAATAAGTAATTTAGAATTTGAGAAATTTTTTGATGATCAAACAATGAGTGTGCATTTAAAAGAGGGAACCAAACCGGCAGCTAAACGAGGAAAGCCAGGTTCATTCTCTTTAGTTGAACTAGGAGATAATATTTTAACAAAGGAGTATTTAGAGGAAATTACTACTGAGATATTGGAAGCGTCTAGAGTCAATCAGGCTGGAGTAATTGAGATTTCAAAGCCAGGTGCACTGGTTGTTCAATTTAGTGATTTTAGAATAGTCATTACACACAGACCGTTCTCTGACAGCTATGAAATTACAATTACGCATCCCATCGTTAAACTATCATTAGAGCAATACAACATACCTGAAAAGCTTATGCAACGACTCTCCGAGAAAGCTGAAGGAATACTTATTTCCGGAGCTCCTGGTTCTGGAAAAAGCACCTTAGCCTCTAGTCTTGCAGATTTTTATTCCAAAAAAGGCAAAATTGTCAAAACGTTCGAGTCGCCCAGGGATCTACAAGTCAATGAAAAGATTACGCAATATACACATCTTGATGGAAGTTTTGAGAATGCTGCAGACATACTACTTCTAGTTAGACCGGATTATACTATTTTTGATGAGATAAGAAGATTTCATGATTTCAGAGTCTTTTCTGATTTGCGCCTAGCAGGAGTAGGCATGGTGGGAGTAGTCCACGCAAATGCACCTCTTGATGCAATTCAACGATTTATCGGGAAGGTGGAACTTGGAATGATTCCGCATATCTTGGACACGGTTGTGTTTGTCAATGGAGGACAAATTTCAAAAGTCTACGAACTTGAATTCAAAGTGAAGGTTCCCACGGGAATGACCGAGCAGGATTTAGCTAGACCTGTAATTGAGGTTAGAAACTTTGAAAATCACAACTTGGAATATGAGATTTACACTTATGGCGAGGAAAATATAGTCATACCCATATCAAAAGAGGCAAAAAGTGGCGGTATCGAAAGATTAGCTGAATTTAAAATAAAAGATGCAATTCGAAGATTTGATTCAGAGGCTGAAATCGAAATTCTTTCAAATAATAGTGTCAGAGTAAAGGTCGACAAAGATGCAATACCGTCTCTCATTGGAAGAGGCGGATCTAACATAAACGAACTTGAGAAAACACTTGGAGTGCACATTGATGTTGAACCAAAAGTTGAATCAAGTGACGGTATCGAGTGGTTTGAAATGTCAGAATCAGGTAATAATCTAATACTTGAGGTAGACAATGAAAAAACAGGGATGGAGGCAGATGTTTACGTGAATGACAAACATTTACTGTCAACACGCATAGGTAAAAGAGGAAGAATCATAATTTCAAAAAAATCTAGTTCCGGGAAGAGAATAATCAATGCTGTGATGTCAAAAAATGACATAAGATTATCAATTCATAAATAATTACTCAAAATCTTCAAGGATTTTTGGATGCGATTTTAGAAATGTTACAAACTTTCTGAGTTGCTTTATTGTTTGAGGATTTAGATGATGCTCAATCCCTTCAGCATCTTGGTTTGCAATTTCATGATTTATTCCAAGCAATTTAAAAAATTCTAAGAGTGTTCCGTGTTTTTGCCTGACTGTATCTGCCACCGCATTTCCTTTAATGGTCAGATTTATTCCCCTATATTTTTCATATTCTAGATAACCATTCTCGTCAAGTTTCTGTAGCATTTTTGTGACAGAGGGTGCGCTAACATTAAGGTAGCTTGAAATATCTATTGTATTGGCATATCCCTTTAATTCTACAAGTTCAGATATGACTTCTAGATAATCCTCTATTCTAGAAGTATCCACCTTACTCGATTTATGTGCCTCTTTGATATACTCTAATCTTTCCCCACGCTTTTCTTTCATTTGTTAGCAGAAGATACACTTTAACTGATATTAACCTAATCTCTTGATCAGAAATCTTTACCTTATTGTGATTGATCTTTTGCATGGAATCTTAACTACATATATCAAAACACGAGACACATGGACAAGGAACTTAAGACAAGTATTCATAAAATTAAGAAATTAAGAGAGTCTATGAAAAGGAGAGCCGAGGTATATTCATCCCTTGGAAAGTTAGATGACAGAGGTACCGCACGAGCGTTGGGATCTCTACAGCGAGCCTCAGCACCAGGAAAGAAGATTCAAAAAATAGGGTTCATACTATTTTTGGCACCAGAACCATTCACCACTGCAGCAGGAATCCCTATGATCATTGCAGGCAAGTGTTTAGACAAGGTTTACAACGGTTCCACAATCGCAGATATTGGTCACGAAACAAGACACTTTGCAAAACATGTATCTGATATCAAACACACAATTGGTTAACTCGAAGCATAAACTAGAATTTTTTTGCGTTAGTTTTTAACTAGATGTTATTCTAAATTTTTCATGGCAACAAGAGCTCAAATCCTAATTCCCGTAATAATTGCAGCTGTAATCATCGGAGTTGTTGGTGTATTAACAATACCTAAAGAATCCAAACTTGCTGAAACTAATTTTCCAAGAGGAACCATAAAGCTTGATAATGTAACGTTAGATGTTCAGATAGCCGAAACAGATGCTCAACAAACAAGGGGTTTAATGTTTCAAAACGAGCTTCCTTACGATCAAGGTATGATCTTTGTTGTTAATCAAGAACAAGTAATTCCCATATGGATGCTTAACATGCAATTTCCACTAGATATCATATGGTTTGACAGCAATGGCAATGTGGTGCACATAGCAACCAACGTGCAACCGTGTAAATCAGCATTAGAAACGGCTACATGCACCGTGGATAATGGTGGAGGAAAAATGGCAAAATATGTTCTAGAAGTGACTTCCGGTTTTGTTGCCAAATTCAATATTACACAAAATTCAAAGCTTCAGATAATTTCTATTTAATCTGATTTTTCTGAATAGTTTTCTTTAGTTCGGCAAAGGCAGATCGAACCTCGTCAACTGCAGCCTCATCCTCCAAAGTGCTAACATCTCCAATCTTTTCATCCATTGATACTGCCTTGAGTAATCTTCGCATTATCTTACCGCTCCTTGTCTTTGGCAGCCTAGACACAAAGTAGAGCTGATCTGGAGTTGCTATGGGGCCAACTACATTCCTTATGTGTTGAATAAGTTCGTCTTTTAGCTTACCGGTCGGGTTAATTCCCTCTCTTAGAACTAGAAATGCTATAATGGATTCACCTTTTACCTCATTTGGTATACCGCATACAGCAGCCTCGGCAACGGTTTTGTGAGACACAAATCCACTTTCTATTTCAGCTGTTCCAAGTCTGTGTCCAGCTACTTTGAGAACATCATCTGCCCTTCCAAGCATCCAGAAATAACCGTCGCTATCTTTTATCGCATAATCTCCAGCGTAGTACATTGATTTGTACTTTGACCAATAGACGGTTTTGTATTTCTCATCATCGCCCCATAATGTAAGCAGCATACCTGGCCAAGGCTCTTTGATAACCAAATATCCTTTTGCACCTGCTTCCAAATCCTTTCCATTTTCATCTACCACTGATGCGTTAATTCCAGGAACTGGTTTTGTAGCAGAGCCAGGTTTAAGGGGGTATGTTTCAAGTCCCGGTACCGGCGAGATCATAGCCCCACCTGTTTCTGTTTGCCACCATGTATCCACAATAGGGCATTTTCGTTTTCCAATAACATCAAAATACCATTTCCAAACTTCAGGGTTTATTGGTTCTCCAACGGTTCCAAGTAGCCTAAGATTTGAAAGATCGCTTGAATTTGGAATTGCGTCCCCATATTTCATAAACATACGCAAGGCAGTAGGCGTGGTGTAAAGAATAGTGACCTTGTATCTTTCCAATATCTCCCAAATTCTTGCAGGTGTGGGATGAATGATAGCACCTTCATACATAACCTGAGTTGCACCATGCAGAAGTGGACCATACACCACATAGCTATGACCTGTGACCCATCCTATGTCAGCAGTGCAAAAATAAATATCAGAATCTTTAATATCAAAAATCCATTTGAAGGTACTATACAGATGGGTCAGATACCCCCCTGTTCCATGGAGTACTCCCTTTGGTTTTCCTGTAGTTCCTGAAGTATAAAGAATATACAACGGATGTGTACTTTCTAGCTTTTCTGGTTCACATGATGTTGATACGTCCTTGATCAGGTCATTCCACTTTTTGTCTTTCTTGCCAAAAGTTATAGGAGTTTTTGTATGTTCATAGACAAGAACATTTTCTACAAAGTCAAAACCACTAATTGCGTCGTCGATGACTTTCTTTAACTTGACTACAGTTCCTCTTCTGAAACCGCCATCTGCTGTTATTACAACCTTAGACTTGGAATCTTCGACTCTATCTCGTATAGATTGTGCACTAAAGCCTGAAAAAATAACTGTATGAATTGCACCTATCCTTGCACATGCAAGCAAGGAAATTATCAACTCTGGAATCATTGGAAGGTAGATTGTTACTCTATCGCCCTTTTTGACACCAAGCGATTTGAGAACATTTGCTAATTTACACACATATTCAAATAACTCTAGATAAGTAAGGTTTCGTTTCTGACCATTTTCTCCCTCCCAAAAAATTGCTTTTTTCTGAGAGCATTTTTGAACAATCACATCAAGCGCGTTGTAAGAAGCATTTATTTTTCCACCAACAAACCACTTTGCAAAAGGTGGGTTCCACTCTAATGTCTTGGTCCACTTTTCAAACCAATGAAGATTCTTTGCTTGCTCTTCCCAGAATCTCACATAATCATATATTGCCTTCTTTCTTGTTTGAGTATCATAGTTCCCAAGACCTATTTGATAAGTTGTTTCCAATAGACAGGTTCTGTATTCATCGTAAAAAAAAGATTGCTGAAAGAGGAGGCAGGAGCGAATCTGCTATCCCACTAGACCTTCTCAAGAAGAAGATATTCTCTTAAGCCAGTCTGAGTCTTGAGTTTCTTCGTCGCCATCGGCTCCAATAGCAACCGGTTTAGGAGTTGACGTCGGGGGTGTATTTTGACTAACCCCTGCTCCGGAAGTTATTGGCACCGTTGATTGAGAAGTGGGAGAATCTTCCACCTTACCAAGGTAGGAAACGGCGGCTGAATGCACGTCCTGTTTAGGACTCTCTGTTCGCTCCATATTTTCAACTGAAAGATCGTTGATGCGACGTTGGATGTTTACTATCTCTGCTTTCTCGTGTTCTATGTGTTCGATAATCTCGACTGTATGAGTCTTGACTGATTCGTACTTGGCATCAGATATTTCGTTGCTCTTATGTTGCAACTTGGCATCAAATCGCAGCATTCTGATTGACTTTAACTGATTGTCAAGATTGGTCAGTCGTTGCTCTAATTTTTCTTTGATTTGTTTTTCTGTCTCATCCAAAGTTAGTAATTTCATCTTATACTTCTCATGGATCAATTCAGCATCCTCCTTCATGTCATCGTTTTCAGATACGATATCTATCAGCGCACGCATTCGGCGTAATGTAAGACCCTTCTCTCGCAATAATCTCTGGGCATCTAATCTCCATCTAGGAATGAAAATTACGAATTGTCCCTGAACGACCAGTTGCTCGAATGGAACTTGCTTTAGTCCTTCGGAACCACAATCAACACCTACGGTTTGTACACTGCCATCAATGTCGGTTATAGTGCCTATGACTTTACCAATGAAAGTGCCATACATGTCCTTAACTTGCTTGCCGATAAACTCGACATCTTCTTTGCTCATTGACAACAAGTTTTATTTTTTATATAATCAGCAAAGTGTTAACAAGGTTTCCAGTTTTGGTAAGATCATTTTAGCTAATTTCAGGTCATATGAACAAAGATTTTAGTAATTTTAAAATCACTAACTTGGTAATGGTCCAACAATGATTACAAAGGAAGAATTAGACGAGGTTCTCCACTTTGTTGCAAAAAGATGGGTAGACATGAGCCGCGATCCAAACCACAAGGCCTTTGAAAATATGCCAACTAATTTTTGGATGAATTCAATGGGTGGTGGTGCAGGAGAAGGAAAATGGGTAACAGCATTGATGTATACTGAAGATCCGCAAGAAGCAGAATCTTTCAAGGAAGTATTGTTACGATGGCAGTCAAGACGTAATGCAACAAAAGAAAGATCGCCTGACTTGATTCAGATTGGAAAAAAGTAGATTATTTATAATTGAACTACTTTCCAATCGTGTTGTCTGAATTCTCAGATTCTGAAAAAAAGATTCTTTTGCAACACTTTTCTAATGTCAATGATTCCGTTTTTGCAATTATAACTCCAAAACAGGTTGATCGTGGAGCCCTAATGTCACGATATAGTAGAACGGATAAGAGCATGCGCAGAGTTTTTCTTGATGAATTTTTGCAAAAGGAAAATCGTGGTGAAGAATTCTACAACAAAGTCCTGCTTGAATATGGTGATGACTCCGTTGCAGAGCTTGGGGAAGCGCAAATTGCCATAGAAGGACTTTCCAACATAGCAGTAAAGAAGATTGAAGATCGCAGGATTGGATTATCGTATCTTGAAAAATCATCTAGATATGTGACATGGGATAAGAAAGTTAACGGCGAGTACAAATTTCTCAGAGAATCTGCCATTATGAACTCAAGGCATGCTGATCAATACCTTGAATCATGTAACTTGGATTTTGATGTTTACTCAAGAAATATTCAGCCAATTATATCTTACATTCAAGAGAGAGATCCTATTACAAATCAAATATTCAAAAATTCCACAGGTGAAGACACCCCTTTTTCACGTCTTTCAAATGAAGACGAGATAAAATCCGCAACCAGAATATACAATGCCACAATACGAGCAAAAGCCCTAGATGTCCTCAGAGGAATACTACCTGCATCTACTCTCACAAACGTAGGAATTACCGGTAATGGGAGAGCCTTTGAGTATCTTCTTACAATATTATATTCTTCAGACTTGAAAGAAGAGCAAGAGATAGCATTAAAGATTCACCGAGAACTGGATACTACAATCAAATCATTTGTTAAACGTGCCGATGATAGATATGGTAAAGCGCTGCAAGAATACTTGAGAGGGATTACGAAGGCCTCTAACTCGTTTAGTGACAAATATCTCAAATCTAACAAGACTAGAAATTTCCTAGTCGATATGGTGGAATATGAATCAGAGAAAATTGCAGAAGAAAAAGTAATTTCAGCACTCTTATACCAAGAGTCTCGAGGCACAGCATATCGTGATATTTTATCACAAGTAAAAAAGATGAATGCCGCTACAAGAAGAAAAATCATAAAGACATTTTCAAATCTCAGGCAAAACCGAAGACACCGACCACCAAGGGCCTTTGAAATGACAGAATATACTTTTGATCTTTTAACGAATTTTGGAATGTTTCGTGATTTTCATAGGCATCGCGTATTAACACTAGAACGACAGTTACTTACGACAGATCATGGTTTTTCAGTTCCCAAAGAAATTTCTGCACTTGGGATTAGAAAAGACTTTGATGATTGCATGTACAAATCAAAAGAAGCCTTTACGCTATTACGAAAAAATATGCCAGAACAGGCACAGTATATCGTAAACTTTGCCTACAAGTATCCCTATTTTATTAGACTTAACCTAAGAGAAGCAACACATCTAATTGAGTTAAGAACTGTACCACAAGGCCATCCAGATTACAGAATGGCAGCTCAAGAAATGTTCAACTCGATAAAAAAAATCCATCCTAACCTGAGTCAGATGATAAAATATGTTGATCTAAAGACTTACAGTTTGGAGAGATTAGAGTCTGAAAAAAGAATCGAAGAAAAACGAAAGAAGATTTAGTGGATCTAGTTTCAAGGCAAACAAGCGGTTAACGCAATCGTGATTTGATTATTTGAACCATTGATTAAATTAGTTTACACGTGATAAAAGTTTCATTGTGACTTTCCGTAGGTCGGGATCGGTGGGAGTAGATTGCATCATGAGCTTATTTTGGGCCCATTTTTGTGCATCCACGTTTCTCTTAAGCTGGAATCCTAAGACAGAATAGTAATCTCTCGAATAGTTTTTATCACTAGCGATTACGGATATGCCTCAGCTTCTGTCCAAGGTCGCTTCTGTCTAACAATGAACTGCATCAAGACTTCTTTTGTATATTCAATTCCATGCTCTTGTGAGGTGTGTTTGCCAAATTTCTCCACTAATACTTGCACATCCTTATCCTCAACTGCAAAGTCGCACTCGAATCCATAATCACTGCAACTCAGCTTTGGCATAGGTAACAATACGTTATTGTTATTATTATAGGATCTTAAATCTGGCTAACGGTTTGCATTTTTGTTTTCAAATTCTGAGGTATCCTGACCTTATTCTGGACCATGAAAATCAAGAAGAGGATGTTTCTTGGAACATCTTATGAAGATTTGTGAATACGTCGAATATTCTCGTCTTAGGCCCCATGTTATCAAGAGCACATATCTGTCTCCTAGAGACATTGTCAATCTACACAGATCTAATCAGACATCCATTGTTCCAAAGTATGACTTTTCTTTTCAAATGATTTCTTGAGTCTATTCAAAGAAGTCTCAACCCTTTCTTGTGAAAAGTTTCTTTCTTTTGTAAGGTAGTTTATTATGCCATGATAATCAACGTCTCCAAATTTGAGTTCAGATACTTCTGCTACGTTGGGATTCAAAAATATCTCCCTGATTTGTTTGAAATCAACTTGTTCAATCTTTTCTTGTATCTGTGGAATATCCTCAAGTTTATGGTATTGTTTAATAGCTTTTAGTGCAGTCTTCGGACCAATCCTTTCAAATCCGTCAGGATTAAAGTCTGTTCCTATCAATATTCCAATATCTACCAGCTGTTCACGTGTTATACCAAGATCTGTCAAGGTCTTATTGAGGTCTATAACCTCTGGTTCCACTTCTATTGTGGTATTTCTGTTAGGAAGCTTTCTCCTGCCACTATTGGTAAAATTGCGTACAAGTTTTTTTGCCCCAAACAAGAGAGAGTCAAAATCCTGACTTGCTGATGCATATGCCGTTCCGGTTATTGTCATGTGAGCCGCAGTAGCCTCACCTTCTGATGGAGCCTGAACAAACGGAATTCCAAATAATCCAAGTAGTTTTTTAGAATCAGCGACCATCTCATCTTTTAAAATCGATGTCTGTTGTGCATATTTTTTTGCCTCCTCGTATTTTCCTGCACTGACTGCGTTTTCGTACTTGATAGTAGCTTCCCTTTTGATCTGTTTTCTTCGTTCAATTTCTGCAGATTTCAGAGAAGGAGGCCTTCCATCAAATACATAAATGGGTTTTATACCAAGTGCTAGAAAATTGATGTTTCTGTAAAATAGACCGCTAATATGACTTGTAATTTTACCACCATAATCGGTTAAAGGTAAACCATCTGGACCACGAATGATGGATAGAAATTGGTATACTGCGTTATAGGCATCTATCGCAACTATCTTTGACGCAAATGATTCTAGATTAGTCTTTTCTCGTACACATAGTGTCTTTAGGTCTAAACCCATAGTTTCATTTCAGCACATGAGGCTTTTTGCTTTTCCTATTTTTTCCTAGTACTGGATTTAGATTCCCATCCTCTCTCTATTATTTCCTCATAAATGTTTGAGAGTTTTGGGATAGATTCGCCTTTCTCGACGGCTATCTTTACCTTTTCTCTATAATAATTTTCGATAGCCTTTGCAGTCTTTCCATCGATTGTAATAGATATTCTTGTTTTTGCCAAAGTTCCTCCGACTCGAATATAGATTTGTAATTATCAATAATAAACTATCTATTATCAATTATTGCAAACTAGGACAGTAGAACAAAACCGTCTTTTGTTACTTGTAACCTTACTATGCCTTCCTTTGGAAGGCCGAGTTGAGTCAAAAGATCTTCCAGAGTAGCATCATCGGGGAGAGCATATTTTCTACCTTGAAACTCAATTGAGATGGTCTTTTTAGTTAATGCCTCCATCTGACGTTTTTATGATAGATTATCTACTTTATATCCTTTATTATATATTTGATCATGTGATCACTTTTCTCATTGTATTTATGTGCCCAAATCGGAGTCTTCACAGGTTGCCAGGTTAGCCAAGCGGTACGGCGACCGCCTCGAGATCACATACAAGGTAGCGGTTGTGCTTCTGCACTCAGGGGTTCGAATCCCTTACCTGGCGCTTACTATCATTATGGAATCCCACTATGAACAAATTTTAGCCCTTAAATTGAATGGGTCGATCTCGATATGATGGACCAGCTTGACATTCACAATTCAAAGAAAAGGATCGAGTATGCAAGAGCTGGTCTTCATAGAAAGTTTTCTGCCGAGAATGCAGATACTGCATGCGAGTTTCTTGACAGATTAAAGATTGAGAACAGGTCACTTGGCAGAATTGCCAACTATGCAGAGTGTACAAGACGGATCCTAAATGTCAAGGATGACAAAAGGATATCAGAATGGACAAGAAAGGATATCGAATCAATATACAAGGCAATAGCTGATACAAATTACCAGAACTCGGTCAAAAAAGATATTCTTACTACACTAAAAAGACTGTATCATTTCTCAGTACATAACGAGCTTGCAGACCAAGCAAAGGGCAGGGATTATGATCCTAATGTTTCATGGATTACACCAAGCTGCTTCAAGGACAGATATGAAAAGATTCAAGCAAAAGATTTACTCACTGATCTTGAACTTGAAAATCTGTTCAATGCAGTAAAAGAGGCAAGCAAGGGAAGGTATGTCAAGCGAAACATCGCACTCGTTTTTACACTTTTTGAAGGATCGTACAGACCAGGTGAGTTATTTAATATCAGAATAGGAGGTTTACAGTTTGAAGATGATTTTGTCCGGGTGGATACAACAGGCAAGACAGGTCCAAAGAGGCTTGCACTTGTTACAAGTTTTGTACCAATCAAAGAATGGCTTGCAGAACATCCACATAGTGACGATCCTTATGCCTTTCTTTGGTATCACAACAACAAGGAGGGAGTGATGAGATATCCGATGCTCTTCTATCTTATCAAAAAAGCAGCTCAGATGGCAGGAATCAAGAAGCGCATATGGGTATACCTCTTCCGTCACACATCACTTACAATGTATTCAAAGAAGCTTGGAAACTTGGTCAAGCTATACGGAAATTGGTCAAAAAGTTCCAATATGCTATCAAGATATGAGCACCTTGCGTCCTCTGACCAAGAAGACGCCATACTAAAATTGCATGGCCTCAAAAAACAGGCCGATTCTGAATCAATACTGCTATCAAAGATCTGCCCCTCCTGTAAGGAACGCAATTCCTCTGAGAAGAGTCATTGTACAAAGTGTGGTACCATACTATCAAAGAAGCTTGCACAGCAAAGAGAGGCAAAGATAAAGGATGAAGCAAGCAGAATTGAAAATTATGTTAGAGATGTAGCCAGCCTAAAGAAAGACTACAAGGAGCTAAAAGAGATGCTTGTAAAGGTCTTGAAAGAAAAGTCAGGTTCGTAATTATACCTTTGATAATTTATCGAGTCTTTTGATTCGACTCTCTACGCATTCCATCTTTTTCATTATCTGTTCGAGCAGTTCTTTTGGTACTGGTATCGTTTCGCTCATGTAATTTATTCTCGATATTGTTTTTAAGGTCTCAAGTCATCTCATAGGTTTCTTTTTCATTAGATCTAGGTAGCGACAACATCATGATAATAACAAAGTATGGCTAATTGCTTGAAATCTTTCTTAAATTTTTCAATATGTTTAGGAATCTCTTTTTTTACGGTCCTATCAAATTTAGCCTTTGGTATGAAAATAGAAAATTCCAAGTTTGTATCTTGATAAACAAAGCCATCCTCTTTCCAATATCCTTCAGATGGACTATCAACGCTCAATCCGTCATAGCGGTCAATGAAGAAATTTTTCACATCTACAATATCTTGATCTGGGATAGGATCTCCGTTGTTATAATTGGTTGGCAATTTATAATGAAGTTTTATCTTATTTTGAAGTAGACGTTTGGACAACGTCTACAGTTTCGTATATGGAATATTTAACTTTGAAAGTATGTCACACTGTTTTTTTGAAATGTAGTATTCTGTTCTTGATACTGCCCTAAATGGTTGTCCGCTTTTCCTTAAAGCACCTATCATTTTGACTTCGATCTTGGGATCAACCTTGACTTTTCTGTAAGTATTCAATTGTTGTGCTTGCATGTGTGCTATAATAAAACCCCTCAAGGGTTATTAATTTTATCGAGCTTAATTCTAGAACAAGATAGTTACAAGTTCATCTCTCACGCTTGTGTTTCCGACTACACAAATTTACCTTAATACCTTTTGCGCAGCCTAGCTTTTCCCTCCTTTATCGAGACAAAATATCCCCTATTCTCAAGTATCTGTTTTGCAAAGTGACTGAATTGTGGTATGGTGACAAAGGCCTTCAACTGTTCGTTAGTTAATTTAGAAAAATCAATCCCATCTGAAAGATTTGGAATTTGAGAAACTTGCTCTCCCTTGATCTCTGATTTGTTGTTTTGTGTTTGCATATCATGTTTTGGATGGAAATCCTGAGGTTTGGTAGTGATAATTTCAATGTCAATTCCATGCCACGGTAAAAGTGGGACCGGCTCGTCCTTGTCAGCAAGTTTCTTGCCTTCCTCTGTTGGTATAAAATATTCCTGCCTTTTGGTCTCGGTAATCTTCTTTCCTGACACAGGATCATGTTCTGTCTTTTTTGTCTCAGCATAACCGCGTTCTGTTATTCCTTTTTGTTCAAGCTTCCATAGTATGCCCATAACATCATATGAGGAAAAGCGTGTTTTTTCTGCAATCCATGATGCCGTTCCCCCATCTTTTAGAACGTTGTATACTTCAGATTCTTCTGGTGTAAGATGAGTAACAGAGTTGTTCTGTACGTTGGAGAGGCGTTCTACTGATTCTGGCGGAACAAGCATTATGTTGTAGAACTGTTGGTCAATTCCATTTTTGTTCATGGAATCCATAACGTATTGTTTATGCT
>JBOGQX010000049.1:0-21079 GCA_050749285.1 Nitrosotalea sp. | reverse complement strand
TCCAGTGAGTTCGGACTATGTGAGAATCTTACTAATCGCATTCATTAAATGTTTGAAACTTATTTACAAATTATGTATTGGTCTGACTGGGTGCCATTCAATAGAGAAAATGTAGACAGAGTACCTGACAAATCAGGCGTCTATGCTTTGGGATCACATGAGACGATTTACATTGGTCAAAGTGGTAACCTGCGAGAAAGACTGAACGAACAACTCAATTCGAATGATCCATGTATCCAGCAGACTAAGTCATTCTGTTATTTTGAAACATTATTTCCAGAGGCTGAAGAGGAAAAGCAACTGACGGCGTTTCAATTTGAACATGGAAGACTGCCACAATGTAACGTGCAATCAAAGTAACAAAATAAGAGTTTTATTGTCATCCTAATTCAAAAACTGGATCGACAGCTTTAGCTGATTTTTTTGCAGCGGGCTGTATTATTTTTTTGATGACATTATCATTTCGTTCTTCTGCCTTTAAGATTGAAGCCATAGTCTGATTCATCATGTGCTCATTTGCCTTCAATATCATGCCATCATTCTGGCGTTCAGACTGAAAATGCATTGTTTATTTGTTCTTGTAGCTTTTTGAAATGCTTAGGATTGTTGAGAATGATATTTAGTCTCTGCGCACTGGATCTGCTTACCGTACTGTTTGCTTTCTCGGTGAGGCCTTCATTTTTGGCTTATGAGTTGTCAGTTTTTATTACAAACAAGTGGATATTAGGTTCCATTTTATCCGGTATATTATGAGGCTAATATTGATAACTATAGGTGTGTTACTTATCATGATATCAATCCCAGCATATTATTATTCGCCACCTTATCTATCTGCCGCAACACATTCTTTCATCGGTTCGATGTCGGGTGGCAACATGAACACTGCATCTATGCTACGCCAGATGGGGTATCCATCCATGCATCAGGTAATTTCTATTCTTCAATATTCGTTAATAGGATGGCAGTTGCTGGAATCGGTATAGCGATGTTTGGATTGGTAGCAAAAAATATCCCAAAATCAATATCTGTAAAACTGGTTACAGATGAACCATTTGAAGAATTACATATTAGAGGACAATCTCGTGGCTCAAAGACAATGAAGGGTATGCCAAACACAGAAAATGACAAAGTAATGTTTGAAGCTGTAAACGATGTTCTTGGTAAACTAGAAACCGAATTAAAGGATATGAAAACGGGTTACGAAGATCATAAACAGAAGATCGAAAATGAGAAAAAGAAATTGGAACAAAGGCAAAGAGAACAATTGGCTAAAATTATAGCTACTGGAGAGGTTTTGATTAAAGAAATTACTCCAGATAAACTTGGAGAACGAATAAAACATTATGTTGAATTAAAAAACGAGGAAACAGGACAGCCGGTAGATCTTTCATTACTTGCTGAAAAATTTGCCAAGATGAAGAAAACAATGGATTCTACTGATAGAAGCTATATCACTCCAAGTGAATTTGAGAACATGAAAAGATTTCTAGATGAATAAAATCACAGCATCTTGATCTTATTTTTATCCACGTACAAAATACTTAATTCTCTTGAGAATTAAGAAAACTTTCTGCCAGTGCTAATTTTGCATCCATTATGCCTTTTAATGCATTATTTATTCTGTCCAAGTGTTCATTTACTCCCTCTGCATCATTTTTTATATTTCTCAACTTGATTGCCTCGACTTCAAGTGAAATATCTGAAAGATATTGTGTAAATGTCTCTGAGAATGAGAGTCCTTTTTCATCAAGTACGAGATGACGTGCCATACTAATTATGGCAACTATTCTTAAGTATAAAAAAGTAGTCTGCCAAAAATGGAAATGTGAAAATCATATGACTATTTAAATAACGGGAAAATTTGGTCTGAATCTGCTAGAGATGTGCGTTTACCCTTACACTAATTAGATGGTATATTTCAAAATTCGAATATGGAAAGATACGAAATCAAGGCACATGTGTCAAAAAAACCAACTGACATCCAAATTAGAAAAATCCAGGAATACTTTGCCGAAATACCGCTTGAAGAAATCATAGCAGGACTTAATTTTGCCAAAAACAGGTGGGCTGCAAAAGATGCCGGCGTTTTAAAAGTGGGCCGAAAAAGCATAATCAAGCGAGAAATCCATTCTATAACAAGTGAGCAGGCTCAGTGGCGACTAAAAAACTGGAAGATGATGATAGCAAATTACAGGAGATTGGGTTATAGTTATCCTACAATTTCTAGAATTAAGAAACTCCTCATTGAAATAAGTAAGAAGCGTTCTAGATAGGCTCTTGTGTTTTAGCCGTGGCGGGAAGGCTTGGGGGTAAGTCTGGCAGGGTTTGTCTCACATGGCCTTCTAGAATCGCATGCGCTTCTTCCAATATTTGGGAGGTGTCGGCATTTGTCGTGTCTATGGTGAAGTTGTTTTCTGCACTCACAGAAGCTCCTGCCATTATATCTCCTAGAATATTTGACAGGTCCTGCATTGAAGAGTTAGCTTCGGGCATGAGACCACTTAGTCCACTTCCTAGTCCTTTAATAATCGACATGCATGGACTGAGGGTGACTACGACATCTCCTAGCTCCGATATTGTATTTAATCTGAGTTGAATCTGTTCCATAGCTAGTTTTGCTGTCACTACCATGTTATTCATTTTTCTTATTTCATGTAATTCTGTAGCATAAGCCTGAGAATAGGGTTTATTTTGTAATCGAACTGCCTCAACTACCTTTTTGAAGATAAAATCATCTTTTTCTTTTAGTTTTTTTGCAATAGAATCAAGCTTTGAGACTTGAAGCTGCAGTCTCTTTTGTGCCTCATCGATTTTTGGCTTTAGCGGCGTGTCTGGTTTTATCTTATCAATCACTTTTTGTGATATGGATTCTTTTTGCGCATTCCACTTGTTGGTAAAGTTCATTATTTTATTCTGCAGAATGATCTGGATTGGTATTTTAAACATTCATGTTCTGCAAACTCTTGTAACTGCAGTTACAGTACTCTCTGGTTACAGAGTAAATCAGCATCTATATTTTGAATGTTTCTAAATTCGAATTATGAAACATATTTTTTCTACTAGGGTTATCCAAAGGTGAATGTGTAAATCTGGAATCCTGGTTTTGCTATCAATGTCAGTGTGTGTGAGCCTGCTTGTTGAGATGAAATAATATTGTATAACCTGTTTTCCGCAATGTGAGCAGTACTATTTTGGGTGTCTTGACCTGCATCACTTGCGGAAATTGGGTTTCCGTCTAACAGAACTTGAACATCTGTGTTTGGTCCTGTAGCTACAATGTGCACATCTTTTGCATAGTAGGGAAGAATTATCTTTCCACTATCTGAAACCAGTTTCATACTGTCAGGCAAGTTTTGCCAATCTCCTCCCAAGTAAAAGTGATCTTGGGAAAAATTAGAAGGTAGTGTATAGGTAACGGTTTTGTCATCTTGGAATCCTTCTTGATTTCCGATAAAGCTTCTACCTGTTGCAAAGTCATAACCAAAATATAATTCTGGGGTTTGTTGATCAGAGAACTGATGTTGCTGCAAGTTTACCAAACTCATGTTTGCATTGATGTTTAATCCAAGATGCTGAGCTCGCTCAGCTAATAATTGTTGAATGGCCTGCTCTGTTTGATCATAATCGCCTTCTCCAAAGTGAGTATGTCTTATGTGTCCAAGATAATCTGTTATGTATTCTGCAGGCCAATATCTATTGTTAAACGCATCCCAAGTTTGGTGATCGCTGTCGAGCACTACGGGATATGTTATTCCATATTTTTGTGTCGCCATCTTTACATTGTTGATGTCTTTTTCAAACTCAAACTCTGGGGAGTGGACTCCAATTATCAGCAGCCCGCTGTCTGCATATTTTTCATTCCATGCTTTCAGATATGGAAGGGTTCGAAGACAATTGATGCAGCTATATGTCCAAAAATCATATAGGACTACTTTGTTCTTCATTTGAGATTTAAGATCGTCAGGAGATGTATTGACATATCCTGAAATTCCTACTAGGTTTGGGGCAAGAGGATATTGGCTTTCATCAACGGGGGTTGATGAATTTGTGGTTTGAGTCTGTACTGAATTTAGATTTTGGTTGGGGTTGTCTAGGGAGTTAAAATAATACGCAATGCCTACTACTACAGCTACAACGATAATTCCTGCAATTGTGGCGCTTTTAATCTCCTTTCTCATGTCTCTTATCCCAACAAGACGTTATTTAGTAATGGAAAGCTTGCAATTGCAGCCAACTGGTTTGTGTAAACTAGAACTCCAAGTAACACAATGAACGCACCCATGATAATAGAGTAGTATTTCAAATGCCTACTCATCGATTTTATGAATCTGGTAAATCGCGAGAAGAACACCCCCATTAAAACAAATGGAATACCTAACCCAAGAGAATAACTTAGTAACAAAACAAAAGCATGTCCTGGAGTAGTGGCAGCAAGTGTTAGGATGCTTCCTAAGATGGGTCCTATGCATGGAGTCCAACCAGTGGCAAACGCAAGTCCAAATACAAATGATAATGGATAACTTGATTTTACTCTAGTTGGAATTATTTTCTTTTCAAAATTTAATTTCGATATCTTTGAGGATAACAACATGAAAATTCCAAATGCTATGATTATGATGCCCCCTATGTGATTAAAATCTGCAAGTAATTTTTCTGCAGAAGATGACAGAACACTGTTGAGTATTACGCCCAAAACAGAAAAGACAATTGTAAAACCTGCCACAAAGAAAA
Organism: Nitrosotalea sp.; assembly: GCA_050749285.1. Classification (GTDB taxonomy): domain Archaea; phylum Thermoproteota; class Nitrososphaeria; order Nitrososphaerales; family Nitrosopumilaceae; genus Nitrosotalea. The sequence goes on along the minus strand of JBOGQX010000049.1, from coordinate 16,348 downwards.
TTGTATTCAATAGAATGTTTAATCTACTAGCTACAAGATTTACCGTACCATTATTTCGTTGAAGTTCAGTTAGTGTAGTTCCGGAAATATATGCCAAAAATGCTGGAATCATGGGCAAAATGCAAGGGGCAAGAAATGATCCCAGTCCTGCGACTGCTGCAATTCCTAAACTTAGTTCAACCATGGGTAAATGATGTTGTTTTTACATTAATACCTTGTTCCAAATTCATTCCAAATTTGTCTTATAGTATTTTGAATTTCTTGCCCGCTTTTTCAAATATGTCAATTGATTTGTTTATGATGTCCTTTGTAAGCCATGCCGTTACTGAGATCCTAGTTCTTGCAGAACCAAGATCAACTGTAGGATATCGTATTGGTTGGGCAAAGATGTCATTATTGAACAAATACCTTCCAAAATCAAGCGCTTTCTTCTCATCGCCAATTATTATTGGAATTATTTGGCTTTGAGACTCGATAGTGTATCCTAGCGACTCCAAGCCTTTGCGGAAGAATTCTATGTTTTTCCACAGTTTGATTCTTTTTTGTTCTCTATCTGAAGAGAACTTGTCTAATGCTATTTTGACCATGAAATTTGGTAATGCAGAGGTGTAGATAAATGGCCTTGAGGTGTTTATTGCAAAATCTATCACCTCTTTTCTTGAAGCTACATAGCCACCAAATGCTCCCAAGCCCTTGCTTAGGCTGCTAATGTACACATCTACTTTGTTGGCTACTCCTAGATGTGCTGCAGAACCTTTGCCATCAGGACCTGCAACAAAATCACCATGAGCATCATCTAAAATCAGAATTGCATCATACTGTTGACACAAATTTGAAATTTCTTTTAATCTTGCAAAATCACCATTCATGGAAAAAATTCCTTCAGTAATTACAAATTTATGGCGCCCTTTTTTTTGCAGTTTTCTTGCTAGATCTTCTATGTCATTATGTCTGTAGATTATTTTCTTTGCATGAGAAAGCCTACATGAATCAATTATGCTTGCATGGTTAAGGTGATCACTTATTATCAAATCATCTTTTTGTGGTAGGATTGAAATTATTCCCAAATTTGTCATATATCCCGTTGGAAAAGTAAGTGCTGCTTGTTGAGACTTGTGGTGTGATAGTTTGGTTTCAAGCTTTTTGAACAAGAGATCATTTCCTGCTACTAGTCTGGAACTTGATTGAAGCTGTGTTGAAGTGAGTTTGACAGAACCTAGTCCCAAGTAATCGTTGGATGACAAATTGACGAGTTTTTTTCGTTGTATCGTGATATATGGTCCTGAAACTTTGTTATCGAGCAGCTTGCGATGTAGATGAGCTTTTTTTATCCGCGATAACTGTGTATTTATGAAATTAAATTTAGGCTTCAAGGCCTATTTTTGATATCATCTCGAAATCTTTAGTGGGGGAATTTCCACCTATTGTTAGATAGCCTCCTGTGATGATGCCGTTTGCACCTCCTAGAAGGGCCTTTTCTTGTTCATTTTCGAGATAAACCTCTCGTCCTCCTGCTATTTTCAGTATGGTTTTTGGCATGAGAAATCTAAAGACTGCTATTGTACGTAGAATCTCTGTTAAAGAAAGCCGAGTCTGTAGTTCTAGAGGTGTTCCTTTTTGCGGTACAAGTATGTTAATTGGGCACTCTTCAGGAGCAAGTTTTGCAAGATCAAGGCCCATCTCCAGCCTCTGCACCCGGGTTTCACCCATTCCGATGATTCCCCCACAGCACAACTCAAGTCCTATTTTCTTTATCATTAGATTAGTACCCATTCTTTCATCGTAAGTGTGAGTTGTGCATATTTTTGAGAAGAAGCTTTTGGATGCTTCTAAATTGTGATTGTATCGTTTAACTTTGAGTTGTTTTAGTCGTAGTGCCATATCTTCATTTATGAATCCAAGTGAACAGTTTACTTCAATTCCTACTTTGTCATTAATTTCATTGATGATGTCACAGATTTGTTCAAAATCTTTTTCTGCTGGACCGCGCCAGGCGCATACAAGACAAAAGCTTTTCACCCCATTTTCTTTTGACATGCGAGCATTTTGTACTATGATGTCAGCTGGCAATAGCCTGTATGTGTTAATTCCACTTTTGTAAAATGCAGACTGGGAACAAAATGAGCAATCTTCCTGACATTTTCCTTTCTTTGCATTAATCAATGATTCCACATCTACCAAATTGCCACAAAGTTCGCGTGTGATCTCATTTGCTGCCTCGGATAAGAATTGTAATGATTCATCTGAAACATTGATCAATTGTACAGCTTCTTGCTCTGTAATTTGTTGCCCCGATAAGACCTTGCTCTTACAATTAGAAATAAAGCTATCATCGGAATTCATGATTTCACTTTTTTTGTTCCATTAATTAATATTGTTATGATTGTAAACCAAGTGATAATTCTGGGTTTACTATATTTGAATAAAATTATTGCTTTAAATCATTGTTGGGCAAATATGAGGCCGCGATTTGTTATATTTTTGACCGCATTTTTCGCACGTTTGGTATTCAGAAGATGTCGAGTTGCATTTGTGGACTTCGTTAGTCTGTAATATTTTTTTGCAGGTAGGGCATGTACGAATCTGGGGCACGAGATATCAATACACTTTATACGCCAACAAGTTAAAGCATTGTCTTTGCAACGTGTTGTATGGTATCTATTGTTCCATCAACCAAGAAATCAAGCTCGTTTTGTGAGATTGCAAGCGGAGGCATGAGCATAATTATGTGCCCAAGCGTTCTCAGGTAGATTTTATGCCTCTTTGCTTCATTGAAGATCCTCTGAGATATGCGTTTCTGTGGATTAATTGAAGTCTTCTTTTCCTTATCACTTACAAGCTCTATTCCAACTAGCATGCCTTTGTGTCTGACATCGCACACCATACCAAGTCTTGAAATTTCATCCACTCGTTTTGAAAGCTGAGTAGATCTCTTCTTAATCTTTGAAATGAGATTTTGTTTCTTGTATAGAGCAAGATTTGCAATAGCTGTTGCACATGCAAGCGGGTTGCCGGTAAAGGTATGCCCATGGAAAAAGTGCTTCATTTCTTCTGCAGAACCCAAAAAGGCATCATAAACTCTCTTCCTTACTAATGTGGTTGCAAGTGGCAAATATCCTCCAGTTAACATCTTTCCAAAAGAAACAATATCTGGAATACTGTCTTGGCTTTGATATTCTATCATAGAACCTAACCTGCCAAAACCTGTTGCAATCTCATCCAATACAAACAACGTGTCGTATTTTTTGCAGAGGTTGGCAATTTTTTTCTGGAAACCGGGAGGATAAATCGTAACACCGCCTGCAATCTGAGCTCCACTTTCCATGACAAAGGCTGCAATGTTGTCATTTTTCGAGAGCGTTATCTCTATTTTTTCAAGGCAAAATTCTTGGTATTCTTCATAGGTAAATCCACGAGGTATTCTGTAACTTACAGGCGAAGGGCTTTTAATGACTGGAAAAATCACTGGCTTGTATCTTGAGAAAAAAGATGGAACATATCCCAACGACATTGCGCCAATAGTATCTCCATGATAACCATTTTCTAACGTGGCAAACTTTGTCTTGTTTTTTTTGCCCTTGTTGTACCAATATTGCAAGGCCATCTTTGCAGAGATCTCCATTGCTGTAGAACCATCGTCTGAATAAAACACCCTGTCCATGTTTGGCGCGAGGCTGACTAGCTTCCTTGCAAGCTCCTCTGCTTTATCATTTGTAAGATTGAACAAAGATGAATGCTGTAGTTTTCGCGTCTGGGCAATCATTGCATTTACCAATTCGTCTTTGGAATGGCCCCAGACATTACACCACATACTTGCTACCCCATCAAGTAAGATCTTACCTTTTGAATCATAAAGCCACATTCCTTTTCCTTTAACTATGACATCAAAATGCGGCCACTCCCTCATCTGGGTGTAAGGATGCCAAACATAGCTACGCATATCGAGTTTCTAAACTGGTCGCATTAATATGATACGGTAAATAATTAAATGACGCCGATAATTGCCTGATGTGAAATCATATTTTGTAACAGGTACCGATACGGGAGTTGGAAAAACAGTGATAACTGCTGCAATGGCAGCTTGTCTAAGAAAACGAGAGATAGATGTAGGAGTAATGAAACCAATCGCAAGTGGAACTCCACAAAAAACAGGATTCAAGTCCTCTGATGTCTCATTATTGCATGATGCCTCTGGTGTAAAAGACTCGGAAGAGCTGATAAATCCTGTATTTCTTCCATTGCCCACTTCACCATATGATGCTACAAAGATTCTGAACTTGTCTGTAGACATGCCTATGATATTTAAAAAATTTCAAGAACTTATGAAAAGGCATCAAATGTTATTGGTGGAGGGTATCGGCGGTATAATGACTCCAATTACAAAAAATTTCTTTGTTGCAGACATGATAAAGACGATGGGACTGGAAACAATAATAGTCACAAGAGCAACCCTTGGAACACTGAACCATACGGTTATGACAATCAAGATGTGCCAGCAGTACCAAATTCCAGTAAAAGGAATAATTGTTAATTATTTTGACGAAAAGGGACCGCCAGTTGAAAAAAATGCGCCTACCACACTTTACGAACTTACAGGAGCACCAATTTTGGGAATAATTCCTTTTGTAAAAGATTACCAGAAGATTGACACGATGGTAGATGTCCTGGGGAAGGTAATCGACTGGAAGTTACTCATATCCTAAAAATTTTAAGTTTGGATTGTTTTGCATTTGATGTGAAACTGATAAGATCATTGACTATATTTGAAAAGGTAAATCCATTTCTGTCGAGAGTATAAAGTTTAGCCTCTACAGAAACCGGTTCATCAATTACCATCCAAATGTTCTCTGATTTGGGTTGGATTTTTTTCAATTTATTTACATGTTCTTTTATAACACTTGGTTCCTTGGTCTTCGGAAACGAGATTACTATTACATCCTCCGGAGATGATGCAAGTGTCTTGGTATCAGGGACTGTAACATCAATATCGATTGACTGTAATACCGTTTTCCGTTGGCTTGGAATTAAGGCCACTGTCAACAGATAATGTATTAGTCCTTCTGCAAGATCTCCACGAATCTCAGGATTGCTTACTCCTGCTTTCTCAAGGTTTGACATGCAATACTCAAAAATGGTACTAATAGTCGTATGACTTTCCCCTTGAGCTATATCTGACAATATTCTTTTTTCACCATATTCTGAGATTGTCTGATACAGCAAATCCTTGATTTCCAAGTACCATACAATCAAAAGACGAAGAATATAAAAGATAATCAATTGTCATAAACGTAAAATTTTTTATTGTTTTTTGAATTTTTTGCTTGTAAACCTTTTCAGTCCTAATTTTTTCAATTCATCAGATTCTCTGAGGACTGATTTGTGTTGGTCTTCTTTGTATTTTTTCAGTTTTCTTCGCAGTTCTGGAAACTCGTTTGCCAGCATCTTTACTGCATAAAGACCGGCATTTGCAGCCTTGTTGACACCTACTGTTACTACAGGTGAGCCTGTTGGCATCTCCGATATTGATAAGAGGGAATCCAGTCCTCCAAAGGCCGAAAATTTGAAGCGGTCAGAATTTCCCCTGTCGTTGTAAACCATTATTGGAACTCCAATTACTGGTATGATAGTATGAGAGGCAATCATGCCAGGCAAGTGTGCGGAACCACCGGCCCCTGCAATTATTACTTTGAATCCTTCTCTTTCGGCATGTTTTGTGTAATCTGATAATCTTGTGGGGGTTCTATGGGCAGATACAATCTGGTCCTCGTGTTTTATTCCAAACTCGTCTAGAATGTTTGCCGCCAAGTGCATTATTTTGCTATCAGAGCTTGAACCCATGATGATTCCAATCAAAGGCTTTTTTGACCAAGTCATGATATCAGAGAGTATTTGAATTTTAATAAACTCAGCGATTTATCTCTAAATGAATTTGAGAGCAAACTTTGCTCTAAGGCATCTGCAGCTCAACCTTTTAAATTATATCTGAGGGAAAACTGAATATTTCACATGCAACACTCTCCAATTGAAGTCAGACGAGCATTTGGACTCCTTTTCATTGGAGTTGCAATATCGGTTGGCTCTGCCTCTGTTTTAAGTGAGATTGCATTTGAACACAAAGATCCAATTTACTATTATATCATAATATGGTTAGGTAGTTTTGCCATAACATTTGGAGCTATTTTTGGCAAGTTTAGACATATAGGTCCCTCAATTAGGAGCAGGATGAAAAATAGTGTAAAGTGGTCATCTCCAGTAAAAGCAATAAACGGATTGTGTTGGGCTGCACCATTTGCAGCAATAGGTGCATTTCCCAGTCTTTACCAGTATCTTATATTGCTTGGAATTGGCTTAGGAAATCTTTCAACATATTTGTTCATGAAAAAATTTAGTGAACTTGATAATCGTGAACAAATCATTGTTGCAATAATCTCACTTGCTGCCATTCCTATCGCAATAGTAATTGATACATCGTTGTTTATTACAAGTCAAACTATTGCTGTAATAACCTCTAGAATTTTAATTGCTGTTGCATATGGTGCAGGCGGCATTTATGCATTAACTACAAAATAATATGCGCCAATGCAAACAAGCGTTGGCTAATATAAAATCAGGAAAAACTGATGACATACAAATTTTCAATTTTGACTTTGGAATCTTATGCTCTCTGTGATATCTTTGGCTTTTTGAATTAGTTTATCAATATTCCGTTCATCTAAAACATCTACTACATTAAAATGGCCCATCTTTCGTTGAGGTTTTGCCTCATCTTTTAGGTACATCTTGAGAAAAACCCCATCTTTTTTACTCATGTCTATTGGCAGGTATCTGCCATGAAAGTCCTTTGGTCCCAAAATATTGCACATTACAGTATAGTGTATTAAATCGGTCTTTCCAAGTTCAAGGCCAAGTATTGCTCTTATGTGCTGTTCAAATTGTGAGGTGGCACTAGACTGAAGTGTGTGGTGCCCAGAATTGTGTACCCTTGGAGCAATTTCATTGATTAGTACCTCGTCGTCCTGTGTAACAAACATCTCGATGCCAAAAACGCCAGCACCGTGTAATACCTCCATTGTTTTGGTTGCCAGCTCTTGAGATTTTTGTGCAACACTGTACTTTACTCTGGCAGGTGCAATGGTCATTTCAAGTATGTTGTCTCTGTGAATGTTTTCAACTACTGGATATGTTGCAATCTCCCCTTCTGTGTTTCTTGCTGTAATTACAGATACTTCCATCTTGAAATCTATGGCTTTTTCAAGCATCGCTGGTCTTTTTGACAAAATCTGATATGCTAACTCTACTTGGTTATCTGTTTCAATTCTAAAGTTTCCCCTGCCATCATACGCGTCTCGTCTTGCCTTTAATAGAACTGGGTATCCAAACTTTGAAATCTTTTCTCTTAGATCTACAAGCGATTCTACAGGAAGAAATTCTGCAGTCGGGATTCCGTTTTCACTGAGGAATTTTTTCTGTACATACTTGTCTTGAATTATCGTAAGAGTAGCCGGCGAGGGATTGATTGAAACTGCACCCTTGAACGATTCTAATACTTCGCTATCTCCTGATTCAATTTCATAAGTAATTACGTCTGATTGGAGAACAAGCTCTGCTATTGCATTCTTGTCCTTAAAGTCGGCCACAATCTGCTTGGCACCTACCTTGGATGCAGGACAGTTTTTGGTAGGATCCAAGACGATCACTTGTGATATATGTTCAGGCATATTCATGGCTGCCTCAGTTAACATCATGCCAAGCTGACCTCCGCCTATGATTCCGAGAACTTTGCCCACTCTGCAAATTCGTTTCTTGTTTTAAAAATAGTTATCTAGAATACCGTGCGTAGGGTCTACTCAAACTTCAATCTAGGTCAAATGGATCAAAAATTAGTTCATTGTCATCTGAACAGATTGGGGTCTGAACAAAATGAATGTAACATTTTTGAATTACATTTATTGAAGGGGAACTTGCTAACCCACAGTTTGACTGTCAATCCTTGCGAATCTGAGTATTTCCAAATTTGGAATTTGTTATTTACAAAATGTCACTATTCTTTAAATACGATTTTGCACGACTTTTTTTTATGAATGGCTCTCAGAAAGTGAGAACTGGAATTCCTGGTTTTGATTCTATCATATCAGGAGGATTAAGACAAGGCAAGACAACGGTCTTGTCAGGCCCTCCAGGTAGTGGCAAGACTACCTTTGGAATGCAGTTTCTTTATTCGGGTGCAAAAGATTTTGATGAGCCAGGAATTTTTGTCACGCTTTCACAAAGTCCAACTGAAATTGCAAATGATTTCAAATCATTTGGTTGGAATATTGAGAAATTAATTGAGGATGGACACATGATTATAATTGATGCAAGACCCTTCAAGATGGAAGAGGGTTTTATCGCACTTGATGAATCGCTTTATCGTGGTGAGACTCTTCCATTCATGCATTTAACACAGCTCATACTTAGCAGTATAAAGAGAATCAGTGCAAAAAGAATCGTGGTAGACTCTCTTACCGTACTTGCAATGCAGTATGCAAATAGTTTCTATGTTAGGCAGGGGCTACAAGGAATGATTCACACACTTGAGGATCAACAGTGTACCTCCATACTAATATCGGAAAGCGGCGATTCAGATAGCATTCCGGTAGAATGGTATGTTGCCTCTGGCGTTGTACTGCTACACCATGTTAGAAAAGAGGATACCATGGAGCGAGCAATTCAGGTAGTCAAGATGCGTGGAGTACGACACAGCGAACAAATATTTCCGATAAAACTTACGGAATCAGGACTGCAGATAATACATCCTAGACTGGTACCGTAGTTTTTAGAGATGTATATTTTTAGATTTGGACCAGATGGACTGGAACAGCATTTTCATGGAATAAACCATTGATTCCGAGTCTGTCCATATTGCAGATATTTCCTGGCTTGATTGGCTTGAATTCTTAATGAAAAAGATTAATTCTGTGTCATCTTTTACAATAAAGCATAGGTTGTTCTTTATATTGTCAGACATTTTTCTAACTTTGGATCTATCAATGTCATCAAAGATATACATTGACTTTTCTAATGTCGCAGTCAATATCTTAAGGCCCACCCCAGATTTATCAAGTGATTCAACAAAGTCAGAATGGTAGAACTTTAGAAAGTCCTTCTCTGACCCGAGCACTAGAAATTCTTTTTCGGTATTGGATATCATTTCTTTTATCTTGCTATGTATCTGGTTGGTTCCCTGTAACATTTGGAATTTGTTTTCCTTGTCCTGAGCAGCTGTGTTAAATTCTGGAATACTTTCCCATAGCTCTACTATGTTTTTTTCATGCCTTTCAAGCGTGTTTACCCTTTCCTTTTCTGCGTTTACCAATGACCAAATTGCTTTGTTCAAAGGCTCTGCTGAAAACTTGATTGGATGTTGAAATGTTGCAGATACCATTCCCCTGTTCTGTAATGTGGTAAGTAGGTGGTATGTCTCTGTTCTTGGAAGTTTCAGGGCTTTGCAAACCTCAGGAGCAGTTTTTGAGCCATACTTTCCAAGATAGATGTATACCTTGCTTTGGTTTGTGGTCAAGCCAAACTTTGAGAGCTCGTCTCTTAGCTTGTCAATTGACTGTCTGTGCTCATATGAGATCGAACCAGAACTTGAATCAAATATTGTTATTTGTATCTCTTCATCGTTCATGTTTATTCACTTTGGAATTCTTGTTTGGGTTCACTACGATATATTGTAGGCGAGTCTACTAGTTTTGATCGAAAATGTCCTCCAGATGATCCTGAGATTGTATATGTTATATTCTCATGAGGTGAAATATCTAAAATATTACAATGAGATGAGGCAATATTGCTAAATTTTGATTTCATATCTCTCCTCACATGGAACGTTGAAGATCGCTTTAAAACCAAACTTTTTACCAGAGGCAACGGAAGAGATGAAAGCAATTTCTGCTGGTAACTCGTCATTTAGAAGTAAAACGCAGCCCATGTCTCTTTTGAGTCCCTTGCTTATCAGGTCGTCTATTGCCTGCTTGATCTTGGCAGTCCTTTCTAGTTCAGATTTTGTCTTTTCCATAGCTTTGAAGTAAAGTTCCAATTCACCTTTGACTCCAATCCCGTCATAAATGGAAATTGAATCAAAATTGTAAAAGTTTGTTCTCTGATCCTTTTTCTTTGTGCTTTTTTTCTTCTTTGGATCAATTGTACTGCCTTCAAGCTTTTGTCGCAGTTCCTGCAACTCTGCTGTATTGTTTGAATCATTGGACCGCATCTTTTCACCAATCTGCTTGGACAGTTCCTCATTTCTTAACTTTAATGAATTGGTATAACCTTCAAGGTATTTTTGTAGGTCACTTATTGTTCTAAAGCTATGGAATTTTTCTATTGTCATGTACCTTCAACCTTTTCGGCATGGACTGATTTGTCATCTGCGATAAAATCATCTTGGCTTGAGGTGGGTAATCGCTTTAATTTCTTGGCACCTTCGCGCAGGAATGAAATTTTCTTGTTTTTGATTTCTCTGTCTTCACGTGCCATGCTGATTATCGCAGTAATTGCAAACTTTAACACATTTGATGTTTCATCTAATGTAAGTTGGTCAAATCTCCTGAACTCAGATTTGAAATTTGGCCTGATTATATGTAAATCTAAATTTGGAGTCAAGATGACTCGAAATTTATCTGACAAGCTTAAAAGTTGCGGATGTAAATCAACCGAGAAAGAAAGATAGCTGGTAATAATTTTTAAAGAGTTGTACAAATCATCTATTACGTTTACCTTTTCCTTGTCCAGCTCGTATACCTGTACTGCCTCGTCGACTAGGTCTTCCATTGCCTTTACTGCAGCAGCTAGACTGTCGTCACTAGCCTTTTCCTCTGCGCCCATTGGAAAAAATAACCTTTTTTATATAAAGAAGGTGAGTATGTAACTTTAAATTACAATCTTATTGTATTGTTGAACGCATGTAAATGATCGCGTTGGTGTGATGATGACTGGTTTGGTATGCGTTTATAAATAATTTGTATATGTCTGATGCCAAAGCGTTCGGGCAATTGTTAGTTAGATTTTACCGCAAAAACAGGGATTTGCTGAGCATAAAGACCTCCTGTATTATCATTCGAACGAATAGCGAATTTTCCGTACATAACAAGAGTACCAGTGTAGACGCCTGGTGGTAGGGGTCCTGTGCCACCAGTACCAGCACAATTGGCACCGTTGCCGCTGCCATATGCACCAAAGTATATAGTCCCTGCTCCTCCTTGGTTGGGGATTCCTACGTTATAGTTGGGACTGTATCGTGTTATATCGAAGGAAGGAAGTTGGACTGAGTTTACAATGCAGAATAGATACGGGGTATTCTTGCCATTCCCACCCGAAACTGGAAATAGCATCAATTGTGAGTTTTGATCCAACCACAGAGTATATCCTCCCGCAGTTTGATTATTGTTTATAAGTTGCACAGAAAAGGCAACATCACTAGTACTAGGAACTGACCAATCCTTATTCCATGTGTTGCCTTCGGTCCATAAAAAAGTAGTGTAGGACGCTGTGACAACTCCAGCGTTTAGTGCGTAGGTAGTACTAGAAAGTGATACAAGTGATATGGTTAACGGTGTAGGTGGAGAGACAGTTTGCAAGAATCCATTTTGAAGTGGTTGTGATAAATTGTATGTACAAGTGTCACCGCCATTTCCTGCTGACGTTGTTATGACCCATGTGAAGATTGCCGCATTTCCTGGTGCTAAGGTATTATATTTTGGCGGGTTTATTGACCCTGCAGTACATACAAGGTTACCGCTATTGCCGGCACCATAAGTAGGAGAGGGGAGGGATGAAGGAGTTATGTTTGTCAATGTGCCTGTGCTGTTATTGATTACCACCATCATGAGTTCTGAAGTAAATCCACTTGAAACAGTAGGCGGAAGAAACATCATCTGGATGTTCAATGGAACAGATCCAGCTGAGTTCATAGCAACTTGTTGCGCATTTCCTCTTGATGTTACCAGCTTGATGTTGTAAGAATTGGTAGATTTTATGGAAAGGGGTATATTTTGACCTATATTGGATAATGTCCCGCCGGGCACAACAAAGCTATTGCTGGGAACATAGCTGTGAGTCCAATCAGTTGCAGTTGCAGACGTGTTTTGAACCCAGATTTTTGTTAAGGTAATTGGGAGGGTTCCTGTGTTTGCCACAGTCATGTTAAGTTTGGAACCGGAAACAAGGACATTAGAAATTTGAAATTTCTCTTTGCTAACATCCTGCATCTGTTGATTTTTTACCAAAACTGATTGGTTATACCCATTTAGAACGTTCATGCTATAGGTAATGTAGGTAACAGTAGTCATAAGTGCGATTATTGCAAATGCCATTCCTACTACAGTACTAAGTGCTCGTCGCTTTCTCATGATGGAGCCCCCTGCGTTGTAAGTGTAGAGCCTCTGTGAGTTGTAATGGTGATAGTATCTAGGCTCTTACTGTGCCAGATTACATTGGTAGGAAGTTGTGCTGTTACAGTATAGGATTTTTGTGGCAGTATGGCAGCAGGCAAGTTTCCACCCTGATTAACAAAATATGTGTTTATGGCAGTACTATTGATCTGTATTTTATCTACCTGTACACCCAAGGTTCCGGTATTAGTTAGCGTTACATTTATGACATTACGAGAATTGGCCCCGTTGCAATTAGCACAAAATGCTACATTTTCTATAACCAAATTTTCATTAACCTGATTAGTCATATTTGCTGAATTGGTTACCAGCAATTTTTCAAATGACATGAGATTTGAATTTGACCAGGTAACTAACGCACTTCCAATTATAGCTACACTTGTTAACAATATTGCCGCAGTAACCACACTACTTAGACCCCTACGACTCCTCACAAAGTTCATTACTATCAGATTTGAGTTGGGCAACTCTTCTTATTGATGGGTATGTAATTAGATTGAACTTACACTCGCCTCCTGAATGACCTCTTGATTTTGTGGTTCAGAAGGAGGATCGGCACTTTCCGTTTTAATTTCAGGCGCAATATCTGTGAGATTGGAAGGCGGTACCTCAAGTTCTTGGCTGACAGGCTCCTCTTGCTTAATCTCTGGTTTCTGAGCTGCAGATAGTTGCGAAAGCTTGTAAGCTGGGCATGGTATATGCATACTTTTTGAAATAACGTAAAGCAAGGGAAAGATTTCCTGATAGACCGTATTGACCACCAGAGGTATGTTTCTTTGGTCAGGCTCTAGAGATTTAGAAACTTCCGACTCGTTGCCTAAAATTGACGCTATCCCCTCCACGCTTATCTTCGTATTTGTTGGGTTTGAAAGCAAGACAAACTTGTACTTTAATTTTATACCTGAATCGTTGTTTTCCACTTCGTCAAGGGATACATCAATGTCATACTTTACAAAACCATCCTGTGAATTTTTTAATTTATTTATAGATAAGGAGCCAAGCCCAATGTCCAAATTCATTATGATACACAACGTCTGGAATTGAACTTAAGCCCCTGTCTGTAGTCTCTTGTTACATATCACATGATTAACGGCTGTGCGTGAAATCCTTTCTGTGAGTAATATCGGAGATATAGGTCAGAGGATGAAGGAAATGAGCTCTTCCAAGGTTGTAAACGAGAAATTTAACCTCAATATCCAGATATCAAAACTAAAAAGAAACACGCATGCCCTCTCCAAAAACTATGATATCAAAAAATATCTTGACCAAACCAAGTTCACATTCTCCCCTGAGATATCTGAACTCATTCCAAAAGATACTCCGCCATACCTTGATAACGGTGAACATTATGTTGAACGAATATCAAGAGCACTATCTTTCTTCAGGCAATGTGCGTTAATTGGTCCTAGTGGAACTGGCAAAACACACATTGTATACCTGGTAGCAGAGCTTGCCGGACTGCCTTTGTGGGAGATTAACTGTGGTCTTCAGACATCAGTCTTTGATCTGTTTGGTAGATACGTTGGTCTGGGAAAGGAAAATTGGATAGATGGTCTAATCACATCATGGTGTAAACATGGAGGGATTCTCTATCTTGATGAGGCCAACATGATGAAGCAAGATATTGCAACCAGGCTGAATCCAATCTTAGATCAGCGAGGGCACATGGTACTAACAGAAAAAGATAATGAAATAATACAACGACACAACGATGCCTTTCTTATAATCAGTATGAATCCAGTATCTTCAGAATTTGCCGGTACTAAACCAATAAACGCAGCAATGAGGAGAAGAATGAGTGTATGGCTGAATTTTGATTACATGAGTGTAGGTGCCAAAATAGATGAAAAAGAAATAGACTTGGTCGAAAGAAAGGCAGGTGTTAGCAGAAAAGATGCTGAAATAATAATTAGAATTGGTGCCGAGCTTAGAAAACAATACAAAACAGGTGAACTTCCTTATGGTCCTTCTGTAGGAGATCTGCTTAACTGGGCAAAAATTGTAGCTGATGGAGGAACCGTCAAGGAGGCTGCAGAAGAGACCATAATTGCACTCACAAGTGACGATCATGAAATTCAGGCAATCGTACGAAAATTAGTAAATAAATTTGCAGACGCCGTATGATCTCAAGCGAAGAGAATTTTTATGATTGTGCATACCGATTATTTTATGAATTCTCTAATACCAAACCAGAGCAGGCAGGTTTAACTTTTTCAAAGAAAACCATCTACCCGCTTCTTCAAACAAAACCCTATCTTAAGATGACTATTCCCTTGCCAAAAAGGATAGGAGAAGACTATGTATTTGAAGGATTACTGTTTGAAAACTCTGATGAGGGGAGAAAAAATCTTTGGGCTCTCTTTCTTGCAACACTGTATCATCTAGCGGCACATGCTGCAATATCTGATTACCAAAATTATGAAGACTGGAGAAAAAACAAGAACGAGGATTCATGTTGGCTGGTGATTGATTTCATGGAGGATATTAGAATACAGCAATACATCGAACATAGCGACCCGGACATATCGAAAAATATACATGATATGGAATCAAAACTTGAGAATAACTCCAAAAAAGAGAACTATGACAGTCAGAATGTTAGAAAACATAAATCATATCGGCAAGACGAAGATGCTCGGATTCTTGAATACATCAAAACCAGAATTCTTGAAAGTAGAGATGAAAATAAAAAAGAATTAGTGGATATTGCCAATCTCACATATGGCAATCGTAACTTGTTGCAGCCTGTATCATTACCTAACCGAGAATATCATGTACCCACATGGTTGCTTAAATTTGAGACGCAAGCTCCGGTTCTTAGCTTTTCTGGAATCATGGCGGAACAGGCGGTCAAACTTGATGAACTATACCAGAATGACATGCTGGCAAAAGCCAGAATAGTAAAAAGATACAAAAAACACATGATGAAACTTCATTTTGATGACATATTGGTACCATCAGGTAATTTGCAGACATTTGAGCAAATAAAGTTAAAGACACTTCCTATGGTAAGGAGGATACGCCAACAACTCAGAATGATAACCAACTTGGTTGATGAGCCAAGGGTTGATCAAATAGGATATGTGGATATGCAAATGGCAATACAGGCAATTGCATCCGAGGGACAGTCAACTGACATCTTTGAGCGTGACGAACCTAGAAGGAGAGAGGAGGCATGGATGATTCTAATTGATAAGAGTGCTAGCATGGGTTTAAGATTTGATCATCTAAAGGAGTTTGTTACTTGCATATCGGAATCGGCAAATGAATTGGCAGGAAAGCACGACGCATGGGCCTTATGCAGCTTTGATAATAACTTTCAGATACTAAAGGATTTCAACGAAAAATACAATAAAGAAGTACAGAGCAGAATCGGTTCATTTGAAAACGGAGGCCTATCGCTGCTGCCCGATGCACTAGAGTTGAGCACCAGGGTCCTTAATGAAGACCCACGAGAAAAAAAATACCTTTTTGTGATAACTGATGGTCATCCCTGCGGTTATGAGCGGATTAACGAAGCGTTCTCAAAGATAGTTAAAAAAACAGAGTTATCAGAAATAAACTTGATTGCGATAGGTGTCTCAAAGGGTGTTACTCGTAATTTCAGAAATAGTGCACGGGGCAAAGACCTGAAGACACTTGTAACCAAGTTTATCACAGCATACAGAATTGCCTCTGATATGTAAGTCAACGATGATCTACTGTACGTTTTGCATGGCAAGTAATGGTTTTACAATCGTTCATAATATGTAAGTTCAAAAGACATACTAGATGAGATAATTTCATCCGTGCCATTCCCAGTAACAAGATATGTTCCCAAGAACAAAAAACAGAAAGGCAATCAGTGCCGTACTTACCACATTGATCATCTTGGTCGCTTCAGTGGTTCTGGGAACAGGCGTTGTATTATACGGTAC
>JBOGQX010000048.1:0-9289 GCA_050749285.1 Nitrosotalea sp. | reverse complement strand
CCATTAGATCATGTAGTGTTTGCCGATACAGGCGATGAAATGCCAGAGACATATGATTATCTTAAGCATATGGAAAAATTTTGTACTGAACACAAAGTTTCTTTTCATATCATTAAAGTGAAGCGTGGCGATTCACTTTCTGATAGGTGTCTTAAACGTAGAGTAGTTCCATCTCAAATGTGGAGATGGTGTACAAGAGATATGAAAGTACGTCCGATTCATACTTTTTATCGTTCATTAAAAACTCATGTCTATCAGTATATGGGCATAGATTATGATGAGATTCGCAGAATGAAAGATCCAAAGGTCGATTATGTCACTAACATCTATCCTCTAATCGACTACGGAATTGGAAGATCTGGATGTATAGAATTAATCAAAGACTCAGGTTTGCCAATTCCTGTTAAAAGCGGTTGTCACTTTTGCCCTTTTAATAGCATAGAAAGATGGGCTGAAATTTATGAAAAGCATCCTGAACTATACGAATTTGCTATAAAAATAGAAGAAAATGGGAAACATATGCCTAAACAGACCTTAGCACCAAAAGGATACACTCTCAGAGAATTAGAAAAAACTATGAAAAATCGTCAACAATTACCCATGATTCAGATCGATAGTCCATGTGGTAGTGAATGTATGATATGATAACCTGAAAACACCCACAAGATTACCTCAATTTTTAATAATAAACTCGATCCTAAATCTAGTACAAAGCTGAGTTTGAGTGAATGATAAAATTATCATAAAAAGAAGATGCCCTTTTTGCAATGATACTACAAGTGACTTTTTAGAGCACATTCGACTCTCTCATGATATAGACAGTGTAGAAGAATTCGATGAAAAATTGGCTGAACTTGAAGCACAGAAAGGTAAACAACAAGCGTATCGTAATTATATTGAGGAATTATTAGAGAAAGAAAAAAGAAGAGAAATATCCGCAGAAGATTATAGGCGGTTATTAACGGAATGGTTAAAACAACATAAAACATAGAAAAAAAGATCCTTGGCAATGAAAAAGGTAACTTTCAAAAAATTAGAACCTGAAATGCCAATCGACAAAATTGATGTGGCGAAGGAAAACGTACGTAAAGTACAATTAACAGCTGGTTTAGATGACCTCAAGGGAAGTATAGGAGAACTCAGCTTAATTCAACCTGTAATCGTAATTGCAAAAGGAGATCGTTTCAAATTAATCGTAGGTCAGAGACGATTTCTTGCTGCCAAAGCATTGGGAAGAACAAGAATACCCGCATTAATTATAGAGCCAATGGATTCAGTCTCACAAACATTAGTTTCATTCGGTGAAAATGTCCATAGAAGAAATTTACCCTATGAAGACACAATAAGAGTCTGTGATGAACTTTTTAAAGAATATACAGGTGTCAAGAATGAAAAAATACATAAAATTGTTAAAACACTAGGATTATCACGCAGTTCGGTCACAAAATATCTTGCTTACAAACTTGTTCCTCCAGAAGTGAGAGAACTTGTTTCAAAAGGCAAACTTTCTCAAGATGTAGCATACAGAATTACAGCTGCATATTTCCCTGATAATAAAAAAATAATTAGTGTTGCTAAAGAATCTGCACGTCTTACAAAAGCAGAAACACGAAGAGCTATTGATTATGGCACAAAAAAACCTAATGCACCAATTGAAGAAATCATGGAATATGCGATGAATCCCCCGCCAACGGTAGAAATTATAATTCAAGTCGAGCAGCACACAGCAGAAATTCTGAAAGCCTTAGCCAAAGAGAAAGGTTCCACCGTTGCAGATCTAGTAAAAGATGCGATAAAAGACATGATTGAGGATGAAAAATAAACCATGACCTCACAAAATGCTCTTCTTGGTTCACTTTATCTTAATCTTAGAGGAGATAAAAAGAAAAAAGAAGATTGGATAAGTATTGCGAAAAAATGTGCTGAGTTTGCAAGTAATAAATCACATAAAGAAGTGGCTGAAAAACTTGGTGTTTCAACTGAAATTATAAGGGCTGTTCTTAGTCTGTTAGAACTACCTATAGAGGTTCAGCAATTAATTAAAGAAGGAAAGATACTCTTTGATGCTGCTCAAAGAATCAATACAATAGATCGTAAAGTGAGGGATGTGAATCGACGTAAGAAAAGACAAATAGAAGTAGCCAAAACAATTGCAGGATTACCCTCTCATGAACAAAGAGAAATAATTCAATATGCAAAAAAATATCCTAACGTTAGTCTTTCTAACTTCAAGAAAAGGGTGACAACGTCGTTAATTACAAAAAAACTTCATGTAGCAGTAATACCGCTTGACGACGAATTATTCGGTATATTGAAAAGAAAATCGATGCAACAAAAAATTTCGCTAGAGAAGATGATTTTGAGCATTATTGATGAGTGGAAGAAAAAGAAGGTAAAAACCAAATGACATTAGTGATCGCAGCATTGGGTCAAAAATTTGTAGTATTAGGTACCGATAGTCGAGGTACAATTGATTTCGGAGGCAATAGAGTAGAATTGAATAGCATGAAGAAATTAACTAAAATTTCCAAGCATGTGAGGATTCTCATGTATGGAGATGCAGAATATGCTGATTATATCATCGAAGAATTCAAAAAAACTCTGAAAGGTAAAAACCATGATACTACTGAGATTGCTAAGAAGCTTGCTGAGATGTGTAGAGAAGAGGGCAGGAAAGTTAATGATGTACCTGCAACATATCTTCCATTATTTGGTCTTGTAATTGCAGGTCTTGATAAAAAGGGTGGCGAGTATGTTCCCCGCTGCTACGTTTTCACTAGTGCAACTGGCTTTAGATTACGTATACCTAAACATGGATTTGCACTTGAAGGTAAGACCACGATTGCTTACTACCTTTTTGCCAAAAATTATCAGAAGGATATGGATGTAGATAAGATCAGTTCACTTGTGGCTCAGACTCTTTATGATACCATTAGCGTAGATGGGGATGTAGGCGGAAAAATCAGAATTGTAATAATAGAGAAATCTGGCATACGAGAAATTCCAGATAATGACATTAATGAATTGATTGGAGACAAATGGGGTCGATAATGTATTATTTTTAATTTGTTTTATGTCCCTAACTTAACACTTCGAACCCCTAATTGAACAGCAGGAGAAATTTTCTGATAACTCCCTAACATTGAACAGTGTCTGATATCAAAACACTTATTATTTGAACATGGAAAAAATTACTAAATGCCAACCATAGATCAGCTAAAAAGGCCACAGAATAAACTAGAACCAGTTGAAGGAGTCATAGAAAGCATAAGCGAACCACGAACTGTCAACCTAAAGATGGGGGGACAGGCCCAAGTTGCAGATGCAGTACTAAAAGATGACACAGGACAGATCAAGCTTTCCTTATGGGATGCACAGATCAAGATGGTAAAACAAGGATCAAAGATTAGAATAGAAAATGGCTATATCAGCACATTTAGAGGGGAAAATTCTCTCAACGTAGGCAAATTTGGCAAGCTCGAAGTACTAGAATTCTAGATATATCTAGACTGATTCTTACCCCTTTTCCAATCTATTACGCTTAGGATTATTCCAGAGATAATTACTGCAATTCCTATTATTAGGAGAAAGCCCGAAGTAGCTAGCGGGACAATGTTTTTGTAAAATGGTGAGTTGGGGTCAGTTAGCGCTTTAGATTTTTCAGGATTTTCAGAGTACATTATCTTGACTGTGATAGATTCGCTTCCCTTGTTTTCCACATAGAAATTATAGGTATCCACTTTTGGTATCATGAATGATTTTATGAAGATTGGATCTCCTTCTTGATACGACCCAAATTTGTCACCAAATATGTTGGATACAGTAACCAGTACCTGATCATCTGGCTTGTAGTCAGTAATGTAAAGGCCCCACATCAGCGGCACTTGGGAGGAAGTAGTCGTATGAGAAAATGTGTATGCCGTGCCAGGGTCTATTGTTTCTTTTTCTGATACTTCATCAAACATGCTCTCTGGAGAGGGAAAGAAACCCTCACCGCCAAGACCTGGGCCTGCGCTTTGTACAACAGAATATGCAAGCATCATTGCTGAAACTATCATTACTGCCCCAGCAATAATCACAATTGGGCCGCGCTTTTTCATTTAGCTAATGTACCCTAATTTTTTATCTTGGTGCTGCATTGGAAGTGAATCTGGCGATGGCCTTTGACCCATTTGTTCCTCGATTGTTTTGACTAGCTGCTCTGTATCCTGTGCCTTTTTTGATATGCTTGAAAGATCCAATTTTAGATCAAGCATTTTTGTCAGAGCCTCAAGTACTGCTTTTGATGCTTTTGCGTCAACAACATATCCCGAGGTCTCACCAAGCAAACAAACTCCTGTAATGCCTCTTCGTTTTCCAACTCCAATAATTAATCCGTTCATTCCAGTGATGCTTCCACTTGTCATTGAAAAGATTCCATGTTTGGAGAATTCTTTTACGATTTCAGCTGAGGTACTTGAACCATGTACTTTTTGAATTTTTGAAAACGTTCCAGTTATGTATGCGGCAAGCGTATAGATTGTTTTTACACCGAGTTTTTCGCAAATTTTTGTTATCTCGTCTGCCATTTCATACTCACTTTCCGGAGTAACGGGTTGAGCATCCCCACTGAGTAGAACCAAGTCTTGTGATTTATTTTTACAGTAGTACAGCGTATTTTTCATGAGGTCTGCAGTCCCATCAGGTTGAATGAGAACCTGTGGAGGAAATGATGATGAAAAGATATTTGCAAACGGAATTCCTTTTAGTTCCTCAATTAAAGTATCGACTGCAAGTTTTCCGACGTATCCGCTTCCTGGCAAACCTGAAATTAACGAAGGATTCTTGAGCTTTGGCATCTCAATTATTTCAATGGTAATTCTATGAGGAAGTGACATAGCTTAGGAAAAAAAGTTATTCAATATTAATGAAGCGTAGGATTACTTTCTTCGTTTTGATTTGGATCTTCTTGCCTTTCTTTTTGTAACTCGTCTCTTTGTTTTTCGTACTCTTGATTTAATTTTTTTGGCAACTCTTCTCTTTAGAGATTTCTTTGTTCTTGATCTAGTTTTTCTCTTTGCTGTCTTCTTTGGTCTAGTCTTTTTCCTTGCGAGCATTCTTCTCCTTGCTTGTAGTTTTGCTTTCAATATTGCAATTTTCCTTGCTAGTCTTCGTCTCTTTGCCTGCAGTCTTGCTCTTGCTGCAGCCCTTTTCCTTGCTGCTTTTCTCCTTGCCGCTTTTCTCCTTACTGCTTCAAGTATCGCCAATTTCTTTACGATTGATTGAAGTGCCTTGGAAGTTTGCGCTTCTCTTTTTAGCAATGATTGAACTCTTGGTCTTAGATGGGCTTCTGCTTTTGAGCTTGATTTTAGTTGTTCTTGCAATCCTGGTTTAGCGTGAATTTGATTCTTTAACTTTCCATCAATTTTTGACTTTTCTTTATGGAAATGTTCTATTTGACCAAGAATTCTTGATCCTGCCCCTTCTCTTTCCTTAATTTCAGCGCGGAGCTCTGCAATTTTATCATCAATAATTTTTAACCTCTGAGAAGCTGCTACCTTTTCCTCTGGTCCGCCGAATTCACTTTGTTGTTTTGCCTCGTCTTGGGCATCTTGTTCATGTCTTAATCTCTCCTCAGCAGCAATCCTTAGTCGCTCAATACTGTCTTTTTGAGCTAGATATTGATTCAGTGTTTGAGCAACATGATCCCTATTTCTAATAATTTCTTCTTTTTTTCGTTCAAGGGATACAAGGCCTGAGTTTGATCGTCGCTTCTGTGAAAGAGCCGCTTTTAGTTTCTTTTCTCTCTCTCTTCGCAGTTTTGCGACTTCATCTCTTTTTGCTCTATATGATTTAGCTAGTGCAGAAAGGGATGCCATGCGATTTAAGAGCCGAGGTAGTCGATTAAGTTTTTGTTATGATGAGGATTTGACATAAGAGTTAATATTTTTAACATGTTTTGCAAGTTTTCCTTAAAATTTTACCAAGTCATAGAAAAGATCAACTAGATTTTATTTGGCAATATCTTGGAAAATGCATGGAATTTCATCCGTCACAGATTCCAGTAACAAAGACCTTTCAAATAGATAGCGATTACAAGGCCCCCGACATTGCAGCTGAAATGGTAAGATTGGGATTTGCAACTCAAAAGGGGGCATTTAAAGTCATTATGACAAAGGACAAAAGTATTGCAAAAAAGATTGGTTATACCATTATGAGCGAGCTCAATTTAGGACTGCGTAAGACAAAACAAGAACGTGATGTGCGATATTGGATCTACAGCCATGATGCGGACCATTATGCGATGGTTCTGATTAGTTCCAAGGTTTTTGAATCACTGGGCTTTTGATTTATCAAAGATAAGTTCGATCTTTAGTATTTTTCCAACTATGTCAGCAATCAGGATGCCATAGATTACGCCTGCTATTACGGTAGTTGGATATTCTTGTAATAAGTAGAGCCTGCTAATTGATATAGCGATTGGGTACAACCATACCAGATAACATCCACGCGGAAATCTCCCAGATAACGCGTATGATATAACAAATGCAAAGATTGTTGCCCTCACTGTGTATCCTGCTGGAAAAGTTCCTTTGATAGCACATGGAACACTAACATCTGTGCCAGATTTGAAGGGCAAGTGTGCTCCCATAAATTGAAGATCTGGTTTTTCATATCCGATGTAACATGTCATGTATGCAGCACTCATGGTTCCAACCAAGAGTGCCAGAAGCAGCGTAAGACCTAATCGTCTTGTCTTTTTTATTATAAAGAGTACGATAGCTACGAAAATTGGATACAAGACCCAGCCAAGTTCAGTAAAAGACTGCATCAGAAGATCTAAAGTGGTGTTGCCTGAGATTTTTTGCATGTAATTTTCAAAGTTGCCATCTGCAGTGACGGTAACTTTTGCATATGCAAGATATGCAAGAATTAAAAAAGCTAGTGCAAGAAGAAAAAATGTCCTACTTCTTATATCAAAGAGCCATTTTTCCATTGGAAGCTCCTCCTTTGCGTTTTCATGTATTATTCGAAAACCGGTCCCTATTAAAATGAGATCGATTATGCTTCGCGTATAGTTTTACAAATCATAAAAGAGAGAAATCAATATTCAACGATCTTTTTTGAAAATTGACCCAAAAAAAATCGAAAGAGAAAGATTTTAACCAACACTAAGAAAGGATCGCCGTGAGGATTCTTACACTTGATGATTTTGATACTAAAGGAAAGACTGTTTTTCTTCGAGTGGATATGAATGTCCCCATTGATCCAGCTACAATGCAGATAATTGAATCAAGTAGAATACGCGAAGCTACAGAATCACTCAAAGACTTGGAGGGTGCAAAAGTAGTCATCGCATCACACCAAGGAAGAGTAGGAAACAAAGATTACACCGGCATGGACAATCATGCCAAAGTTCTTGAACAAATTCTGGGTCGCAAAATAAAATACGTTGAAGATATCATTGGGGTTGACGCGCAAAGGGAGATTAAAAACATGAAAGATGGAGACATAATTATGCTTGACAATCTAAGACTCTGTGCTGAAGAAAATTACGAGTTCTTATCATCAGAGGCCTCTAAGACAATCATGGTGACACGCCTAGCCAAATTATTTGATCTTTGTGTCCTGGATTCATTTCCAAGCTCACATAGAGCTCACCCATCAATCATAGGATTTGCGTATGTATTGCCCGCATGTGCCGGAAGATTGGTGGAGCGCGAAGTAAGGAAACTTGATGAAATTCTGACAGTTGCAAAAGGTCCTCATGTGGTAGTTCTTGGCGGTTCAAAGGTTGTTGACAGACTAGAGGCAATCAAAGAGCTTATTCAAAATGGAAGAGCGGATCAAGTTCTTCTTACCGGCGTTATTGCAAATGTGTTTTTGAGAGCACAAGGAAGAATCAAGTCTTCTTTGGGAATCAAAAGAGAAGAGGAGGTTGTCCAAAAGGCACATTCACTTATTGGGGAATATCCAGATGTCTTCTCGGTACCAGTAGATATTGCGGTTGATAGAGCAGGAAAAAGAGTAGAGATGGATGTTCGTGAGCTTGCAAAGGAAGATCAGATACTTGATTTGGGTCCAAAGACAGTTGATTATTACAACAAATCAATTCAAAGTGCAGGCACTGTCTTTATGAGCGGTCCTGCCGGATTCTTTGAGAATGAGAATTTCAAGTTTGGAACAGAGGAGCTTCTAAAAGGAGTGGCAAACTCCTTTGCCACAACCATAGTAAGTGGCGGTCATCTTACTGCCGCATTGAAGAGATATGGATTGACCGAAAAAATAAATCACATTAGTACAGCCGGCGGCGCACTAGTACTATATCTAACAGGTGCAAAGCTTCCCATGATTCAGGCATTGGAAGAAGCTGCAGAAAGATACAGATCTAAAAAGTAGCCTTACATGCAGAGTTTGGACAGATTCGAGGTTCAAGTTTTCCAAGATAGATCTCTTGGTTACATGCTTTACAGTTAAACTGCTCCACTATCTCAAAGAGCTTGTACCATTGGGTGGTAAAGTTCTGCGCAATTGGTCTGATTAGGCCTTCATCATGAAGTTGTTTAAAGTATGGCTTCATGTCATCTATTGTAAGCGAACTTTCAAGACCGTCATTTTTTAGGTTCTCAAAGATCTCGTCATTTGTAAACCTCAAGTCCTGATCATTGAATTTTTCAAAGATGATTTTCCTGATTTGTAGTGGTACAGATGACGTTTGGGTTGTCAAACTAGTAAAGACCTGATGCTTCTTCTTTTATCTTGTCCGCTGATGCTGTATCCTTTAGTTTTTCCAAAAGATAAGAATAGAGACCGGATTTAAGAACCTTCAATGATAATAACGCACATTTTATTCTTGCAGGTCCTAGTTCATGTAAACCTAGGTTATCCAAGATATCTTCTTTTGAGAGCTTTTTTACATAATCAAAGTCTTTGCCCATGATTAGTTCGGTTAGCATAGATGCGCTTGCTTGACTTATCGCACAGCCTTTTCCGGTAAATTTGACATCATCTACCTTGTTATCTTTAATGTTGAGATGCATTTCAAGTTCATCACCACAAAGAGGATTACTGTCTTTCTGTGCAACATCAGGGTTTGGAATCTTGCCATAATTTCTCGGGTTTCGGTAATAATCCAGTATAATTTCACGGTAAATGTCTGCACTACTCAAATTCTAAACAGCTCCTTTGCTCGATAAAGTGACTTGATAAAAACATCTACTTCATTCTTTGTATTATAGATATAAAAGCTTGCGCGAGAAGTTGCAGAAACATCAAGTCTTTCCATCAACACCTGTGCACAATGATGTCC
>JBOGQX010000047.1:0-49308 GCA_050749285.1 Nitrosotalea sp. | reverse complement strand
GAGAAATGGTTAGGTAACCATGTATCTTGGGCATGATTTGGCTTCGTAAATAGGGCGTATCCTGAATAACTAAAAGAGGCAATAATGTTGCAAGTTGGCATTTTTAGGATTTTTAAGAGCATTTTGGCATAGAAATCGATCTTTTCGAAATCATATCTTTTGAATCCAGATTTTTTAATTTCCAAACCCATAATAATTAGATAGAAAAGTTTTAATCATCCTTGATAGGTAGTTGCATCGTATTGAATTTCCGAGGACCTTATGCGATCTTAGCATTAACAGTGGCTCTTATTTTGATTATGCCAAGTCTTCTTTCTCATGCTCAAGCTGACTCTGGCACAATCCAAGTCAACGAACAATCAAAGATAACGCTTTCAGGTTTAGGGTCTTCAAGTCCAGTTGGTAATAATCTAACATATTTGTGGCAACAAACGGCTGGCGACCCTGTAACATTGGATAGTACAACTAACCCAACTATAACATTTACCACACCGGCTGTACCAGCAGGTCAATTGAAGATGTTGACCTTCCAATTAACTGTAGATGATGGACACGGGGGAACTGATCACACCACACTGAATGTACTAGTCCAGCATGTTCATCATCTTCCCATACTTGTAATGAGTAAGGATATTACAGTCATGGAAGGAGATCCAGTCACCATATCAGGGAGTGCAACAAGTCCTGATAACATCCCATTGGCATATAGCTGGGGTCAGTTCTCTGGATCACTTGCATCATTCTCATCTAATACTAGTCCAACATTATCATTTACTGCACCAATAGTATCTCCAAAAGCAAGTGATAATCTCTTGTTCTTGCTTGAAGCAACTGATTCGTTGGGTGGGAAAGCTAGAGGACAAGTTGAGGTTACAGTATTAAGTAAATCTAGTCAACCCACAACACTATCATGTACTGATATTACTGCAAGACAGGGTGACCAAGTAACACTTGCACCAATTATAACTAATCCAGGTAACACTGCATTGCCAACATATTTCTTTTCTCAAATCAGTGGTCCACCTGTAGTATTATCATATGCTACGTCACCTAATCCCTCATTTACCGTACCAACACCTGTCGCAACGAAAAGTACCCCACAATATCTTGCCGGTCAATTACAATTTGTCTTAATGGCTCATGATGGTGTTACATACCTACCACAATGTTGGTTGAACGTTAACATCGCACAACCTCTGGCTCAAGCAGCAGCGCCTCCTGTGGCAAATGCTGGTCCGGATAAGACTGTAGAACATACTGAATTAGTAACACTAGATGGAACCGCCAGTACAGGTGACAATCTACAATATTCATGGACGCAGACTAGTGGAGATCCTGTAAAATTAATTGCACCGAATACAGCACAACCAACATTTGTTGCTCCGGATGTTTCTATAGGTCAAACTAAGACTTTGACATTCCAGCTCACAGTCAGTAATGAAAATGGTCAGAACAGTGCTTCAGTTACCATTACGGTAGAAAATCCAAACCAACCGCCAACAGCTAAAATAACCGTACAGTAAGAAACCTAATCATTCTTCAGCTATTTTTCAATTATTCCAAGGCAGCAAATAATTGGTAAACCTGCTTGATTTTTTGGGTGATTCCTATTGATACCTTTTTCACATTTTCATTGAATGGCCTGAAATTTGTAATGATAGGTCGATGTAAATTTTACCAAGGTTAAAACAGGTAATGGAACAAGAAAACAGTCAAACAAAGCGAGATTTTTAAGATTTTTTTCTAGCAGTAGATCGCTACAACTGTATACAATTACTTTCGATCTTTTGATATGGTTAGGATGATATTGTTGCAAAAATTTGATCCATCGCAATTATGATCATAGCTGAAAAGCTTATAACCCCCTTTTGGTTCATTCATAAACACGCATGTCAGAGAGAGCTCGCACTATAAACGAACGTGCAATTTTTACTATAGGAATTCTGATTATTGCTGTAGCAGGATTATTTGTAAGCCTTACTTCATTTGCTGATAATGCATATGCTCAGACAGCATCTTCAAATAATGTCGCTGTGGTAAATGAACAAACTCAAGTAACACTTTCAGGTACCAATTCCTTTACGCCAGTGCCAGGAAATACTATTACATATTACTGGCAACAAATGTCTGGAGACTCCGTTAGTTTTACAAATAACGGTCCTACCATCACATTTACAACCCCAGCTGTTTCAGCTGGCGACACTAAATATCTAAGATTTGCCTTAATTATTACAGATAATCACGGTGCAACAAGTAGTACTGCATTTACTCTCCAAGTAGTACATGTTAATGTTCCACCAACAGTTGTCACTCAACATGAACTTGTAGTACCTGAATCATCTCAAGTAACCCTGTCCGGTACAGGAACCTCTCCTGACAATTATCCGTTGACATATCAATGGACACAAACTTCTGGTGATAATGTGACATTATCGACACCAGATCAACCAACCGCTACATTTACTGCTCCAGCGGTTGGCTCGGCACCATCCAAGACTTTACAGTTCAAGCTCACTGCAGACGATGGCCATGGTGGGCAGGGCTCTGATTATGAAACTGTAACAGTAATGAGTAGCAGCTATTACAGTTCACCATCAATTAATTGTGGAAGCATTATGGGTGGAGCGCGAGGATATACAGTTGCTCTTCAAGCCTCTGTAAATAATCCAGCTAACCTACCATTATCATATTCTTGGACACAAGTCTCAGGTTTGCCAGTACAATTATCTTCTGCAGATACATTAAATCCAACATTTACAGTTCCAAATGGTCCAGATGCTTCTGAACTTGCTTTCCAATTAACCGTATCTAATGGTCAAACCCAAATTGGATTTTGCGAGAGCTATGTTTACACTCAATTAGGATTTGCCATGCCTCCTGTGGCTAACGCTGGTCCTGATAGGACTGTAAATGGATTAGATCAAATAACATTGGACGGTACT
Source organism: Nitrosotalea sp. (assembly GCA_050749285.1). Taxonomy (GTDB): domain Archaea; phylum Thermoproteota; class Nitrososphaeria; order Nitrososphaerales; family Nitrosopumilaceae; genus Nitrosotalea. The sequence goes on along the minus strand of JBOGQX010000047.1, from coordinate 46,366 downwards.
AAGAGTACGGGTGTTGGTTCATTATCATATTCCTGGAAGCAAGTTTTAGGGGTTCCAGTACAATTGCTTTATGCTGGAACAGCTACTCCGCAGTTCGTTGCACCTGATGTTCCAGTTGGTAGTACCCAGGTCCTTGTCTTTGAACTCCAAGTAACCAATGGACTTGGCAAAAGTGCAGATCAGGTACAAATAACAGTTATTCATCCAAACGTTCCTCCAACTGCAGTAATTACAATGCAGTAAGAGAAATAATTCATCTCAATAGTTCTATAACAATTTTATTCCATGAGAGTTCATAAAAGTCAAAGATATCTTCTAGTTCACAGAAAATCAGCATTATGATGATATAATACTGGGGTTCATTACTAGATGTGATAATAAAATCAATCAATCCAGCCACTGAGGAAGTTTTAGCCGAATACGAGAATATTACAAAGGAAGAGTTACTAAACAAAGTAAAGACTGCCAAAGCCAGGTTTTTAGATTGGAAAAAGGACATTAAGAGACGAACAGATTTTCTTCACATTTTTTCGGATGTATTGAGAAAAAATAAGCAACAACTGGCTATGGTTGCAACAAAAGAGATGGGAAAAGCTATCAAAGAATCATTATCAGAGGTAGAAAAATGTGCCTGGGTGATGGAGTTCTATGCTGACAATGGTTCGGTCTTTTTACATGATGAAGTAGTAAACACTGATGCAAGAAAAAGTTTCATTTCATTTGAACCAATTGGAGTTATTGGAAGTATAATGCCTTGGAATTTTCCATACTGGCAGGCATTAAGATTTGCGGCTCCTTCGTTAATGGCTGGAAACACAATTGTATTGAAACCTGCTAGTGTAACAATGAGATGTGGAATTGAAATTGAAAATATGTTCAAAAAGGCAGGTCTTCCTGACGGCGTTTTTCAAACAGTTGTTGGAAATTCTGTAATTGCTGAACAATTGATAGATGCTGACGTTAATGCAGTCACATTTACAGGCAGTAATACGGTTGGTTCAAAAGTAGCTCAAAGGGCAACGGCAAAAATAAAAAAATGTGTTCTTGAGCTTGGGGGGAGCGATCCATTTATTGTGTGTTCTGATGCAGACGTTGAAAAAGCATCCACAGGTGCAGTTAAGGGACGTTTCATTAACTGTGGGCAGAGTTGCATCGCATCAAAAAGGTTCTTTGTGACAAAAAATGTTGCCAAAGAATTTATTGAAAAATTTGTTCAAAAGACTGCGAAGCTGAAAGTGGGTGATCCTACTTCTGAGGAGACGGATATGGGGCCACTAGTAAATGAAGAAGGTTTCAATAAGATTGAAGAACTCGTTCATGACGCAGTAAGTAATGGGGCAGAGATACTGACTGGTGGAAAGAGATTGTACAGTAAAGGGTATTTTTACGCGCCCACTCTTCTTGACAAGGTAACACCACACATGCGAGTAGCACAGGAAGAAGCATTTGGTCCGGTGGCACCAATTACTGTAGTTGAAAACGAAATGGAAGCTATACGACTTGCGAATCAGTCTCAGTTTGGTCTTGGTGCAAGTATATGGACACAAGATCTTGATAAAGCAGATAAACTCTCGAGGTTGATAGAGTCGGGAATTGTAACGGTAAATAATGTTGTAATATCCGATCCACGAATTCCATTTGGTGGAGTAAAACAAAGCGGTTTTGGAAGAGAACTTTCAAGGTATGGCATGCTTGAATTTGTTAATATCAAGTCGGTACGATTTTACGATCAGTTGGTTATCAATCATCATGTGGAATAAAACCTTCATACTGGGATTTGATCAATTAGTTTTAGTTCCTTCCTTTTAAAAGCTCATTCAAATAGGAAATGTAAAATGCTAATTGATGCTGAGATTCATGGTTCCATTGAGAATATCCATAAAAAATGGTACCCAAGGGTAACAATTCTAAAGCAAAATGCAATGAATTGTGAAAGCGCTAAAATAAATATTTAACTTACGTTTTTTGAAAGAGTCTCTTTCTTAGGCTTTATCTTGTGATTTTGCAAAGTTTTTTTTTCGAGATTTTCTTTCACATAGTTTTCATTATACTGTTTTGCTTCTTTGATTAATTCAATGAAAGTATCTTTTTGAAGTTGGGGAATGTCTTCAAACATGTCATAGTACCGCTCAGATGTCTGCATCATCTGCATTCCAATTCTGTTAATAACTCTAAAATTTTTTAATGCATGACTCAAAAACTCAGAATAAAAGGAATCCAAGTTGCGTACTCCTTGAGTGAACATCTCCGTTATTATTTGAGAGTTTTTTGTCATCAAGCTGTCATCATACCATTTTGGATACCTAGACATGAATTTTTTTTGTAGATCAATGTAGTACTGAGAAATCTCTAGAACTCCTGTAAGGAACTCACTTCTAACACCTAATGAATTTTCTGAAAAATGTCTTGAAAAATTCTCCATTTCTTGGATTCTCTGTCTATAATTTGATTTGAGCGTCTCTACATAATCATGCTTTTTTGGTTCGTTTTCTTTCAATTTCCCACTTTTTGTTACCTACTAAACGTGAATCTAATACATAAGATTGTTGTCAATTCTCATGCTGAAAAATGGATATAATTATTTTCTATTGTGTTAGTAGGTATTAGGTATGTTTGTTGTATGTAATTGTTTAAGCGTACAATTTAGGGTTAGCTGTGGGAACCAATAAAAAACTTACAAAGGTCAAAATAGACACTATATCATGGTCATAGATGAAAACGCCAAGAAATCTCTTGCACTTCACAAAAGACTCAAGGGCAAAATTATTGTTACTGGTAAGATTAGGAAACTAAGAAGAAGTGAGATTCAACTAATTTATACGCCAGGTGTGGCTGCGGTGAGCGAGGAGATCTACCACCATCCTGACAAAAAATATGATCTTACTTCTAAGGGTAATAACGTGGCAATAGTAACTGACGGTACGAGAATTCTTGGATTGGGAAATATCGGTCCTTACGCAGCTTTGCCTGTAATGGAAGGAAAATCCGTTTTGTATAGAGAATTTGGAGGCATTAGCGCCTTTCCTCTATGCTTGAATGTTACAAAAAAGGAGGAAATAATTTCTGCCATTAAAGCAATCGAGCCCGCATTTGGAGCAATAAATCTAGAAGACATAGAATCTCCAAAAGTGTTAGAGATTTCTGAAGAACTGGAAAATTCTCTTTCCATCCCTGTGTTTCATGATGATAGGCACGGAACCTCAGTTGTGGCGCTTGCTGCACTCTTGAACTCTCTCAAGCTTGTCAAAAAACAGCTGGGTTCAATCAAAGTAGTTGTTGCCGGTGCTGGCTCGGCAGGTTATGGAATAACAAAATTACTTGCTGCCGCTGGTTGCAAGAATATTATTGTCACAGATTCTGATGGCGCAATTTACAATGGAAGAATGGAAAATATGAATAAATATAAAAATGAGCTAGCAAAAATCACAAACCCGAAAAAAGAAAAAGGATCTCTATGTGATGTACTCAAGAACGCCGATGTCTTCATTGGTGTATCAGGAAAAAAGAATTTGATAACTGGTGATATGATAAAAGAAATGAATAAAGATTCTATAATTTTTGCACTAACTAATCCTGATCCTGAGGTAAAACCAGAGATGGCAAAAGCTGCCGGTGCAAAAATCGTTGCCACAGGAAGTTATCTTTATCCCAATAAGGTTAACAACGCATTGGTTTTTCCACATATTATGAGAATTATACTGGATAAGAGAATAAACAAAATAACTGCAAACTTGTTGATTGCGACAGCAAAAGCAATTGCAAAAACTGTCTCAGCAAGAGAATTGCATTATGATAACATTATACCAGATATGTATGATAAGCGGATCCAAAAAAACATAACTCGCTCTTTGTATAAATTAAGAATACGGTGATTGTAGGGTGAATTACTTTGATTGAAGGACTGACAATTTCTTCTGACATTGCTAAACTGTTTGAGGACAAGAATTTTGCATTTGTTGCTACTTTGATGAAAGATGGTTCACCGCAAATAACCCCCACCTGGATAGATATTGACAAAAACACAATTTTGATAAACACTGCAGAAGGGCGATTAAAACAAAAAAATCTAACAAGAGATCACCGAATCGCTGTTTCTATAGCTGATAGAAATAATCCATATCGCATGGTGACAATTCGCGGTAAAGTAATAGCGCAGACGACAATAGGGGCTGATGAACACATCGATAAACTCGCAAAAAAATATCTAGGAGTAGAAAAATATCCATTCCGATCACCTGGCGAAAAAAGAATCATTCTAAAAGTTATTGCTGAAAAAATATCACAAATGAGCTCCTAATTAGTAAAAACAACGTGTTATGAGGATTTATTCTGGAACAGAACAATTTGGAAAATAATAATTGATAATCTTGAATAAGTTAAAATAGAAAACTCACATTTTATCTTATCATTGGAAAAATTCGAAAAGGAATGTCCCGTTTGCCAGAAGCGATTCACAAGCCTAATTGAATATATGACACACTTGGGGAAAGACCATAAAGACATTCACCCAGACAGGATAACAAAAATGAATAAAGAAGAAAAGTGAAAATTTTCAAAATAAATACTTACAATTACAAATGTGACAATCAAAACTAGTGCTTTATTTTTTGTGCCATTTTTTTGGTATATGGTTTACAAAAAAATTAAAAGGCAACAAAATAAAACAGCAAAAATAAATTCTTTCATAAGCTAACTAAAAATAAAAAAAGTACATAGCTTTACATTTGATTACAATTTTTTGAGAAAAAATATGTTAAAATGAAATTTAATCAAAGCCTATAAGCTTCACTATTTATTACACTGACAATGACAACTAAAACCAAAATGCTGCTTGCGGCATTTGCTGCTGTTGTAATTGTTTCAACTGCAGTTCTTGCAGGCATGCAGAATCATAACAATCAAGCATACGGACAACAATCTCCGGATCTTTATCCATCAAGGGAGAGAACTATCTCTGTGACGGGATCTGTCACAACATCCATCTCGCCAGATCAGCTAAATGTACAATTCGGAGTTGATACACAAGCCAAAACAGCTCAAGATGCCATAAATTCAAACTCACAGGCAATGAACTCTGTAGTATCTGCTGTTGAAAATCTCGGTATAACCCAAGACGAAATTAGTACAGCTAGCTTTACAATATCTCCTGTCTACAACGACTCTAATCCTTATCTGCTTGCTGGCAGCCACCAGTCTGTTCTTGTAGGATACATGGTTTCAAACACTGTTTTAATTAAAACAACCAAATTATCTCTTGCAGGAAACGTAATTGATGCTGCTGTTGGAGCAGGCGCAAATAGAGTAGATGATGTGTCATTCTCTCTGTCTACAGATAAACAACAAAGTGTACAGGACGATCTTCTAAACAAGGCCGTACTAAATGCGAAGGACAGGGCAGGAAAAGCACTAGATCCGCTGGCGCAGAAAATTATCGGGGTAAAAATGGTGAATATATCAGAATTCAACATGTCTCCACCTCCAAGATATTATGGAGCCATGTCTACAGCTGCTGCACCTAGCACGCCAATTTTTACATCAAACCAGCAAGTTACAACCACTGTTGATGTAACTTTCTTAATTGGAGATCAGTAAAACCACCTCTTTTTTTATTTTATTACATTATCAAATCTAGATTATACTATAGCACTGTCAGATCCATATGATCCATGAAAATTTGATATATCATAACTACGATATAATATGGGTTGGAGACGGTGTATGTCATGATCAACTGCGAGATGGGATCAGAAAGTTCTGTTATCGAAAAAATAAAGCCAGTTGAGTGCGTCAAGGAGATTCAGGGTGTATTTGGCAACTATGACGTGTTGGTCAAACTTCAAAGTACCACAATTGATGAAATAAGCGAAACGATAACCACAAAGATTCGTGGAATTGAAAAAATAAGATGCACTACTACATTGATCTGTGCTAACTAAATTTGCAGTCAAAGCTGTCGGAGGGGATTCCCATTACAGAATGCTTTACAGCGATGTAAAAATGACAACATCTTTTAAGTGCAGTATCATATAAGCAACACATGGAAATAATGGGAAGAGGCTTCAAACAGATCGTGCGGGAAATCCCATGCTATTATCATATATTCGAAAAAATTGCCGGATATAAATTATTTCATAAACGTAGTCCAATGTATGGCTCTGCCGATATAATCAATGTGTGTAATCTTCACTGTGAGCACTGTTACTGGTGGCTTAACAGGAAGGAAAATGAGGAGCTCACAGTGGAACAATGGAAACAAGTCATTGACGAGAAATTTAAGAAAAATAATGTATTTGTAATTACTCTTGTGGGCGGAGAGCCTACCTTACGACCTGATGTGATTGAGTTGTTTGTAAAAGAGTTTCCTAAAAGAATATGCATTGTCTCAAATGGAACCATCCCTCTCAAACGTTACAAGGATCTATATTTCTATTGGATATCTATTGATGGAACCAGGGAAATTCATGATAAGATACGTGGTGATAATGCATGGGATAGGGCAAGAAAGAATGTCATTGATTATGTGGAAAAAAATGGTGATCTAGCTTACAAAGACATTTGGATTACTATGACTATTAATGCAATTAACTACAAGACAGTAAAGAATGTGATGGAAGATTGGTACGAATATTCCAATAAAATCGGATTTCAATTTCATACTCCATTTATGAAAAATGACCCGCTGTGGTTACCATTTGGTGAAGAAAGGACTAGGGTGATTGACGAGATAAAGGCAATGAGAAAAAACTATCCTGATTATATCATAAATCCAGATGGTCAGCTAGATGTAATGAAAAGAAGCTGGGGTGGGAAAGGCACAACCCCAGTTGATTGTCCTACTTGGGCTATCGTATCAGTAGACCATATGGGAAGAGAAAAGAAACCATGTTGCATAGGAAGTGCTGAGAGCAATTCTATGAAACCTATCTGCGAAGACTGTGGCCTTGGTTGTTATTCAGTTTTGATCCCACACGGAATTAAAGGATAATCACATCATAACAGTTATCTAATTTCTGTTGAAAACACGGAGTCTTGTCAGCGTTATGGTTAACGAAATTATTGCCGCAAACACGATGAGTACAGTAAATGGAAATTCTGGAGTTGGCTCAGGATTGCTCACAGTAGCTGAAAACTCTGAATCTGCGAAGCTATTGTCTTTTAGATTTTCAAAAGCTATAGTGATTGCTCCTGTGTAATTTGAGGGAAATGGCACATCGATATTATCACCACCAAAAGAATTAGTTGTTTTCCCAATCTGGTGATATATTACTCCGTTTTTACCTTCCAGTACGGAGAAATCATAAGTAATGTCGATTACAGTTTGGTTTGATTGATAAGGATCCAATACTTTGAAGTTGAATGTAGTATCAGAACCCGCTAAGATTTTGGGGGGATCCCAACTTAATGCCACCTTGAATTGTGCATTTCTAGTAAACTGGACGACCGGAAATGTATTCTCTGTGCTTGGTCTGAGTGAAAATGTCATCTGTTGTGCTGGGTTTTGTATTTGTGAGAGAAGATCTTTGACACCCTGCTTGTAAAGTATAATGTGGAGGACTCGGTTGGTGTCAGAAGAGTAGTCGTCAATTGTCAGTGCCTTGTCTGGTAATTTGATATTGTCTACGTATGTATCATATTTTGTTACAATATAATCATCAAATGTTCTCGGAATCTGAATTTCTTGGTGTAGTACAGAGAGTGAATCTATATTCTGCTCTGACCAATTAAATGGCATGGTAAAATTGATGAATCTTGTGACAGGATCATAATTGAAATTGTTTATTTGATCATAGTATGCAACTACCTGAACTTGCATGTTTCCGTACTTGTTGTCGTGAATTGTATATTTGTCATATTCTGGAACTGATATAGCTGCGTTGAATGATTTACTTATCTGATTGCTGTACGAGTCCATTGTTAAAACTTCGATTTTAAAATGATACAATCCGCCAGAATTAAAGACGGGGCCTTTTATGGAATAGATGCCAGAGTGTTGACCAAAAAATGAGGCAAGAGGATTTCCTTGTTCATCTATTGAAATATTGCCAGACGGCTGCGGATAAAAACTTAGAACAAAATTGCCGCCATCACTTTGAAAAATGTGCCCAAAAAGTGCGGTACTTCCTTTGAATGCTGAAACTGCAATTGTGGCTTGAGGTATGGGTTGCGAAGTACTTGCATCTATCAAAATAATGCCTAGCTGCGTTCCAGTACTGTTATCATTTATGAGAAACGGGGTTGAACCAATGGACAAAGTTACATTTCTATTCCCGATGACTGAAGGAGGAAGTATCTCGCTAGCTAATCCATCTCCATAGGCATTAGAGACCAGTGGAAAAAGAGCTCCAAGAATTACGACTATGAGATAAAAAGTTAATTTCATAACATATCACTTATTTTACTCTTCTTAATTTCTGATTCTAAATAAACTCTCGACTTGATTCCTGTAGTATAATAGGCTGCTTTAGATGTGGATCTAAGAAGAACAAGGATTTTTGGGGTTCACTATTATAGTGATGAGAAATTATCTGCAAGACGATCCGCTGATCTCTCAATCAAACCTGGCTGATATATATCGATAATTTTTCTTAGTTTCTCAATGTCTTTAATATAATGATGCTTTTTGAGATTGATGAATTTACTTTCAACCATATCATCCTTTGTAAGTTGGGTTAAGTAAAGTGAAACTGTGGCTGGTGATTTTTTCACATTTGTAACCAGATCATTAAATGATAACATTTCATATTGTAACAAAGCTGAGAGGATTTGCTTTGGAGTTTCCTGCCTTAGATTCTTTATTGTTAGAAAATCATTATCTGATACACTTGGAGGAAAGAATCTAGTCTGTCGTGCTTTTCTATATGCCTTTATAACACCATCTCTTTCCAGCTTGTTTGTATAATAACCAAGAACACCGTTTTTCATTCCCGTTTCTCTCATTATCTCACGGAACTTTATGCCGGGATTTTTTTCAATAACTTCGATTATATGACTACTTCTGTTCAATTTTAATTCCGCTCAAAGATATTTTCTTGCGTCTTTAATATAATGATTCTTGAGATTCTCACATCTCTCAATTTTTAATCTCTTCTAAATACACTTAAGGCAAACATTAGCAAGGTAAAAATCATTAGAAGGTGGCCAACCTCGGCAGCAGAGAAATCCAACCAATAGTAAGTGTATTGCCATGCCGCATCAATTAAAGAAAAAGATTCTGCTGCTACAAATCCTGCAAAAGCTATCATCGTAAGAAGAAGTCTTCGTGTTCTTACTCTAGAGTATGCAACTGCGGCCACGATGGTAAGAAATGTAGCAAATCCAACGCCGCTAATGTGGAGAAGAACATGAAATAGTGTGAAACTATGAAATATGTGAGGTAAAATGACTGGGATTGATAAAGCTCCAATGAGTGAAAATATAATTACGCTTAACAATGTTGATTTTGTTTCTATGATGGAATGTGGATTTAACACAGTACAAATTGGTCAATGAGAAATTTAAACGGACTGGTACAGCTTTCAAACTCCTTAATGAAGAACTAATGGAGGTATATTTTTTGAATGTGCCAACTATATTATATTGTTCAACCACCACACCAAATATCCATATTTGCTTTGACTTCCTCACTCTATGATCTTTGCCGTATTATAGATTCTTATGATATGTCAAGTTCACAGCTGATTTTTGACAATCAAGCAAGCATTTCTCTTGTATGTTTTAAACTCTTTTTCAGATCAAGGGTACTTCTAGAATAAAAGAATGCGATCGCTATGAGGCTTGTTACTATTGAAGGTGCTGCAATATCTGCATAACTAAAACTTAGCTGGGGAATGGGCGATGATGCTGTTTGACTTGATTGTTGAGAAGATGTTGGAGACGCGGTGGTGGTTACTATGCCCACTGTGTTTGCTCTCTGTTCTGCCAATATGATATTTCCTTGAGAGTCAGCAGTTATCCATTGAGTGAAGGAGGAACTCGAAGGTATGCTAAATTCATTTGTCTCTCCCGTTCTGGGGTCCAACACTGCTACCTTGTTAAGTGTATGTTGAGCAATCCAGAGATCGTGATTTGCGTCAAATGCCATTCCAAATGGGAGCCCTTGAGGATCTAATTGATACTGGGTAAAAGTTTTAAGCAAAGGATCAAAAAGCGAGACTGCTGTTCCATCATGTTCCGTAACAAAGATTTTGCCTGTTAGTGGATCAATCAATATGGCGGTTGGACTTGCAAGGGTTTTGTTTTGGCCCGGTTCGTACTCTGTAACCTTGTAATTGTTAGACGGGTCAATGTTTGCTAATTTCCCTGTTCCGCTTTCCGCAATCCATAGCTGTCCATTAGAATTGTCAATTGCAATTCCTATGGGGACACTTCCCTTAGTTAATTCTATTGAGGTAAAGTTCTTTGCAACAGGATTGAACTCGATTAATTCATCTGTAGTTGAAATAGTTAACCATGCATTCCCCGAGCTATCCAATGCGAGGCCTGAGATGGCACCGTTTACTGGAACAGGATATACTTGATTAGAATTATTGTTTGGATTGAAACGCCCAAGTATCTTGGACAATGGATCAACATACCAAAGGGTTCCTTGGTAATCCATTGCTGCGTAAGTTATGATATTAGTTCCTTCAATCTTGTGCGCTGTATATTTTTTTGAATCTAGACTAAATTCAATTAACTGGCCACTCTTAATGGCCGTATCGCCAACCCAAACAACATTTCTCACCTTATCATAAACTGGATATAGTGGAAGACTGTTGTTATCTATCTTGTATTCATGAATGTTTGCCAAAAGTTGACTTACTTTGGGTTTCAGAGACAAATCATAATCTGCAACAAGGCTCAGTGAACCCGCCGCGGTAGGTATACCTTCTACATGGGCTTGCCAGTTTCCTGGAATTGTCAACGAATCAGTCTTTGCAGAATAGATACCTTTTGCTATCTGTTGTGTATCGATCTTGATGGGGCCAATGGATTTATCTATCTGCGTAAGTTCAAGGAGGACAGACTGGATATCTAATGGATTCCTGTTTGAATCAAAAAACGAAATGGTGATATCATTTGAGCCTACAAAATATGGGTCAATTGACATGACTACTCTACTTCCATTTTCAACAAATCTAGTTTCGGTAAACACATTTTGTAGGTTATTTGGACCAATACCAAATGCAAGAGAAGTGGGTTGCTGAGATTGCAATATATCTTGGAATTCTGTAGCGGGCAATCCTGAATTAACTAGTACTGCTACAGATACAATCAAGAGGATTCCTGCAATTGATTCTATCTTTGCACTAGCACCAAATTTCGATAATACTGTAATTTTTGGTCTTTGGTTCTGAATCATTGTGGGTGTTGTGCGAGATGTAACGACATCTCTAAGAGCATGTTTATGTACTTCAAACTGGTGATATGCGCCTGCAGCAATCATAACAGCTGCCAGAGAAAGTTTCACGATCAGGATTTTGCCATAAATTGAAACTAATGTCAAAGCCAGATTACTTTCAAGTAAGAATAAAAGAAAAGGACCCGAAATGGTAATTGTTCCCAAAATGAATAATACCACAGTAGAAAATTTTGGTATGATTATTGACAAAATTGGCGAAGAGATTTCTTCATTTCCAAGTTGTTTTAGTTTTGATATTATAATAAAATCAATGTAAATCACTCCGCCTACCCATAGAGAAGCTGCTAGATTATGTATGAAATCAAAAAGTAGAGGTCCTAATTGACCTGTTGCTGCTCCATGACCAATTATACTCGTTGTCGAAAGGACTACTATGCCGACTCCCAGAATTATTGCAGATTGAGATTTTGGCAATATGGAATTTATTTTTTTTTGTTTAAAATAAAATACTAGAGAGACCCCAAGTAATACAGAGGAAACCATCATTCTGATAAGCCACATTTGGCCAAATTTTGTTGAGACTGCATCCGAAAACCCTGCATGGATTGAATATGCCACTGCTGCTATCATGCTAAAACCAGATGCAAAGACGATAGCTGAACCAATAAGCATAAACATCATAGCTCTCTTGTCTATCTTCGATCTAGTCTCAGCAAATCTTTGTTGTAATTTTACTAATCTCGATACTGGACTCCATAACCAAAGAGTTGAAAATGCAATTCCCACTACGATAACTTGACCAATTAAAGCAGGAAATCTTGCAATTGTGTCAGGAATTGAAATTACATCGGAATAACTTACTTTTGGTTGCGAAGTTGCAGTCGGTGCTGCAACACCCACGGCAAAGACAAATCCATTCTCCGTGACATGCCCATCTGTTTGATCTAATACTTTGGTACTAACAGTATAAACACCATTGAGCAGTCCGGCGGGAAGACTTACACTTAAAGCGCTTTGATCACTTGTGATGTAGTGTTCGTCTTTATTTTGTATCTCATTTCCACTTGGATCTAAAACTTTGATAGTACTGTATCGTATGTCTACAGGATCAGTAAAGTAAACATCAACTTTTGATGGTGGTGTTGGTAGAGATTGTGATGGTGTTGGGTCACTTTTTGCTATGAGGGCATGAGCATAAGAGTTTGGAATTGTGGGCAAGATAAAAAAGATAGAGACCGACACAATTAACAATACGAGTAAAACTTTGGCTAGATTTTTTTTCATAATCTACATATAACAATGTTAGAAGTTGATATTTGTCTCTTACTAGAATACTGGTACAATTACCGAAGGCGTCATGAGATTGTGATATCTGCTGAAATTTACAAATGGAGGATATTTCAAAGGAATTCGAAATTTGTACTAGAAAGTTTTTAAGATAATGCGAAGAGATTATTGTCGTGAATAATAAAGTTGCAGCATTATCATTAGCTGCAGTTATCACCTTAGGATTAATCTATACTCATCCTGCATATGCTCACAACTTTGGTGGGGATGCAAGTGCGGCATTTCTTGCCAAAGTACCCGAAATCAAGACTGAGGTTGGGCAAATAGCAAAGAATGTAGGAAACAATGCTACCATTGATTACTATGCCACTGCACTAAGTGAATACTGGAATGCCAATGACACGAGAGAGATGAATGAAAGAAACGCACTTCTTGCGCAGGAGATTCCAAGTACAATTAATGCTACTATTACTGATGCCAACGCCGGCGATACCACAAAAGTAAATTCAGATGTGACTGCACTTAATGGTTATTTAGACGAAGCCATACCTGTTAGAATTGATCCTGATAAATTGAATAATTCTACAGTACAGGCATTGGCAGTTACTTATATCCTCAAAGAAGCGCTGGAAAAATACGGTGACGCGATTAATTCCACTGTCGACTTGAATGACATGTCTATGATGAACATGAACAGCAGTAGCATGTCTGGCGGATCTATGCAAATGTCGGTTTCCATCGTAGACCAAAATAAATATGAAAACGCCAAAGCGCTAGCTGCCGCCGCTCAACAAATGTGGAATAATTTAGCTGCCAAGAACTCTGACAAGGCTACTTATAATGATAAGATATCTACAGCCTTTACAAAACTCTTACAGGATATGGATAGTAAAACAGACGGAAATACTATCATGGTCGATGTACACATGAATATACACCCTAACCTCATGACTGGTTACAATCTTCAACTGGCAGTACCGGAATTTCCATTACCAGCATTATTAATTACCATCTCAATACTTGGCGCCATCATGATGACAAGATTTAGGTCTAAGTTGAGATAAATATTACTCCCTCTTGATGAAACACATGAGCACAAGAATTGTAATTTATGCATCAATCTGCGTTCTTGTTTTATTCGCATTTTCTTTTTCTCCATTAAATCCAAAACCTGCTGCAGCTCATATTGCAAAATCATTTGGAAATTATATTGTAGAACTGGGATGGGATAACGAGCCTGCCCTAACAGGGCAAATGAATGCAGCTCAAATTACAGTTGTAAAAGGTTCTCACGTTGACACGGGGCAGCCGGTAATCAACGCGCTTGCAAATATGACTTTTGCAGTACAGTATGGTACTATCACTAAACCTCTTAGCTTTCTTCCTAGCCCAACTGTAAATGGACAGTACATTGCTACTCTATTGCCCACACAAGCAGGCACTTATACTGTTATAATGAATGGGACTATAGAAGATCAGCAAGTTAACACTGAAATTCCTCTTGACGAGGTCGCAAACGTTGATACTGTAAGCTTCCCACAAACAGGTAATTCTGGTGGCAGTAATAACGCTGCAATTAATTCACAACTTGGTACAATCATTAATCAGCTCACAAGTGATATCACAGACGCAAAAAATAACATAAATTCTGCAGCACAGAATTATCAGGACGCTGCAAAATCAATCCAGGATCAAAAAGATGCGGTCGATAGATTATACATGATAACTATGGTCGGAATAGGATTAGGTGCAGCAGGTGTAGTTATCGCCGTCATCTCTATAACTCGCAAAACCTAGCTTATTGGATTGATAACGCATCGTCTACTATTTTGGATTCTCTATATTGAGCAAATTTAGATTTGTAGCGACCAAGAAGCATTGAGTTTCCTACTACGGTTACTGAGCTTATCGCCATTGCTGCACCTGCAAGCATTGGTAGCCAACCAAACATGTCCACGCCACCAAGTGGAACTAACACACCTGCAGCAATAGGAATAAATCCAGTATTATACGCAAATGCCCAGAAAAGATTCTGTTTTATCTTGGATACTGTTTTCTTACCTAGTTCTAATGCAGTTACAACATCTCTAAGATCATTTTTTATCAGAATGATTCCACCAGTTTCTTTGGCAACATCTGTTCCAGATCCTATTGCTATGCCAAGATCTGCCCTTGCAAGTGCAGGAGCATCATTGATACCGTCACCCACCATTGCCACAATCTTGTTTTCAGATTGCAGTTTTGAAATCATTTCTTCCTTTTGAGATGGCAATACCTGTGCAATCACCTTTTCAATTCCAAGTTTTAACGAAATTGCATTAGCAGTTCTTTCATTGTCTCCTGTAAGCATCATGATTTCTATTCCTGCTTTTTTAAGTGCATCAACAGCTTCTTTTGCACTAGGCTTAATTGAATCTGCAAGAGCTATTATTCCAGACAACTTGTTATCCACTGATACAAGGGTAGCGGTTTTACCTTCACTTTCCAAATTCATTAATATCGAGTCAATTTTTTCAGAGACTTCAATACTATTTTCCTTCATTAATTTTCTTGTGCCGATAAGTAATATGTGCTCAGCATAGATGGCTTTGAGACCATGCCCAGACAGTGCTTCAAAATGATTTGGGAGTGATACAATAATTCCGCTTTCCTTTGCTTTTCTTGTTATGGCTTGACCTAGTGGATGCTCCGAACCTGATTCTGCTATTGCTGCAAGTCTAAGCAATTCTTTTTCTCCCATACCGGATAAGTCAATGATATCTGTAACAGATGGTTTGCCTTCAGTCAAGGTTCCAGTCTTGTCAAACACTATTGTCCTTATTTTTTTTGCAATCTCCAGATACTCGCCCCCTTTGAACAGAATTCCATTTTCCGCACCTTTCCCAGTACCAATAGTGAGAGCTGCAGGAGTTGCAATTCCAAGAGCACATGGACATGCAATTATTATCACAGATACAAAGGCAAGTAAAGAATAGGCAAATCCAATCCCGCCAACAATATACCAACCTAATCCTACGGATATTGCTATCAGAATTACTGCAGGGACAAAATATTTTGCAACTTGATCTACCATTTTCTGTATTTTTGCCTTGCCCATTCTAGCATCTTCCACAAGCGCGATTATTTGTGAAAGGACAGTGTCTCGTCCAACTTTTGTTGCTTTGGCCTTCAAAAGACCGCTCTTGTTAATGGTAGCACCGATAATCTCATTACCAGTCGATTTGTCTACGGGTATGCCCTCACCAGTTATTGCAGACTCGTCAACAGCTGAGAAACCCTCGATTACAATTGCATCAGTAGGGATTCTTTCTCCTGGTTTTATGATCAATATCTCTCCCCTCTGAATTTGTTCTATCGGAATCTCGGATTCGATACCATCTCTAATGATTCTAGCAGTTCTTGGTTGCAGATCCAAAAGTTTTCTTATTGCACTGGAAGCCCTTTCTTTTGTTCTTGATTCTAGTAATCTGCCAACTAAAATCAGAGTAATGATTACAGCAGATGTTTCAAAATATACTGATTGAAACGGAAAATATCCTACAAGAACTGTAACTGTAGTACTATAGATATAGGCCACACTTGTTCCTATTGCAATTAGTGAATCCATGTTGGATGCTTTGGCTTTAATTCCATCCCATAAACCCCTGTAGAACCTCCATCCCATCCAGAATTGAACAGGTGTTGCCAATGCTAGCATGATGAAGTGGTTTACAGTAGAAGAAAAGATTTCAAATACAGAAAGTATTACGATGGGAATTGTGAGTAAAGCGCTTATTGCAACTTGCCTTTTGAGTTTCTTTAATTCTTCTTCTGGTTCTTTAAACTCATGCAAACACATGGTGCTACAGAAATAATATTCTCGGCCATCAATGGCATATCTTATAGAATCTGCCTTTTCCTCTACAAACATTCCGCATATTGGGTCTTTTGCCATTAATTCCTCATACTAGAACTACCGATATAATGACACATCTTTACGATTGTAAAGTACACAATATAGGTAGGAAAAGACATATTGAAAACTGTGCCAATAAAATTAGACAAAATCGACATTGCCTTGCTTGAATCATTAATCAAAGATGGCAGAAAGTCATTCAATCAAGTATCAAGAGAGATCAAGGTAAGCACGCCAACCGTAAAGGCAAGGTATGACCGACTGGTTAATGCTGGCCTGATAAAGGCTGTTACTCTTGATTTGGATATAGGAAAGCTTGAAGCAAAAACTGGCAAAAAACTTGGACATCTCAGAGAAAAAACAATCAAAAGTCATGGTATAAAGCTCGGAAAGGGCATGATTATAGAACTGTCATGTGATTATTGTCAAGGATCTGTTGATGGAAAACCACATGTCTTAAAATTTGGAAATTTTGAAAGATTCTTTTGTTGTACTTCATGTAGATCATTGTACAAAGAAAAATACAAGACTAGAATCGAGTCATTAAAATAAAAAGAAATCCAAATACAAAATAACTTTACTTATCACGGCATGATGTGGAAAAGATAGTCTAGTGTGATAGTAATTCATAGATTAACTGAAAATTCTATATTCATCCTCTTTTTACATGAAGTAGTCTCATAATGATTAGTATCTGGGCTTTTGTTGCAATATCGATTCCTACAATGATCTTTCTTGGTATGCGCCATGCCCTAGATGTTGACCATATTGCTGCAATAGACAATCTTGTTAGATTACATGATGCTGTAAAAAAGTCTCGATGGGTAGGTACTGGATTTAGTACAGGTCACATGATATCTGTATTGGCAGAGATGATTTTCATAATTTATGCAATTGGTAGTATAACTAATACTGGCAATCTTGCATTTTGGGGCGGTGTAATAGGTGCTATTGCCTTAGGAGTAATTGGTGCTATCAACATCTACTCAATGAAGAAATGGGGCAAGAGCGGTTCAGCGATACTTTCTAGTAAAATTTTGAACAAAACTGGATTTTTAGGTCCTATTGGATCTGCGCTAGTTACTGGATTGGTTTTTGGTCTGGGATTTGACACTGCAACACAAATTTCTGCCATAACTTTGTCCGTTGTAGCATCTGCTACTGCCGGTGTTCAGACTGCCTTAATTTTAGCAGGTTTCTTTGCATTGGGCATGATTCCTATAGACACGTTTGATAGTGTAATATTACGTTCAGCATTTTCTAAAATACTTCATGCCAAAGGTTTCAGATACATGTCGTATGCCTTGAGTGGAACTGCGCTGATTATTGCATCAGTAGCATCTTATGAAGTACTTACAAATTCAGAGATCCTTCCGAAATTAACAGGCCCTGTCTTGGCAGTAGCTATAGTATCATCGTCTTTTGCATATGCATTTGCTACCAGAAAAAATAGAAGATGAAATCTAAAATTTGTTCAAAAGTGATTAATGTATTATCCGGTATTTTGTTTAGATTTTCTATGGTCTATGAATAAAACAAATCCGCCAATTATCAAAACCATGATGCCAACCTCGCTTATAGTTGACAGCTGATTACTCCATGATAACATGTGGTACTGTGCATCAGAGAGCATAGTAGAATGGGATGGATTGATTGTTGGGATGCTGCCTATTATCCACTGTGATAGGAAATGACCGAAAATTAGCATACATACGCCGGCAATTAAAATCCCATACCCGCGTTTCATGGAATCATACCATTTGAATTGATCTTAAATATTCTTCAATCACAAGATATGGTGTGACTAGATTTTTTGACTATTAGTCGCTTTATTGATGTATGACTTACCATAAAATGATGAAAAAATCTCCTAGACTAAGAAAAGGAGAATTATAATTTTGAAATGTAAAGGAATCTGTTACAGGTATGCAGCAAAGCGACCATCTAGCGGATACCGATTTATGGCAGGTCAAAGACCTTGTTCAATATGCGGGATATTTGTAGACATTAACCTGTTTCCTGTATATCGTTGTCCGTGTTGCAACAATAAATTGAGATTAAGTTCAAGAAATGCAAGATCCAGAAAAAACAGATTCAACATTTTGCACAAATCCAATTTACTTGGAAAAGCAAGTGAGGCAATGAAATCTCTCACTCTTGCATCTAAAACCAAAGATCCAATAGTAGTACTGCCTAAGCTTAAATAAGTAAAAAGACTAATGGAGTAATATCAAATGGAAAATAAAGATTCCCCTGAAAAAGAAGAAAAAATGAGTAATGAGAAGGAGATAACAGTAGATGACAAAATAGTACAGATCATAGTAGATGAATCCTCCGGTATATCCCTTGATGATTTTCAATCAAATGACAAGAAAGTTTTATCTGTACTAAATCAAGACAGTGACTTGGCAGATAACCAATATACCTTCAATGGTCTAGTTAGGAAACTGGGAATTCATCAACAGAGTTTATCAAGAGCCTTACATAGATTGGAAGAGGCAGGTCTTGTACAAAGAACCGGCTCTGGTTACAAGCTAAATAAAAATCTCAGGTCAGTTCTAGTCAAGCAAGCAAGAATAGATCTTGAAAATCTATCTCGAAAAATATCAAAACAACATCTCCAGTTCGTTCAGATTCTTCAATTGTATATTCCAACTACTGTAAAGGTAGATGATATTGTAGACAAACTAGTTGGAAAGTGGTTTGGGAACCTACGCTGGATAGGACTAATTGAAGGGGACGGGGGTTATGTGTTACAATGGGCTAACAGCGACAAGTTTCAAATAAACTTGAAAATTGTCTCAAGATACGCCACGATAGAAAGTAACGCAACAAGTGATAAGGACAAGGCAGAAGCTATGATAGGTGCTCATAGGATATTTGAACAGATCACAAAAGTACTACAAAAAACAGACTCTGAGAAAAATCACAAGAATAACAACTTTTCCTATGATCAATATAATTAGTAATAGAAATTAAATTTTCTAGAAAAATAAAAAAAGGGAGTCGGAACTATTTCTCAGTTGGAAGTTTGTTGAACATTTTCTCTTTTTCTATTATGACTCCCGTATCTACAATGGGTTTTTCACCTAGTGCTTTTTCTATTGCCTGTTTTCCAAGTTCAATAGCCCGTTTCTGTGTCATATCTGCACTGTATTCCTTAGTAATTACATCAAGAGCTACTTCCGCTGCCTGACCTATCGCAAACCCCGCACCTCTAAAGAAGGTTCCACTTGGATCTACTTGGTATAACTGCACACCCGTCTGGTCTGCTCCTGCAATTATTATTGAGGCAGCCTGTGGCCTTACAGCGTACGTAGTATAGCTGTGTAGGTAGGTACTGAGGTGCTTGGCTAGAGAATCAATATCAATTGGGCTCTCATATGTCAATTTGTGTTTCTGTGCTTCTAGTCGTAGGGTGTCGATTAATTGCAAGATGTCTCCAATGTATCCAGCACCTGTTGCACCCACATGGTAGTCAATTGAAAAAATTTTTTCTGAAGGTTCGATTAGTGGGTGTGTTGGTTTAATTTGGCTTGATATGATAGCAAATTTTGGAGTCTTGATTCCTATTGTAGTCGACCCTCGGCTGACTGCTTCAAGTGCACTGTCAACAAGGATTAGACGACCCTGAGGACCATAGAAGGGGAACCTTCCTGGATTTGTGTTATATTCGGACATCTATGCAGTAACCTCTGTTGTCAACTTTGGAATTGCCAATATGTCGATGCCATTTCCAGAGCCAGGATCACGCTCCATCGCAGCTGCTACTGCACGTGAGGCAATTTCCTTTGCCTGTTCGTTTAGAATTTCCTTGTTGTAAAGACTTTCAAGAACTCCATATGCAATAGGGGATCCAGAACCTGAAGATGCAAATTCTTCTTCGGTAATTGCTCCACTCATGTCTGCAACATATACATGTGCACCATGCTGGTCAACGCCAGCAACTAGTAGCTCCACGTAATACGGCTGATA
The DNA here is from genome assembly GCA_050749285.1 of Nitrosotalea sp. Classification (GTDB taxonomy): domain Archaea; phylum Thermoproteota; class Nitrososphaeria; order Nitrososphaerales; family Nitrosopumilaceae; genus Nitrosotalea. The sequence goes on along the minus strand of JBOGQX010000047.1, from coordinate 25,868 downwards.
ATTTCTCAAACCCGAATAGGCAAGGTTTGCAATCAATCTGGTAGACTCTTTCACTGTTAGAGAAAAACCTCTTCGAAGCTCCATGATCCTTCTCTCGGCCTTTGCAACCTTGATGATGTACTCTGCGTCAGATAGCTGTCCTGCTATGGCAACTGCCAATGTGTCATCTATCTTTGCTATTTTTTGCACAATCTTAGATCCAATAAAAAAGCCCTTGCTTGCTCTTTTGTCAGAGCCAAGAACTACTCCATCTTTTGTTTTGATGCCAACTATTGTTGTCATGATAGTAATACAACTGTGGGAAATTAATTGACTAGCTATGACGGAAATTAGTCACAATGGCACAAAAAATTAAGATACCAAAAGTGCACCGCATTTGGCGCATCTTACGTGGAACATTTCAAGATAGACTTTTCCTTTGGTATCTACGTCTACGCATTCCTTGCCCCCTTCCTTACATATGTGGCAAAACTCTTTTCGCATACTGATAATACGTTAATCAAAATAATAAAGTTGGTCATATTGGCTAAATTTACTTACGCAAGAAATTAAAAGATGAGTAATGTTGAATACCGATATGAGAGACATCAATGAAGTAATGCCAAAAATTCCTAACATGAGATGGGGGGCTTTGATGAACAAAATGCCCACAAACAAGAAGGTAAAAGAAATGAACAATATGTTTCCTGGCGATGGTAGGTGGCATACTGTCTTTGAAGAGAAAGAGCAGACTTTCGTTGATGGAGTTAGAGTCTGGAAAAAGGATCCAAAATCTTGGGCATAATCTCATACCGTAACCGTTCTTCTCATGATGATTAATTAAAAATTCAAAATTTTTGAATTTGAGGCCTTATCATTATATAATCTTTGATTAAGGCAATAGGATTAAATCTCCATTTCAAAACTGTCAACCTAGGAATTGACCCAAAGCTCAAAGCAGATCGATTCGTGTATGCAGATAATTGGCTTGGATAATGCCATTCGTTTTGCTGGAAGAATAAAAGATCGAAAATTGATCTCGTTTGCTAGAAGGCCAAACACAACACCAATGCTTGACGAAGAGCTAAGTAGCATGGCACATTATCAGGCATCAATTAAAGCAGCTTGGGAAGATATGTTCAATGAAACCCTTGGAAAGACAAACTGGATGATAACTTCAAAGGAAAAAGTCAAACTCGTTACACTTTTCTTGGATGATGGTCTGCTCATATTATCAGTAGATCCAACATCAGATCACGATTTGATAATAAAGAAAATTCAAAAACTTAACATGAAATTATAATTCCTTTTTAAACAGATTCTAATAAAAACACGATTCATATCAAAAGCTGTAAGTGTCATGAAGAATAATTGTCCATGCAGATTCTTTTTATCGTAGAGTTTTAAAATGATATCAAAAGGCGACTTGTTCGCAGTGTGATTCATCATGAGCACGAAATTAATACTAAGATGCAAAACAATCGAGGACGAAATTACAGCCAATGCTGTCTATAAGATACTGGAAGGCCAACTGGCCTGAGTCATAATGTTATTTCATAGCCATTGCTTCTTTTTTCCATGTTCTGTCAACACCCTGTAAATTCTGTTAAATGCATCCTGGGATATCTTGTCTTGGTCTGTCATACTTTGTATGATGGCTTCTAGTTTGATTTGCTTTTCACGAATCAGCTTCATAATTTCTTCAAACATCTCCCTTAACACTTGAGATTCTGTATCGGTGTCTTCTGTGGTCATGTCATTCAGCAATAGTTCGATTACCATGAGATTAAATCTTATGAATTAGACATAATTCTTTCCTCAAGGATTTTTTAGTAAGTGTGTCGATTTACAAGTTCATGAGTGCAAATACTATCAAGAAAGCAAAGGCTTTGGCTAAAGATGGAGTTGTAAAGATAGATGAAGACCTCTACCAGGTAAAGTCTACCAGTGATCCTTCGAAATCATACTTTGTGACATTAGATACCTGTGAATGTGAAGGATACAGGAACTTTTACAAGTTTCACCATGGTAAGGGATTGAAGGCAAACTGTTCCCATCTAGAAGCTGTAAAAATTTTCAACAAAATCAGGGAAAATTCAAAGTAGACATAACTTCAAAAATGAGAACGCGTCGATCAGAGCTACTTTTAATTATGATCGGGGTTTGATGCATAATGAGTCATGCAATCACCTCTAATGGTTTCAAAGGTTACTGGTGTTTTTCTCTTTGTCATGGGTGTGATTCTAATTGGTTGCGGGTTTTACCTTCATTTTGCAATCCCATTAATACTTGCAAAATTATACCTTCTAAATAATAATCAACAGCAGATGATGGGCATTCTCTCTGGTACTGTAGGATCTCTCTTAGTTGGTGGAATTATTGCCTTTGGTATAACAGATATTGTAGTGGCTATTGGGCTGATTAAGAAAAAGAAATGGGCGGTAAAGGCTCTTATCATGTTAATTATTGCAGGTGCCTCACTTAACGTATTGACTTTGGCTGGAATGCCAAATTATACGAGCCTGTATATTGTGATAGTGGGAGCATTAATTGACGGAAGTATGCTGCTATACTTTTGGAGGAAGAGCAATATTCGTTTGGGCTTTTCCAAGGGATCTGAACTTCTAAATAATAACTAAGAGTTATTTTTTATTTCATCTCTAATCAATGGGAAATAAGATTCTACAATCTCACCAATCATTAGCATCTCATCAGCCTTTGCCTCTCTATTGTGAACCATCTTGAATGCTGTTAGACTTGTTCCAAGAATCTGTCCTATTATGCATCCGTACAGGAAATCAAATTCGCTATCAAATTTCCACTCGCTTTTGAATTTCGGGTATTCTTTTTTTAGTGATGGAATTCCAATTATTATACCATGAATAGTTTCCTCGAGATATTTTTTAAATTCAGTACTTAATGACATAATTTCACACGCTGCATGTATTAGTATTAAATGAATTTATTGAATACATATTTCAAATTTCAAAAAATTGTACCAATCATTGCATTCCATTGTAAAGAATAAGATATTCATTTTGATTCTCTCTTTCTTTTTTTGCTTTAAGTGCATCTTGATATTGTTCATAATGTTCTATTAGGTAGAGTCTCTTACCTAGTGGCTCAAAATAATCAATTCCACAAAGATTGAATCCTGAATCAGGTGTGAGCAAAATCTTTTCTTCTTCTGTAACATCAGAGATCATGTTCAAAAAATATGATTTTTGTATCTAAATATGTATGGAATTTAATTTAGAAATTGTTTCAATTATTTTTCAAAATGACTTCTTGAAGTTCCTCTGGTTTCTCTACGACGTAATCCGGTTTTGCCCTTAGCAGTGCATCTTTGCTATTGTATCCCCATGAAACACCAATTACTCGAATTCCTGCCTTTTTAGCTGCCTCCACATCCCTTATCTCATCTCCCACGTAAATTGGATCTTGATGAGGGATAGTCTTATCCTTCATCAGTTTTTTTAGCAATCGGCTTTTGCCATATACAGCTCTGCCGGCATAAACAAAATCAAAAAACTGCAGATTGTTATTTTTCAAGAATTCCATGACGTTTTCTCTGGAATTTGTAGTTAATATTCCAAGGACACAGCCTTTTTCTTTAAGGTTTGTTAAGGTCTTTTGTAGATCTGCAGAAGTTTCTAAATGAACTATTTCCTTATTCATCTCAAATCTTATCTTCCTTGCAACAATGGGCAACTTGAAAATTGAGATCCCTAAATGTCTCAGTACCTCACTTGGTTTTTTCTCTCTAAGCTTTGGTAGGTCGCTTAGTGGTATCTTTCTGTATCCATAATGATCTGCGAATTTGTTTGCTATTCTTATTACTACAGATAAAGTATCAGCTATGGTGCCGTCAAAATCAAAGACAATTGTAGGCATGTTATTATCTCGCAAGAAAAGTCCCTTTAAAGACTGTTGTGAATTTAGAATTCTTAATTCGTTATACTACTGAAACCCTAATCAACTTACTAAAAGAATATTATCATCAAGTTTTATAATATGAAAAGATGAAAAATTCTTCGCTTCTAAACGAAGCCTATGATCTCTGTGAAGAAGGTGAATATACACTTGCTCTGGAATACTATGACATTGTTTTATACAAAGAGCCTAGAAATGTCACTGCCCTAGTAAACAAAGGTGTCACACTCCAAAACCTACGAAGGCTTAGACAGGCTGTAAAGTGTTATGATGAAGCTCTGAAAATTGATGGCCGCAATATGGACGCTCTGGTTAACAAAGGATCTGCCTTACATACTATAGGCAAATATCACGATGCTATTGATTGCTATGATACAGCCTTGAAGATTCAGCCAAAATATGCAATGGCAATGGCTTACAAAGGACTCTCTCTAGGAGAACTTGGACTGCTAAAGGAGGCCATCAAATGTTTCAACGCGGCTCTACTGATAGATAAAAAATATGACGTGGCCTTGAACAATAAGGCCCTTGCACTAGAGCTCTTAAAAGCAAATACCAAATTGAAACCCAAGCTACGTAAAGATAATCCAAAGGGAAAATAGATTAAAATCAGTTCAATTAATCAAGGCTAATCTTTTACAATGGCTGATATCTACATGGATTCTGTATGTTGTACAAATCATGCGTCAGGATTATACGTTAGATTGTATCACACGAATATATGAAGTCCTTAGTGGCCATAATAATTCTCTTATTGCCTTTATCACTTTGTTATGCACAAGTTCCTGTACCTGGCTCAGTAATAACATTTTACATAACAGACGAGAATCTAGTTACAGATCATAGAGCTGTAATGGAAATTTCTACATCTGGTTTGGTTGATTTTACTATAGATGGAACGCCAATTCCTGGCCCTTCTGCAATGGTTGAAACAGGGATAGATACGGGTGTCTTTCAACTCCAGCTTACACTCCCTGATTCTGTCGATGGGCGTCCATTACAAAACGGTGATGTCGTTCTCATGACATATCATCAACCTGCAGATTATTCAGGGAATCCCCAAACATTAACTCAGTCAGCTGTGCTAAATAGCATTCCAGCAGGTCCGATTCAATCCTCGGATACAAATGTAAGGATAGGACGATACTTTACACTTGTGATCAATGCTCCTAATTTTAGTTTGGATTCGCAAGTCCCTAGTGACATTCCATTGAAACTAGTCGAGGTGCATATGGGAGGAGTTGATACTACCCTTGCCGATCCAGCATTTGTTACACCCACTGGTTCATTGAGAGAAACAGGACCTGGTACTGGAATTTTTCAAACTACATTTAAGATTCCCACATTCATCGATGGTTTTCCGGTTCTAATTGGCTCAACGTTGGAATTCACATTCCATGATTCTTCGCAACCATCTCCAGCAGAATCTAGTGTTTTTGTTCAAGTGGGTGGTACTAGTCAAGGTACTATTTCGCCGACAACTACGGGTCCTATTTCGCCTACTACGGGTCCTATTCAACCCAACCTTACAATTCTAACAACAAATTCCTTAGGAAGTACAGTCAATTATCTTAATTCAACAGCACTACAAGGTTTGGTTGAACCCAACTGTTATCCAGCTTCAGGTACATTTTTTTACATTGGAACTACAACAGTATCTTGTGCTGCAAGGGATCAGTCTGGAAACTCTGTACTAAAAACATTTTCAATTACATTAACACAACAGAAAAATTCTATACCTCACTGGGTAAAAAATTTGGCAAGCTTCTGGTGTAGTAACAACATAAATGATACTGACTTTAAAACTGCACTAAAATATCTAGCATCAAACAAAATGGTTTTTGCATCCCAATCCCAGGTTGGTGCATTAGATAAATCATATGCCTGTCTTTGGGCTGATGGCAAAATTACAGATGACCAAGTCTCTAACTTGTTTTATCAGTTAATCCAATAGGATTTAATCTTGGAGTTTGAAAGTATAATATATGAAAGCAACCTTCGGAGCCGGATGTTTTTGGTGTGTTGAACACGAATTCAGTAAGGTGAAAGGCATAACATCTACTACGGTTGGATACATGGGCGGCAATCTCAAAAATCCGACTTATGAGGATGTCTGTACCGATAAGACAGGACATGCAGAAGTTGTTCAAGTTGAGTATGATCCTTCCAAGATTTCATATCGTCAAATCTTAGATGTTTTCTGGAATTGCCACGATCCTACCACCATGAATAAGCAAGGTCCTGATATTGGGACACAATATAGATCAGTGATTTTTTACCACAACCAAGAACAAGAGGAAGAGGCAAAAAAATCTAAAGAAGAACTTCAAAACTCAGGAAAATATGGAAAAAAAATAGTTACTGAGGTGATTCCTGCCTCAGAGTACTACGTTGCCGAAGGGTATCATCAACAATATTACCAAAAATGCGGCATTGTATAGATACTCTTTCAAAGATTATTTTCAGAATGTAATGCCTTTCAATAATGAATTGAACTAATTAGAATTAAAGATCTATTTTATATCTGACGTGTCGAATCGTTTCATAATTGAATTGGAAGCGACTTGGCAGATTGATGTTGTTCTTTGGACTTATTGGAATGGGTGCATTTATCTTTCTAAATTTAGATCTTGCACATCGTAAAAGAGATCTTTACATACTTTTTGCACTGTCTTTAATTTTCTTCATTTCGGGATGGGTTGGTCTATTCAGATATTCAAGATTTTGGAACATGCTTGAGTAAAATTAATACTCTGATAATCACCGGTATTTTGGTTTCGCTTTCTTTTGAAAAATGATTATTGCCATGATTATCCCAACAGCACCTGCCACTCCAACCATTACCAAAACGAAGAAGATTGATTCGTAAAGATTCAGCGTGGTTATGTTAAAGGCATATGAATACACATTCCCCGTTTTTAGATCAAAAAGCTCTGCTCTCAATACGTGATTCCCCGGTTCTTGGAATGTGTAATCTGCGTCCCAAATTCCTGGATAATCTGTTGGAAGGAATGATTGCAATAGCTGATCATTGAAATAAATTTTGAGACCCATTCTAAATTTATCAACTTGATTTCCATTCTGATCTAATACACGAAAGTGAATTTTTGTGTCTTTCCCAACATCTGGAACTGTAGGTGTGGTAGATACCTGAACTTCATAATTTCCAATTTTTACTGAATCACTACTAAATGGCGGATTCAGTATTTCATATGTAACTAGGATTAGAAGAAATCCAAAATAAACCGAGAGAAGAAGGTATTTTTTTCTCATCACGAATGGTACATAGTTTTACTATATTATTTTTGGCTACTTTCTCAAACCTTCTTTTGTTTACTAATGAAAATAGTTTGGTAACAGTCATAGGAATATGAGTGACACTAATAAGGCAAGAAAATACCACTTGAGTTTCAGAGAAGTGTATATTTGGTATCCAAAAACGTCATTATTACAACAGGTATAATCATAATCGGTTTAGCTGTATTTTGGTTGTTATTTCTAAAACCAGTATCTCAACAAAATGAACCATTTGTAGGAATTACTTCACAAATTCAAAATCCCTACGTTCAAGAATTTTCCTTACCTCCTGGTAGCGCCCCTAATGGATTGATTGTTGATAAACAAGGAATTGTGTGGGTTACATCATCTGGTTTTGGCACTCTCTACAGTTTTGATCCAAAATCTGGGCAACTCCAAAATTATGAGATTAAAAGTGATAATTCATCATCTGTTGTCTCTCGCCAAAATTCTACTATGGTGTGGACTGTCTTACAAGACAAGGATGGTTTCATCTGGTTCTCACCACTTGGGACCAAGTCCATCTGGAGATTTGATCCTGAACATGGAACGTTTGATAAATTTCAATCCAATGCCGGTTCAGCATTTCAAATGAAATCTGGAGAGACTTTTGGTACTATTTGGTTTACAACCCTTAGTGGAAATACTCTTGGTGTATTGGAAAAAGATGATAACTATCCATCTGGATACAAAATGACCCAATTCAATCTTGGAAATGATACGGCTCCAGCAGGGTTATTTGTGAAAGATAACGCAGTATGGATAACAGAAATTACAACTCAAAAAATTGTTCATTATGAGATAATTAACCGTGGTTACTTGGTAAGCAATATTACAAAAGTAGCAGAATTTCCAATTGACAACAAAACAGCTCTTTCGTCGCCAACAGATCTTTTTGTTGATAATGGTACCATGTGGTTGACAGAACATGGGACGAGTTTTCTTACTGAATTTGATCTAAGTTCAGGCACCATTATACGATTTCCAACCTCACAAAATATCTTTCATGCAACGACTTTACCGTTTTGGATTCGTGGAATTAATGATGGTAGAGATTTATGGTTTAATGAACATGAGGGAAACAAACTTGCATATTTTGACACGGTGAACAAAACTATGATAGAATATAATATTCCGTCACGCCCTAGTGACGGTTATCTTACATATCCTCTAAACATTGCAACGGATCCACAAGACGCGAATGTACTCTGGTTTTCTGAATGGAATACAGACAAGATTGGAAAAATTAATGGTCACATACAAATACCTTTTTCAATTAGCGCAGATGCTAACGAAGTTATCTTAAACAACGACGCTTCAAAGGAAACAATTGTAAACCTTGACGTGACTGGGCAAAGTCCGTACAGCATGAACCGAGTATTTGTTAATGCCTCCAGCTCAGTTGCTCCAGCTGCAGGATTTGGTGACATTGATGTGAAAATCTCTCCAGATGTGTTGGATCTATCTTCAGAGCATAAATCTCAACTAATCCTTAGAAATTATGCTACTCTGCCAGGAAACTATACTCTCGGTATTAGTGTGTCAGATGGGCTTGTGGTAAAAACAATATTCCTGAATCTGATTGTTCCAAAAGGATAAACGGTTTCTTAATAATCTAACTTGAATTTTTTTATGATGTCTTTAGAAACAACCTTCTTTTTTAACGCATAATTAATTATCTCGGATAATCTCAATTCATCTACAAGAAAGTGTACATAATCCTCTTTGACAAGAGATAACTCTTTTTTTCCAGATTTAGGATCATTATAATATTCAACAGGAGGTTCTTGACCTAGGATTTCAATACAAAGGTCTTTGAGCTCATTCATTTGAAATTCTTGCAATAGATCATATTTTGGCGGTAATTCTTTTTCGAACATCTTATCCTCTTTTTCAAATTCTTGTTTTATTTTTGAGATCTCTTCTAGATTGTGATTTTCTGGCTTCTCTCCGCCAAATATCTTCCTAAAGTCCATTAATCTTATTTTTTTTGACGAAATATATTTCAATGATTTTGTTCTCATGAAATTTCTTGCTGTTAGATGAAGAAGTTATGCCATCTCAATAGTATCCTATAGCAAATGAGAGCTGACATTCCTACAGATACTGTTATCACTCCAATAAAAAATGTCCAAAATCCAGCATATTGCCATCTTGTATTAAGATTAAGGACATTCACTAACTGATTTGCAATGAATAGAATTATGATTCCAGTTAAAATTACTAATAAGTCTAGATTATTGTTGCACCACTCAGCTAATCTTCTTTTGTGAATCCCCATCATTTCGAAATTCCATCTCGCTGATCCCACTCGCAAATATCTCTTGAATTATTTTATAGGGCATTGTAGAATCTTCTTCATGATCATCAGTTGTGGGCAAGTATAGTACTGTCATAAGATGGTTATACCATCGATCATTGATAACCTTCACTTACAATTCGTGAGTAAGTTTTATTTCTATACATTCAATCCCATTACTGACTTCTGGTATGGTACAGAAGACAAGCGATCTTGGGGGTTCTGAACTGCTATATATTTAGTATTTATAGTAGTAAATTGTACCCCTAACCGTGCCGCAAACAAAACCAATTGTGGATATAGTAAATGTTGTAGCCTCTGCATCCGTTGATCAAAAAATAGATCTTGTTGAGATAACTAAGGTATTTCCAGACGTTGAATATCACCCAGAACAATTTCCTGGTTTGGTCTTTAGATTAAAGTCACCAAAAACTGCAACGCTAATCTTTAGCTCTGGTAAAATGGTATGTACTGGCTCCAAATCCGAAGACGCCGCAGTGAACGCTGTAAGAACTGTGGTACAAAAACTTCGAAAAGGTAAGATAAAGATAAAAAATGACCCAGTGATTACGATTCAAAATATTGTCGCCTCCGTAAGCCTCGGGGGTAAAGTTCATTTGGAAAGAGCTGCACGAAGCCTTCCAAGAAGTATGTATGAACCAGAACAATTTCCTGGTCTTATTCACAGGATGCTTGATCCAAAGTCGGTTGTGCTCATATTTGCCTCAGGAAAACTGGTCTGTACTGGAACAAAGAAAGAAGCTGAGGTATATCGGGCAGTTCATAATCTCCATACACTTCTTGAAGAGAAGAAGTTGATGGAATACGAGTAATTTACTCCCAAAAATCGATTTTAATAATTAATCTGTTTTTTTTGTTTTAGAGATACTCGTTTTATTTGAAATATAGCTTCCGCCAAATGATATGGCTAGATTAATAGCTAGAGCAATTACAGCTATGTATAATGTACCAAATGGCGTATTGAAAAGTGATGTGGTAAGCGCACCAAAATTATTTGCAGACTCTGTCATGTAAATCCCTGTTCCAATTCCTACAAGAAGGCCTATGATCAATGGTGTTTTTCTTAGTATTTTGATGTAAAGTCCACAAAATACTGCAGGCAGTATCTGCGCAATCAAAACTCCACCTAGTAACTGTAATGATATTGCATATGTTGCTGGTACAACAAAGACAAATGCCAAAGCTACAAATTTGAAGATTGTCGACGAAATCTTTGTTATTCTAATTTCTGAACTATCAGTAAGATTTGGTTTGAATTCCTTGATTATGTTCCGCGTTAGTAGGTTTGCTTGAGCCATTGCCATTATAGCTGCAGGTACAAGCCCACCAACAAAAATTCCAAGTAACGCAACACCAGAGAACCAACCAGGCATGGTGGAAAGTATCAGAGAAGGAACAACCAATATCCCACGAGAGCTCTCAGGAAAACCAGAAAGAAAATTCATTGCTTTTGGAACTGCATAGACAAGAATTCCCATCAAAGCCAATATGGCAAGTCCTACACCGTATAAGGGCAGAAGGGCAGTACTTTTTCTAAGCTTTTGAGCGCTTTCAGCACTCAATACTCCATTTATGGCATGTGGATAAAGATAAAGCGCTAAAGCACTTCCAAGAATTAGAGTACCATAAGCAGGTATTAGCGAAGCTGGCAATGTTACATAATTTGGTTTTACATCTTTGAAGGCAGTTCCAAAACCGCCAATGCTAATTGGAACAATGACAATTACAGCTATAACAGTTATCCAAATCAGAATATCTTTGAATACAGCTGTTAATGTAGCGCCTCGCAAACCGCTTGTATATGTAAACGCTGCCAAGATTACGAATGCAATTAAAAGTGAAATCTCCTCAACAGTCTGTGCATTTGCAACCCCAGCAAACATCACTGTCAGTACCGCCTGCATGCCAACTATCTGCAATGCTATGTAGGGCAATTCGGCAACAATTCCAGTGATCGCTATCATTATTGCTAAAGTTGGGCTGCTAAAACGATCTTTGACAAAATCTGAGGCAGTAATGTATCCTTTCTCCCTTGACAGCGTCCAAAGCCTAGGAATAGTTACCAGCGCAATGCCGAAAGTTAGCATTACATATGGAATGGCGAAAAAATACAGCGAACCTTTTGCAAAAACGCCTGATGGAATTGCAACAAAGCTATACGCAGTATAAAGATCGGCTCCTATTAGAAAGAAAACCAGTGTAGTTCCTAGTTTTCTTCCAGCCAGTGACCATTCGTGAACATGATTGAGGTTTCCTCTTCTCCAGAATTTTCCATAAAAACCAAGTGCGATAAACAAAATGAACAGAGAAACAAATGCAATAACTACGTCTTGCCCAATCATCCATTCTTCCCCTTCAAGTAAGCAAAAGCTATGTAGAAACCTGCAGATGCAAATAACCATACTGTCTGGAACCAGTAGAAGAAAGGTATGCCAAAAAGTTCAGGTGAATCCCAATTGTAAATCGGGACGCCAAGGTTGACAAAAGACGGTATCAAAATAAGTAATGCCAAAACGATATACCTTTTCCTGATATGCATATCCATGTTGAATTTAATAGAATAGATATAAGGATTGAGAATTACTCTAAGACTAGAATTGTAATTTACCATTAAAAGTATCTTATTAGAACTTTTTTCAAAGCAGAAGATTATTACAGGTTGTTGAGAAACTGATAACAATGGATGCTAGTGAAGAATTACTTGCTAAAATTTCTCAACTTGACCTGTCCTATACATTATACATTGATAGCAAGATTTTCAGTTTAGAGAACGTCTCTCTAACAAAATACAAAATTCCAGTGAGAAAACCAACTACACGAGGTGGAGTCTACTTTACCGATACCACTGCATATAAAATGAAAGCAACTACAAATGATTTATCAATAATAGCACTTTTGCCAAAACTCATGCTTGGCCCAAATACTGAGTTTAGATCACTTGAAGTCAAAACTAAGTTGGATCTAAATGACAAAAAAGGAGATATTACTTTAGTAACGCGTGTTGCTAATACGATGAATACAAAGAATACTGTAGAGCTAAATCTTATTGTAGATAAGATTAGTTTAGTGTAATTAAAAATCAAAACCATATTATAATGTAAATCAAAGCGTTGAATATGAGACAATTTATTTTAATTCTATTAGTTGTTATTGCATCTGTTTCCACATTCTCGGCTTTTGGAGACTCTGGTCCTGGTTTTACCAATGCTACTGTTATCAGTAATGTTGGTGAAAACTCAACAGCGCCACAACTGATTGTGTCAGAAAATAACGTGTATGTGGGCTGGGTTGATAATAATGCCAATAAATTCGATATATTTTTTGCAAAGAGCGCTGATGGGGGGTCTTCCTTTAGCACGCCAATTAGTCTGGGAAATATAAGCACGCAAGGTGCAGATAACATGAAGATGATTGGGTCTGATGGCAAAATATATGCAATTTGGCAATCATTTTCATCCGGAGGCTCCACGATCTATTTTTCAAAGAGCCTAGACGGAGGAAATACTTTTGGTACTCCAGCAGAAATAAGTGAACAAGGAAAAGATTCAGCTTTTCCACAAATTGCAGTGTCTGGTGCCCATGTTTACACCGTATGGTTAGAAAGAACACAGGGGAATACCACAAATGTGATTTTTTGTAAGAGTGACGATAACGGTAACAGCTTTAGTAGACCAAACGCGATCACGCATCATTCCGGAAACTCTGGGCTTCCACAAATTTCAGCGGATACAAATGGCGTATATCTTCTATGGGAAGATGACAGTCTTGGAAATTTCGATGTTTTTTTTACAAAGAGCAATGATACGGGAAATACCTTTAGAACCCTCACGAATGTAAGTAATGATACGGGAGAGTCGGGCACTCCGCGAATGGATATTGTAGGACAGAACATCAATATCGTTTGGATGGATAATACCGCAGGAAACTATGACATTCTATTTTCGAAGAGCACAGATGGCGGTTCAACATTTGGCAAACCTGTAAACATAAGCAAGAACACAGAAGATTCTGGTTATCCCGAGCTTACAGTGTCTGGAAACAATGTCTATGTAACATGGACTAATGCAATGGGCGGACAAAACTATGACGTGTTGTTTTCAAAAAGTAGTGATGGCGGTCAAACCTTCGCTGATCCAATTAACATCAGCAATAATCTTGGTGCTTCTGGATGGCCACAAATTGCAATTGCCGGTGATGTATATGTAAGCTGGGTTGACGATACTCCTGGGACCTTTGATATATTTATAGCAAAAAGCATCGATGATGGTAAGAGTTTTGAATCGCCTGTTAACATCAGTAACACTCCAAGCGAATCTTGGTATAACAGAATGGCAGTTTCATCTAATACCGTTTACATGGTTTGGCAAGAAAAAGATCAAACAAACCACGATATACTGTTTACAAAAAGCACAACTTTTGTTCCCGAGTTTGGTATGGTTACGCCTATTGTACTAATTATTGCAATAATGTCTATTGTTATAATTTCCCAGCGCTTGCCAATAAGAATTCATATCCAGTAAGATTGAGGTTATAGTTTTGTTTCAAGGAATTCTATTAGGCCACATTTAGTATTTTTCATGTTTAAATCAACAAATGCAATTAGTCTTTCATCAAAGCCCTTGATGGGTCTTACCAATATGGTTGCACCTTTCTCTGACATTATATTCAACTCTTTGTGAATGTCATTGACTTCAAAACACAAATGGTGAATCCCACCTCCCTTTGAGGCATATTCTGCAATAGGTGAATCAGGCGATGTGGGTTCGATTAGTTCCAAAAATGGCTCACCAACCTTTAAAAAACAGACATTTACCTTTTGGCTTCCTACGGGTGTAGGTAAACTAACACTTTGAAAGCTTAGATATTTTTTAAGCTCGCCTACCGAGTCTTGAATTCGATTAACCACTATGCCAATATGATGTAATTTCACAATTCTCTTGCCGTAACACAAATACAATAATCTAGCGGAATGAACACGCCAATGTGTTTACTTTTATATTGATATGAAAATCTAAGGAATCCGTGCTAGAAAAACTAGTTAAAGAATCTAAAGCTCTCGAGAAAGCCATTGCAGGAGATGAGCTCTCCTATGAAGATGGACTTGAGCTCATGTCATATGATAATTTATACATGTTGGGGGCTGCGGCTGATCTAGTAAGGAAAAAACTAGTGGGAGATACAGTGACGTTTGCAGCTTCTTACTACCTAAATTACACTAATGTTTGTGCTGCAAGTTGCCAGATGTGTGCATTTTATAGGAAAGGAAATGAAAGTGATGCTTACACTCTAACTCCAAAAGACATTGAAGCAAGAGTTAGTAACGCAAAGGAATTAGGCGCAACCGAGGTTCACATAGTTGGTGGATTCCATCCTGATCTGCCGTTAGAGTACTATGAGGAAATGTTTAGAACAATAAAAAAAAGTCACCCAGAGATGAACATCAAGGCGTTAACCGCTGCAGAGGTTTTCTTTTTATCAAAGCTTACAAAGAATTCTATCAAAGAAGTGCTGACTAGATTAAAAGCAGCTGGTCTTGATTCAATGCCTGGCGGCGGTGCAGAACTTTTTCATCCTGATATACGAAACAAGATAGTACGGGGTAAATGTTCAGGGCAAGAATGGCTTGATACCATTGAACAAGCTCATAACTTGGGTATAAAGAGCAACGCTACGATGCTTTTTGGCCATATTGAAAAACCAGAGCACATAATTGATCATTTGATAAAATTACGAGAAGTTCAAAAAAGAACTAAGGGCTTCATAACCTTTATTCCACTAAAATTCAGTCTGGAAAATACTGAACTTGAGAAGAAAGGATTGGTCAAGTCTGAAAGCCCATCTACTTATGATCTCAGAATTATAGCAGTCTCAAGGCTGATGTTGGCAAGAGAAATAGATAATATTTCTGTCTATTGGGTTGCGCTAGGAAAAAAACTTGCCCAAGTAGCTCTCACGTATGGAGGCAGTGACATGGTTGGCACTGCTTTCTCCGAAGAAATTTATCGCGCAGCTGGCAAGGGAACAAACTCATCTATTATGGAACTGGCAAACATGATAAAGGAAATTGGAAGAAAACCTGCGCAAAGAGACGCCTTCTTTAATATTTTAAAAACCTTTTAGATTTCTGTTGGTTTTTGAGTGATAGGTTTTCCCACTCCGCCCCTTTTTCTGCGTTTTAAACCCACACTTATCACGGCTATGAAGAATCCAATACCAAATACCATCTGCGAAATATTTGTCAGACCTGTGTTCAAGGCTTCAGCCTGATAGAATGCATTGGTTTGCTCTTCTGTCATTCCTGAGGTGGCAAATGGGATGGTGCTGTTAAAGTAGACCCAAGACAATCCACCTACTGCTAACATGGCAGCTCCTAGGGAGAAAACCCGTTTATCCATTGTATCATATTTGGTCAGATCTCCTAATTAACTATTAATTACAAAATGTCCAAGTTGG
This sequence comes from Nitrosotalea sp., assembly GCA_050749285.1. Taxonomy (GTDB): domain Archaea; phylum Thermoproteota; class Nitrososphaeria; order Nitrososphaerales; family Nitrosopumilaceae; genus Nitrosotalea. Next base: position 9,886 of record JBOGQX010000047.1, on the reverse strand, counting down.
AAAGCTCTATGCAAATTCTAGATTAAATTCGGAAACAAATCCTTTCTCTATTCCCAATTGGAAGAGACTCCGAATAGAGTGCTCACCGAGTAATCCCATGTCTATTGTTATGTCATTTACATACATTCGTACGAATTTCTCGATAAGATCCTTTGGTTGCCCCCTGCTGTACTGCATGGAATAATCAAGAGCCTCACTTACACGTGCCATGCCATAAACAATTGATTCCCGGAAAAACTCATCAAACTTTCTTATGGTGTCAATTCCAAAATGATTGCTCATCACATTGATTCCAAGAGGTACGGGAAGTCCACCAGTGTGGTTGCGCCACCATTCCCCTACATCGAATAATTTGGTGAGATTTTTCTGGTCAAAAGTTATTTGTGTCTCATGTATGACCAGTCCTGCATCTACCTCGCCTTTTGAAACCGCTTCAGGAATATCGCTGAATTTCATTTCAGTATAATCATATCTTCCTATCATTAACTGGAGTAGCAGAAATGCAGAGGTTAGCTTTCCAGGAACTGCTATCCTTGACTGCCTAATTTGCTCTGGTGTTAATTTTTTCTTTGCTATCACTATTGGCCCATACCCTTTGCCAAAACTTCCACCACTTCGTAATATTGTATAGTCTTTAACATATGCACAAGCATGTGCAGATAATGCAGTAACATCAAGCTCATGATTTAATGCTCGCTTGTTTAGCGTTTCAATATCTTCAACAACTTGAGTCACCTTAAAGTGTGGAGATGTAACTTTTCCACTTAGCATTCCGTAGAACATGAAAGCATCATCTGCGTCAGGCGTGTGACCTATTGTTATTTCCATAAAGTTGATTTTTATCTCTATTATAAATAACATAGTAACAAAGATCGGACTATAATTTTGTGTCTAGATGCGGGTCCGAGGGTTTTTCAACATGACAAACAGTGTATTACGATGATGGCAATCATTTAAGGTCGATAAATTGCTGCAAATTTCCGCATTTTTTGCAAAAATAAAATGTTACTTTTGGATTGGACATTGTATTGTTTATCCATACTAAAGGAAACGTTTCACTAAAGGGGAGCAGACTCATGGGCTGTTCGCATATCATTTTACGTATACTATAGTTGACGATATGGCGTTTGCTTTGTAGTCCTCTTCATTTCAACAAAGCTCTCTGATCGTTTCACGCCATTGATTGTACCAATCTTTTCCAACATCAATGAATGAAACTCTTTCAAACTTCTTGCACGAGTAGAAATCAGGATGTCAAACCTGCCTGTTACTTCGGACACCTGAATCACCTCTGAGATTCCAAGTAAACTCTCTATTATATCATCACGAAGTTTTGGATCTATGTTTAACCCTGACAACGCTTTGACCGTGTAGCCTAACTCTGTAATTTATCACAATTGTATATCTCTCTATAAATCCCCTTTTGACAAGTCTCTTGATTCTACTGTACAGGACTGAGGAATCTTTCTTTACCTTTCTAGATAACGCTGGAACAGAAATGCTCGCGTCCTTGGAGAGTTCGGATATTATCGCCTTGTCTAGTTCATCGAGTTTTATCATCCAAAATAATGCTCACATTTTCAGGGTATTATCGACAACAACTCTCGATCTGTGATCTAAAATGAGTGAAGAAATTTTTCGAGCAAGCGTTATCGGACTAGTCTTCTTGTTTATTGTCACAAGAATAACGTCTTGGCCGATGGGGAATGTAAGCAGAGTCAGGTTTGTTCTTTCAGAGATGTGATAGTTAATGATACCAAACTGTTCGTCAAAGTCAGTTCCAAGTGATACCTGGAGAACACAATGCATAAACAGCATTTCGTCCATGGTATCGGAAAATTGTTCGGCATACTTTGGTCTTGAGGTTTTTTCAATAGCTCTTCCCAACTTGTTAATTATCGCAACCGACTGTATGTTCTTGTTTATTTCCAATATGGAACTGCACAATTCATCCAGATTGTAATATGTGAACATTACATGGTCTCTATTTTACGCAAAAGTTGCTAAAAAGACTGGCGATCAAACCAATAAAGGTTCGACTCCTGTAAGACTTGTAATTTTACTTTTCTGAAGTCAAAAGAAATAGGAAATGGGAATCAGATTTTCTCTGATGGGCCAACCTCTGGTACTTTTTTAATGTTGGATTGGAACTGATTCCACGCTCGTGCGTAGCTATCTATCATGAGATTAGCTACCTTATCGTACGAGTCAATTGTGGCGAGCCTAGATTGTACATACATTTTTGCAAAATTTGCAGCCATTTCGATCTGGGACGTGGTCATATTGGTAATAAATTTCCAATAAGAATCAAAGGCTTGAAGCGCAGGTTTGTCAGTTCCTAGATTGCCAAAAAATCCCTTCTGTGATAGATACCAGGCGCCATAAAGGTCATCGGTGGTATGCAAATATTTTATGCAAAGGTCTGTGTAAAGTTCTGTATAGGTTGGAACTTTTGATTCTACTTTTTGAATCACTTCTGATGTCTTATCTTTCATAACATCAGAGATTGAAATTGTACTCTCCTTTTCTGGAGATTCAGCTTCCCTTTTGGCTGTTTTGATTACTTTAGCCATTTCCTTCTTTGTCATGTTCTCTTCTGTTGTGACTGCCTCAGTTTCGCTTGTCATAGATCATAATTGTTTTACTGATATTTACGGATTGTCTGGTTCGATTCCAAACTTTTCTGATCGCACCACAAAGATTCTACTGCTGTAAGACTTGGATTCACACTGAAAGCGAACCCGATGGGACTAGATACCATCATTGCAATTCATTCTACTTTTTCCCACTCTGGGGTTTTATGACAACTGCAATCACAGTCATGTCCGCAAAAGTTCTCAGCACAAAAGGTACATCTTAGCTTCGTTATTTGTATTCCTCCGAGATGGCAGACTCATCTATCTTTTCATTCCAACCTTGCACAAGCCTATTCTACAATTTTGACAAACATAATCGTCGGCAGGATTCTGACAACCACAGGAGCACGTACAGGTGTAATCGTTCATCATCAATATTACGTCAAAGTAGAATATAACATCTCTACCATAAACCACAATTCATTGTAAGAAAAGAAAATTTCCTCACTGTTATTCTATCAATAGTGTTATCATACAGTCCTCACAAATCCAAATTTTCTTGCCTGTATTTTTGAAATTATGTGCGGTAAGATACCGATGTAATTTACATAACGGACACAGCCCAAAGCTCACAATATCAACCTAGCTCATAGGAAGGTATGAATCGCACGTCAAATCCCGGACATTGCCTGCAAATTCTTTTATCGTTATGATTCTACATATTTTATTTTGTAACTCTGAATGCACTGAGAATTTCTTTCTGCAGATAGAACATCTTCCTTGCAGGATCAACAAATGAATTAGGAAATGCAATTATTAAAAATGTTTTATCCTCCAGCTCTCGATCTTCATAAAACAAGAATGATTCAAGTGAAAGGCGTAATTTGCGGCAGAATTTACCTCCACCGCGTTTTATAAATCAAGGATCAACGTAATAAAATCATGGGAGATGTAGGATCTTCCAATTCTAGACGTGAGACCATCAGTCATGGCTGTGAATGCAAGCGTTGCAAAGAAATTGGGCATGACCAGTGTAAATGCTGTAAATCCGTAACTGATGCCTTTTTGAAGATGATATATCATACTAATTTTCTTCCGTGGCCGTAGAGACGTCAAAAAGTTGGAGACTCGACATACGCTTATTGCATACTTTTAAGGCGCAGTTTGTCCAAAATTTTTAGGACTTCGTTCTCAGCAGATATCGTTAATTTCCCATTTGTTCTTACTATCCATTCTTCTGCCCAGTTTTGTACAGCCCGGCATGCTGCTCCCTTTTCAGTATTCCTCTTTCGAAAAGACTCGTACTTTTTCCTCATCTTTTTTTCTAACCCTTTCATGGTACATTATGGCTTTACTTGGCTTTTAATTTTCAGAAGACAAATCTGCTACCTCTGATTTTTAATTCAAATTATCAGAATTAGTCTTGTATTTGGAAATATGATCAGGTATATCTTCGTGCCAGCGCATAGAAAGTTAATCCCAGTATAAAGCCATAAAGCAGGTGCATAAGAAGAGAACCTGCTAACAAATTTGATATTATGTCCCTTGCAGCGTTTTCGATTGTTATTGGATCTGCCCCTCTCATTGTAATATGCAATGATTGTTGTAGGGATGGCTCAATGCCGAGCCTAGAGATGGGGTTGAAAAGAGCCAAGAATGTAATGAAACCTGCACCTAACCCAAACGCAACTGTCTGACTTTTGCGCCTAAAATCAAAGATTTCAGATGCTGTCATTATGCCACTAAATGCTGCACCTATGGCAGTGCCAGTTATCAGATGTGTCATAAGTCCAATCACAAAGCTATACTGGCTGCTTCCAACGTAACTTGCCATCACAGCTCCGAGTACAGACAGATATGTCCCTACAGGCAGGTGAGTAAAGTATTCTCCAAGAAATATTGGCACAAGTACAGAAAAAGAAGCCACACAACCGGCAAGTGTGCCCAACCTGATTAGCTGTCGTCGTTCTGCTCCGATTCTTTTCATCTCTTTTCGTGTTGGACAGGCTCTCCTGCTTTGCTTGAACAGGAAAAGTAGAATCAAGCCACCAGACATGAAAGGTAGAGTGTATTGATAGAAAGTTAAGACCGTTTTGCTGTCTGTCTTTCCACCTAAAAAGAAAGGTATTGGAAGCAAGACGTACAAGGTAATAACCAAAGCAACAATCAGCGAATTACTTAGACCCCAGGTTATATGCGCAGTTGATGCCATGTTATAATATAATACGTGATTCTAGTATTTACGCAATAAGTTCAGTATTGACAAGGATGAACGGATAAGAGGTATTGTTCTTGTTTTTTTGTTCTAATCTATTGTCATCGTTTGGTCTGAAATTCGGCATCAGATAAAATTCTCCGATCTTTTAGTTGTACGTCATCTTTTTATTTTAAGAATGTGTATATATCTTGGGTAGCGGCCAAAGGTAGAAACACCGATGCGCTAATACCGACGGTGGGCGGAAATCTGAGGATTGCCGTTTGGTTCCTAAGACTGCTATCCGGTTTAACTGTGCAGATTGTTAGCTGAAGATAATCTAAGAAAGATTTTGGGATTCTAATGTTTTACATCTTGAGACATATATCGTAAACAGAACTGCACATCTCAATACTCAAAATATACACGTCTTCTCTGACCACATGCTTTACATCTATCAAAAAATCCACTTTGAACTATCCAGATGTGAGTTCCATCCTTAGTTTTAGGACACTTTTCGCTAACTGAAATCTTGGTTTTCATATCATATCTATGATATTTTTCCAGATTAGTTTTCTGTTTGAGGCAATTTTGATAGCTCTGTAGGAAGAGTTTTGTTCCATATTGTTCAACTTCAATTATTTCAAAGATTCAAGGATGGCATCTAATGAAAATTTACTCTCAAAGATTAGTCTTCTAGTTGCGAATACTCAAACAGTCGTTCCAAGGGCTTCTTCTTTTTCTTTGCGGCTTTTTCTTTTTTCATTGAATAAGTTTAAGTGCTTCTTCACGTGACAATGATACCAAGGTTTCTGTTCTTACTACGTCACCAGCAGGCACCCACATCTTTATTGCATCTTTTTCGTCTTTTCCTTCGTAGACCCAGACAGAGTCGTACCTTCCAAGTGTCCAGTAAGTACTGATTATCTTTACGCCTGGCGGTAGGTTTTGCATTATCTTTTTACCGATCTCAACGACTTCGCTTGCCTTCTTCCTGAATTTTATCATGGTTATGAAAATCATTGATTTCTATTATCATTATAATTACTTAAGATTATTCAAGTTTAGATTTTCTTTTATAGTTTGGATTGCTATAATGTGTTATGTGTAACGAAATCGATTATGAAACGATAGAAGAATATCTGGCAAAACCAAAGCAAAAGGAACAAAAGGGAAAAGAGACTGAAAATCAAGTACTAGAAGTACAAGCAACCTAAGCAATGTTACAATCATCTTGTCTCTGTGTTACTTATTAAAAAATATCAAACTATGTTATATGAGTAATATTTTTTATTGGCATTGCAAAGGAGAGTTGGTAACCATTTGGGTCTCTCATATGAAAAAATCGTTCGCCCCAGGGCGCATTGGTTAGTTCATTTTCAAACGAACCCAATTTTGATATAGTATGATCTTTCTTTAGGGATGCGTAAAGTTCATCTACGTTAGATGTATGAAAAATTATCCTTCCAAAATCTTTACTGCTATCTTCCTTTCTTAGTTCCAAGTTGAGATACGTCTTGCTGTCCCCTTTTATCTCATATGTTGTAAAAGAATCAGATTCGTCACCACAGACTAGTCTAAAGCCAGGTATTGCAGAATAGAATTTACATGATCTCTCCATGTCTTTGACGAACAGGGTAACTGCCGAAATTGTGTACACTTTCACCAAAATTATTATGTACAATCTTGGTATAAACCTAATCTGTTAATAGACCAGAAATCCAAACTAAAGCATGAAAACAGCTCTGATTTGTCCATATTGTGAAAAAGACGGTGTCGTAGTAAAACTGGAACTTTGCGAATCAATGATGGTTTTTTGCAGAAGATGTTCTAGGTTATTTGTATCAAGGGAGTATGGGAAAGAGAAACTCTATTTTGGTCCAGCTTTATGAATTTGAGCGCTTTTGATCAGTGGTTATATTCACTATCGAGAGTATAGTATTTTTCTTAAGAGCTCTTCTTTTGCTCTTGGCCAGATCCATATTACTAAAGTTTAACTAGGAAGATGACGTTTGATAATCACAGAAAAAAGTCCTAACTGATCACGAATTGGAAAACATCCTGTGGTGACCCTCGATGATTTTCAGGGTCACCCTATTTTGATTTTGAGTTGATTCTATTCACAAAGTTCGAGTCCTGTAGGATCCAGTTACTGTTGTGTTATAATTTTAATTCCACATGGCAGCCATATCGAGGGGACCCTGCTACCAACACGGTCTTATTTTGGGCCTACTTTTTTAAATATCAAAGTCATGTCTACAATTGCAGCCTTTGAAAAAGAGATAGTAATGCAGCTTGACTTTCTCAAAAAATTTAAACCACAAAGAATGCTTTCTATCCAAAAGCAAAAAAGAGCAATTTTTTGTGGAACAGGTGACTCGTATGCTTCAGCTCAATTGGCAGAAGTGTTCTCACAATTTAGAGCAAAGGCGCATGATCCGCTAGATCTTGTCAAAAACAGAAATCTTTTGGCTAATCATGATTTGTATCTTGTTTCAATTTCTGGCAACACTGTGACAAATATCCAACTTGCGAAATTCTCAAAACACGTGACGGCAATTACTTCAAACTCTAAAAGTAAACTTGCAAATGTCAGTAAGAACGTAATTTTATTAAGATTTGATAACACTGGAATTCAGACGTCTGGCAGCATAAGTTTCCTCTCAAGTGCTCTTACTTGCATCTCTCTTGTCTCAAAGTATATGATAAAAGATGTTTCAAAGATATATGCAAATGCCAAAAAAATATCAAAAAAGATATCACTGCGAGGCAAGATCTATGTTTTAGGAAATCTGTACACGATGCCCATTGCAATGTTTTGCGTAGCCAAATTGTATGAAGTATTAGGAATTGATGCCCATTATGAGAGGATAGAGCAATTCTCTCACATGGGTTTGTTTTCTGCAAAAAAAGGGGATACTGTGATTTTATTTGAAGAAAAAAATCAACACAATAAGAAACTGTTGATGCATCTGCGAAACTGTGGCCTAGAAGCAATTCGAATTGATCCTCCCAAAACAAATACTCAGGGAAAAATTTTATTTTATATTTTTGTTTCAGAATTGATTGCATTGTATACAGCAAAGAGGAAAAAGAAAAAAGAATGCTACTTTATCGAAGCTAAAAAATTACGAAATGCAAGTTCCTCCATGATCTATTAATTTGTTACATAAATCTTCTAAACGTTTAATAGCGGCATGAAAAGGATTTAGCTAAAACATGAAGTTCAAGGCAACAGAGCAGATTCTAAAAATTATTAGTGATAAGAAACTTATCCGAAACTTTGGAGTTATTGCTCACGTAGATCACGGAAAGACCACTATGAGTGATAGCCTTTTGGCTTCAAGTGGAATCATCAGTCCGTCTGTTGCAGGTCAGGCACTTGCTTTGGACTCGATGAAGTTAGAACAAGATAGACAGATGACAATTGTCCAGGCAAATGTCACTTTACTCTATGAACAAAATGGACAAGAATATGTCATTAACATGATTGATACTCCAGGGCACATTGACTTTACAGGCCGTGTCACAAGAAGTCTTAGAGCCATTGATGGTGCAGTAGTAGTTTCTGATTCCGTGGAAGGTATTATGACTCAAACAGAGACAGTAACTCGTCAGGCACTAGAAGAACGAGTGCGACCTGTTCTTTACATTAACAAGATTGACCGTCTCATAAAGGAGCTGAGATTGCCACCTGAGAAGATGCAAGAGTGGCTGCTTGAGATTATCACCAATTTTAACCACTTAATCGATATTTATGCAGAACCCGAATACAAGGAAAAATGGAAGGTAAGCATCCAAGATGGCAGCGTCTCATTTGGTTCTGCCAAGGACAAGTGGGGATTTAACGCCGATGTAATGAAGAAAAAAGGCATCTCATTCAAAGATATCTATACTGCATATTCTGAAGGAGGCGATATCAAGGCACTTGCTGAAAAGGCTCCATTGTATGACGCTGTTCTTGGAATGGTTGTAAAACATCATCCAAATCCTGCTGATGCACAAAAGTATAGGATTCCTAAAATTTGGAAAGGTGATCTAGACTCTGACATTGGAAAAGCTTTGCTAAATTGTGATGACAACGGTCCAGCCATCATGATGATTGTAAATATGACAGTTGACCCAGCTGCAGGTCCAGTGGCAATAGGAAGATTATTTTCTGGAAAAATAAAAGATGGTGACAGAATACATATCATAGATACAAAACGAGAAGGAAGAATACAATCTGTTAATTTTTTCATGGGCAACCAGAGAGAAATGGTGGGCGAGCTTGCAGCTGGAAACATCCCAGCTCTTCTAGGATTGGAATATGCAAGAGCGGGTCAGACAATATCATCAGTAGCAGGCGTGCACACATTTGAAGGAATCCGGTATGTTTCAGAACCTGTGGTGCAAATAGCTGTAGAACCAAAACATCCAAAAGATCTGCCAAAACTTGTAGAAGCACTAAACAGAATTACTATTGAAGACCCCAACTTGCAGGTAAAAATTAACGAGGAAAGCGGTGAAACTGTGATTGCCGGTATGGGGGTGCTCCATCTTGAAATTGCAATTGCATTGATTGCTGATGCCAAAGTAGAGATAGTTACATCACAGCCATTGATCAACTATAGGGAAACAATTCGTGGTTCTGCAGGTCCTGTGATGTCCAAGTCTCCAAACAGACACAACAAGATATTCATGAAAGTAGAACCTCTTGATGAAAAAGTAGCTGAGATGATAAGAAACGGGACGCTAAACGAATACAAAGACAAGAAGGAAGTTGCGGAGATTTTGAAAGGAGCTGGATGGGATAAGGATGACGCAAAGCGTGTTATGAGATTTGATGCTAGGGGAAATGTAATGGTAGATGGTACTAGAGGTGTCCAGTTTGTCCAAGAGTCTACGGATTCAATATTGTCAGGCTTTGAGGACTCGATGAAAGAAGGCCCGCTTGCAAGAGAGCAAGTAAGAGGATGCAAGTTTACGTTCCATCACTTTGTTCCACACGAGGACCCTGCGCACAGAGGCCTTTCACAACTAGGTCCTGCTTCAAGACGCGTTTGTATGGGCGCCATGCTCCTTGCTCAACCTGTTCTGCTAGAGCCTACGCTTGGAATAGAAGTTAGGGTACCGC
>JBOGQX010000046.1:0-13995 GCA_050749285.1 Nitrosotalea sp. | reverse complement strand
CGCCCCCCCCCACCACATCGAATGATGTAATCGCCACTTGTGGCAAGATTCAAGTCTACATCTTTGATTATACTGTCCTTTGGAATCTTGTACGACTCTAGAACCTTCATGATATCTTTTAGAATCTCTTCATCTTCAAGACAGTTTGGCGACAAAAAATATCTTTTTGAGATATCCAACACAATCGGGTACTAGTACAATAGATAGTTAATCGTTTTCATTGCTGGAAATCATAAATAGAATACTGTAGACTTGGACCTAAAACTGTTGATAAACATTGAAAAATTGAATATCTCTAACATGATGCCAAGCAGCCCATTACTTTCAATATGAGGCCAGCATGAAAAGTAGGCATATTCACAAGAAGAAGAACCGTAGGATGCAGACAAGCGAGTTTGTCTAGATTCTGCTTGAGATGTATGAGAAAGCCAGGATAATATAAAAACAAGGCACGTCCGGGCTTGGTAGGAGAATAGAGGTTATTCTATTCGTCCCGGACGATGCACCTTATTCTCAAAGTTAGTTTAAAAACATAGTCACGATTTCCAATTATGTTATGTTTGAAACGCTAGACACGAAATCTTGCCAATTATTTTTGTACTTTGACACATGAAAGCCGATACCTGAAAATATAATTCGATGGACTACAATGTAACTAACAGAAAATCAAGATGTAATTTTCATTTTACTCTAAATTCCCTTTTGATTTCTTTGTTCAAAAAAGAAGCGTGCAAAGTATAGCTGCCTGGTTGTTTAATTGTTGTAGAATAAGTATCATTTTTGCCTGGATAATCCATTGTATAAAAAAAAGGTTCTCCTATAGGACACATGTAAGGAGGAAACTTTATCTCAAACAATATTACTGATGGTTGGTCAGTTTTGTAAATTGTAATATCAGGAGATGTACAAGGAATACCGTATCCTTTGGCTTCTAATTTGAACTTAACTTGCTGACCTGCGTTGTAAGTGTCTTGTAGTCCTATGACATCAATACGTGTTGAAAAAACTGTAAAAATTGTTACTCCGATAATTACAGAAGAAATCAATCCAATAATTATTGAAATGTGTAGAGTTTTCATTTCTAAGTGTTAAAAGGATGTGGAATGAATTTCACTCCTTTGCCGCTAAGACAGGCATCTAAAAATATGCTTAAAAATACCAAAAGATCGTTATTTTTGTATATCATAGCATTTATTGTGATTTGGTAATATGACAAAAAAGGGGAAGGTTGGGAATTCATAGATTATGAATTCTAACAACTAGTGGCAGTGAATGTTGCTTGAGCTGGTGAAACCGGCGGTGTCGAAACACTTACACAAGATGATCCCCATGGGGTATTCCATCCTGTAACAGATACAGTCTTTCCACTAGTTGGCGTGTCATAGAATCCAAAAGTGAATAGTTGTGATCCCCAGTTGTATGCTACCGGGAAAAAAGAAGCTGATTGTTCTTCTTCCTCAGGTCCACTTGAATAGTGACAAGAACCTACATCTGGTTGTTGACCAAGGTTTATTGTCTTTCCTGTATCACTGCTTTCTGAGAAGCCAAACACGGTGCCGTGATTGTTACTCAAGTCGTTCTCTCCCATAGCATACACTCCTGCTTGTGTTCCATCTGCTTTGATGAATGATTCTATTGAATCTCCTGTTGAGACTGTTTGTGGTACGCTTACACTGTTGAAATCTCCAGTGAAACAACCACCTGTCTGGATAGAATCGTACTGCATTCTCCATGCAGCTGATCCATAGAGTCCTGCATTATCGTAAAACAGACCAGCCTGAATCCAGTGCTGGTTATTTGAATTCATTGCATTTACGATTTGGAGTAGATTGGAATTTGTATTGGATGCCTTGGAGTTAAAGTCCATGACCTCTTTGTATATGGCTGTACCAGGTGCGGTAGTATCCTTGATTATTCCTACACCTTTGTTTACAGTGGTTGAGGCAGTCAAAGGACCGGCAGAGCTGGTTGGAGTCATGTAGGACTTAGCTTTATACGGATTTGATTCTGCTGGCCCAACATAATCAACTGTAGCACTTGTCGAGTTCCATGACATCAGATAGATCTACCCTGCGTGACCGTGGATTTGCTGAGCTAGGGATCTCTCTAAATTAGCTGCATGTGCTGGCAGAACAGAACGATCCGTGTTTGTCTCTACAGCATAAGATAGATGCGGCCCTATGCTTGGTGCTATCATGGCAGCTACTATTGCCATCATAGCTACAGTTTTGATGCTCTTCGATAGATTTGTCTTAAAGTTTGTCATTAGGTGAATAGACTAATCATAGATAGATCTGAATTTACCAAAACCAGTTCTCTAGTTTTGAGAAAAGCACAAATATATTGTACAAATCATGTACCGTCCATTTGTGAATAGAAGGTATCTGAAGTTAGTTACTTTATCAGTAGCCATAGTGTTCACGCTTCCAATGACAATTAATTTGGTGAGCTCAGTCTACACAATTTCCAGCAGTACCTTTCCCCCATTTATGAAACCAACATCATCTACTATTCCATTTCTAGCAGAACCTTCTCCACTTTTAGGCTGGGATCATAGTAATTCATTATCATCATTTGTTATAATACTCTATGAGAAATCTCCATACATCTCGCCAGTAGCGTGGGCGCTATTTCTGTTAGCATTATTTTACAAGGGCAAAACAAAAAGTCTCTGGTACAAAAATGGTTATGATTACGATATATTTAAGATGCTTGTGAAAATGCGAGGAGGTCCAGCTCGCATAAAGATTTTGCAAAGCTTACTCTTGCCAAAGAACACGTTACAGCTTGCAAAAGAATTAGATTTTGATTGGAGATCAGCTGATAGTCATGTTAACATCCTTCTCAGACATGATTTAATCAAAGAAATGGTTTCTATTGGAACATCTAAATATTTCATAATAACGAAAAAAGGAGAAAACATTCTTACTCTTATTAATAATGGTTGTTAGAAGGATCATTTTTAACATGATAATAATTATTGTTTTAAAACAGTGAAACGTATTAGATGATGGAAAAGATGAAAACTAAAGTGTTAAACAGTCTAAAAAAATTTTAAAAGAAAAAAAGAAAAGGAACTATGAAAAAAATTACAAATGAATTTAGATGTTAAAACTAGACAGAGAATGGAAATCTAAAAACTATAGAGTTTTCAAGAAATAGAAAGCTAGACAGAAAGTCAGGATACTAAAACTACAAAACGCATACAATATAAAAAAATAAAATACGTATAATATGGCGGTAAAGTGCTTTTTTAGCAAAAACAAGGAAATTTTTATGCATGAGCTATTCGTGGGCATAAGATTTCCTTACTTTTTCTTGGCTGCACACCGTTGTTTTGTCTCAAAAGCTACATGCATCGAATCAATCATTTTCCAACATCAACCACGAAAACCCTATGGTTTTTGATGCCAAACTATGGTTTCTCGTTTTAATTTTTTATTATTATATCATGATATCATGATACAAAAAATTTATGCAAGAAGGGTAATGAGGATGGGTCACGAGCCCGAGCACTCGCTTATGGTCACAATACCAAAGAAAATCTGTGATATATTACAGATAGAAAAAGGCACCAAGCTCTACTTTAAGCTTGAAGAGAACAGGTTTGTTGTATCAAAAGACAGTAAATTTCTTGACGATGATACAAACAATAGCAATTATACTACAATTGAATCCATAAAATCAAAAGAAAAGGCGAAAGGAGATGTCATCGTACAGGGGGCGTCACTTGCTGACCTTCAGTACTAGATATCATCTTGCCAAGCTTGTAGAGTCCTGTTGCGTTAGAGTAGACCGGATCTTTCACTATTCTAAGTCTGTCTGGTACCTTTGCCTGCAAAGAATCGCACAATCCAGATACCAGTGCACCTCCACCTGAAACAAAGATCTCGTACTCTTTGTTTAATTTGGTCTTAAAAGATGCAAGCTTGTTGGCAAGAATTGTAGTCAGTGCATCTATTCTCTTCTTGTCTGGGATATTTTTCTCAAATTCGATGTAGGCAAGATCATCATCGTACAGATAGTCACAAGCTTGCGGTATCGATACTCCAGCAACTGGCCTGAGGTTCTCAAATAGTACAAGCTCTGTCGTACCCTGTCCAATTGAGAGTACCATGCCGGTCATTACATCCTCTGATAATAACGTGCCAATTGATTGCGGGATAACGTATACCTTTCTTGGCCTCAAGGTACGCTCTACTATTTTCTCAAGGTACTGTTTTTGCAACGCAGCACCATATGGAAGGCCCATCACAACCAAGAGTAAACCCAGGTCTCTTTCACATCCAAGCTGTCTTACAGCTTCCCTGATAACAGCTGTGAACGCTTTCTCTTCTGCAACCCTGCCCTCAAGCACTGCCCGTACCAATACCGTATCAGGATAGACTGACATCTTTACAGCATCGTATCCTACTGCATCGACTGTGCCCTCCTTTGGGTTTTCCCATCTAGTCAGTCTTCTTGTTCCATAGATAGACGGGAACGATACTCGCATGTGTGATGAGACGCACTTGACAAATCCCGTTCCTGCGTCTATTGCTACGATATCATCATGGTTTTCGTATGCCATTGTATCTTCAATAGATTGGTACAAAATTAAAAAAAATCATTCGTCCTGGCTTTCAGGCTCATCCTTATGGTACAAATCTGTATTAGGCTCGTTATAGTATTCCGGATCATCGGCCTTGTTCTCAATGTATGAATCTGGATTGTCAAGCTTGTTCTCTCGATATGCATCATAATCGTATCCCCGCCTTCCAGACCTGACAAGATTCCGTCTGTAGCGCCACGTTGACCTGCTGCCATACCTTTTTTTCAGGAACTGTTTCCTCTTTCTCTTCTTCTCCCTTTCCTTCTCTGACCTAAGCTTTACAAAGTCAGTATATGATATCGCGACAAGATTCATCTGCAAGAGGCGGTTCCAGACAAGCCTGTGTATGTGCTTTTTTTCATATCTTATCCTGTCCATGATGATATCGTAGGAGGGTCTGTTGCGGGTAGACCAGTATGCGTCACTTTCTTGCTTTGCAAGCTCTGCCTTTTTTCTTGCAAGCCTTGCCCTGTAGAGATTTTTCATGTCACGATATATCTGAAATTTTATGACACAGACCTGCGTCTCCTGCCCTGATGTGTCATCTTTTACAAAGCAATGATCATTCTTGTATATTGCACCCTGCACATACTCGTCTATGTTATAATCAAGCCCTATTACAAGCTCAGTTCCTGCGCCCCAACCAAACTTGTTACATACCTTCTTTGGTATCAGTACATACCTGCTTGACTTGCCGCTTCTCTGTATGGTTGTCGTGGATTCCTTGTCATGTATGGAATTTGGAGGCAGCTCATTGCTCCAGAGGCTAAGTAGAAAACACTTTGGTTTTTCTACATCTTCATAGAAATAGCGAAACCTTGCAAAGTTTTCAAGCCTCTTTGATATCTCTTTATTGTACGATGCTATCTTTCTCTGGAGCTTTTTTGGCAGAGATGCGATAAAGGAGCTCTTGCTTGTTTGCTTCTTTGTCTTTTTTATCTTTCTGATAAAGTACATGATGCCTTTGATCTAAAAACGATCTGTTAGAAATTAAAAGAGAAAATGATTATAATGTAAGACATCTTTGTTTTTAAAACAAAAGTGACGGTAACTTATCAGACAACAATGGAAATGAAACTGTCATGCCCAAAAACTCGTTTATCAGTATCATCCATCTTGTTTCTCAAATCACATTTTGTTCCAGATTGGTTTTTGGCATTACCTCTACTTTTATATCCTACCAGAGTCATACTAGAGTATGGAAAAGATAAGCATCTCCATCTCACCTGAGCTGCATTCAGCCTTGATACGGGCCTCACTTGATAACAGTACAAGCGTATCACGACAGATAGAGACATACCTCAAGGAACATCCTGAAATAATGAAATACATCAAAGAGATAAGGGCCGAGCCAGATACAGGAGTCTATTCAGTAAATCCCAAACGTCTCAAAGATTCTAAGAAGAATCTAGCCGTTTCTCCATAGGTGTAAGCTCTCCCCAATCAGCATCAGCGTATGACTTGCCGTAAATCATATATCTTCTGCCAGAATAATACTGGACCACGTCCTTCATGGCTTCTAGACGCACTTGCTTTTTTCTATAGTGTGGAGCTATCAGCTTTTCAACAAGGATTACCAGGTCACCTGCAGACCCACTGTACGAATGAAGCTTGTTTCTTACCAACATCTCAAGCATAACATAATCATCGTGTATAGTTACAAGAGCCACTGCAGCTATCTTTCCTTCAATCTCTCGTATTATGACAAGAGAGTTGTCTTCAAGGCTCCATTGATAATAATCTGCAAGTGTATACCTGTCCATCTCGGGCACAAAAGACTTAAGGTCTTTTGTTGTGTCATGGTACCCTATGTACCTGAATCCATCAGGAAGCTCCAGTCGGTCCATAGCCAACCCTCGAGCTTGCACAATATTGCTTTTTCAAGTTTGCCATAATTACATTCAGATAAAATCATTTTTTAATCCAGTATCGTTTCAGAGATAGACTAATCCTTGAATATCGATGCAACGATACAAACAGATCTTCCTTGCTGCAGGTATTTTTTACCTCCGTTGATGCGTTATCGTCATAACTTTTCTCATAATTGAATTTGTGATAGTTACAGACAGGTTCGCCGTGGTCTGCCCATGTGGCAACCATTACCAATTCATCTTTTAGATGTGTATCAACGGAGTTGACGTAGATCTTTTTTATGTTTTGAAGGATTGTTCTTGTTTTTTTATCAATAGATATCATATCAATGATACCAGTGAACATGTATGCAGGTGAGCTTTTCAATACGATATCATGAAAATGGTATGCGTTATAGACGATATAGTCAACCCGCCTTGATTCTCGCTCCTGATAGTCTTTCATGTATTGGGCAACGTAGTCTTTACCTTTCTCGGTAGTTTTGTAAGTTCCACGTTCTGTTTTTTCTAAAAAGTTCTTGCCCACCAGACGCCTTACTGCGGTACCTGTTGCGCCTTCCTTCCATCCCAGGATCCTTGAGATCTCATGTTGCTTCCGCCCCTGAGTGCACTCGATAAGAATTTGGACGACCTTCTCCATGACTGTTTTATAATATACATGTATATTAATACTTATATAGAATATACATGTATATTATGATACAATGCTAAAACAGTTCGCTACAAAATCCATCACATCACTAGCAATACAGGATCAAAAATTGCATCTGATAATTCTAGATTTCGTGGGACATCACATGGTACCATAACTTCCAGATAGGAAAGGTGAAAAATGATATTTTCTGATCCTAATAGTATCTGCCCAAGATGTGGCATCGGCAGGCTGATAGACGATCATAACAATGAAGAGCACATTTGCACCAGATGTGGTTTTGCAGTACCTATAACAGAACAGTCTTTGACCTGTGATGAGAATAAAATCGGGTCACAGAATTTGAAACCTTATAGACTTGGATCTGACAGAAAATTTGTCTTCTCAAAGAAAGATTATGCCGGCAAAACAATAAGCAGCCAGATCAAATGCGATCTCATAACTGCATCCAAGTATGACAGGGAGCAGATGGAGCGTGAGAAAGCTGCGGTATCGCACATCACCGAGCTTTATGATACTATCGTATATCCCACATATGACGATGGTCTGAAGAAAGGAGATCTTGAGATTCTCAAGCAGCGCGCCAGAAACATGGTAGATGCCACAGGTGAGAGGCAGACAGAGCTTGATTTAATGAAGATAGTCCGTAGGTTCCTTCGCGTCAAGCTTGGAAAGAACCCGGAATTGAAAAAATACTTTAAGCTTGATCTTTTGCACATCAAGATACGGTATCAAAGGGAACAGCCAAAAAATATCTCAGGACGTGGAAACCAGATAGGCAAGAAGAGAAAGGAAGGCAGAGTAGAGTACTGCAACCTGTGCAAGATCGAGATTCCAAATTACAAGGTAAGAATTCATCACATAGAATATCACAGTGACATCCAGTATCATCAGTACATCAACAAAAAAAACCAGTATGTGAGGCGTTCTGCAAGCTTGACAGACGTCATGGTTGATTGTTCATCTACAAAAAAGGAATCAACGCACAAGAATGTAGAGAGGGGCATGTGCACCATCTGCAACGTAAGTGATGCAATAATTCAGAGATACCCTCAAGTTCAGGTTACAAAGAAAGGAAGGATGGATGTTGTCTCACGCTTGGTAGCAAGACACAAAGACAATACCGGAAGATGGAAGGTCTGCGTCTTGCACCAGAGCAAGACAGGCCAGAAATAATTTTGTGACCTTGTGTGAAATGCTTTCTTTAATTTTTAGATTTGTGGCCTTTTTCACTTGTGGGATTGAATATCTGCAACAAACCATGTGCCATATGTGACACAATTGTATTCACAAAAAACAAAATTAAAAACTTGGTTTTTCTCTGGTCACAGTTGCTTTTGTGGCATCATGAAAGAATTTCTTTTAATTTTGTCGAACTGTAGTATAGAACATGAATGAAGAGACAGTAACAATTCCCAAGAAAGTTTTGCTCAAGCTGGCTGAAAATAACAAAATAATTTCAGACAAGCTTGAAAAGATCTCAGAGAGACTAAAGAACAGAAGAGCTTTCTTTAGTTTTTTTGTTGGCTGCTGATAAATTCTTGTATCGTCTTCTGCTGCTGTAACACCATTGCGCGTAATTCTTCGATCTCTTTTCTTGTCTTCTTGTCACCCTTACTTGCATGGCTTTCTCGAGCTTTTTCGAACTTCAAAGCAGTGACTGGATCTACAAAAGCTCCACATTCGCATCTTTTTTGATGTGGACTAGCCATTTTTCCACAGAAATTACATTTCTTGAGCGATACTTTGTCTTTATTTTTCTCCTGCTCATTAACAAGACCATATTTTGAAAGAATTGATCTCTCAACATTTTCCTGACTCTTTCTTATATACACATCAGCTGTTTTAATCGTGCTCCAATTGCCAAGTTCCTTTAGCACTCCAGGATCTTCCAGAGCTTGTTGCGTCAGTTTGGAATACCTCAGAGTGTATATCGTTATTTTTTTCTTAAAATCTGCCTTCAGCCTAAGTTGTTTGAAGAATGGACCGAGATAGGAATAATTCATTTTCTTTGTCTTACCCCGTCTGGACGTCCACAGATACGCGTCAGTATTACTAGGATCAGGATGATCACTATTGATAAAGTCAAGAAGTGGTTTGTAGCTAAGAACCAAAACCCATCTTTTGGCTCCAGTTTTGCCAGTACTTTTCACATAGACCACCCCTTTTTCATGATCAAATGTTAGCCATCCAAGCCTCATGTTGAAAAGCTCAGCTGGTCTGGCTGCAAATTCTCTGGCAACATAAAGAAAGGCCTGATCTCGTTTTATGTTAAGAGAACATTGGGGTACTGTTTCCACCAGTTGAATTAATTCGACTTCAGATATTAGATCCTCGGCACTGATTTTTTTCTCTTTCTTACGATTCCTATAGCGAGTAGGGCTAATCCAGCTAACCTCCGGACTATGGATATCGTTATTTTTAAGAATGATGACTTTACCCTGCTTTGCATAGCTAACTACACGTTGAAGGCTAATCAGAAAGGTATTGTTGGTCGATGTGGCCCAGTCTGACTCTATCATTTTTTTTACACAAAACTCTACATCATCCTTGGTCCATTTTGACAATTCCGGTTTATCTTTCCAGGAAAGGAGTATTTTTGTACACCATGCCATCATCTTAACACGTATGGGGGCAAGCCCATTGACTATGAGTGAATCAAGGTATTTTACAGCAATAGGGCCGTTCTTGAATCTATTTATAATCTGAGACTTGTAAGACTCTAATCCTTTTTCAGAGTTGTAAATGTCAGTCATATCCTATAAAAGAAAAAACTGAAATTAAAAGAACAAAAATCATTCATTAGGTGTTTATCGTACCATTGCATGCTGTCACAAAGTGCTAGTGCTTCTTTTTAGCAGGACAGAATTTCGTATGGACTTGTTTTTCTACCGTTAATGTAGTTTCATTTTCATGGAATAGTTTTTGACCACAATCTGGACAAATAAATTCTGGCATGAAAAAAATTCTAAGGCACTTACTTATAGTCTTTTAGAGTCCCAAAAAATGGTCTATTTTGAACATGAGATGAAATTAGTAGAAAAGCTGCGCAACTTATTTGAACCATGAATTAGTTATTTGCCACACTAATGGCCATGGGTAATTCAGAAGTCTTAGAGGAATGCTTTGGTTGGTTCTACTACAAAAAAGGCAAGTGCTTCGGAGTTACTAAAAATCATTATCTTTCAAAGGGAAAATTGCAGACGTTATGTGGAAATCATACGGTGAATCCTGTAGACAGGCCTTACCTGCGTTTTACAGATGTCAATCAGCTTTTCAAACACAAATTATGTAAAAGTTGCCTTTATCTCCTCAACGTCAAATCTTATGTTACCTGTTAAAAATTGCAGTTGATTGTTTGCTATAATCTGAGACTAGAAGTATCAATTGTCGCAAAAAGAGCATTTTTTTGAGCCTTCTTGTAGTCAGCATCATAGTACTCATAGGGTAATGAAGCAAAAAGGTGTTTATCCCAGATCTCATGTACAATTTCCTTGTAATTCTTGTACCCCTTTTGTCGCAAAAATTCGTGAGCAAGTTCATGAGAAACCTTTGTGCAATTTAGATCCATTAGAAACTTAATGTCATCTTTTTGGGGGCTTTTTTGCCACCAGATCATGCCAAAGTTATCTGCAAAATATCCTTCACAAGTACAATCTGTCCATAAAGGCCTAAAGTATGTGAGATAAAAATGAAAGATATCTTCGCCTCTACTCTGATGATCTTCAAGCATTGTAGGAACATCAAGTATTCCAAACCTTCGTCCTGATCTCACAATCATTTCATCTGATTGAATATCCACTTTTTGAGAAAATGTGTCTTCAATCCATTTCTTGTAAAACTGTGCCATTTTCATAACGTACTCAAATTCCCATTTTCTTTGTTCAAGTTCTTCTTCCTTTACAACAAATATGAAATGTAGAAGCATATTTTGCTGAGATTATAACACAATTAAAAGGTCTTTGCATAAAGAAAAATGAAAGAGAGAAACTCTCGTAGTTCTAGTTTTGAAAATATATTTGAGTTTTAAATTAATAGAAATGGAGGTCTAACTTTGACCTTCGATGCCCATCAAAGTTAGAGTAGAACGAATCTTCTCTATCTTACGAATCTTCCATGTTATGATTTCCCTGAGAGCTTCCACTGTGGGAGACTCTATTTTGGCCAAAATGTCGTATGCTCCAAATGTACCGTGAACTTCCTTTACTCCAGTAATTGCTTTGAGTTGTGATATTATTGCTTCTTCTGAACCTAGTTCACAATTTATTAACACATATGCAGTTGCCATAATATACCTATACAGAGCAAATATATCAATAGATCTGTTTGTACTGAAATCAATAATTATCATCAAATATCAGTGAAAAATGAGACTTGTTTTTTATGTAATTTAATGAAAACTTGAGATTACTTACTTTTTTCAAAAAATTAAAGAATGTTCCCCGGTTCTGACCCACAGAGATTCATTGGTAAAATTAGCCTAATTCCTCGTCTTGTTCTTTTACCGGGGTGCCCATGTCGCACGGCTGGGTGGACCAAAAATCATATTTTATCATCTCTGTCCGTCTGCGTGCATTTGGGGCGTAATTGTATATTCTCTAGTCAAATATTAATCCAGTGAGCTTTATACAATGTTTCATAACAGGCACAAAATGAAAATCCTTATGAAACATTTACAGACTTGGATGAATTTTTGTACAACCTTTCATGATTCAGAATTAATGCTGGTAAGACTAAAGAGAACCCTTTTTAGCCAATTAGTAGAATAATTATTCAATGGAAACCAGATCAGTATCACATCACGAAATTCAAAAAATTATGAAGGAAATTCACAATTACAAGCGAACCACGGAAAAAGAGATAAGACTTTTGAACATGAAGATTGCCAAATTACAAAAAATGATAGAGAAAAGTGTGATACCCGAAGATAATCCTGATGCATACGAGATTAAGGCAATGAAAGATTTTGAATCCAAGAAGAAAAAAGAAGATATCAATTTTGTGCCTTTGGATTCGTTAAGCTAACTACTAGACTTGCCAATCAAGGTTTTAGTCAAAAAAGAAATCGATGATAAGATTAATGGATTTCCCGATGATCTGAAAAATAGAATCAAGGGAGCATTGAGAGAGCTTGAGATCACATGGCCTATGTGTAGGCTTGATATAAAGAAACTAAAGGGATATGACAATCACTACAGAATTCGTGTTGGAGATTATAGGATTCTCTTTTTCCGTGAATCAGGCACTGCGAAGGTTTACGATGTATCACATAGACACGATGTGTATAAAGGAAAAGCCTAACTTTTACGCACAAAAATTATGATAAAGTAAATTTTAGGGAAGTATTTCATAACAGGCACAAAATGAAATCCTTATCGAACATTTACAGACTTTGATAATTTTTGTACAACCTTTCAGGTTTTTGCAAATTTAGGTATCAAGCATTTTCAATTTTACTTCGGCTAAGTTTTGAGGTTTAGAATCTAGTTTTCTTTGTTTGGTCTTTGTGTATGTCCCTTAATGTGATATATTGAGCAGATTCGTTAATAGTTATCTCAAATTTCTCAAAGAAGTCTTTTCTACCGAGAATTATAAAATGTGGAACTTGTTTTTCGTCTACATTTTTTGGCATTACGTGTATGTTTACAATTCCAACAGAAACAGGTATCTGTGCATGACGAGGAATTTCGACATATACTTTTGACGTGTAAACACTTGTTTCCCCTGAAATTGTTAAAATTTTCTCGTCAGTCGTGTCCAGATCAAGATGTAAAGCATTTGCAATTTCTAAAGGAAGAAATGACCAATCGGCACCAGAATCGATTAACGCATTCATTCTGATTTCTCTATTTTCTGCACTTTTTGCTTCTGAAAATTTTCTAAAAGTTACTTCAATTACTGGTTTTTTTATATGTACTAATTTACCGTCTTTTGACCAGTGTGGTAATGATTTGTAACGAAAGTGTAATTTGTCAGCACCACGACCCTTGTCAACCATAGAAAATGGTAGAAAAATTGCTTAAATAATATTTGCCTAAAATTTCTAATTAGAGTATGAAGGTATCTATTTCATCTTTTTTTGGTATTCGATGAAATAATGGAGTTCTTACTAATGACAGAGACATTATTTTGTCATAAACTTCATCTAGTGTTTTACCGTGAGCCACCACTTTTTTATCTAGTATAGCTACCCACTCACCTTCATATTTTGAAAAATCACTAGATTCTAAAAACTGAGATTCAATACTAGACATCGAATTTACGATAAGCGTTAGTTACTTAAATTTATGCCGTCTTTATAAACTCCTTAAGAGGCGATTTTTATTACTCTCAATTTTGTTTCTGCCCAAGTCTAATTTTATTCCTGCCTGTTCCGCAGCTTTATACAATGTTTCATAACAGGCACAAAATGAAATCCTTATGAAACATTTACAGACTTTGATAATTTTTGTACAACCTTTCAAAACATTGAGTTTTCATTTCCACCACTTTCTTGAAACTGCCAAAATAATTCCACCAACAGATGTAAAGCCTATTCCCCAACCAAAATAGCCTTCATATCCATTTGTGATATCATCTATTGTAACACATCTAACATTGGTACAGTATTTTCCTTTATGATTATTGATTTCCTCAATATCTTGAGAATAGTTTTCAATATTGAACACTATAATCCAAAGTCCAAATCCAATGAGGATTACAGACGGTACAAGAAAAAGCAACAGTCTTAAGATTCGTAGAGTTTTCATTTTTTATACACTATCTTTATGGATATGGAATGTATTTGATACCAATTCCATCTACTCCAACAACTTGAAAGTTATAATCTTGAAGAAGACAGTGAGCCGTAGTTTGTTTCATCCATGGGAAATCATCCAAAA
>JBOGQX010000045.1:0-7506 GCA_050749285.1 Nitrosotalea sp. | reverse complement strand
GATTACGATTATAATTCCAATCCCAATGGACCCGCTTGGTCTCGAATAGCTAATTTTACTTCAAGTCTTCCAATAGATGATTTAAATTTTCATGGAGATGCTAATCAATATAGCATAAGTTCTGGAAAAGATTATACAAATTCATTTCAGATTACAGTTGTACCGCAAACGGTTGATCTGACAAATTTCCCAATAGGTTCAAACTTTACAGTTACCTACATAATAAAACCACTTACCAACGCCACTGGATTCTATGATGAATCAATACTGAAACCCCTCTGTTTCCGTTATCCGCTTGCTGTTGGCTATGGTGCAGATCAAGTAAATTCATCAGATTTCTCAATGGGTTTAGCATACATGCAGAATCATTCTTGTGTATTAGGAGCACCATACCAGATCACTTTAGTTGAGGTATCTGGCATGAGCTACAAGGAAATGGCACTTCCTTAGGATCATTCAATAGTGAAAAAATGAAAACTCTGCATCTTTCAATAATTGCAAGCATATCAGTTTTAGCATTTAGTGTCAGCGCAGCATATGCAGAACAACCATTATTGGATTTTTATAACAATAGCCAGCTTGTTCTTGTTGGAAAAGTTATCTCCTTGTCTCAAGTACCTACAACAACCAGCAATCCATCTCAGTCTCCAAACCAAACAAGATACGACATAGAGATAGAGCAGTATTACAAGAATCCGCAAGCCGCCAAACTAATTACAGTATATGGATATGCCAAGGGAATTTACTTTGGGCAAGATCCAACATTTAACGTAGGAGATAGGGTCTTTCTATATATCAATCAAGAAAATGGATATTATCAAATCCAACCACATTCATTTGCACTAAACAATGATTGTGATGCCCGTCCTATGATTCCTATGCCGACTCTACCTTTTGAGCCACCACCAATTTCTACCCCTGCAGATGGACGTGTTTTTGACTTTCAAAGTGCTTCGGGAACTCGTAATGATACTTTTGGGTTGGGAGATAAAATTCACATAAACTTTGTTGCAGAAAACTACCTGCCAGTAATAAAATACGCAATCCTGAATTTTACCATTAAAACAGAAAATAACACCAAGCCGGTCTTCAACGATACAAAACAAATCACAATACCTGCATGTTACAGTAAGGTTCCGCTATCATGGGATTTTGTTCCCAAGAGTTCTGGAACTTATTTTGTGAATGTCAACATGTCTAGTTCGGTGAACCTTGGAATACAAACAGTACTGTTTACTGAACCCTCTTTAGGAAGCAGTTTTGACGTAAGAGAAAATGCTTCTGGTATTTCGCTTGCCAAAGCACCTAATCTACCTTCCCCCTTAACGCAATTCAAATCAGGAATCTCTGCTCAAAATGTAAAGTGTAACGACAATCTTGTTCACATAATTAGGGCCGAAGATCTTTCTCCAGCATGTGTAAAACAAGAAAGTGTTGATAAATTAGTAAATAAAGGTTGGTCACTCCCAGTTGAAAATCCTTCAGGAAAAGTGCAACATGAGATTTTTCCTGTCATAAATTCAAATGATAGTGGAATAGAAAAGATTGGAAATCAGACTTTTCATTTCACAACAATAAATGATACTATGACAACTTACAGGGGTGAAGGAGTACAGGAAATATTTCACAACGCAGTCTTTACGTTCCTTCCAAGACCACCTTCCATAGGGATTGCTCCATGCGGAAACACAAACTTTGGCTCCGAAATCAAGTTTCCAGATGGCACCTACGAGCCACTCAACGTCCAAATTCCGGGAATTCCATGCATAGAAAACTATACTGAAACTGAGCTTACCAATCACACACATCCACAAGCTGGAATACAAGATTATTATGGAAAAATAAGACTGCTAGTTAGCGAAGATAACCAAACATCATCTTCACTCAAACTTTCTCTTTCTGCAGATTCTATATATGCAAACCCAGCACAATCAGTAGGTGTAGACATCTCTCTTAACAATACAAGTTCCATGCCATTGATTCTTACTAAAGCAGACAGCTGGTCACGTAATGATATGACCCTAGGACCGTGTTCTAGTCTTCCGTTTGGAATAACGATCCTAAAGGGTTACTATTCTGAGCAAAATATGACTGGTGTAAGATCACTAATACTCTACCAAAACATTCCATGTCCTGGCCCACAATTAATCAAGAGCTACACATTTCAGCCTCTAAGCACCAAGGCGACACAAGAATGCGATACCCTATTTTCCTGTACTGGATTAGTTGATATGAAAACACATCTTGAGATAAGCGGATTTATTGATAACAACGGCCAACACCAACCGTTCAATGTTGGTACATACACAATAATTGCAGGAGATGAATGGGGAGATGTTACAATACAGCATTTTACAGAGGCGTATGCTGTAGCTTATAACACTCCATCTAGTTTGAACGGGAGTTAAATTGGTTAGAAAATGAAAACCCTGCATCTTTCAATAATATCTATAATTGGAATTGGGGCCTATTTTTGATTTTCTTATTGACAATTATGACTGATTCTAGAGTATTAGCAACTGAATCTTTTTGTGATACTATTTTAGCACGTAACAAGAACTCAGAGAATATCCTGAAATCTGCTAAAAAAGTCCCGAACTATCTTGTCTGTAATACCATACTTGCCCCCTATTTTTTGGACTAGGTCATATTCCATTAGTGTAGTTAAAAAGCGGGGCAGGCTTGTCATTTTAATAGATACATCTTTTGCAATCTCAGAGACTGTCTTCTCACCTGGTCCAAGTGAGACAAGTATCTTCCAGTATGCCGTGCTCTTGTAATCAGAACCCAGGTCTTCTGTTATGATATAATTGACATAGATGTATAGTGCGCCAGTAGTACTTGTCAGCAGTTTTTGATAGGTATCTGTCAAGGATTCATTTTTTTTGTAGGCCTGAGATAACATTACAAGATAAAATGGATGTCCTCCAACAAGATCAAATGCCAGTTGTGCATCACGTTTGCCTGCAGCAGGCTGTGACTTGGAAAACAACTCTACTGCATAATCTTTTGTTAATTCCTTTATCTCCATTATGACAAAATGTCCAAAGAGCGGACTAGCTCCCTCTGCAAGTATATTTTTTAGATAGTGTATTCTCGAACCACTTACTATAAACGAGACATTCTTTCTGCGCTCAAGTATAGCTCGTATAACATCAAGTATGTTTTGCAGTTCTTCAAACTTTTTGTATTCTATGATATACTGAAACTCGTCTATTATTATTACGACCCGCTTGCCTGAGACCTGCGATATCTTGTTTGCATAATCAAAGACGTTTTTTAATGCCTTGAGATAATTTTCCTCTCTTTCCTTGACGTATGGGTCTATCGCAATTGTCGGGCCTCCTTGCTCATCTATACCTGCTACAAATCTTGCGCGAAGCCGTTTTATCTCCTTTAGCTGTACCAGTGCAGATGTTACCTTGGATGCAATCCTGGATGTTCTAGGAAGGGTTTCGTAGTATGCTTGGGTTAGTTTCTCAGTTAGTGTCTGGGCAAGGTCAACTGGGGAGTATCGAAACTCTCCAAAATCAATGTATGCTACAATAACTTTATCATCTAACTGGCGTCTTACCTCACCTAGAATTGTTGACTTTCCTATTCTCCTGTGTCCTATGAGGGCATAGTTTACATTAGATTTCTTGTCTGTCATGGTACTGACTATCTTATCCACCTCGTCTGCCCTGTCTACTATATCCTCAGGAGGTTTTCCTACAATCATGGTACCATACAGGCTATATGCCAAGCAGTATATATGCTTATCAGAATATATGTTAGATAGCATATGTTTTTATCATGATTAGAAATGCAGGTATCTTATGACTGAAAATAGAATGATACCATATGCGTTCCTTCTGACAGGTCCCATTGGTCTACTTGGTTTCAATTAAATTTGATCGCATTTACTCTACTGTAATTTACAAAAAATAATTACCGATCTATTTTTAGAAAATAAATTAAAACCAAAATTAGAACAGGATCGATCCAATAGTTTACGTAGAATACATGCGTAACACTTTATAGATAAATGGATTGTACTGTACATGGCAGTTATAGAATATGACATATTTAGAAATGAGACATTATACCAATAAGAAAAAAGCATTCAAAGCTAATACGGAGGTTCTTATGCGTCTTGCACGGGCGTTTTATGAGAACCGATCTCTAAAAAAGACGTATCTGCACTTCGTGTCAAGAACGAGTTGGAGTTCGTTTATCAAATATCTGGAATGGCTAAAAAGCAAAAACTACGTTGAACGTAAAACTGATGGAAAAGATCAACTGTACCAATTAACTGATTCTGGAAAGGAAATGTTTGATATGGTATTGAAATTGCATGAGCATACCATAAAAACAAAATAGTTGGAAGCTGTCAGATTCTGTGTTTTATTATTTGAAGAGTAATTGATTTACTAATAAGATCGACTATAGGGATCTTTGTTCTATGAACTTGAGATTTGAAGTAACGAATTGTACTATCGAATCGCTTTTGCACATAGAAAAAGAAGATAATACAACTTGAATCTTGACCAGTGGCATTTAGAATTTTGGCAAGACCAGAACTTTTTCTGATTTAAGCATTACTCAGTCTGACTAGCTAGTGAGACTGAGCGCGGCTTATTAACTATTTTATGAAATGAGATTACAATGACAAAAATCAACATCAAAAAATCAACAACTACAACAATTGTGGCATCGTTGATAATTGGATTGATAATGTTATCTCCAATGACAATACTTCCAAATATCAATGCGCAACAGTCTCAAATGCCAGCAAACGCCATTAGAACACCTAATGGTGGGTGGGTAACACCTCTTAAGACTCATGATGACAAGGGAAATCCGCTGACAATACATTATGAGATAGGTCAGATAGTCCATCCAAAAGAGCTCCCAACTATCCTTGGTCCTAGCACAGGACTCTATCAGGAAGGAACAAACAATTGGACATATTCGGAATCTAGTGATCCGTTATCTATCGGGTTTGAGACAACATGGACTATGCCAACTGGTTCAATAACAAATACTACCTACAACGGGCTTTACTACAATCCTGTGAACTTTTACTACAACGGTGCCACCACTGGAGCTACATACCCATACACATTCTTCCAAGTTGATTGGGGAATTGGTGGTGGTGGAGTACAAACTAACTGGTTCTATTCAATGTTCTATAAGAGTGGGGGAGTATGGCAAAGTCCCACTACCGTAAGTATGTCATCTGTTCCAGTAAGTCAAGGTTCCACATACACTGTTCAATCTGCTATAGAACCAACTAATTTGGCAAATCCACCATCATATGTTGTGGAGGTTACAAAGGGTCAACAATCATGGTTGTACAGTACTAGTCTTACGTATACTCCTCAAATAGGCTACATCTACCAATTACAATCGTACCAAGATGAATATGTGAAAGGTCATGGCAGTGACACTTTCTCATCGGATAAAGTGACATCGCCGACAGTAGTACTAGACAACAATGGTAACACAGGCTATGATTCATCACACATCAGTGGAAATAGCAATTACAACACTAACAACACTACATGCCCAAATTGTAACACATACACCACATATGGCATACTGGCCCCTTCAGGAACTGGTACAACATTACAAGATGTCGCACTGAGTCCACAAAGTTGGTAATCTACCAACAACAATCTTCTCTTTTTATTTTTAAATAAAAATCTAAAGAAAATTTGCCAAACGGAAGCTTGAAGACTCGTATCATGTACGGGTGTAATACAATCTCGGTGCATTATCATAATACAATGATTTTGAGAAAACAGGATTTGAGATGGCTAACCTAAGAATTACCAATAAAGATTTCTTCAACTTTTTATGTATTGATGTAATTGACGAATCTTCTATTTTTGTACAGTAGATCAATATGAAAACTAGATCTGGAAAAATTTGGTGAATCGGAAAATAATATATGATCATTGTAAATAGAAAATATGTTGATATGAAAAACTTGGGAAATATCAAACTAGTGTATCTCTTAATTATGGGGTCAACAGTAATAGTATTATTCATGGGAATTGGCTTTGCCTCTGCAACATGCATTGTTGGTCCAAATGGAACAAAATCATGTACAGAAGGTCCTCTCCATGACATTGTAGTAAATGCGGATAGTCCGGCGTATGCTGATAACGACACTATTACAATTTCTGGTATTATTGACAATCATATTTTGTCAAATTACGGAACACGATTGCATGTTGATATATATAATCCACAAATGGTTTTGTACAAATCTGATCAATTCAATGCTAATACAAATGGTTCATTTACATATTCATTTGTCCTAGAAGGCAAAAATGCGACCACTGGATTTTATACTGTTCATGTTAGTCCAGATCTAAAAATTGGATACTATGGAACCGGATTCATGTATCAGGCTACCCCGTATTACTTGGAAATAAATGGAACATTCCATCCTCTAGAATACGCATTATCTGCAGGCACCTTAGATAAAGTTGACATAAACCCTTTAGAGAAATCAATAACGATACATATTGTAAATTCTACATCTTCTGCAACACTTA
The DNA here is from genome assembly GCA_050749285.1 of Nitrosotalea sp. Taxonomy (GTDB): domain Archaea; phylum Thermoproteota; class Nitrososphaeria; order Nitrososphaerales; family Nitrosopumilaceae; genus Nitrosotalea. The sequence continues at coordinate 958 of JBOGQX010000045.1, read as the reverse complement.
GAATCAAGTTGCCACGAAACCTAATTGATTCTAAATCAAATGGACGTGATGCTAATTTTACAGTATTGGCTGATACTCCAATAATGCATGACATGAAAAATGCAAATTTCAATCAAGTCCAAACCAATTCAAATTCGCGAACTTTATTGATTCAGCTTCCATTTTATGGGTATTCAACTGACGGAAACTGGGATGTGAAAATTATAGGAACGAATATTGCATACACTCAGACTTATGTACAACCTCCTCTAAAACAAGTCAAGTCAGGAATACAATCAAAAGATGTTCAGTGTTTACAAGGACTTCAACTAATCATCAAGACAGAGGATGGTTCCCCTGCATGTGTCATACCACAAACAGCACAAAAGCTTGTTGAACGTGGTTGGGGAACTTTGATTGGAGTCATCAGTACAGTCATGATCCCATCAGGAAATGCCACACATTCTACTTTATCGGAAAATCTCACATTGCCTGCTTCCTTTATGCCATGTGATACTCCATACGAGTTGAAAGAAGGTTTCGTCCCAGTCCTGTACATGCCAGCAAACTCGCTTGGCAAGATATGTGTGAATTATTCAAATCCCAATAATGAAAAAAATGCAAGCTTGGCAATTTTTGAGGCTTCAGCACATCAACCAGCAAAATACGAGTATTCATCAATCCAACCAGCAAAAAGCATCATAACTTGGGGAGAGCCTCCAGTGATTCCAATTGGAAATAGTACAGAAGTATATTTTGTCAAGACAAGTAATCAGACGGGATTCTATGGATTAACAGTATTTTGTGTAGGCATGCCGCTTGCAGTAGGTTATGATAATCAATCAAGGATAGTTTTGGATGATTTCCCATGGATGAAACAAACTACGGCTCACTGTCTTCTTCAAGATTATAACTTTCAAGTTGTTGGAGTAGATGGAATTGGTATCAAATACATTCCATATCCATAAAGATAGTGTAT
>JBOGQX010000044.1:0-12017 GCA_050749285.1 Nitrosotalea sp. | reverse complement strand
TTCATGTATCTATCAAATGCATTCTTGCCATTCTTTTTGTAATCGCTTGTCCATTCTTGGTTAAATGTACCGTCTTGAATCATTTTCAATGCTTTCTTCATCTTCTCTTTTACATCCTTGTCCATAACCATCGGACCTCGAGTCAAGCCTCCATATCTTGCAGTCTCACTTACTCGCCTATACATTCCTGCTATTCCATATCGCTGAATCATGTCTACAATTAGTTTGAGTTCATGAAGTACCTCAAAGTAAGCAATCTCTGGTTGATATCCTGCCTCAACTAGTATCTCAAACGCATTCATTACCATCGATGCCGAACCACCACAGAGGTCTACCTGTTCTCCGAACCAATCGGTTTCAACTTCTTCCTTGAAGGTGGTTTCAATTACTCCTGCTCTTGTGCTACCAATTCCTTTTGCAATGGCAAGTGTTCTATCCCAAGCTTTCTTTGTATAATCTTGATAAACTGCCACAATTGATGGAGTTCCGAAACCTTGTTGGTATGTTTCTCGTACCTTTGATCCAGGTCCTTTTGGTGCTACCATTATTACATCAACATCTTTTGGTGGTACAATCCATCCCCAGTGTATTGCAGCAGCATGTGAAAACGATAATGCCTTTCCCGTTTTGACGTATGATTCAATCTGTTCTTTGTATACTTGAGCTTGCACCATGTCCGGTATCAGCACGTGTATAATGTCGGCTTTCTCACATGCCTTGGGTATTGTCATGACTTGGTGTCCATCATCTTTTGCTTTTTTCCAGCTAGAACCAGATTCTTGTAGGCCTACAATTACATTAAGACCTGAATCCTTCAGGTTGTTTGCTTGCGCATTTCCTTGAATACCATAACCTAAAACTGCTATAGTTTGATTTTTTACTGGATCTAAACTAACGTCAGCATCTTTCCAAGTTCTTGCCATGCTGAACCCTTAAAAATAATAGCAATAAAAATGTAGATGTAAAGTTTTCATTTCCTTTTCATCTTTTGTAATTTGGTAGTAATAGTTACTATTTTCATAATGATTTCGTTGTTACTACCTTTTCCTTCTAGGAATTTACAAAGCCAATCTATTTCGTCGCTTGTAAGGAGATTTTCCATAATTTTTCTTCTATCCTACCAGTATTATTTGATTGCTTGATACGAATGTACCATATTACTTAAAAAATATGGCTAAATATTAAATCCTGAAAGTTGCAGTTTCATAAAAGGAAGTCAGATTATCAATTCCTTACCGCATTTGGCACATTTGACAATGGTCTCTTTCGCTTTAATTCTATCGAATTTTTTTGAACCACATTGAGGACAAATAGGACATGCCTAACCTTTTCCATAGGTACGATGGATTACATAGCAGAGCAATATCAGTTTGCCCATTATTTGAGTCGTAATAGTATTTATCAAAGAGGTAGCAATACATACTCCTGTGAAAGAAGTTGCCCATTTTTCATCAGATGATCAGGAGATAAATCTAGAATATATTTATGATATAGGAGTAGGTCACGCAAAACGTGGCAAACCGCGTGATGCAATTTTTTACTTTGACAAAGTCCTATTAGTAGAACCTATTCACATCAGGGCATTAATAGGAAAAGGAAATGCACTAGGAAAACTTGGCAAGTATGATGATGCCATTTCCATATATGATGCAGCTTTAAAGATACAACCAAATCATATTATTTGCCTTCTAAACAAGGGCTTGTCACTTCATTATCTCCGAAGATATGATGAGGCCATTACTTGTTATGATAAAATTTTGTCACAAGATCCTGATCATGCAAGTACACTCTATCACAAAGCCTCAAGCAAATCTCTACAAAATAAGACTGAAGAAGCCATTTCGCTGCTTGAGCGCGCAATAATTGCGGACTCCCAATTTGCATCAAAAGCTGCAGGCGATAAAGACTTTGATCCCTTACGAAGTGATGAGAAGTTCAAATCGCTTGTTGCCTAGTACACCACAATAGAAAGAAATACCATTATGAAAATTGTCTTGTGATGAAAGTAGGAATAATTGGTACTGGGTTAATGGGAAAAGCAATTGCAACTCGCCTTCTCAGTACAGGACATGAATTAATTGCCTACAATCGAACACTGAATAAAGCAGAGTCTTTAAGAAAATTAGGCGCGCAAATAGCTGATTCTCCAAAAAAAGTGGCAGAGAACTCTGATCTTGTAATAACAATAGTAAAGGATACCAAGGCAGTTGAATTGGTATCTTTTGGAAAAGATGGAATTGTGCGTGGCAAACATGAAAATCTCATGGTAGCTGATATGAGCACAATAAACCCGATTTCATCAAAAAAAATATCAGCGAGATTTCAAAAATATAGAATTCCTATGATTGACAGTCCTGTCATGGGAGGTCCTAGTTTAGCAGAAAAAGGCCAATTAGTAGTGATGATAGGCGGTAAAAAGTCAATTTATGAAAGATGCAAACCTGTCTTTGATTCTATTGGTGAGAGAACATTTTACCTTGGAGACAACGGTTCGGGGGACGCGATGAAATTAGCAATGAACTTACAGATTGCAATCTTGGCACTTGGTATCTCTGAAGGAATCATATTTGCAAAAAGAGCAGGTTTAGAACCTTTGATTTTCTTGGAGGTTCTTAATTCAACTTATTTTAAAACTGGAATGAGTGTCAACAAAGGTCCTAAAATGGCAAGAGGAATTTTTGAGCCTAGTTTCTTTTTAAGTATGATGCAAAAGGATTTGAGTGAGATAAATTATACAGCAAGAAAATTTGGGGCAAATTTACCTACTGCCAAACTTGCAAATAAAATATATCAAAAGGCAATCAAAAAAGGATACGGTGAACTTGATTACACTGGGATTCTTGCATTTTTGGAAAAGGTGAGCAAATCTAAGCGCTAAGTCTCTTCTGGAGGTTTCATTTTCTTAAAGCTTAGGAATATCCCAATGTCATATGCTATCTTTAGCACACCGCCAATTACAAAAGGGGCAGATAGCGCAAGCGAGCTTAATATCGCCCCTGTGATAGACGGACTAATTGCCTGAGCTATGTTTCTTGATGTATTAGTAATACCAGCTGCTGCAACACGCTCGTTTTCGTTTACTACTGCCATCAAGTATGATTGACGTGTAGGTACATCCATCTGTGATAAACTCATTCTTGCAAAGTATAACCCAATAGCAAGTGGTAAGCTTGGTGCAAATGGGACCAATATTAGAAGGATGTTAGATGGGATATGAGTATAGACCATCGTACTGACAAGACCAATTTTTGATGCAATCTTTGTTGCAAACATATAGGATAGTGCAGTAAGTACACCCGCTATCGTAAAGATGTAAGATAATGTAGACAGATCAGCCCCAAACTTGGTGTAGAACCAAAATGAGACGATGCTTTGTATCACAAAGCCTCCTGCAAAGGAATCAACTGCAAATAATGAAGACATTTTTGTAATTATATTGCGAGATTTTGGAGAGAGGTCACGAAGTGATGAATTGTTTCCTTGGTTCTTAGATTGAGTCTCAATCTTGGGCGATAATACAAGATAAATGATCATAGTGCCTACAGCACAAGCAGCATACACTAGAAAGAGAATCTTAATGGAATTAATTTGATCTAGCCCAAATTGCTCTGAAAAAATGTGTGGAAGACCCGAAAGAAGTACGCCGCCTGCCATTGCAAATGTTCCCACTGTATTATAGATAGCAAAAATTGAGGTTCTCTTCTTCACGTCACTTACTGTTTGAGGTAAAATTGCTTGTTCAAGTGATAAGAAAGCCCCTACTTCCGAACCTGTAACGTTAATTGTTCCAATAAGTGCGGCTATAATTAGTGCTACATAGTTGCTGGTCAAGAAGAAGATTACTGCTGAAATTATCATCAGGACTGCATAAAGGATCAAAAATTTCCTGCGCCCTATCTTGTCAGCATATGCACTTGAAACAATATTGAAGATTACACTGTTTACCAATGTTGCAGTGAGAACAAATCCAATTAGAATTTCGTTGAATCCAATTAATTGCAGATAAATTGCTAAAATAACGCTTAGAAATCCATATGAAAATGTTCTAACTATTCTAGCACTGAGTATTAGCTTGCCGTCTCTTGAAATCCATTCTAATGACATTATTGACCAAGTCTTGATTTGTAAGTTTGAATATCAGACATCTCAACTTTTTTGAAAAGTGGAGAGGCCATACCTATCTTATGCCCCGGCGTTATCGCAATGTCAGATATTGAATTCCACATTTGATTTGAGATGGTACCATTCATGTTAAGTTGAGACCAAATTCTCTGAGATGATTCAGGTAAAAATGGATAAAGAGAAATTGCAAGGCTGCAGACTGCATTTACAGAAACAAATATACAGTTATTGGCATCTTTTGCCCCCTTCCAAGGCTCTTTTTTCTGAAAGTATTGATTGAAATATGCAGAGAATTCGATAATTTTTTTGATGGCCTTGTCCAAGCTATTCTCTTCCATCAACGGAGTCAACTCTTTTGAAAAAATCTTTATTTTCTCTTGAGCGTCCTTGTCACTTTCATCAAGATCATTTGTTGATGGCACTATCCCTGACAAACTCTTTTGAGTGAATCCCAGAGCACGGTTCACAAAGTTACCTATATTGCCTATAAGTTCGGAATTTATCCTAGATGCAAATTCATCCCAATCGAAATTAAGATCGTCTTGGCTGTATGGAGTGATAAGAGTAAGGTAAAACCTCAGATAATCTGCAGGATAGAGACTCAGGAAGTCTTTGAGGCCAATATACCAATTACGACTTTTTGAAATTTTTTTGGATTGCAGCATCAAATGACCTCGGGTGGGAATATAGTCTGGAAGTTTGTATTCTTCTTTTATGCCAATTCTCATGGCTGGCAAAAATAAGTAGTGGTGATAAACAATGTCTTTACCGATAAAGTGGTAAATATCAGCAGAGTTCCAAAATTCTTTGCCATCTATTCCTTTGTCATTTAGGAATTTGATTGTTGAAGAAATGTATGCAAGATGATTATCAAACCAACCGTAAAAGACCTTACCGTTGGCTTCGTCGAGCGGTATGGGTACACCCCATGTTATATCTCGCGTAATGTCCCAATCCATCAAGCCATCCTTTATCCAATTTTGAACGTATTTTTTTACGTCTCGTTGGAGATTGGAGTCTGCATCTAACCATCGATTTAATTCACTTACAAAGTTTGTGAGTTTGAAAAAGTAGTGTTTTGTTTTTTCTTTGATGGGCGGAGTCTTACAAATTGAACATTTAGGATCCTCTATTTCTTGAGGTACTCTACCACACTTTTCACAAAGGTCAGAATATTGGTCTTCGGCCTTGCAGTAAGGACACCTACCTATCACATATCTGTCTGGCAAGAATTTCTTGTCAATTTTACAGTAAAACTGGATAATTTCCTTCTCGTATATGTGTCCATTCTGCATTAACTTTTTGAATGTGTCTTGCACAAAAGTAACATTCTCAGGAGAGCTTGTCCTGTAAAAAAAATCAAAATTTATTCCAAAAGCGGCAAAATCTTCGGCATCTCTTTTGTTCCAAAATCGCACATATTCTTCAGGTGTTTTTTTTTCTCTTTCTGCTTGTATTAAGATAGGTGTACCGTAATCATCCGAAGCACAGATGTAATATGCCTCAACTCCATTTAGTTTTAAAAATCGTGTGGTAATGTCTGCAGGAAGATAGGTTGATGCCACATGACCTAGATGTATTTCTCCGTTAGCATATGGCAATGCACTTGTAATGACTGCCTTTTTCATTATTTGAATAAAGTTTGAGTGTGATTTAAGCTATGCCCAACTTTTCGCGTATTTTATTTGAGCTGCAGTAGGTTTGTCAATTTTTACCTCCATTGCCACAAGTGCATCTATTGCAATTTGTTTGTCTATTTCAGCAGGTACCGTAATGACTTTCTTTCCTATCTTTTTGTGATTCTTTGCAATATAGATCATAGATAATAATTGATTAGAAAATGATTGTGCCATTACTTCAGGCGGATGTCCTTCTGCAGCAACTAAATTAGCTATTCTTCCTTTGCCAATGAGATAAACGCGCTTTCCATTCTTGAGCACGCATTCATCCAAGTTTGGACGTACCTCTCTTACAGATTTGGATTCATTGAGAAGAAATTTTGCATCAACTTCAACATCAAAATGTCCTACATTTCCAAGAACTGCACCATCTTTCATATTAAGAATATGTTCTTTTCTTATGACACCTGTTTGACCAGTAGCAGTGATGAATATATCACCTATCTTTGCAGCTTCAGCAATTGGCAGTACCTCATAACCATCCATGTGTGCCTCAAGTGCTCTTACCGGATCGACTTCAGTTACATGTACTTTAGCACCGAGTCCATTAGACCTGGAAGAAACTCCTTTTCCTACCCAGCCGTACCCTGCAACAACAACTCTTTTTCCTGCAAAGAGAAGATTCATTGATCTAAAATAGCCATCAATTGTGCTTTGTCCTGTTCCATATCTGTTATCAAACATGTGTTTGGTGTATGCGTCATTAACAGCAATTACAGGATACTTGAGTTTTTTTTGCATTGCAAGGGCCTTGAGTCTAATTACTCCAGTTGTGGTTTCTTCAGTGCCGCCCAAAATTTTCCATGAAGAAAACTTGGAACTTCCATGAACTTTGCTATGACAATCTGAACCATCATCTGTGAGAATCTGTGGCTTATGGCTGAGCATCTGCTCTATGCACCAATCATATTCTTCAGGAGTTTGCCCCTCCCAAGCATAGATATGAATCCCATTTTCTGCCAAAAATGCTGCAATATCATCCTGGGTTGAAAGAGGATTTGCGCCACATGCACTTACATCTGCACCAAGCGCTTTTGCCCCCATTAACAAAACTGATGTTTCTTTGGTTATGTGTAGACAAATCCCTAATCTTATACCTTTGAGAGGTTGTGATTTTTTTAAGCGATTAATAGTATTAGTAAGGATCTTCATGTGATCTCGTGCCCATTCATATGACATCTTTCCTTTTTCTGCTAGACTAGGATCTTTTATCTGACTCACAGTGCTTGTGAAATTATAGGGGTATAAAATACTATCACAAATGATAATCTAAATATTAGATGGCACTGTTTTAAAAAAAAGATGGCTTGGAAAAAGATTGCTGAAAAAGAGGAGATTGCTCCGGGAAAAGGTAAAGAATTCAATGTAGATGGCAAACGCATTGCCATATTCAATCAGAATGGATTTCATGCTCTTGATTCTATTTGTGTTCATCAGGATGGGTCTATTGCTCTAGGCAAATTGGAAGGGGACATAGTTGAATGCCCACTTCATTTCTGGCATTACAACATCAAGACTGGCGAACTTGTAGATTATATCAAAGGGGTAAAACTGCAAACCTACAAAGTAGATGTAAAAAAAGATGGCATCTACCTAGATGTGTGATAAGTTTAATTCTTTAGGATCGTTTTAAAAAACGTTGAACCGTCAGATGGTAGATGAAATCACAAAAAAAGATTACAGTTCCATACAAAACAAAATTGGTTCTTTTCTTGTAGATGAAATTACAGCTAAAAAATCTCAAGGTGTAATTTTTGGCCTTAGTGGCGGAATAGATTCGGCTGTACTGGCAATGCTTTGTACAAAATTTGTGCGGGAAAAAACACTTACTTTGATAATGCCAGATTCAAAAATTACACCTCAGACAGATACTGAAGATGCAATAAAAATTGTCGATAGCTTGCACCTCGAATACAAATTGATAGATATTGGATTTGTTCACAAAGAATATTCAAAATATTTGGAGCCAAATCCGCTAGCATTTGGAAATCTTGGTGCTAGAATAAGATCGAATATTCTCTATTATTATGCCAATGCAAGAAATTATCTGGTTCTCGGGGCAGCGGATAGAAGTGAGTTTTTGATTGGCTATTTTACAAAATACGGCGATGGCGCCGCAGACCTGTTACCTCTAGTTTCATTGTACAAAACTCAAATTCGAGAATTTGCAAAATTTCTTAATGTTCCAAGCAACATCATCTCAAAGCCAAGCGGTCCACGCTTATGGGAAGGTCATTTAGCTGAAGTCGAGATAGGAATAGGATATGATGAAATTGACTCTATTCTCTATTGCATGATTGACAAAGGATTATCACTTGAAGAAACAGCAAAGATCACAACTTTGCCAATCTCTGACGTGGATAAGATTTACCAGATGCATGAAAGAAGCGAGCACAAGAGAATAACACCAAAATCATGTATTTTATGAGATGATATGGGTTGCGAATCTTTGACACACTATCCGTAATGGAAAAGGAACTTGACATCTCGGGTCAGGTTCGAATCTATGTATGTGGGGTTACAGTATATGATGAAAGTCACATAGGTCATGCCAGAACCATAATTGTATTTGACTCACTTCGCAGATTTTTAGAATCAGAGGGAGTTAGAGTCAAATTCATACAGAATTTTACCGATGTCGATGATAAAATAATTAATCGTGCAAAAGCTGAAAATGTAGCCTCTAATGAAATAAGTTCCAAATACATTGAAAGTTATTTTGATGAATTCGACAAACTTAATGTCAAGCGCGCAGACTCTTACCCCAAGGCAACTGAACACATTTCTGATATGATTGATTTGATAAATGCCCTAATTGGTAAGAATATTGCCTATATCTCAAAAAATGGCGTCTACTTTTCAGTATCAAAATTCAAAGATTATGGAAAACTTTCAAAGAAAAAAGTTGATGAATTAATTTCAGGTGCAAGAGTAGAGGTGGATGAAACAAAAAAAGATCCGCTAGATTTTGCATTGTGGAAATTTGAAGATGATGAACCCAACTGGTCAAGCCCATGGGGTAAAGGCAGACCTGGCTGGCACATAGAATGCTCTGCCATGAGCCTAAAGTATCTTGGACCTGATTTTGAAATTCACGGTGGCGGAAGAGATCTTATCTTTCCACATCATGAAAACGAGATAGCCCAATCAGAGTCTTATTCAGGGAAGAATTTTGCCAAGATTTGGATGCATGTTGGCATGGTCACCACAAATGGTGAGAAGATGTCAAAATCTTTAGGCAACACAAAATCAGTAGAGTTCGTTCTAAAAAGGTGGGGAGCAAACATAATCAGACTTTTTTGTCTCTCAGGACACTATTCAAAACCAATAGACTATTCCGAAGATTTACTAAAAGAGGCGATAACAAAGTGGCGCCAAGTTGAAAATTGCTACTTTGAATTGATATTATCAGATGACAATCCATCTAAAATTGAAGAGATTAAACTCATTGATGATGTACTCAAAGATACAATTCAGGGATTCAAAGATGCACTAAATTCTGATTTTAATACTCCCCTTGCAATCGGTGAATTCTTTAAGCTTGTAAAAACAATAAACCAACTTGCAGCATCAGAACATCTTACAAATTCAATTGCCAAAACAGTATTACCAGTGTTCGAATATATGATAAAAGTATTAGGTCTTCAAATTCCTCTGGTAACGGAAGAAGAGAAAATGAAAATCAATGACCTCATCCAAAGGCGTAATTTGTTACGAAATCAAAAAAAGTTTCAAGAAGCAGATAAAATAAGAAAAGAGATTTTAGACTTGGGAGTTGCCTTAATAGACCACAAAACTAGAACGCTTTGGATGAAACAAGAAAAAATAGGTGCTGAAAGCTAGGATTTTTTGGTTTGTGCACTAACTAGAGAGACTACATCTCTGTCTCGTAACTGATAAGTTACCGGCAATCTTACTCCATGTCGTACATCTTTTGCATAGAGCAGTCCTTTTGTAAGATCAGAATGAATTTCTTTTGCTAAATCTTCTATTGTGGCACCATCTTTTAGCAGTATAAGATCTGGCAGGATTCTTCCCTTTTTGTCAGAAAGTTTTTCTGGTATTGCAACAGGATAGACAGAGTTCATCTTTAGTAATTTAAAGACGGTTACATTAATTGCAAATTGTACGCCTGTTCTCATGTATTCGCCCAGAATTCCGCGGGTAATGAAATCAAGAGCTTCAGTCTGTTTCTTGTTTAGTTGCTCATTATGGAGAATTTCAAATTGTTCTGAACCAGGAACATATTTTATGAGTCCTTTTTGCTCTGCACGTCTAAGCGAGAGCTCACTGTCAGCACTAGCTGGAATAATTATTGTATCAACATATTTTTCCCGCAATCTGTCAAAATTCTTGTCAGCCCCAGAAAGGTCAATCTTGTTTGCAACTATCAATGTTGGTTTAGAAATCTTTCTCAAATGTGCCGCAAATTTTTTACTATCTTGCATATCAAAGTTATCAAAATGTTTGTCATCAAGACCTACTACTCGTAATGCCTCTTTTACATGATTTTCCTTAACACCTATACCTCGAAAAACATCCGTTATAGCAACAACTGGTTCAATCTCAGAATTAACAAGTTTTGAAATCTTGTCTCTATTTCCTTCCAATAGTTTGAGATACCACATTATCATCTCTTCCTCAATGTCTGAAACGTCAGCAATGGGGTCTCCTTTTCCTATATCAGTAACATGGCCTTCAGCATCAATACTACCTGAAACGTCTACAATGTGCAAGAGGGCATCAGATTGTGTAGCCACAGAAAGAAATTGGTTTCCCAATCCCTTCCCGGACCAAGCTCCCTTTATGAGTCCCGGTAGATCGATTAACTCAATTGGAATGAAACGCCAACCATCAACACATTTCGAGTTTTGCGGATGGTCTTGTACATTAAATTCTGTATGAACACAAGGAGTGATTGCATTACCTGTGGCATGTTCAGGTTTTTTGGTGGTAAATGGATAAGTTGAGACTTCGCCACCAGCAAGTGTAGCTGCATTGAAAAAAGTGGTCTTCCCTGTGTTTGTTTTACCGATAAGGCCAATTTTTATTGGCATGAAGTCATCTGACAGTCTTTACTATTTATCTCTGTTGCAGATTATTCAGTGTGTTGATTAGTTGAAACATTGTTAAGTGAATTTTTTATTTCATCGGCGTACCAATTAATTTCCTTAAGCTCTTCTTCAGTCAATGTTTCATTCCACTTTTCCAAAATAGTTTTGAGTATTTGTGAACCATTATACAGTAGATTCCAATATGGATGATGTTCTGCGGTGGAATAAGCCAACTCTGTGACTTCTTCAAGTCCGATTTTTGCCCGCTGAAGCACACTGGCTTTCTCACCATATATCTTAATTGTATCAGAATCGGGATCTGACTGCATCTTGACTAGAACATTTTTTTGTTCATATAATTTTATTAGATCTAAAATATCATCATGTAATTTTAGAAAATCCTCAGTCATGTCTTAGAACAAGCGTTGATGCTCTGCTAGCATGCATCTATTAAAGACAACTTCTATTCCTGCTTTTTGTGCCAGTGATTCTGCTTCTGGATTGTGAATTCCCTCTTGAAGCCAAATCACCTTTGGTTTTATCTTAATTGCCTCTTCAATAACTGATGTTACCTGATCTGATGGCCTAAATACATCAACAATATCTATTTCCAGCGGAATATCAAGTAATGTAGGATAACATTTTGTTCTGAGAATTTCTGTAGTTGTAGGATTCACTGGAATGATATTAAATCCTTTTTCCAAGAGATATTTTGGTACATAATGAGCCGCTTTTTCTGGATTTTTTGACATCCCTACTACTGCGATGTTTTTCAAGGTGTAGAATTTTTTTATTTGTTCGTCCGTATGTGTGTCTCTTTCCATGTCTTTAGATAGAATTATTGATTTAAAAAGAAAAGAAGATTTCTACCTTTAACTGCAGCTAAGATCGGCCATTACTTTACTAATAACATCAGACGACACACCAGCACTAGCTAGCAGGTTCTTGACTGCGTCACAGACCTTAGGTGTTGCTCCAGTTGGTACATAATTAGATGAAGCTGATGTTGAGGATGGCACACCTGTTTGTGTTGCGTTTCTTCCTCCCTGGTGACCTAGCTGTGCTGCAGTAAGTGAAGCTTGCAGTTTGTCCCATTCACCTGGGGCACACATGTGATCGCCACATACAGCTGATTCTCCATATAATGCCGTTAGATGGTTGT
>JBOGQX010000043.1:0-18681 GCA_050749285.1 Nitrosotalea sp. | reverse complement strand
CGGCTATCCTTGGTCCACCTTGGAGGATCTTGCGGTGATGGAAGCTGGAGTTCTAGTAGCTTACTTTGTCTTCATATGGAGATCTGCAACACGCGGATACGCCTATAAAAACTGGGCCTAGTCTTTTGATGGGAAACAGCAGTTAATGATGTTCTAGTAAAGCAGTGAAATTCACATGCGTCCTATAAATTCCAAGAATGATTATAAGTTGTAATTTACTATTTTACATATACAGTTCTTGACGACTTGAATGGTTACCAGCTAGAGACGAATTATCTTATTACGGGAATTTACCTCCTGATTGCAGGTAGGCTCTAGTGTTTGTGAAACAACGAGCGTGGACTAATTTTACTGATACAGTGGACCAAAAAATAGCCAAGGTTAAGATCGGGGAAGGTTTTGGTTACCTCGTAAGGATCTTCTATACAAAAATGCACCCGCTACCATAGTTGCAAATCCTACTACAAGTAATGCATACACAAGATAAGTGAGCTCATTTAGGGAAGAGCAAGTCAATCCATGTTGTTTTAGATACAAGTTTTCTGTTCCGGGTTTACATGAATAACTCAAATAAACCAGTGTCTTATCTGCAGATAGGGGCAATGTCCAAGCTATACATCCTGTCAACAACATGCCTATTCCTATGAACACAGCTTTTCGAAACTTTTGCAATCAATGAACTAGGGAGGGTATTCTAATAAATTATTCGTACGACCTTCTTCTGGAAATAAACTAAACAAAGATATCTGTTTGTACCCTCTCTTAACTTGGGTACAACCTATGCTTCTGGCACTCCACCTCCGCCCACGACCTTGGGTAGACTAGTCCTTGACTGCAATCAAGGCGTCATGGCTGACCTTTCTGTTTTATCTTCTATCCTCTGCTAGCCGCATCTTTTCCTGATACAAAACACCGCAACAGTAGAATTTTCTTGTGATTTAAGTTGGTGTCATCACAAAAATTGAATGCAAGATTCTCTCTTTTAGGATTTACCATTCAATCTTTATTCTACTTTATGGCTCTGTTTATATGAATCCCTAAATGAAATAATTTTGGATTTAATAATTTGTCAAAGATAACTTCAAAACGACGGACCAGAAGAAGAACCTTGGGCCCAGTTTTTATAGGCGTATCCGCGTGTTGCAGATCTCCATATGAAGACAAAGTAAGCTACTAGAACTCCAGCTTCCATCACCGCAAGATCCTCCAAGGTGGACCAAGGATAGCCGTTTCCTCCAGCATAACCCCCTGCCTGTGCATTGATTACAAAGCAGTCTATGAGTGGGACAATCATCAATATAGCTATTCCTATAGGAATCAAATTGGGTCTCCTTTGTCCTTTGTGAGTATCTGTCCCCAATGTTTCTGACATCTTTTCCTAAAGACGTACTTGGTCTATAAAAGGTATTTTATCCTAAAAATGTTTTTTTATGATACTGCAGGCTCTTCTAACACAATTCTCGTTAGTAAACATGGATATACCTTCGTATTTCAAATTGCTAGATGATTGAAAAGATGGGGAAAGTTGAGTAACATACCAAATTTAAAATGGGTGTCAGCTCAAATCAGATGATATGAAAGAAACGCAGGAGTGGCATGTCAAGTGGTAACAGCAACTAGCTGTTTATTCTGTGGAAGTTACGATAAAGTTCATTGTCCTAAATGTAAGGCGCTTGTTTGTGTTCATTGTCACAGACCAACAACTCAAGTTTATTGTGATTTGTGCCTTGAAAAGCTACCAAAACACAAAACAGACTGTGATTATAAAATGGAGGGGGCTTATAAAAAGCTCCATGATTTGCATTGAAATTTTCGGATACAAATCTCTGTTAGATTAATGAAAAAAGGAGTTAAATGTTAATGCCACAAAAGAATACTGGATTAAAGCAACACGTTACGGTAAACACAAGCATTCTCTGTTCAAAACTAAATTGGACAAACTGTGCGTTAAAAGTAAGACATGATAAAGAGATGGTATGAAGATAAAACTTAGTTTTGTACTACTAGTAGTGACAGCAATATTGATGGTTTTAGGAATTTATCACATAATATCAACACAGATACTCATTTCAAACAAGCCAATCTCCCAGGAGACTAGAGATCTTAACAGGGTAATAGAGGGTTATGTTAATACCTGTTACATGACAAAAATTTCAAAGAATCTGACCAGCTGTAGATTACATCTGGTCGACATAGAAAATCAATGTAAAACTAACATAAACTATTCTCAGGCAATTGCCTGCCAAGACCCAAGACTTGCCGAGATGCTTATCGAACAACGCCAGTTATTTACCATCGGCAACGGCTCATAGAAGTTACAACAAGAATTGATTCAAATTTACGGCTAGCAATATGGTAAATCATCATTACAGAAGTTCTGTTTCTTTAACGAGTTCTTGTGCTTAGGTCTCCAAGTCACTCGTAAATGGTCATAATATTCTCTTAATATGAGAGGCAATGCGGTCATATACATCAAATAATTCCTTGGTTATTCCCAATTCGTAACCGCTTTTCCACTTGCCGTGAATCCTAATCCCACTTTTTGTTGGCTCCACCCATATCTTAGTATCTTTGTATGGAAGTTTCAAGATCATACTTGTGAGCTGATCATCAGAGTTTAGAACCCGTGCAATATTGCCTCCCAACCATGTTACTCCAACAACTTTTTTTGCACCAAAATGTCCCTCAGTCTTAAGCTCCGTTATAGCCGGAAAATCGTCACCAGCTACCAAACCTTTGCTTTTCACAATAAAGTGCGCTTGATATCTATCCTGCGCGCCCCATGGAAATGGATTTAAATCTTGTGTCATTTCAACCCTTTTGGATTAGTTGTACAATGTCTATGTTAGTACCTTTAATTTCAACGCAACCATGGTTTGTAACCATACCAGACGAAAATGTCAAATGCTTGGAATGATATTCACCCTTTTCAACTTCCTCTGCATCAATTAGTTTAGGTTCTGCTTTTACTCCGATTTTTTCTAATAATTCGCAGAATTGTTCTCTTTTATTTTTTTGCGGAAAAGTATCAGGCTCAGAATCATGCATGCGTTAACTTGAATTCAACCCTCAAATAAATATTCTTCTAAAATTCCTTCTCAAAATAATTCAACGAAATAGAGTCATTCAAAATTTTTGAAATCAATAATGTGTCAGACTTCTGCTAATCTGAATCCAAAAGTTTGGGTAATGTAAGACTCGAGCCTATGGTGAAAGCGGGTCCGAAAGGTTTTTCAACTGACAGTCAGTCCGAGTCCAAGCGATTTTGGGTTGAAACGTTGCAAAGTATTATGGATAAGAAAATCAATAGAAGTTTTCCGTTAAACCCTCCGCAATTTCCTAAAGCCTTTGAACTAAATGATGACAATGATGTAACCAAGTGATTATGTATCCTACAACACAAGATCAAAAATGGGTTTTATGCTATGTTCACATATGTGAAATGGAATCAAGATACGTCTTGATCCAGTATTTATTTGAAGATAAATAATCTAAAAAGCCACTATGCAAAACAATTTGGGAAGTATGTAAAACTCGTTGCAAGGATCTTGACGGCGAAGATATTGTTTCCATTCAGGTTTAGAATCTAGTTAAAGGTATAGGATCATATTGCTTTCGCAATCACATGGCTGTACATAATAGTCCACTCTACCACTTTTTCACCCAGAGTTTAATGTCGAAGGTTACCAGACAAGGCTGCACATAATACAGTAAAACCAATTACACCTGCCGTCATAAAGACTCCATACAATTGTGCTGTAGCTAGGTCAGGCCAGCATGCAACGAATGAATATGCTACATTTCCACATAATGGCGCAGGTGCTGCGACGGATGGAGGTGTTGTGCAGTATGGCTCGAAAAGAAGTCCACATGGTGTAGATGATTGTGCAAAGGCCAAGTTAGTACCTGCAATAGCAATAACACTTACCACCATAATGACTCCAGCCAGTTGTGCTGTACGCAGGTCAGCCATATCACAGATAGAATACCACGAAGTATATAAAATTTTTTAGAACTTGCCAGTTTTTCATCAAAACAAGTCGGAAATGTCTTTCAATTGACTATTTCTAAATTTTCATAAGGTTTGATTTCGTTTCCTTTTAGAGTCAAATCTGCCCCTTTTGAGTGAAATAATAACAATTCATTTTCATATGAGGAATTAATTCGAGATCATGTTGCAGACACTCTAAACGGTAATGTGGTTCTGTCATATGTGATATGGGAGGCAAATATACGATACCAATTGCAATTCCTATTCCAACTATTCCTAAAATTATAGGTATTATGATAACTGACTTTTTCATAACATCATTACGTTAGCATTAATCTTAAACAATCCTCAACAAATCATACTTTCCGTTATGAAGACATGTAAAAGTCTGTCACGTGTGGTCGTAGAGATAGACCTACGTTATGAATGGGGCGTATCCTAAGCTGCTGTCTGAGTGGGACTAGATCCCTGATAGATGATTGCAGCTAGTCCAGCTACACCACAAACAAAAGGAGGTGAGTGATTGAAGCATTTAGGAATTGACATCGGGAAGAGAAGTTGTGTAGTGTGTATCATCAATGACGACGGTACGATTTGTGAAGAAACAAGATATTACAACACACTTGAAGAGGCAGACTCATTTGCAATACAGGTAACGAAAAGATACGGCCTAACCAGATTATGAAGCATCCAAATCTCTTGGTAGTATTTCAAGGGACCTGTTGAAACACTCTATCGCTTCACCGTATCTTCCCAAGCTGCGAAGTACAACTCCCTTTTTATTTAGTATATTGGGATCGTTTGGATTCAATGCTAATGCATTTTCAAAACATTCTAACGCTTCTTCGTATTTGCCATCTTCTACAAGACTGGTTCCTTTTTTTATCATGTCTTGTATTTTTGCATTCATACATGGTAATAGTTTTTCTTGCTTAAAGTAATTTGCTACTGATTAAGATTCATAGCGATTAACTTTACAACAATGGGTTCTAATACCGTAGGACCCTACTTCATAACTCTTTTCTATTTTCATTAAATTTTTTTCTGATTTTGAAAGTCTTGATTGTCGGTTTCTTCGGTAACGAGTTCAACTACTAGAGTTCTATCCTTGCTACCGACAATTTTTACTGTGCTACCGGCTTTTATGTATGTTGAACTCTTGGCTTTCCAGTATTCTCCGGCTATTGAAACATATCCTTCTTTATCAGATATGTCATCTATTGCCCTGCCTTTGCCCACTGGATACTTTGTAAATGTCGTTTTCATTTTTGCGGCCTTGTAAGCTTTGAACATTAGAAATCCGAATAATGCTACAATTGGAATCAACATCACAAAAAGAGTCAGTGCGGTATCTACTGCGTAGCTTGTCGGAACAAGCATTGGCTGCACTGGTTGGGCTACAAGCAGAGCCATGCCAATGGCCAAGATTATGACGCCACCTATTCCTATTATTCCAAATCCATGTACATGCAGCTCAAATACAAGAAGTCCCGCTCCTATGCCCATAAGTACCAGGGCAGCCCAGTTGACATCAAATCCTTGTCCGACTAGTCCCAGCAACAAAAGTACACCTCCAAATATTTCCGCACCAAACCCAGGATGGCTCAGTCCTAGAATTATTCCTAAGATTCCAATTGATAAAAACATTGTAGCAACTATTGGATCGGATAGTATGCCAAGCAGAGTCGCCCTTACACTGGGTTGATACTTTAC
This sequence comes from Nitrosotalea sp., assembly GCA_050749285.1. Lineage (GTDB taxonomy): Archaea > Thermoproteota > Nitrososphaeria > Nitrososphaerales > Nitrosopumilaceae > Nitrosotalea. The sequence goes on along the minus strand of JBOGQX010000043.1, from coordinate 12,977 downwards.
TACAGTGGCATTTAACGTATCTAAAACAACTTCTCCATGTACTGTTCTGACCTTCATGCCGTTTGCCTTTGACATAAGATCATCAGGATTGTCTGCGATGACCTCAATTACATGATTTCTCAGGGCGATTTCTGGTGTTAGGTTATCATTCTGTGTTACAAACCTAGCAACTTGTGTAGAGTTTCTTGCATGCAGCTCTGCGAGTGAGACCAGCTTACCTACAATAGCATTTACAATTTTTGATTCATTTGTTGGCTCGGTACCAATAACTGGCTGGGATGAGCCTATAACGGAATAAGGCGCCATTGCAGCAAGGTCTGATGCCTCAAGTATTATGGTACCAGCAGACCAAGCATTTGTTCCTGGAGGATAGACATAACCTATCACGGGCACACTAGATGATTGGATGGCATCTATTATCTTGAAGGTGGAATCTGCAGAACCTCCAAGTGTATCCAATGAGATAAGTATTGCGTTATATTTTTCAGCTGATGCCACTTGAACTGCTGCTGAAACTTTATCCGCAGAACCAGGAGTAATTGGTTCATTGAGCTCAACCCATAAAACCTTCTTTTCTTCAGATCCTGACGCAGCAGCTATTGAAAATAAAATTCCAAGGAGAGATAAAAAAAGTACAAATCTTATTTGAACTCCCTTTTTCCTCATTGCATCCCTCAAGCAGAACTACTTTGTTCCTCGTTACCATGAGTACTTGGATCACTTGAACCTTCCAGTTTTTGTTTAATGATTCCAAGCAGTGGGCCTAAGTTCTGGGAATCTCCTCCAGTTACAACGATCATGTTTTTTTCCCTTGCAATCTCTGCCCATGTTTGCAATTCCCTGAGCCTCATTGCGGCCATATGCTTGCTATAGAATATTGCAGCTTGGGCCATCTTTTCAGAAGCTATAAGCTCACCTTCAGCCATAATTATTCTGCTCCTCTTCTCTCTTTCTGCTTCTGCTTGTTTTGCTATAGCTCTTTGCATTTCGGCTGCTATGGCAACATCTTTTATCGAGACTGCAGATACTTTTATCCCCCATGGCTCTGTAATATCATCTAGTATAGCTTGCAATTTCTTGTTCAGCTCTTCTCTCTTTGTTAGAACTTCATCGAACTCGACCTGACCGATAACATCTCGCATGGTTGTTTGTGCTAAAAGTTCCGATGCGCGAATGTAATCTTGAACCTTAACGACGGCCTGGTTAGCATCGTTTACTCTAAAGTAGACAACAGCGTCAACATCAACTGTTACATTATCTTTGGTTATTATCCTCTGCTTTGGGATATCAAGTGTGAGCAACCTCAGATCGATTTTTCTAAATCTATCCACTACAGGCAATATGATTATAACTCCTGGACCTTTAGCACCAATAAGCCTGCCCAACCTGAACACGACTACCCTCTCGTACTCCCGAATTACCTTAATCGATGATGCAAGAATTATGAGGACTATAATGCCTACAACTGCAGCAGCTATTGTTTCATCGGGCGGGACCTGCAGTGTCATTGCAGCTAATTGCATGCATAAGTTTGGTTTATCTCTGAATTAAGCATTTAATGAGCAAGTCAAATGAGTTCTTGGTGCTGTAAAATCAAATTCATCTCAAATTTTCAATTTTTGATGTTAAATACAAAAGCTAAATGCCTAAAAGATAAAGTATCTTTGTCATTCCTTGTAAAATATATCCCTGATCTCCTTTGCATGGCTTTCAATAATTTCTTTAATTTCCATGCTTTCATCCTCGTTGAGCCTTCTGCCAAGGTGTGTATCTCTGAATTGCTTGTAAACATCACCTTGAATCATTCCAACTATAAGACCGTAAAGAAAATCAGATTCGCTTTTTAAATTTTCATATCCTTTTGGGAACTTCGGTGCCTTGGGCAATCTGCGGTGCAAAGGCGATCCATGATTTGATGGTCTCTTCAACATACCTACGAAATTCAATAGATAGTGTCAGGAAGATAATTTCCCCCAACTTGAATTAAAGTAATTCGAAGAAACCGACGATGAATCAATACAAAATCAATTAATCATAAGTAAACCATCGATCATTTGATTCTCGAAAATCTGAACCCACAGCTTCGAGTCATGTTCCTTTAGAAAAGTAGTGTGTAACGAGTGTCATGTTATGAAGGGAGTCGTATGCAGATGTCAATGTGACACTCTAAATTCTGACGAAAATTATACTTTTACACTGAATGTAGACACATATTCTATTAATCTTTCAAGGGTATGTGCTGGGAGTCAAGAATTAGTAGGGCGAAGTTGCAGACCTAGTGTGCCACCAAAAGAAACAAGCCCTGATAAAATCTCTCTAAGAACTCAGTTAATACTTGCACTAATTCCAAGCTTTGTGACTCAGATAATTGCATTCTACAGAATTAGGAAACTACTAAACGGAATCATACTCGAAGTGATAATCTTCTTCATTGATACCATAATACAGATGTCAATTTCTTGGCCGTTTGGAATGGTCTTTGCTTTGCCAATTACAATTGGTATTCCATTTTATTATATCCGAAAGTGGACAATTGAGTTTAACAATGTGAAAAGTTTGTTCTGAGGACTTTGTAAATCATTCATAGTATGTTGTAACTAGAATAATAAAATGAAAAGAGAGGGATGTGATTTTTTAAATCACTTGCCACGGTCTGGTAGCAAATGTAACCGCATAACCAACACCAATTATTATTGATTGGTATACGATGTTTGCATACGGAATTGGCTTGACTATTGGATTGCCTGTTACGACAATTGTCTGTCCTGGGCCAAGACCTGGACCGATGCTTGCGACGTTGAGCTGCGTGTGCATGTGATATACTGCTGGTTCAAGTGCTCTGATTGTTAGCTTGTATGGAATCACCGCGTTTGCCGGAATTGTAATTACGTTTCCTGGTGGATCTCTAGCTATAATCTCCCATCTGTTACCAGCGTTTGGAGAGTCTCCATATACAGTGTACCAGCCTCTTAGGTCTTTGCTCACTAGACTCGTGAACTTACCTGATACTGTCAGAGTGTCTCCTGTCTGGACAGATTGCTTAGACCAAGTCTCATCATCTATCCTCACAAAACGACTCTGTAGCTGTGCTTGTACACCATGTGCTTCTGCTTGTTGGAACATTTGTACTATTGATGGTCCAACTGCTCCAAGTGCAACGACTACACCTATCGCAGCTACAATAAACTTCTTATCGACCATATCGCTTAACTAAACCAACTGATAAAGTACAACGATATATGTTTTGCCCTATTGGGGCGCGATCTGAAAATTATACGAGACAGCGCATGTTTAACATCTATGTTATGCATCTAAACAAACTATTTTCAATATGTATTTCACGAATTTTTTAATCTTAATGATTGATTTTATTCGGATGAATTATTAGTAAATATATAAAAATTATAAAATATATTGTAATTCTTTTAACTCATACTTTAAATATGTATGAAACTCTTCTCAAGACATGGCACAAATGCCAGCACTGATTCCAAAAGAAGTTGAGATCCAGAGACTGAAGAAGATCTGGATGATCATCATCGCACTGGGATCGATCGCAGCATCCGTAGAGGTCGACAATTTCGTAGATGGATCTCTACACCAGACATCAATCAGAGATAGTGCCTTCACACCAGCACACTGGTGGTTATACAGTCACTTCATTGCTCTACCATTAGGTTGGGGTGCAGTGGCTATGTATGACAGAAAGGTACCAATTCTGAGAGGTCCAAACAACTCAATGAACACTGGTCTTAAGATGACAATTCTAGGTTATCTAGCAACCATGTTTACAATCGGTGTCAATGAGATGTGGCACTTCTGGTATGTAGAAGAAATCTTTGCAGTTCCAAACCACTGGATGTTCAACATGGGTGTCGTCGTAGCATTCATGGGCGCACTTGCCTATGTAGTAAGAGTTTACGCACGACTGGTCGAACTAGGTGCAGAAACACCAGGTGAGAACCCATATGTTGCAGAAATGTACAAAATGGCCCTTGAAGGCAAATTGTACAGCAGATCCATCCCATAAACACGCGTACAAACGCGCACTTTTTTATTATTTTTGAGATCTATAATGTAAAATTAACTCCCTCTCAGGAAAAACTTAAAAGCACACGCTTATCTAAATAAGCCAAATGACCTTACCAAAAGGATTCGGTACAGGTGGCGGAGCCTCCAGTTCTGACGTATCCAAGATGATTGGAAGGCGTATAGAGAACCACGCCGGAATAATTACTGGCGTATTCGTTGGATGTTGGTTAGCAACATGGGCTGGAGTTGCAGTAGCTACAGTCTATTATCCATGGGCATATCCCCCGCCAAGCGCACACTATGCGTTAACTGTACTAACAATTATCGAATCTATCGGATACATGCTATGTGTCAAGGTGGCAACAGAAGGCACAGATAAGGCAAAGACATACAATGGTCTTATTGCTGGTGTGATAGTTGCAATCGCTATCGCAACAATACTGACAGATAGCCTCTTCTTCGGCTGATAGAGGAACTATCCTTACCTTTTCTTTTATTAATTTACAAATCTTAGCAAAGGCTAAAACCTGATCTGTAATATCATAAAATCTTATATACACCTCAGATATCATTAGTAGCTAATGGTCTGGCTAAGACGATGTACTCACTACTTATTCATAGTAGTGGTAGCAGTCAACTCGACCTTGTTGACAATCAACGCAGGAGACTACATATTCTACACTGACTGGATGTGGACATCATATGTGATATTTACTCTATCGCAATCATTGATGCTCGCAGTTGGTGCAGCATACTACCTTACGTTCACTGGAGTTCCAGGAACCGCAACCTACTATGCACTGATAATGACAGTGTATACTTGGATTGCAAAAGGTGCGTGGTTCTCCCTCGGATATCCATATAGCTTCATCGCTGTGCCGATATGGATTCCATCTGCAATATTGATGGATCTGGCATATTGGGCAACAAAGAAAAATAAGCACTCTTTGATCCTTATCGGTGGTGTGCTGTGTGGAATGTCTATGTCGATGTTCAACATGATTAATCTATTGACAATAGATGATCCATTGGAGACTGCTTTCAAATATCCAAGAACAACATTGCCTCCATACATGACTCCAATAGAACCCCAAGTAGGAAAGTTCTATGATAGTCCAGTAGCGCTAGGTGCGGGTGCTGCTGCAGTCCTTACTGTAACTATGACTGCATTAGGCTGCAAACTAACAACATGGACTTACAGATGGATGGCAGCTTGGAGTAAGTGGGACTAAACCCCCTTTTCCTTTTACTTTATTTTATTCAGACTACCTCTAAAGTATTCTAGATTTCATCTCATTTAGATTAAAAAAAGTTACACAGTGTGTGATCTTTTATTGCCATATTACCCAAAATCAGATTTCGAAATTAGTCTATATTGAAGCAAGAGTACAAAGTTCTTTCGGCTATCCCAAAACCTTTCGTAAAGTGGGCAGGAGGTAAAAGACAACTCTTACCAGTGATAACAAGTCATGTACCGAAAAAATTTGAACGATATTTTGAACCATTTCTAGGTGGTGGCGCAGTTTTCTTCCATTTGCTCTCTCGTGAGAAACAAGCAAAGTGGTTCATCTCTGACCTCAACTCTGATCTAATCTTATCATATATCACAGTAAGAGATAGAGTAAAAGATCTTATTTCAGAATTAAAATTACACTCTAATGACTACTTCAAGAATCCAAGTACATACTATTACAAAATACGAGAAAGCAATCCAAAGGAGCAAATAGAGAAAGTCTCAAGATTAATCTTCCTAAACAAGACGTGCTTCAACGGTCTATACAGGGTAAACAGCAAAGGAAAATTCAATGTTCCTCTGGGAAAATATGTCAACCCAAATATTGTGAATGAAGAAAACCTCTTTGTAGTAAGTGAAGCTCTTCAAACTAAAGACATTTCCATAAAATGCCAGGATTTTGAAGATGCAATTAAAAATGCATCTACAGGAGATTTTGTCTACCTAGATCCTCCATACCAACCAGTCAGTGCAACTTCTAACTTTACTAGCTATACAGATGGTGACTTTGATTACGGTGATCAAAAGCGACTGTACGCTAAATTCAAGACTCTTGATAAAAAAGGGGTTAAAGTGCTTCTATCAAATTCACGATCTAAAGAAATACTGCAGCTTTTCAAGGAATTTTCTGACGGAATAATAGAGATTAATACAAATCGGTTCATTAACTCTGTTTCGCAACGACGAACTGGCCACTCAGAGCTTTTAATTAAAAACTATTAATCTTCCCCTGAAAGACTCTGTAACGCTTTCTAGCTAGATAAAGTAAAATCAAAGGTAATTTCAGAGTTGTTGAGCTTGAGTACTAAAAGGAAAGAAGTTTTGGAGCTTGCTAAAGCAACTAGTGTAGAACTTTTAGAAGAAAAAAAATCATTACATGATATACTAACCATATGCAGAAGTATGAGTAAATCTCTTCAGATTTCTGACAGGGATACTTGGATAGAACTTGAGATAAATGGTTACCTTGTAAAATACAAAACTCGAGATGAACTATATGATAATCTTCCAAGTTACAGAAAGACTAGTTGGAAATTCTTTGATATTTACGGTAATGTTGTCTCATTACCACCTGACATAATAGATCTTTTTGGCAAATCTGTCGTTTATCATCCAATAAAGGAACTGGAAAGTAAGAGCGAGATCATAATAGGGAGTCAATTCTTGGAGAAATTCAATAAATTCATTGGTGAACATGGGATGGATTATGCATCAAAGAGTGTAAGGATTCATGAAGCAAAAATATCAAAAAAAGAGATAAACCAGATTTTAGATGGCATCGAGAGCAGAACTCAAGAATTTCTAGATACTGTAATAGCACTACTTGAAATTGATTAATTTCTAAATTCGGTACAAATTACCTTGAAATAAATCTGATGAAAAGTTAATCTTCTGGTATCACTTTATGTTACTAATGGAGGGGACCATTAATAATTTCAAAAGATCTTCCTATAATTTTCTAATTTCAAATTTTCTTTTAAAATCGGATCATTCTATAGCATGGCCTAAAATCCTTAATGTTTCAGGAGAAAAACATGAGCTCCTTTAGTTCTGTTGGTGGATTGTTAATAGGACTTTTGGGTTTGCTATCGGTTGCTTATGGATTCGACTCGAGTGTACCTTATGCCAATCACGCATTTTCAGTAGGTATTGTAGGTGTTGCAACAGGAGGTGTTATTGTGTGGTTAGGTGGAAGAAAATCCGCCAAAACCATACTTACTCAACATTATGGTGCTAAAGATTCGAAAAATGATTCTTCCCTAGAACTCGCGAAATACAAGGCTCTCTACGAAGGTTCTCCTGTTATGCAGAGAACTGTTAATACTGACGGGATAATAATTGAGTGTAATCAGGCATATGTAAAAAATTTTGGCAACACAAAAAATGACATTATTGGCAAATCACTTTTTGATCATGCCGCTGATCAGAGTAAAGAGGACATGCATAAAGCATTTAAAAACTGGAATAAAGCTGGAAGAGTTGAAAATTTTGAGGTTTGGTTAAAAAGAAAAGATGGGACTACCTTTCCAGCTCTACTAAGTGCTAATAACATACACGATAACAAAGGTCGATTGATAGGAAGTAACACCCTCATAAGAGATATTTCTGAAGTTTATCAAGCACACAAGATCGTCGAGGATCATGAACGACAAAAAATTCAGCTAGAAGAACTCAAAAAAATGGATTTCATTAAAGAAGAGTTTTACATGACTGTGTCAAAAGAGTGCCAAATCCCTATAGAACCGATAAAAAGACACTGTGAGATTCTCAAAAATTCTGCAACTGGAAAACTAGATTCAAAACAACTCGAGGCGATAAATGAGATTCATACTAATGCTGCTAAATTAGAACAACTGATGCATGACATAATTGACATACAAAAGCTCAACACTAACAGAATGGAATTTAAAAAAGAAACATTCGCTGTTGACGAATTTATGCATGGCATGAATGATATGTGTGCACCAATGACGGAGGAAAAAAAAATAGAATTTATCGTCAAGACATCTACCAAATATGTTCTTAGTAGTGACAAAACGCGATTGAGACAAGTGATCTATAACTTGGTCCAAAATGCCATCGACTTTATACCTCAACAAGGAGGTAAAATTGAGATAGCTTCTCGTGAGGAAGGAAATTCCATATTATTTTATGTCAAAGATAATGGAATAGGCATATCTGAGAAGAGAAAAGAATCAATTTTTAAGAAATTTTATCAAGTTGATCTCTCGTTTAAGAGAAAATACGGAGGAAGTGGATTTGGATTGGTCATTTGTAAAGGAATCATAGAAAACCTGGGCGGAAAGATATGGTTTGAGAGCAAAGAAGGCGATGGTACTACATTTTATTTTACAATTCCAAAATGATTCTTGTTTCTTTTAAGAAACAATAAGCTTCGAACGGGATTCGATCCCGCGACCTTTACCTTACCAAGGTAACGCTCTACCAGGCTGAGCTATCGAAGCATGACAAGCTCGCTCTTACGAATCCTTATTAATCTTACTTGGTCTTGAATTTTTTTTTCATAAAACGTTTAATTTCTCCAATCTTGTGCTAATAAAACGCAGGAGTCGCCGAGCCTGGCCAAAGAAGGCATGGCCTTTGGACGCGCGGGACTTAAGATCATAACAATGGGTGATCCCGTCTCTTAGGGGTTCGTGGGTTCAAATCCCACCTCCTGCACTTTTTATCTCTGATGTTTTATTCCCTTTGCATGCAAAACTTCGTAAATTTCTGGAAGTGAAAACACAAATCCAATGTGAACACAGTCCTTTTCTTCACACAACAAACAGTAAAGCTCATTATTTTGAACAGCAACTTCAGCTATTCTGTTTTTAATGTTGTCCTTTATTACAACTCTATTATCGTCAGCAGATATCTTCTCTAACTTGGGAGCATATCTGGCAAAGGTTTCATCTTTTTGCATTAGATCTTCCATCATGAAGGTTATGTATCCAGCAAAACTGTTGATACCCTTCATTGCTAGTTCATGCTTGTTCTTTCGGTAAATATCATGAAATCTATTGTATACTTCTTCAGAAACAGTTATTGATTTGAAACCAGCTTTTGGCATGTTACCTATCTATACCGTACTTTAAAGTACTAATATTTAACACTTCTGGGCTGAAGTATTGTGACTCAAGGTTAGCTTCTAGTTAATTACGTCCATACCTGAAAAATAATTTTCATTTTGGAATTAACAGATTACAAGGCAACATTGATTTTAAAAGAATTTATACAATACATTTTCACATTTTTGATATTTAGTCTGGAATTCTAGGTAATGACTTGAGATATTGTCTTACAAAATCGCACTTTGTCCACGAAAATATCGTTAGAAATTTGATCAACCCTTTAAGTATTTGGTATCAATGATGAGTGTTTTTTATTTACTTTTTTGTTAAATGAGAAAATAGTGCGCTCGTAATTTACGCATACCACACCACACGTAATGGGCCACCAGACCATACCAAAGTACCGGTCAGTGAAGGACCAAATCGGTCCTCACTGATTTTTAGTAATGCTATATACCAGAAAATCAATCTAAAAATTATTGACACGCGGATACAGTACAGAAAAGATAAGGAATAAACTAATTGATATTTTAAATCAGTCTAAAACAGGTCTAACAGGAATCGAGATTGCAGCAAAGCTTAAGGTAAATCGCGTAACAATGTCCAAATATCTTAAGGTTTTTGCTGCTGAAGGTTTAATCAAACAAAAAAACATGGGCAGTGTCAATCTGTGGTTTATCGAAGTAGGAGTAGATCAACTGAATTTTCCTAAAGACTTTTTTTTGGTTAAAAACAAGTATCTCGAATATGTGCTGTCTGCCTCAAGTCATGAGGCTCATAATCTCATTAGGATCTCCCTGCATTCAGGTGCAAATCCTTCAAAACTAGTATGCGAAGTAATTGAGCCAGCAATAGATGCAGTTGAAAATGTCTTTAAAAATGGTAAGATAGGAAAATCTGAAAAAAATTTTCTTGATGGGATAATCTCGACCTCTATCTCTTTGATTAGCCTATCTGACGAAGAAACTAATTCTAAAAAGAATATGGTCATACTTTCCACGGATTATCAAAACTCAATTCATGCACATGCAGCCTCTGCCGCTTTCAATACTGAAAACTGGAAAACCTCACTTCTGGGAGATATGTCTTCTGCAATTGATGTCCTATTTGATATTGATTTACAACGATTTCTCAACAAAGTCTGGCCAAAAAGGGAAGGAATAATGATAATAGTTGTTTTTTCATCCACAGAGGGAGCAATCAAGTTCTTTTCTCAAGCAGTGGGTGCTAGTAAATCAAAGTTTGGTAAGAATCTTCACCTAGCTTTGTACACCAAAATAGCAAAAAAAACAAAGACAACTGCTGATTTCATTTCAGATAATATTGAGACGTTACTTCAATGGTGTCAAACTGTCTTTGAGAGTTCTCAAGACTAATGATGTATTAGTTTCAGTATCTTGAAGGGAATTTCTGAAAAATCAATACTTTCTCTGCTGAAATTAAAAGAACGCCATTACTAATTGGGAAACTCATAATTATGACTTTTTCTCGGTATGACATTGCAAATTCTACAGGTCCTAACACCTTGTCAAATCCCCATCTCATTTTTGCTCTAAGTACTAATTCCATATACAACATTTCATCATCTTTTTTAGCTTCAAGTGATTTGATTCCTCTCTCATCCCACCAGCAAACAAACTACCTTTTTCGTTTATCAGTACTGCAAATCTAATCTTAGGATCTAAATCCATTACTTTCTTACATGATATTTCATAATCCACTACATATTCCGCCGTTATCGAAATACTGTATTGCTAGATTTGATTTAGACATTGAAGGTGATAATTTTCCCATCTATTTATCGAGATCTCTGTTTAATGATATAAAATAATTAAACAAGAGTGAGCCAAATGGTCTCCGTACCGATATCGGTCTGATTTTTGGATTTTGTCCCTCTACACAAATCCCAGCTTAAGTTTTCTTTTTATAATGTGGCTTCAGAATATTTCAAAATTTTATATTTTTTAGAACTTTTGATTCTAGTATGATTGGACTCAGGTCATTGACAAAGAGTAAAAATGATAAACCTCCTTTTTACGCCTGGAAATATGCGTTTGTCGTAAAACTTTAGGTTAAGTAAAGATCATGGGTTGTGTGATCATGATGTGTAAAAAGAAATGATGCAAAGCTAAGTGTAAGAAAACTTTAACTATTTTGGGCTTGTTATTAATTCCAGCATGTCGGTCCAGTTACACAAGCCGTTTGGGCAGTTCTCTTCTTCTAAAACCCAAAGACCAACCGTTTTAGGACCTGTGAAAGTTGAACTAAATGTTCAGGAACAGTTGGCTGGTGAAGGGTTTGGCATAGATTTGATTGATGGTGAGATTAAAATCAAAGAGACTGGCATGTATCTCATCATTGCTGGTCCACAAATTAGCAAGTTGAAAGGTGACCAACCCCGTTGGATCGATTTTTGGCTAAGAGTAAATAACAGAAACGTGCCTAACTCAAATGTCAGAGCAGTCTTAGAACGTCCTTCCCAAATGGATGTCATTATCACACAAATAGTTACGCGTCTTAACAAAGATGATACTGTGAATGTTATGATGTCAGTAGAGGCAGCAGATGAAGGCTTGGGTATTGAGGCAATTCAGCCAGCTGATGAGCCTATGATACCTAGCATGATTTTGACAATTTTACAACTGCAATGGATGTACCAACCTGAATAGCTAGGTTTCCTTTTCTTAATCTCATTGCCTTTCACACTAAAAAGATGATTTTGAAGAAGATGGAAATTAATCCCAAACCTTAACAATTTTAGCCTCAGGTATTGACTTCTTTTCTCTCCAAGCGCCTAGTCCTATACCGTTGATGAATTTAGAAATCTCACCAGCTAGAACCGCATTTTATTATTTTAATATTTAAACTTCGATTTAATTTTCCTTAGTTATCTTTTCATTCCTACTTTACACAAGCCAACCCTCAATTATGACAAACATAATCGTCGGCAGGATTCTGACAACCACAGTAGCACGTACAGGCGTAATCGTTCATCATCAATATTACGTTAAAGTAGAATATAACATCTCTACCGTAAACCACAATTCGTAGTAAAAAAGGAAAATTTTCCACTAGTTTGGGTTTCCAATCATTTTACAATACATTTAATCCATCTTTAGATCTGGTAAGCAACGTCGGATTATGGTCTTAATCTGGCAATTCTGTTGATGATTTTTGCATGGTTGGCTCCAGGACTCGTCGTTATATAGAGAAGATGTTTTTTGCCTAGAGGCATAGTTATGCGTTTAATTTTTGCATATTCGGCCAGCACATATTTTCCTCTGCCAATCTTGCGTGATAACTTGCTTCGTATCTTCCAAGCTGTCACTGCCAATCTTAGTGATTTTCGACTTTCCGATGGTGTCAGAAGATTCTTCACTCCTTTTCTATGACCGCTGTACTTTACTCTCCCACTTGTGTCACAAATTGTAGCAAAACGAATTGCTGTATTCATGTTCATAATTTTCTTGTGCAGACTTTGATAGTACATAAAAAGTGTGCTACTCGATCGATAATAAAAGTTTCTTCCATAAAGCTTCTGTAAGTTATACCATTTACTAACCTTGATCCCATCTTATGCATAAAAAAATTCCATGGGCCGAATGGGATTCGAACCCACGACCTTTCGATATCTGAATAACATTATCAGTCGAACGCTCCAGCCAAGCTGAGCTATCGGCCCAAGAAATTTTTCTAGTCAACGGTCATTTAAGTTTGCTGGCTTTTCCATTTGATAGAACAACCCATAGATGGATCAAAATCCTTCTCTATTTTCTTTCCAGACAGTAGTTTTTCTATGTTGTTGATCATAGTTGTTTCTGTAGCAATATCTTCTGGACTCATGGCATTGTCAATTC
>JBOGQX010000042.1:0-30410 GCA_050749285.1 Nitrosotalea sp. | reverse complement strand
CTTTTGTGGCGCTTGCACCGCTGCTAATTGTTACTGATGCATTTGCCGCAAAGGCATGTGGAGCTATTCCGAGAATAGCAACTAGAGTCAGAACACCGAATAGGACGCCTATTGGTTTAGACTTCATCGGAGTGATTATTTCAAACGGGTGTTATAAAGGCTCTTGAAATTCATGCATGTCAAACCTACATGCCAGACAACAACCAGAAAAATCAGGCTTTGTCTTCTAATACCTTTCTGAGATTCTGATATTGTTTTGGTGTTATCTCTCCTTGGTTAATCTTTCTTTGAGTAAATGCAAAACCTCGGGTTTGGATTCTTCGTCACGTGTACTTGTTGATTAGATTCTATAGATAGTTTAGTAACTACCTGATTTGGTATGTTCTTTGATACTGCACCAAAAAATATGATGCCAAGGCCTGCAACAATTAAGCCTATAATGGAATATTTTACTAGTACGATGATAGTATCGATTGGAGGTATGCCCAACGAAGAAAGGATCTGGTAACTCATAGGTGATAGTGAATTTCCACCAGTTAACTTGTTCATTTCCGTAGTGATAAAAGAAGGAATAACGGTATAGCTTGGAATTCCAAATAAAACACAGACTAGCCGATTACGACTGTTCTTACTCTCACACATTCACAAATTTGATTCAATCTAATAACAAGCTGTTTGTATCACTGTTTGACACTATGAGTTTACTATACAAAAGAAAACTCCTATTCTCCACTTCTTTGATGCTGCACAACTTTTTCATTCCTAAACTTTATTACAATTGAATGCAAGTCTACTTTATGAACGAGGCATATGTGCTGTTAAATGTGGATTATAAACATCATAAAGATATCATTGAAACAGCAAAAAAAATACCAACTGTAAAATCAGTAAAGACAACCTATGGAATATATGATATTCTAATAATACTAGAATCTAATAATATGCAAGAGATAAAACAAGCAATAGATGTTGACTTGCATAAGATAGCTGGTATAAACAATCTCACATCATTAATATCTGTTAACTAAATTGGTCCAAGAATACGAAATAATTGTTGTTGGGGGTGGACCTGCTGGTCTGAGTGCTGGAATATTTGTAGCAAGACAGAAGACATCAAGTCTAGTAATATCAAAAGATCTTGGCGGACAACTAAATCTGATTCCAAAGCTTGAGAATTATCCGGGAACAATGATGTCAAGTGGACCTCTGTTGGCAAAAACACTAGAAAGCCAATATCTTGCATTTAATGGAGAAATGGTTTACGATACAGTCAAACAGATCGATGAAACAGAGAAAGGTATACGGGTGAAAACAAGTCGTTCAGAATATATTGCAAAATCTATCGTTCTTGCACCAGGAAAAGTTCCAAATAATTTGGGTGTAGAGAATGAAACCACATTTTCAAACAAAGGCGTTCATTACTGTACAAAATGTGATGCTCCGTTTTATCAAGGAAGGGTGACTGCAACTGTTGGTGTAGGGGGGTATCTTTTGGAATCTGGAATATTGCTTTCAAGAATGGCCTCTAAAGTGTACTTAATTTACAAAGGCGGTGCGTTAGGTGGTGATAAAGACATGATTGTATCTTTGGAGAAAAAGGAAAACGTGGAGCTAGTGCCACAGTCTTCAATCAAGGCGCTTTCTGGTAACAATAGCCTCCAATCGGTCACAATTGTAGACAATTCTGGTAAAGAGAAAGATCTTCAAGTAGATGGTTTGTTCATTGAAATGGGTTCAAAGATAAATTTAGATTTTGTAAAACATATTGTAAAAATTAACACAAAAGGTGAGATTGAGATTTCAGAAGGCGGTAAAACAACAAATCCAGCGATTTTTGCAGCGGGAGATGCAACTACAATTCCTTACAAACAAATTATTGCTGCGTGCGCAGGTGGCGCAAATGCTGGCCTATCAGCATTCAACTACATAGAAAGAATGAAAGGAAGACCAGGAATACGTGCCGACTGGAAAAAGACCATTGGAGACACTGTATTCCATTACTAAATTATTACTAGATTTTCACATTTTAATATAATACAAGTTTTGTAGTTGGGGCAAGTAACAACCTTTATCAAATAAATAAGGAATAGAAACTCATGTCAAAAAATAACAAGGATTGGGATATGTTATGGACCGAATATACGAAATCTCTTAAAGCATGGATGCAAGCATTTGAGTCTCTCCGAAAGGCAGGTAACGATGTACAAACAAAATACGGTGAGGTCATGAAGAAGGCGATGAGTGAATCAAGTCAAAAATCAATGAAAGATTTCACAGAAAACTGGCAAAAAACAATGAGCCAAGCTGAATCAAACGCCTTTAAAGAATTTGGTGATAATTGGCAAAAAACAATGAATCAGTCAGGAATGGAACAGCTAAAAACATACGGTGAGATGATGGATAAATTTGCCGAGACTTGGCAGAAAATGTGGAGAAAGTAACCTTTTTCCAAGATCTCACTCATACCTCTGATGGAACTCGTTGATATTAAAATTACTAATGAATCATTCCCAATCTTCAAATTTACAAAAATTAATTGTAAAATAGGTTCGATCCAAAGGTTCTATCAACATACTGCATCTTCATGCTCTTGGATCGAACCATGTCTAATTTTATAATGCATGAATTCTTTTGCTCAATAATTTATTATTAAAACAAAAGATATCTGTCTCTCATCTTTATTGCGTCTTTTTTCCACTCTAAGGCAAATAAATTATCAGGTTCATCGTCAAGCACTTTGTCAAAATATGCTATAGCTTCATCATATTCACCTAAATGCGAAAGTGAAAGTCCCTTGTTTACTAATACATTCAATTCATTGGGTTCTTGTTCCAACACCTTGTCAAAACAATCTATAGCTTCCCTGTATCTACCCATGCTATCTAACGAGTAACCTCTAAGAGCTTGAGCTCCAAGATCATTTGGTTCATTTTTTACTGCTTCTTCGAAGCAAAATACTGCTTCTTTTTGTTTATTTATGTTGGGATTTGAAAAACAAAGACCCTTGTTGATTAATGCAGCAAAGCTATTTGGTTCTATCTCAAGAGACTTGTCATAAAAAATAATTGCGTCTTCAAATCTGAAGAGCTGTTGCAGAGAAATTGCTTTATCGTATAATAATTCTGCATTGTTGGGCTCAAATTCTATAGCCTTATCAAAATATGCTATAGCTTCTTCATGTTTACCAACCTGCTGTAGTTCAAGCCCCTTCCTGTGTAATGATTTGGCATTATTCATTGTACACTAACTAGAGATTATGATTACTTTATTGTTATCAATAGATGTGTAACGTATGCCCTTACTAATTCAGTTGCCTTTTGATACTGATACTCTTTATCACCTATTCTAGCGTAATAGATGTCATTTAGCTTTTTCCTGTCATCAGATGATATTTTTTTATCAAGTAGAAAATCATAAGAAGGTCCATCATAAAATACAGTGTTTACAAGTTGCATGATTTTATAGAATAAAGAATAGTTGCTAACTGAAGTTTTTACTTTATTTGTACTGATTGCCTCTGCAATAAAGCAGTGCTTGTCACTTCCTTGTCTAAGAGCACCGTCAGTTACGGAGTAAACTATTTTGTACTTTTGTGAAGGAGATAGTTGTTGCCATAACCACTCCACTTTTCCTAAATATTCGATTTCTTGTGCTGTATAGTCTTCAGGAGAGCGGGTTCCTGACACGTGAGATATTACGTGTAGGTTAAATTTAAGAATTGAAGTGTATCCCGTTACCTGTTCAATAAAATGATTTTTACATTGAACCTGGTTTACTAAACAATTCTGAGCCAATAGCGAAAAAAGTTAGATTTCGCTGATTAACAATGAAGACAAAAAGGACAGAGAGTTGAACAGGAATTCAATTCTCACAGTCTGTGCTGCTCTAGTGGGTGCCATAATCATATTGTCTAATGTTCAAGTCTCAGACTCTGTGCTTACTTACCAACTGCTTGTTACAGTACAGCCGGAAAAAAGTCCAATAATGGAAGAAGATTTTCCGGTGATAATTGGAACTGTGAAAGATGAGGCTTACAAGCCAGTTGCCAATGCCAATGTACTAATACTATTTGGAAATGAGGCAGTGACAACAACTACTGATGTTCAAGGCAACTATCGATATCAATCTGCAATACCTGCAACACCAGGTACCTATGAGATTGATGTTACTGCAACAAAAGGTGCCCCTTATCTTAAGGGACTTGCAAGCTCTACATATGAAGTAGACTCGTTTCAAACTATGGCAAATAATACTGCAAATACTGCAACTCCATTCCAAGCTGTAAATGGTTTACCAGTACAGGCTGGAAATTATACTGTGTATCTAGGTAAAGTCACACAGTGGAATTTGGAAACAACATGCTTTGTAGCATTTGGAGATCAATACGTCCGATTTTTGAAGACATGTGACTTGTACAATATAGTAGGATCTAACAGCTTTTCAGCGGATTCACAGACATTCCCACCAGTTACTGTTATACAGTACAACAATGAGACCAGTAAACTCTTTCCTGAAAGTGTTTACAACAGTGCCTACTTCATGGCAAATGATACTCTGAATACCTTCGTAGCTAACACTTGGGCAAACTCCACATCTACAAAATAAAGCAATTTTAATTTTTTAGGATTGGATCTGGATGATTCCATTAGTTATTAAATATTGTATAGCCTGTACGAACGTTTGATCATCTATTGTTCCATCAGCCCACCAACCTGCATCATTTTTGATCCATATGGGAATAACCTGTGATCCACTAGCAGTAGCTTGTGATGATGGAACTACGACAATTCCATTTTGTATCATATACTGCAATCCCTTGACAAAGTCCGAATCACCTATTGAACCATCATGCCACCATTTTGCATTGTTTTTTACCCATGTTGGAATTTTAGTAGCTTGGGTGCCGCTAGATGTACCAGACGAACCTGAAGTCCCTGATGTTCCACCAAATGATGGTTGAGTGTTTACTGTTACGTTTATCAAACCTGCAAGGGATGCATCAGGAGTTGTACCCTCGGCACCTGTTCCAAGTGCAGCTATTACAAAGTTACTTACAGGGGTTGTTCCCTTCAAGATGAAAGTTCTGTCATCGTCACCTACTGGAGCAAATAATGCAGTTCTGCCATTGTCTTGGGCTATGGAATCAAGTTGTCGTCCGGAATTATCTACTGTAAATATATCATACTGGACACTATTGTACTTCTGAGTTTGATCAAAGATCTTTTCAAATGCTATCCTCCACTCCATTGGGCATCCTATGTGTGGACTTGATGGACTGTACCTGTATAGAACTACCATGGAATTCGAGTCTGTTGTTTGGGAATTTGAAACAGCGTCGTTTACGAGGTTGGGAGCAGGACAGTTTGCATTCGCTCCAACAATCGCATTTGACTGGACATTTAAAAATGATGGTTCGGTGGGGCTGTTTCCTTGTTGTAATAATTCCAGAGTATAGTCAGGCGGTGGTACTCCGCTTGTGACATCAGTGTATACGATTGCTTTTACTGGAAATGACAAAGTTGGATCGATCCAGATCTGATTGTCAACACCTTTGTGCCACCCAAGAATCCATGTCTGGAATGTTCCAGCTTTTACTATAATTGACGCTGTCCCCATGGTAGCTACTGATTGTCCACCTACTGACCCAGTTCTACCCCATGACGGAGATCCTAATGTCTGTGCGTTATCTTTTGAAGAAAATGCGTCAACCCATGCTATTGTATTTTTATACACACCAGCATAATCCGAAATATTAGGATCAGAGTACGTTGGATCAGGTGTTACGGTGCCAATTGATACTGTACCTTTCTGAACAGTCGAACCATCTATGGCCACCATTTCTAAATTCCAACCTGTGCCATCACTTGTTTGGTTTTTTACCCAAAAATCAATCTCCAGCGGTGCACAATTGTGCCAATCAGTCCAGCATACGTTATACCTGTAGAAATCTCCCTGTTTCAACCCTTGGCCAGGATACCAAGTGGTTGCAAATACTTGGGGTACAGTAGAAATAATTCCAATGCCGATAATTAATGCCAAACTTGCAACTATGATATCAGAACTGCCTCTCATCATATTACAAGGTGCTGAACCGTTAGATAAACCAATCTTATGGAATATCCATATTTCTAAAATTCAAAATGCGCTGAAAATTCAATAAAACAGAATTAATTCGATGATTGTACCAGTTCTGAAAAGTGTGGATTGTTCTTTATGCGTTCAAGATCCTTGTCCTCCATAGCTGCCATCTTCCATGAGGGATCCAGACGAATGGCTCTTTCAAGAGAAGTCAGTGCTCCATACTCATCTCCTTTCAACGAACAAAGACATGCTTTGTTGTAAAGCGCTTCTGCATTATTTTGCTCTAGCCTGATAACTTTACTATATGAGGCAAGAGCTTCATTATTTTTCCCTAGTCTGTAAAGGGTATGGCCTTTGAAAATAAGTGCATTTACATAATTAGATTCTAACTTGAGTGCTGAATCAAAACATACAAGAGATTCCTCGTACTTTTCATTTTTGTATAATGCTATTCCTTTATTGCATAAAACATGGACATTTTCTGGAACAGAACTCAATGCCTTGTTAAAGTATTCCACCGCTTCATTATGATTTCCTGTGAAATCCAACACTACTCCCTTGTTGTTTAGTGCAGTCATCTTTGAAGGATTTCTTTTTAGAACTCGATCGTAGAGCTCTATTGATTTTTCCGTGTTACCTTGAAGATAATAAAAGTTGGCCGTTCTTAACAGATATTCATCGTCGTTCACTACTTGTCTGTTTGATTTTAGAATCTCCTCTGTCAGTTTTTTGTTCTCTTCAAGCAGTAATGCAATCTCACTTCTTATCTCCTCTTGAATTGATATATTCTGTTCTGAACGAATTACCAAGGGAAACCCTGCTTTTGTAATGACCTTTACAATATAATCACGGGTATCTTCCAACTTTGAAGTCTCTTGTTTCTCTTCATTACTCTTAGTATTGATTTGGGATGGTTGATCTATTATCGTCTCTTTTGTATCGGCACTAGTATGTGAAAATTCAGTTTTTGTTTGAGCGACTGGTTCTTCGTTTAACATGTTTTCCTCATCTTTTGATGTAGATGGTTTTTCTTTCTTCCATGATGGAAATTTCAAGTCAAAATTGATATTAATGTCGGATTAATAACACAATCTCTTGTATATAGTTACATTCAAACATGAGAGAAAAATTAATTTGAACAATGTAACGCATGTTGAGTATGTGCTGTGAAAACTCTCACACTCAGTAATATTATGAATTATTGGGGAATCAGCCCATGTCGCAGACTTCGAATAATGCATCTGTAGAAGAGATGTGGAAAGTCTTAGAAGAATCTGGAATCAGACGTGATATGCTTGAGAAATTACATCCTACCTCTGAAACATTATCTCATCTGTATTCCTCTATCAAAGCGCAAAAAATTGAGGATTCCAAATACAAATATTTTAATCATTAAACTAGTTTTGCATAAATCTAATGTGATTGGTCAAGATAGAATTGCTCTTTGTCTATTTTGTCAGCAGTAACTCCTTCAACTTCTATCAAGTCCTGCATTATTCCCCTTCTTTTCTCAAGTTTTCCATCTGTGCCCATGCTCATGCCTGTAATAAAACCACTGCTTCCACAAATTGGGTTGAAAGATTCCTTGGAATTTCCATGGTATTTTGTGAGGGTTCTTTCTACCCCACCATTTGGATCTACAAAGAACCTTCCACTTCTAAAGAATATTCTTGGATGATCAGACGATGGTACCTCTTTGTCCCTTGTGAATGTAAACACTACTTTGAAATTCTCTATTTTTTTTGCTTTTTCAATGAGCCAGTCATAGTATATCACATCTATTGTCTTGTCAGTATCGCTTACATGCATGTGGGGATTGCTATAAAACAAAATGAGATTCAGTCCAATCTCGGGTTTATCTTCCATGTATTGTACAAGTGATCTTGCAGATTCTGCACCATTTGCACCAGACCAGTAAGCAATGTCTATTTCCTTTCCTGATGCAATCTTTGCAAGAAAATGATCTTTTTTAGGGCTTAATTTTATCTTCACCTTGTCTCCAATCTTTATCTGCTCTTGAAAGTAAGCTGCAAAACCGTCTGCCTTTTTGAGTTTTGGATTTATGTGTCCATAAGGTTTTTCACTCTTAATCGTAAGGTCTACTTTATCTCTGGTCGTAGATGATGCAATGGAATATGCTCGCTCTACAAAGCATTCTTCGATTTCACCCGATGCCGTTGGTCTTTTGAGAACTGCACCTACTGTTACGAACTGTCCTACTGCAAATTCCACTTTCTTATCCATGGAAAAGGTATAGGTGTAGGTATGAGGAGTTTCTTGTACTCGGTTAACTACCTGCCACTCAACAGTATCATCAGATCCCGACATCAAGCTCCATCTATTCTGGGATATAATAAAACCTATTCAAAATTTTATAATCTATTTGTCTTTTTGCTTATTCGTGAACTTCTGGTTAAGGACCCCAAAAGGACAAAACCTAGAACGATCATGTTTTTCAATGATGATGTCATAACACATACTATTGGCAGAGTCTGTAAAAAAAGGTGAATTTCTTTCATTTGTTGAAAAGGAGGCAAAAATTCACGTAGATAGCTATATCGAAACTGCTATCCAGCTGGCAGAAGAGGTTCATTCTGGTGTAAAAAGAGAGGATGGAAGCTCATCATTTCTTGAAAGCCACATCTTTCCAGTTACAATGAATGTTATCAGACATTACAAGTGGGCAAACAAGCCCATGACTACTATTCAGATAGTCTCTGCTATCTTGCATGATGTGATGGAGGACAATGATAGAATTTTGGATTTACATGCTGCCAAATCATACGGCTTTGAAGCCTATTTTAGTCATAGATTTGGTGATTATGTCTTCAAGGTTGCTACCACTTTGAAAACAAAACCTTTGGAAATTTACCAAGGCTCCAACGATAAAGAACAAGAATCTGAGAGGTTCCGAGAATATTGTAATGTTTTGCTAAAGTCTGATTATGACATAAAAACAATCAAACTTGCAGACAGGATAAACAACATGAGATTTATTGCAAAAGTTCCAGATCATGAAAAGATATCAAGATACGTAAGAGAAGCTGAAGATTTCTATATCGCATATACAATTATTGAACCAAGAATGGATGACTTTTACTTGGAAATTAGGGAATCTTACGAGGATCTTAAAAAACTTGAAAGAGAAAAACAAAAAATAATTGCATAATCTGCTACCCGTATTGGTAGTTTATGCCCTTTTCACCACGTGGATGCTTCCAATCCGTTTCTTCAGCGCAGGTTCCACATTCTACACAACCTTCGTGTTGGATCATCACTCCTTCTTTTTCCATAAAATAACATCTAGTAGGACATAAGGTTATCATTTTTTTCATAAAATCACTGGTTGGTTTTAACACCTTGATGTGAGGTGTACTATCATCATTGTATTTTAATTTGGCAACTCGTTGTTCTATGGAAGGAATGCTTGGAATATATGATGCTGATATATTTTTTCCTAACCTTTCTGCAATTTCCGTTGGAACCTTCACGTATGTCTCTACTGATTCTACCAGCGGCAGTAATTTTTCGTATCCCAACATATTTGCAAATCCTACCGCAAAACTTCTCAAAGTACTACTTGACATCATCTTTATGACCATTCCATATTTGGAGCTGATGATGTCTTTTGGAACATCTTTTGCGGCATCAAGAAATATCTTGAGATAATCCTTGTCTAATGCTTTCATATCATGTGTATAGGGGCTTTCTTCTACAGACTGTGTGTAATATTCGCCTAGGTAATTGCCCGAGAAATTATTCTTATCAAGGGATCTTGCAACAGCATTTGCTGCCCTGGCAGCATCGTCAATTCCCACATTGAGGCCTTCTATTCTAGGTCCAACAAATATCCCCCTCCCAGCAGCATCGCCGATAAATAAGACATTCTTGAAGTACGGTTTGGTCATTCTACAACGTTTTCCGTCTGGAACAAGTTTGGCGCTATATTCTGCCTCTACGTAATCGGTTACAAATTTTACTCCGTATTTATTTGACATTTGATCTTGAAGTGATGACAATTGTTTTTGGATCTCTTCTACAGAAGCATATTTTCCTTCTTTGACTAACATTTCTCTTCCATTCTTGGAAAGATACTCTTCTCGTAACTCATACCATGTCTTTATCATCTTTGTCAGGGCAAAACGAATTCTTATTTGCTCTTCTTTTGGTAGATTCTTGTCAATTTCACTTCTTATTGGAACTTCATCTTTGATAAAGTCGCTAATCATGGGATTTTTCAGCAATGCATTTACAAGTTCATACGGCTCAGATGGATTCTCAAGAAGTGAATCAAGATGATATACTGCACCAAGTGACAGAGTTTCCTGATTGGTATAAAGAAAGCC
Organism: Nitrosotalea sp.; assembly: GCA_050749285.1. GTDB lineage: Archaea > Thermoproteota > Nitrososphaeria > Nitrososphaerales > Nitrosopumilaceae > Nitrosotalea. Next base: position 19,983 of record JBOGQX010000042.1, on the reverse strand, counting down.
TCCTCCTATGTGATCAAGAGTGACATCTCCTACAAATAGATGCGCCGCACCTGTTTCTGGACCTATTCCAAATCTTTGATCTATGATATCTTCAGGCAATTTTATAATTACTTTGACGCCTTGATAGAGTTGCTGAGGTGTAAATTTAGGTCTGGCACCAGTCATAAAAGCAATTTCAGAATTAACTCCGTCAGCAGCAATTATTGATTTAGCTTCTATTTCTTCCAATTCATTTGTCTGGATAATCGTTCTTTCATTGGTGTCCCATGTAATGGAATTGACATGAACCCCTGGGACAATTCCGCCGCCATACTTTTGCGCACTTTCATCTGCTTGTTGTGCAAACCATTGATTCAGTTTGTTCATAAGAACAGAACAGCCAAAATTTGCTTCATAGTTATGCGCCGCAGTTAGATCAATAGAGAAAACTTTGTCTTTTGACGTTGCATGTAAAATATACTTTGTAATCGTTCTCTCATATGGCCTATCTTGAAGAAAATTTTCATAAATATCTTCAACATTGTGTGTTTTACCCTTCTTGGGTTTCTTTGAGTAAAGTATTCCACCTGAGACATTCTTAGAACCAACCTTACTACCTGCTTCCATTAGAATTGCTTGCTTGCCAAGATTTGCCAGTTGTTTCAGTGCTGCAAGTCCTGCTGACCCACCACCAATTATTACTACATCGTATTTCTCCATTGTAACACCCTATGCTTGTACGACCTGTTTCTGTTTTCTAATCTCTTCAATAAGGGATGGAATGACATCTTCCATTCTGCCTTTGATGAACACATCACACTCGTTTTTTATGGGCGAATTTTCATCTGGATTGATCGCTATGATAAACTCGGAATCTTTCATACCTGCAATATGTTGCATTGCACCACTAATTCCCGCTGCAATGTACAGCTTTGGACTTACCTTGCTTCCACTAGTTCCAATTACTCTACCAGCTATCAGATATTTCGAATCCATTGTTTGATTAACTGTAAATGGTCTTTTTGATAAAGGTAAGGTGATACCTATTTCTGCATCAAGCTCGGAGGCAAGCTCTTCAACCAGTTTGATATTTTGTTCAGGCGCATCCTTGATACCTCTCCCAAAACTCACTATAGCCTTATGGCTGTCAAAATCAATTTCACTCTTGATAACTTTCCTGCCAATTACTTTGACCTTTAGATCTTCTTCATCAAATTTTGGAGTAAATTCTATGATTTTTCCCTGCCTATTAGGATCTGACTGAAGTGGTTCAAAGACTCCAGGTATTATGCTACACGATTGAGGATGAAAATCTCTTGCCATGGCAGGATTGAGATTATCAAGACAAAGAATAGTGGTCCATAAAAAGCCTGAAAAATCAGGTCTATACATCTCAAGGGTCTTTTCATAGATGATAGGCTTACCGCCCGTCTTGCTTTGGTGTGTCATCTGAATATCTGTAATTACAAGTTTGTTAATATCAGATGCAAGTCCTGATTCTAGTTGTGTCATGACCGTGGCAGAAAGATGTCTCCCAATACTATCTGCTGCAAAGAACATGTACCTTGGTTTCTTGAATTGTGTTGCATATTCAGGTTCAATCTGTGCTGCCACTTGTTTGTCTAGAGCAATCTGAGAAATTACTTTGGTGTTTATAGTATTTCTAACATATTTTAACTCTGGGTTGTCAACATAAACTACTACATCTGCACCATGTGAGATCAAAGTTTTTGTGATTTCCTTGATGTTTTGTCCCAGTAAAATCGCAACTACCTTTTCTTTGGATGCATATTTTTTGTTGAAATCATCTAACAGTCGCCTTGCTTCTGACAACATCTCTAGGCTAACTTGAAGAAGTTTGCCTTCCTCATGTTCCATCACTATGTAAGTATGTCTAAAATCCCCCTCTGTCATTTTATCACCATTGTGGAGAGCGATTGTCTTAATTTGGTTACAACATTACGCATCTCTTCCAAATTTGTACCATCTATGACTTCTGCTTGTCTTGTAGCCTTTCCTTTTGGTATGCGTTCAACCTTGTATACAATTGTCGGAGAGCCTGAAATTCCAACCATCTTTGGGTCTGCATCTATGTCTGTAGCATTGAAAACTTTAAGAAACTGCTTATGATTTTGTGCTTTCTGAAATGCTTGCTTCTGATACTTTTCATAAGCAAGTCTTTGTGAAACTGTATTGAACGAAGCTTTGTAGGAAGGGTCTATAGCTATGAAAACAGGAAGAGGCGCTTCTATTTCCTCCACTACATCATACACTCCCTGAATTCTTACTAAACGCTTTGCTCTGGCGGTTCTGTTTTGTACATTGATTTCATAATCAATGACATTTCCAAGAAATGTCATTCCGAGTTTCCAAGCAGTCTGTGGTCCTGTCTGTCCAGTCTCTCCATCTGAAGCCCTGTGTCCTGAAAATACAATATCCATCTCTCCTTGCATCTTTAGTATTCCATACTTGAGAACCTCGGCAGTGGCAAGTGTATCCGCACCTGCAAAGATTCTGTCACTGTATAGATAAAGTTCATCAGCGTCGCATATCTGTTGGGCTTGTTGGAGAATAGAATCTGCCATTGGTGGACCCATGGTAGCAACTGAAATCTTGGCACCGTATCTTACTTTTGAGTAAAAAGCTGCGTTTGCGGCTATGGCACTATGCGGACCGAGGATGTTTTTTGTCTCTGCGCGATTAAGTGTGCCATCAGGATTGTAACTGACGTTTCCTTCGGAAAAATCTGGTTCTAACTTTACAATTACTGCTATGTTGATAAAACTCATATGAAATTGCTCGGTTTACCATCGATATTATCTATTTTGGTTATTCTCATGTACAGTAACCAAAAAGAAACCATAGGTTTACACATGTAGTGTGTTCTAAAAATTACAGAATAATCCCTCTGATTTAAATCATCTTTAAAATGCATAAATATCGGAAAATCAAAACGCCAACTGTTGATTTTTGGACTCGCGAGATTTGTATTACTTGTAATTGTGCTAAGTGCATCCATTACAGTGCCTGCCTTTGTATCAGCGTTTACGTCTTCTGATAATTCAACCAGTGGAAATTACGTCACTATGAATTCTTCAGTTTCACCAATTACAGTAACAACTGACAGTCAATCCTATGGTGATGGTAACAAGATCCTGATATCGGGTTTCACTAGGGATTACATTCTAAATACGCCAATTACTGTAATGATTAGAAATCCACTAGGAAATATTGTTATGATTGCGCAAGTACCGTTAGAACCAGACAAAACATATTCAACTGTTGTAACTACAGGAGGAACTTTGTGGCAGACAGCTGGAACTTATGAGGTAGATGTCACTTTTGGAACTGTAGCTAGATCAGCGAAGACCACTTTCCAATTCTCGGGATCTGGCAATCTCATAACGCCACCCAATTTATTTACAGTTGAAGGTGCCAACTCCACTGTCACATATGAAATGACAAATGGCAAAGTTCTTGGTATGAAAATCGATTCTCAATCCAAATCACTCTTGGTTGCAATACAAACTTCTAATGATGGAGTATTAACAATAACTCTTCCGAGAGCACTCATTGATGCAAAAGTGGGAAACCAAGACGATAAATATTTTATATTGTTGGATGGGCAGGAAGCTGACTTTAGCGAGACTAACACAACTTCAACGGATAGGACTCTTTCAATCCCATTTGTGTATGGAACTGAAGAAATTGAGATAATGGGTACCCAAGTTGTACCAGAATTTGGTCAAATGGTACCTTTGATTCTTGCAATTGCAATTATATCAATAATTGTTGTATCTGCAAGGATTGGAACAAATTTATGTTACAATAATAACGGGCAAATAACATGATCAGAGAAAAAAAATCAAAAACTAGAGTTATTGTCCTAATCGTACTTTATGTAGCATTTATTCCGTTTTCTCTTGCGTGGTATAATACACTTGTCAACATTGATTGTAACCACACAAAGTCATTTGAATCAGGTAACGTCAAGATTGGGCCTTCAACGGATAATGTGCAACAAAATTGTTCGGAGCAGGCTAATTTTCACTGGATCAAATTATATGGTATTAATGGAGTGATCTATGGTGCGCAGTTAGTTGCCTTGATAATGACAGTAAAGAAAAAGAATGCTTGAGTTATCAGAAAGCTATACAACAACAATGTTAAAAAAGTCATCCAATTGGTCTCCTAATTCTGTACAAATTATACTAAAACTTAAAATTGAGAATAGTGGATATAGAATAAATTAAGACTCGCTCATGAGACACCTTACAACAGTTGTAATAACTCTGATCGTACTCGTATCGCTTATTGTGGGTCTTACAGTGCATGCATCAGCTCAACAAACTTCTGTTCCTAGTTGGATAAAAAATATTGCCAGATGGTGGTCACAGGGTCAAACTAGTGACTCTGATTTTCTCAAAGCAATGCAATATCTAATTGATAACAATATACTCCATACTGCATCACAAACTATGTATTCACAACTAAATTTGTCTGGTAACTCTTCAGATCTTCAAAACCAGAATAACCAACTATCTCAAAGACTCAATGATCTACAATCACAATATACTGCTCTTCAGGCTAGGTATAACCTCTTGTTACAGCAGGTCAGAAGTATAACTGCTCAATCTAATACCTCTGGAGAAAATATTGATTCCATACATGCAGTGGCTGTCAGACCAGTAATCGAAAGTGATGGATTTTTTGAAACTACGCAATACCAAGGGTCCATCCTAAAAATTACAGTCGAAATTCGTGATGGTACTGGCCTTGTTTTAGTTAATACGGCAATTCCTAGCGGTGTTGATTTTCAGACTTCTGCACGAACCGCAGTTATTGTATCTCAAAATGTAACAGGTATTGACCTATCAAAAAAGGATGTGATCTTCTCAATTAGCGCAGGAAATAATCAAGATCTGCAGGCTGTTGATGGTGGCAGCGCAGGTGGCGCAATGACGGTTCTACTAGTTTCAGATCTTCTTGGAAAATCAATAAATAATCAAGTCTTGATGACAGGTACGATACAGCCTGATGGTACTATTGGTCCAATAGGCGCTGTGGATGAAAAAGCTGACGCAGCTGGTCAATTTGGTGCCAAGATTTTTCTAGTGCCACAGGGTCAAGCAGTAACACCAGTTCAAACTTGTAGTCAAAAAACTGAAGGACCCTTTGAATATCAAACATGTACCACTCAACAAACTCCTCTTTCACCAATGATGGAAAGTAAATATGGAATGAAAGTAATCGAAATAAACACAATACAAGATGCGTTGAAGTATTTTAACTCGACCTGACCTTTCTCAATGCATTATGTCTTTGAAATTTAGAACGTTTGTTAGTTTAGTTAATTGCATATACAAATTTGAATAATTATTTTGAATTTACTAAGAATTCTTTGCAAGCAGTTGCAATCATGTAAATAAAGTTTATTTTTGAGTAATCTAATAAGAAGATATGAACCATGAGTCAATTAATGAAGACAATGTAAAAATAATTCCTAGTTCATTGTCAAAGATACTTTCGGAGGAAAGTGCGATTCGTATTTTAAAATCAGCTGCTTTGTCACATAAAAGTGCATATGATCTGAGTAGAGAGTGTCAGGTTTCATTAACTACCGTTTATAGACAAATCAAGAGACTCAATGATTTGAGATTGCTGTCAATTTCTGGTTCTATAGATATAAGCGGCAAAAAACAATTCATGTACAAAAGTAAAGGTGCTATTTACTGCAAATGCTCTTGTTCACAGGTAGATTTGTTCCAACTGTTAAAAAAAGAATAGGACAATAAATAATCCATTTAAAAAACTGACGTATAAATTCTGGTTTAAACTTATATTTTTATTATATTGTACTACACGCGTAGTTTCTTATTAGGTTAATCTGTCTACAAAAAATGGTTTGGCAAAATTCCCAACACGCGGAATTATGATTCTATCTATTGGTGTATTTCTTGCAGTAGTTGGGGCATATCTCTTAGATAATTCCTATAAATCGGTAGAATCAATTATGAAAATAAAACATAACCTAATTGAAGATGTCACGATATTGCCTAATCAATCAGTAAATTCAACAATTTCTAATGATCAATTGGTCAATCATAACGTGTTAATAGCTCATGTAACACCCCACTCTGATTCTATAAAATTAATAACAGTAGAACCAAATAATGAAACATTTGAAAAAGAAAGTAAAGACGGTTTCGTTTATCACATTATAGAAAAGAACTCACAAGCCACGGGAAATTATTCGGTTACAATTTACAACCTCAGCAATGAACCTGTTACTGTCAATGCTATAATTGGTGAGGATCCATATCTAAGTGGAAAATGCGATCCAAGTTATGGAACCAGTTGTTATACCATTCCCATGGCAATTGGCTTTGTAATTGTAGGAGGAGTCACATTCATCGTTGGTGTATTGTTGGTATTTACAGACTTGAGAAAACAGACTAGGTAAATGATCGAAGTCTAGATGAACGCCTTATAGCCGGAATTTTCTTACCTTTAAAAGAATTAGTGTGGCAGATATCATGATTGTGAACACCGTAATTGTAACAGGACCAAATTCTGGCACCGTGGGAACTTTTTCAGGACCAACATAAAATGTATAGGCTGATCTTTCAAAGGCAACTTGATTCTGACCAAAACCATTCTGTGATGATGTTAGAATCAAATAATACTGTCTTCCATCATCTAACCAAAAAAGAAACCATTCGCTTATTGGTGTGTTTTGGGTGTTCTGCTTTGGTTCCGAAATTACTTGAATAACAAATCCATCAGAAAATCTCTCAATATTTTTTTGGAGAATGGTGAATTGTGATGTGTCAAATAATTTGGTTGTCGATTGGTTTAAAATTTCGTCGTTAGGAAGAGCAATTATGGACTGCGGTATGGGATTTACATGACTATAATAAATACCAAAATTTGCAAGACTTTGTGGGTTTTGGTTTGAAAATGTTACTAGTGCGTCATTTGTGCCATTGGTTTGACTAACTACAGACCATCCATCAGGAGGTAGTATAGAAAAATTATGAATCGTATCATTGTATACGTTTGATTGGATATTTGCTGCATTGAACATCTTTGGCAATGAATTTTGAACTATGGAATTGGTTTGCGCTGAGATTGTTTGTGAATCTAAAGAAACAAAGATGCAAAATGTCAGAATAAAAAATAGAATGATTACTCTCATAGGATTTTTTTTGCTTAACATCTGTTATAAGAAGTATATCCTAGAAGGAAGTAAATCTACTGCATGGTCAGCAAATTACGCCATCGACTTTTTATTTAGAAAAAATTCTTATTATCAAGAATGATATTTTAAGTACTGGGTTAAATCCACGGTATATGAATAGATTTCAATGATAAAGCAAAAAATCAAAAAATACTTGTTCCACTTGATGGATCCCAAAAATCAATTGATGGGCTAAGAGAGGCTATTTATCTTGCAAGGCAGTGTGGAGCCACCATTACAGGAATTTGTGTTCTTCCACTATATACTATAAACTTGGGCAAGTTATTGACTTCACTTAAAAACCAAAGTCTCAAAGACGCCAAGAAACTTATGGGTAACGCTAAAAAACTATGCGCCCAAAACGGAATTGTATTTTATGAAAAGATAATTTTTGGAAATCAAGCATGGGAAATAACTGAATTTGCAAACTATAAGAAATTCGATTTAATTGTTATGGGGTCGCAAGGACTTGGAAAAATGAAAGAAGCCTTTCTTGGTAGTGTAACAAACTTTGTTGCACACAAATCCAAGATTCCAGTACTCATTATAAAATAAACATTTTTAAATTTTTAACTATTAGAAAGAATATTCTAATCCATTCTCACAAATCCCAGAATTAATTTTGTAACAGAGGTACCTATCCTTTACTATTGCTTGATGAATTGAGATTGGAAACTGTCTGGCTGTTTCGTCCTTGTTTGGACTAAATTGATTATATGGAAAATATGAAATAGATTCTGGGTCTGCAAGGTTATCATTTTTTCCATACGATATATGGGAGATCTCCACCTGATATCTTATCTCATACGGTAAATTCGCGATTTTATTCCACCATTCTATTCCCGTGAAATGATTTAATCCCTCAAAGATGAATTCCTTTTCATCCACTGGTAAAACGAAACGTTCTGATCTATCCAAAGTAATATCTTTTAGAACATAAATAATAGAATTGATTTTTGGATTCATAATAATCTGACGAAGATAAGAATGTCCCACAATAGGTCGTATTTGTTTAAACTCATATTGGTTCACTCCGCCAAATATGGCATGAAACTTTCCATCATCATTAAATGAACAGATCAGATTTAGCTCGATGGCTATTTTCTGTTTGTTAAAAAGTTCAAGGAGATATAACATCCATGATTTATCAGGGATCTTGTTTCCAATGTCGGAGATTATGGTAATGATGTCTGAGATTGCAATAACTTGCGAAGGAAAGAAGATCTCATCTCTGTCTTGAAGAAAACAAAGTGAGCCTACCCAAAAATGCATGTAATTAAGACATCGGTCCGTTATTTCTCATTTTCCAAGTATGACTGATAAATATTTTTGCATCATATCGGAAACCTTTATTGTTTAGAAGTTGCAATATTATGCACGGATTACGAGGAATTATACAAAAGCATTCTGAAGATGGATGGAAAGATTCGATACGCTACAATATTTGATATGAATGGAGAAATAAAATATAGCGGACACCGTGGGGATGTAACCAGTCTCCTTACTCCTACGGAAAGCAAGAATTCTCTTCAACAGGCTATAAGTGCATGGAAAAACCGTAACGAATATGCTGATAAAATTGGAAAGGGAAAATATGTTTTGGCTGCATATGAAAAGGTCAAACGCATAACCATCCCATTAGACGATGATCATTTAATTTACATTACTACAGAATCTGATGCTAATCACGACAATATAATTAAGAAAACCTTGGATCTCAAGAAAGAATTCCTTCATAGGCCAGAAGGAATGCCATAAACAATATCATATAGTATCTTCTTGGAGAGATTCAAAACTAGGGTCTCAATCCATGTTTTTTTATTGAATAAAATTGACCTAATCATATATTGCTGAATATCCTAAATGAGAAAAGATATCAACCCACATCTCTTACGGTCCATAATGGTCGAAGATAAAAAGAAGATGAAATCAAATACAGAAGATGAATACAACAAAGCATTGGCTTCTGATGATCCTACTAAGATATCTAAAGAAACTCAAGAAAAACTGGTTCGCGAAGCCATCAAAAAATTCAAGTCATTATAAGCTCATCCTATTGCCTTTTATCTGGGAAAATTTTGAATATCTCATTGTTTGAAGATTTGGCAAGTTCGATTCAGCAACTAATACTACTCGGTAAGGGCGACGTCGGACGACTTGAGTACATCCTTGATCTACTGAAGAAAGGAAAACTCTTACCATTCTCTGATCAGAAGTATCTGGAAAGTATACTTACGTTATACTTGAGCCCAAAATATATGGAGTCTACGCAACAGTATGAACATGTAGTTGCAGAATTACATATGGAAATAGAAACTCTCAATGAAAAGTTATCAAAATCGGAAAGGGGATTTGAGAAATATGTAGGCAAAAAAGCTATGCTCTTCTTTGTTACAGTTTTTGTTGGATGGAATGCTTTACAACCATATTTTGTATCATTACTTAATCTTGATATATCAAACGAGGTGATACAATATTTGTTTCCACTAAATATTCTTGCAAATTACTTTGGCGGCGGTACATTGATAGAGCTTATTTTCATTTTGATGGTCTTAGCTTGGCCTTTTATAGGTGCAGTATTACTTATCGACTTTATCAAGACTCGTAAACTTTCTGCATAATTAAATAATAATTGGCTTCTGACTATATGATCCGATGACCTCATTAATTCCATCTATGATGCCTTGGATTCCAGAAATCTGTGATTTATTTTTGATTAGATCTGGTTTTATCACATTTAGGTAATACATTTTCTTTTTCACCTCCTTTGTTTTTTTTGTTCTGGACCAGGATGCATTTTTCAAATCCTTCAGATTTGTGGAAATATCACAAAGCTTGATTAGTTTTGCCTCAAGAGATGAATCTTTTAGCTGTTTAACATATTGTTTCTCACGCTGATCTTTTGGAAGCTGCCTGTCTTTTGATAATGACAATACCAAGACCGCAACCCTGCTGCCAAATCTTTGATCAATTTCATCAAAGGTTGTATTTGTGTCATCTATGGTGTCATGTAACAAGGCCGCAGCCAAAACTTCCTCGTCAGAAACTCCGATATTTTTCAGTCTATTTACTACTCCTTGTAAGTGATCCATGTATGGAGTAACACCATTACTTTTTAACATCTTTTCATGTTTATCTCTGACAAATGATTCAACAACAGTTAGGTTTTGTATCATTCTTCTAATTTTTCCAATTCAAGACTGAGTTTCTTGTAATCTTCAATTATGCCTTTGAAAACAGAAAATATTGTCATAATACTCTTCTGAGCTAGTTCGAAGCGCATTGTCTTTTCAACAAGATATGATGGATCTTTTGGGTCTAATCCAGTCTCTTCCCAAATATTTTCCACTTCATTCATTAACCTTCGCAGACGTTTCTCATCTTCTTGTACCTTTTCCTTTAGTTGCTTGATTTTCATTAATGATATTTACCAACACCCTCATCTATGAGACATGCGGATGATATTTTAATAAAATGATCAATAAAACAGAGTATCGCTGGGAGAGGTAAAAAGGAGATAAAATCATGCAATTTAGAAATTGTTCGTGTAAGTGTGGTTGTAATAGGGAAATCATGAGTCATTATTATGATCTTTGCATATTTTGCACACTAAGTCAACACAGAAATATGGTAGCACCAAACGCCTAGAACACAATCTGCACAACACCTACTCTTCGGAGGTTGTATGTGGTGATTTGTAACTCATCAATTAGACTTACATCCAAGTTTGTTCTTTTGGGAAATTGCAATTGTGGTTACTATTGATGCAATGAGAATCAAAGGTACCAATGATCCAAACTCTGGAACTACCTGTGTTCCTTTAATTTCAATAGTATTAGTTCCATTGAGAAACGATATGGCCAACTCTCTATAATCTGCTGTAACAAGTTCCTTAAATTCCACGCCGTGGTTATTTGCTAACACTACATAATGAGTGTCACTTCCATTTTCTTTAGCATCAATCAATATTCGAGGCAGATCAATTGTCATATTCCCATTACTTGTAGATTGAATTGAGATCTTTATTGTTTTAGATTGGGTGTCCATACTGATATCCAGTATCTTTCCACCTTCTATGGTGTGGGATATTACATAGTTGGTTCCATTGACATTGATAGTATCGTTAGCTGATTGCTCGTATGATGCTTTTGGTAGAACAATTATACACGCCACAGATAATAAAATTACAATATGAAACCAATTCTTAAGAAACAAATCTCTCTCGGCTAGATTTATTCCTAATTTAATCTCTTAGTTGTACCTGATAATAATCTAAATATTGAATTAGCTTGATTTTCTCAGCTTTATTCTGTGAAAGAGGAATAAATCTCTAGTAAAAGAGAAATACTCCACAATTTAGACAACTCTATGCATTGGGTGTTGTATACGATTATGGCTATGCTTGTAATTTCACTAGCTTCAGCTCCATCTTTTGCTCAATCACCGAGTATCTATAGCGTCGTAGATCCCTTCAGTGGTAACTCTTATCCAGTCAATTACAATTTAACAGGTGGTACAGTAAAAGACATGTCACTTGATACTAATGCTACATCACTTGTAATTTCATTACAAACAACAAGTGACGGCAATCTGACAATAACTCTTCCACGGACAGTTATTGATGCAAAGGCTGGATCAAATGATGACCAATTCTTTGTCTTGGTGGATGGTGCCGACACTAACTTTCAAGAATCAAAAACAAGTACAGACCGAACCCTTTCGATACCTATCATTGCTGGTACCGAAAAAGTAGAGATAATTGGAACACAAGTAGTTCCAGAGTTTGGTTCGCTATCATATGCAGTTCTTATAATCTCAATAATCTCTATTATTGCAATAACCGCAAAAACTAGATTTCAACGTACGATTTAGAAATTATTTTTATTAACTAAAACCTGCCCCAAACTCATCTCCATGTTGGAGCGGATCTATTGAATCAGCAGTCTTCAATTTTAGATACAGGAATGCCTCATTGACCAATTGGACTGCAGATTCATTTCCCAATTGAAAATTTTTTCTTGCAAAATCATAATATTTTTGCAGCTTTTTTGGATCTTGTTCATCAAGAGCAATCTTGTCTCCTGAAATTAAGAGAGCAACTTGTTCAATTTGAGAATTATATTCTGATTCGGTCAATACACTCTAGCATTGGTGCTATCTTTTAAGTGATTGTAAAAAACATAATTCCGAAGATTAGTTTGCAGATCCACTTGTAGTATTATCTTCTTCAAATTCATCATCTAAGTATTCTTCACTAGGTTCATTGTTTTCTACAACATCATCAAGGAATTCTTCATTTTTTTTCTTTTTTTCTTCTTTCATATCTTAATTATAAATTTCATCAGAAGATAAGCTCATTGCTATGTCCCATGGAGTAACTACCTGATTTTCAATCATAAGATATGGAGATTGCATATCATACATCATTTTAGAAGCTTCATTAATTTTTAAATTATCTGATATTTTTTTAGCTTCATCTAGTCTGAATATATTTGCCTTCATTTCTAGAAAACTGTCTTCGTTTCGTAGACAATTTAATTCTCTTGTTATTTTTTCTATGATGATTCTGTCACTAATGAAAAATGAGGTATCTTTGAGAATCAACTTTCTAGTTTTGTTTTCAAACATTGATGAAATTATCTCTCTCACAGAACTGTCTTTTCTAAAGGTGATGACCTCTTTCTTTGGTATGTTGGATATACGCACATTTGTTTTACAAGCTGCACCTATCTCAAGCAATTTTCGTGCTGAGATGACTGAATATCCATGATATTGGTTGGGTATGATTGCAAAAGCTCTTCTGGTCTGACGCCAACGTTGTAATAGTTCTGATAGAGGGGTTCGTGGTTTCAGAATTATCAGTTTATCAGTATTCATTATTTGATCTGTAGTGATATCATCAAAAAATGCAGCGGTAGGATTCTTTAAAACCACCTCAAGAATTTCAATGGCACCTATTATGCCAATGGGTTGATCATCTCTCGTAACCACTAAGGAATCTGTAAATGTTTCCAAATGATGTGGTAATAGCAATGCCACTTCGCTTACTTTATCGATAGTTCTGACACTTACTGTCGGTGATGACATTAATGAATTAGGCAAAAGCTCTTCCAAGTAATAGCTTCTAATAGGTTTGTCTCCTCTTCGTTCCACGATCTTATCTGTCATATCTTATCATACTAATTCATTTGGGTGTTAAGGCACTTATTTACAGTAGTAGCTGATTCTCAAAACTGATTATCGATGTATGACTATGATTTATTGGTTCACATTCATGTGGTGCAAATCTGTTCATTTGCATAAAAAATCTAATACGATTTTAGAAAACTCACTAGGGTTTTCATCGTAGGGGGTATGACCATGACCCTTCATGGTGACAAACTTGCAGTCTTTTATCGCAGATGCAAATTTCTTTGAATACTCAAATGGGATCATTTTATCCTCATCCCCCCATATCAATAGAGCAGGAATTTTGATTAGCTGTAGTTTTTCGGTTATTAGAGGAGCATCTCTTAATCCTATGAGAGTAGACATAAACGCCATCTTTGCATTTGGCTGTGACATGCTTGAGATGAAATTCTGGATAGATTCTTCTCGTACTTCCTTGTTTTTACCCATCATCATTTGATAAGCTGTCTTTACAGAGTCGTGGGTGGGATAAAGTGCAGCCGTGGTGTATGCATCAAGAACTGGGGTTGATTTCTTCATTATTCCTGCTGGTGCAACCATTACGATCTTTTTTATCAATTGGTTTTGCGTGGCTGCACATTCTGCAACAATTTGACCTCCAAGTGAAGTACCAACCATGAATATCTTTCTTAGTGAAAGTGCATCTAGAAAGTCAAGTGCAAACTTGGTAAAAAAATCAAGGGTGTAATCCACTTGAGGTTTATCGCTCTTACCATATCCAATTATATCTGGCACAATTAGTTTGTATTTTTTACTTAAAAAAGGAAATACTGGAATCCATCTTTCCGCCATGCCTCCAAGTCCGTGAAGAAGAACTAGGATTTTTTTTTCATTTCCTTCTTCGAGATATCTGATATTATTTCCATTTACTCGGATATGTTTTTCTTTCATTCATCAGTTTTTATATTGTTATGGCATAAGATTTTGTTGAATAATCAAAGTTGTTCATTAAGTTGATGTTTTCATCAAATCGATGTACATCTAATTAAGATCAGGTTTTATTGAATGGAAAATTCAATGAATTTGAAACCATTCTTGAATAAGAATCAAGCATGAGGCGAATGTATTCGTCCGATGTTTTTACCGCAGAAATACTTGACTGCAGGAATGCTTTTTGTATGTTGCTTGCCATGTCTATTTGAGCCATAGCTATTTTTGAATATGTCTTTGCAGTGACATCGAAATTCTCCAAAAGATTCTGGTCAATTCCTATGGTGTCTTCAATCTCTTTTTCTGCAATGTAGCAAGTTCCAAAAAGATCTTGAAAAGAATTTAGGCATTCCATGTACAAATCTGAATATAACTCCATATTGATTGGCAAAAGTGACTGCATCTTTGCAATGATGTCTGCTGCACCATCGTGCACTATGTCACAAACAGAAAGTCTCGGCTTCTCTATCATCTTCTTTGTTTGCTTGGGCGTTAACTTTCTTTGAGCCATTCTACCTAGTACTAGTTCACAGGTCTCTTTTAATGATATTCTTGAATACCATAATCAACTTTACAATCGTCTCATGTCATAACCAGTAACCCCTATAAACAATAAAGAGTATTTAATCACACTTGCAATGACTTCTACAGAAGATTCCCAAAAAGCACTTGGATACTATAAACACGTGTCACTGTTTTGGACCGACTTGTTATCTCTAATGTCCAGTAGACCGCATTCGTTGACTGCTACTGGTCCATTAAGGAAGCTTGGAGTTAATGCCAAGAAAATCTCCGCTGAAATGATAGAAATTAATGAACAACTTGTGGAATTCAATAATAGACTGACTGAATATTACAAGCAACTTGCTGGTACTTGGAATGAAGCCCAGCAGCAATTTTCTAAAAAAGTACCAGAGATACCAACCGATGCCGAACATGTAGACTCCTCCAAACGTATTTGGATAGACATATTCGAGAATTACTTTACAAGACTTTTTGATTCACCAGAATTCGCAGACAATTTTGGCAAACTAGTTTCAAGCGAACTTGAACTTGCAAACCATTGGAAAAATGTTACATCATTAATGCTGGAAACCTTAAACATGCCTACAAAAAAGGAGATAGATGAAATTTACAAAGAATTACATTCCATGCGAAAAAGAATTGCCAAACTTGAAAAAATAGCTACGAGTGGAGGAACTGGAAATGGAAAGTGAATTAAGAATAGATCCTAAGATATTGGAAGAATTTCTACAGATAAACAAGAACATATTTGAAGCTCCAAAATTAGTTGCAGCTCCAGACGAAATTATTATGGAAATGACCCCATCGGATGTAGTTTATTCTGAGGGCAAAATGAGACTATTGCATTTTAATTCATCAGTTCCAAAGCAAGTTCGAACTCCGGTTTTGATCGTGTATGCAGTCATAAACCGTTATCACATCCTTGACATTCATCCGCAGAAAAGTTGGATAAAAAATCTATTGGAACAAGGACTCGATGTTTATTTGGTAGATTGGGGCACGCCAACAGCAATGGATAGATATCTTGGTTTTGATGACTATGTGAATGGTTACATGGATAACTGCGTTGATTTCATCTTAAATGAGACTGGAGTTGATAAAGTATCCATGCAAGGATATTGTACTGGAGGTACCTTATCTACTGTATATGCGTCACTACATCCAGAAAAGGTAAAGAACCTAGTCCTTACTGCTCCGGTAATTGATGGGAGCAGAGACAGTACCGTCGTAGCTAACTTGGCAAAACACATTGATGTGGATAAAATGGTTGATACAATAGGCAACGTTCCTCCTGAATTCATGTACTATATGTTTTCTATCTTGAAACCATTTGAACAAGGCCTTGAAAAATATGTTCAATTCTTCAAAAACATACACAACAAAGAATATGTGGAGAACTTTATTCGAGTTGAAAAATGGTTAAGTGATACGCCGCCAATTCCAGGCGAGCTCTATAGGGAGTGGATAAAAAATGTCTATCAGGACAACCTGCTTATCAAAAACCAGATGTATGTTGCAAATAGACATGTTGATCTCAAAAATATATCAATGCCTCTAATTACACAGGTAGCTGTGGGAGATCATCTGGTCTCTCCAGAATGCAGTATGCCAATACATTATGCAGTATCTACTGACGACAAAACTATGAGAGTTTATGCTACTGGCCATGTAGGAATGATTGCAAGCTCATTTTCGCAGAAAAAAGTACTGCCAGAGCTTGGTCAATGGTTAAAAGAAAGATCAGAAAAATAAGGCGGAATTAGAAACTTACTGGTTTCTTGTAGGTGTCCACGTTGAGAACCAAGATTGCAGTACATTTCCATTCATTTCAGAGAATGCTTTTGCATTATCATTGAACGTCTTGACATTTTGTCTTATTGCATCAATCGCTGCTAATGCTGCTTTGTTTTGAACTGAACCCGTCTTGAGGATTTCCTCTGTTGCGTCGTTTACCATTTTAAGGTAAGCTGATGGTACGTTAGAATACAGACCACTTTTTGATGCTAGTTCCTGCTGTACTGAAATGGTAGTCTCTATTGTGTTCTTACAAGCCGTTGCGCATTCTTGTTGCAAGTTGGTTATTGCTTGCAGGTATTGTGCTGTGTTCTTCTCTACTTCATCGAAGTATCGATTCACATTCTGTTTGTACACTGCAAATATTTCTTTAGACTCTGTTGCTTTACTCATTCTTTCACCTCCTGTTTGTGTTTTCTTCTTTCGACCGGAATGACTATAACTTGGACAAGATCATTTTCTTTGATTCCAAGTGCATCACGTTCCGCTTCCGGTATCGAGATACGACCATTACTTCCAACCGATGTCTTGAAAGTGCCCCATGATAACAACTGAGGTATGTATTGTGAGGGATTGAACATGTTAAACAATCCTTTGGATTGCATTTCTGTCAAGTTTTGGACAAAATCTGATTGAGCTTTAGAGGTATTACTTGAAATTTCCTTTAGGGTATCAAGTGGATTGACTTGATGGGTTTTAGTCATCATATCACCAAAGGTCCTGAAAAAATCCATTTGTGCCTTGCCGCTTCTTTGTACCCATTCTTTGAACATTTCAGCTGGATCATTTTGGTAATTATTGCCAGTCATTGGTAACCATTACCAATACACGGTATTTAATCTTATCCCTAAACGGCTACGAGGACTCTAGAATTGAGGAATTCAAGGACAGATTGGACAAATACTTCCGCGTCTTCAACATGTGGAAGGTGACCTATTCCCTTTAACTCACGGAACCTGCAATTACAAATTGAATCAATAAACTCTCGTGCATGTTCTATTGGTATCATTTTGTCCTCCTTGCCCCATATTAGAAGAGTTGGGATCTTTATCTTTTGCAGCGAATCATGAATATGTGAATTTTTTACACTCAAAACAGAAGAGATGAAGGCAAGCTTTGCATTTGGAGCGGACATTCTCTTTATAAAATCAGTGACAATGACGTCATCAACTGTTCCAGTACCAGACATCATCTCAAATGCTATTCTGGCACTACTTTGATTGGGATAAAGTGCAGCCATCATGTAGGCATCAATTGTTGGGGTTGAATGCTTCATGGCACCAGAAGGTGCTACCAGAACCAACTTCTCAATGGAATCGTTGTTACCAGCACATTCCGCAGCTACCTGACCACCTAGCGATGATCCTATTAGTACAGTCTTGTTTATGCCGAGAGAATTTATAAATCCGGATAGAAATTTTGCAAAGAACTCTATAGTGTAATCAGTCGAAGGTTTGTCACTATAACCAAATCCGATCAAGTCTGGTGCAATCACCCTATATTTTGGGCTAAGCAATGGGATCACCTTTAACCATCTTTCGGCAGATCCGCCAAGACCATGGATTAGGATGACAGTTTTCTTGGAATTTCCCTCTTCAAGATATCTTATCTTGTACCCCCAGACGTCCGCAAACTTGGTTTGCAATTGAATAGGACTATGAGGTATAGGTATAAGTCTTTTTTGTCACATTAATTAGACTGGGAACAAAAGGTCTTAGGTCATATTACTAGGTTAAAAATATAATCTGTGACTATTCTGGATTAAGGGCAAGGGCATTTTTTGTGTCTCTCTCACCCCTTTCAATTAATTCCTTTATTGTAGCAATTGAAAAATCTGCATCCTCAAAAAGGAAATGAGAATGCTCAATCCGTTTTATCCGTACAATCTCCTTGATAATTGTTCCACGTTCACATACAAGTTTATGATATTCTTGTTCAATCTTTGCAAGCTTGGGTTTGGCATTTTCATCAATTTTTGATACGTTGATTATTTCATACATGTCTCTGATTAGTGCCAGGTATCGGTTGATGATCTTGGACATTCTCACATTGTGTTCTGTCTTGTCTGCATGCATGATGTCTCTTGCTCTGTGCCAGACTTCAAACATATTTTTTGGGATCTCTGGTTGATTGTTTGGAAAAAGATCAACTACGTAAACTTTTTTGTAATGTTTTGGTGATGCATCTATTATTTCACGAAGTGGAGTATTGCTAAGAAGTGTGCCATCCCAAAGATATTTGCCACTTTTTTGAGTCCATGATATGCCGTAAAACGGATAGCCTGTACTAGCTAGAACATGCTCAGCATCGATGTTATCATACTTGCTGTCAAAAACAGATGGTTTTGCGTTTTGTATGTCTGTTGTGGTAATAATCAATCGTGGCTTGCTAGGTTCTCGAAGTTTTTTGAAATCGATATATTCGTTCAGCGTTTTCTTAAGTGGGGTTATATTGTAAAGATATTGCCAAGTAAGTGGAAAAAAATAATCTGGACTTGGCGTGAACCATTTGGGAAAAAATATCTTTGGATTGCCAAAGATTGCAGAATATGCAGATGCAAAATATGGTCTTATTTCATCTGACAACCCTGGTGGCGTAACGCCCTCTGCCAAATCTAACCAAAATTCTTCTAACGCGTTCGCAGGTTCATCACTTTTACTACCTGTTATGATTGATGCGTTAACTGCTCCAATCGAAGTTCCTCCTATGATGTCAAATTTTATACCATGTCTATGTAGAGCCTTGTAGACTCCACACTCGTATGCACCAAGAGAGCCTCCGCCCTGTAGAACTA
This sequence comes from Nitrosotalea sp., assembly GCA_050749285.1. GTDB lineage: Archaea > Thermoproteota > Nitrososphaeria > Nitrososphaerales > Nitrosopumilaceae > Nitrosotalea. The sequence goes on along the minus strand of JBOGQX010000042.1, from coordinate 532 downwards.
GAACTGTCTCAAACTCTGATTCCTGTTTCTCACGAGTAGAGAGACTTTGCATATGTTATTAGTGGTCAAACAAAATATTAAAATCTTCATGATCGCAACTGATTACTTTGCGTTTTGTAGTTTGGATAATTCCAGGGTAAAAACACACTGATATGCCCCTGAAGAGACGGTCTTGTAAAGCGAGATCTGTATAATTAATGGTACTTTTGATTTTTCTCGCTATGATCTGTTGATGCATTGAGGTAATGATAGAATAACTATTTTGTTTTAATATGGGATGAAAGAAGTTAATGGACTTACTGATGAATTGTTTGAGGAACTGTATTTCTAATACTTGTACTAGTGTATGTTTTTCAAAACAAGAACAAGAGATTTTGCAGATCTTTTTTTCTTAAAGATGAAGACCTGTCTTTGTGGTAACATAATTTTTTTCCATACGAAATTGAAAAGAAAATATACTAAAAAAGAAATCGTGAATGCTGCACCTGATCAACTTGAGAAATGGTTAGGTAACCATTATCTTGGGCATGAT
>JBOGQX010000041.1:0-34096 GCA_050749285.1 Nitrosotalea sp. | reverse complement strand
GGAGTTGCTGGAGCTGGAGTTGCTGGAGCTGGAGTTGCTGGAGCTGGAGTTGCTGGAGCTGGAGTTGCTGGAGCTGTATTTACATTACTTGTATTTGATGATGTGCTATTGGAATTATCTGCAAAAGAATCAGGAAATGCATATTGTGGGAAAAGTATGATCGCTGCAAGCAAAAGTGGAATTAAAAATTTGGTCTTCATTCTGCCTCATCTCCGATGGCGGGTAAATAAAAAATTGTGACACATTGTTCACGAACATTGTTCTTGATGCCAAAAGACTTATAGATTGGTAGACAAATGATTGGGTTACCACTCATTGAGAGACAAACTAAGAATACTAGATTATAAGAATAGCGTAGCTTTCATATCAAGAAATGCCTCCAAAGTCTTGGAGAAAGCTTTGGATGCAGAGCTTTTACTGGGCTACAATCTTTCTGGCGCACAATGGAAAGTGATCGCATCTCTTGCCATTAGCAACGGCCTTAGTCAGAAGGAATTGGCTGATTTTCTCTCACTTGACAGCTCCACTCTTGTTCCTGTTATTGACAAGATGGAGCAAAATGGATTTGTCACAAGAAAACCAGATCCTAATGATAGACGAAATAACAGAATCTTTATCACAAAAAAATCAGAATCTGTCATAGATTCAATAGTTGATGCAATCCTTAAGCTAAGAAAGGCTGTCTACAAGGACATTTCAACACGTGATATAGAGATTACAAAGAAGGTTCTTCAAAAAATGACTGAAAATGCAGAATCTTTTATTTCAGAGAAACCCAAACGCGCAGAAAACAAGGCAAGAAAGAAAAAATAAAGATCGCTTATTCTCAGCATCTGAACAAAGTAAATATAAGAACCTAAAATGAAAAGTGCCCGTAATGATGGAAAAAAAATCTGTTACCATAGGACTGGTTCAAACTCGAGTTTCTGATGATATCAAAAATAACATGGAAAATACAGTTACCAAAATAAGGGAAGCTGCTGGCAAGGGAGCAAAAATCATTTGTTTGCAAGAGTTGTATCGCACCAAGTATTTTCCAACCGATGAAAAAAAGGATGTCACATTATTGGCTGAACCCATTCCAGGTGAAACGACATCATCTTTATCTGCCATTGCAAAAGAATTGGATGTTACAATCATTGCCCCTATTTTTGAGGCAGATACCTCAGGTAAGCATTACAATACCGCTGTAGTGATTGGTCACGATGGGACAATCATGGGCAAATATCGCAAGATGCACATTCCACATGACCCATTTTTTTATGAGAAGAGCTATTTTGATGTAGGGGATACTGGGTATCAGCTATTTCGCACACCAAATGTAACCTTTGGAGTGCTCATCTGTTATGACCAGTGGTTTCCCGAGGCGGCAAGGACCCTATCTCTTCAGGGAGCAGATCTCATATTCTATCCTTCTGCCATTGGTTATCTCGACGGAGATCCATTATCACAAAACGACTGGCATACAGCCTGGGAAAATATCCAACGCTCCCATGCAATAGCAAATGGAATTCATGTTGCATCAATTAACCGAGTGGGTACTGAGGGCAACATAAAATTTTGGGGAGCATCGTTTGTTTGTGATGCCTTTGGAAGATTGATCAAAAGGGCAAGCGAGGAAAATGAGGAAGTTTTGGTTGCAGAGATTGACATTTCTATGAACAAGAGGATGCAGGACGGCTGGGGTTTTAGAAAAAATCGGCTTCCAGAAACCTACGGTGTAATTAGTTCACGCGTAGTAAGTGACAACCCAAAGACGTTGGGATTTGCAATGCCTGCAGAATGGGAAAGACACGATGCAACATGGCTTGCGTGGCCACATGACCCACTTACGTTTCCAAACAGGGTAAACAAGGTGGAAAAATCATACCTAAATATCATCAAGACCCTAAGCAAAGACGAGGCAGTTAACCTCTTTGTTAGAGACATGAAGATGAGATCAAGGGTGACAAAACTCTTGAAACAAAATGGTATTGATCTGCAAAAAATTAATTTTTATGTATGGGATTACGCGGATGTTTGGTTCAGAGACTATGGCCCAATTTTTCTACTCAATAAAGAAAAAAAACAGATAGCCTTTGTTCACTGGATATTCAATGCATGGGGAGGAAAGTACAAAGAACTTATCAGAGATAGCCAGATACCGTACATTATAAGTCAAAGATTGCAGATAAATAATTTCAGGCCGGGTGTTGTATTAGAAGGCGGTTCTGTGGATGTAAATGGCAAAGGCGCACTGATCACGACAGAACAATGTCTGCTTAACAAAAATAGGAATCCAAATCTGTCAAAGACCGAAGTTGAAACAAATCTTTCAAACTATTTTGGCGCAAGCAAGATAATCTGGCTAAAATCTGGTGTTGCAGGTGATGACACTGATGGCCACATAGATAATCTGGCACGCTTTGTTAATCCAAGAACCATTCTTTGTGCATATGAGAAGGATGTGAGTGATGAGAATCATCATCCATTGAAGGAAAACTATGAGAGGTTGGTCCAGTCAGTAGATCAAGATGGAAAGAAATTCAAGGTTATCAAGATACCAATGCCTCCTGTCATTAGGTCAAATGTAAGAGGTGAAAGAACAAGATTGCCTGCATCTTACCTTAACTTCTACATTTCAAACAAGGCGGTTTTAGTTCCCACATACAAACAAAAGACTGACCGCATTGCACTAAAAATAATTCATGATGCATTTCCGGGAAGAAAGGTTGTAGGAATTGACTGTACTGATATCATATACGGAATGGGCGCAATCCATTGCATTATGCAGCAGCAGCCTACCGTATAGTGTCATGTTATCGTTTATCTTAATGAATAATGAGAAAGAGTTGTGAATCTAGTTCTCAAGGTTTCTTTTGTTATAGCGTGTCTTGGCATTCTGTGGTTTTCAAATTCAATTCCAAAATCATATGCTGACGGCTATCTAGATTTCCCCATCAGGCTAACCCATTCTCCTACAATATGCGCGCTAAAACCGCAGCACGATCCTCAATTTCTTGGAGTCGGAAAGGAACTATTAGACAAGACAAATTATGCTGTGTTGGATTGGAATGATAAGTTAAATCAGAGTTATGTCCACACAAACTCCCACCAATAAAAATCGAACAGGCAGAAATATATAATTACATGAAATTAATAGAAAGAAGAAAAATGGATAATTGATTTGATTAAAAAAGTTTGTATTATTACAATGGTGATAATTGTTTTCATATTCATCATGCCAGCTTATGCCGATAACCCTGTTGGAATAGCATCTGTCAGTTCTGACGGCAAAAACAACTATACAGTGCCCTCTGACATATTACGAGGTTATGCAGAGATAAACGGTATTAGTACATTTACCACTATAGGATCATCCTTACAATTAAACGGTAAATTATTGGTAAAAACTTCTACTGGCTACCAATATTATGGAGTACAGAATGTCATGCAGTTTGCAGGTACAGAATATCAAAAAATAAGATTTATCGACAACATTTGGGATGAAAATAAAAATCAGGGGGTAACTCCAGCATTCAACCCAACTGACATTTCCAATAACATGACATACTATGCATATAATACAGGATTATATCCATATACCACACCGTTTACAATGAATCTCACCATTTCACAACAAACAGTACCAAACCAAGGTGTCATATTGGATTTTTATTATACACCATATGGTAAAGATGTTGCCTATGATGAACAAAAACTAACAATACCCAACATAATCGCATCCACTTTCATAACGAATTCAGAATTTGTGTGGGCAGGACTTGCAAATGGCCAAACAGTTTATTTTCCTTACATGGATTCAACATTAGGTCTGTACTACAGTAATTGGGGTCCTTCAATTACATGGCATACATATCCAGCATATTCCCCATATGGTATTGAAACATTGGAAAAAGCAGAGAATATAGCATCATTCATTGACAGTTCAGGTTTGGCTCACGTAGCAAATACGGGAAATTCTCAACAACAAACTCAGGGAATAAAAATCATATCAAACAGCACTACACAACAAACTAATGCCATAAATGCCCAAACAAGCTCACAAAACACCACTCAAATCACAACGACACCGTCTATTTCAGAACCCGTAAAATATCCAATTCTAAATACACCACCTCAAAATGATAGTGCTAAATGTTTCAATGCACAAGGAGGGTCAACTGAATACCGTACAGGACAGAATAATGAACTTGCTTACAATATAGGACAACCCATTGTGATATGTGGGAATATCGGGCTTGGCGGAAAAACCACCATTTACACGTACGACCAAAACAGCAATCCAATAGACTCGTTTACCATATCCTCGCCAAACTCAAAGTTCTTCTCAGTCACGCTAGATCCCACAAAATACAATCATCCAGGCACGTATAGCCTTATAATAGATTATGGTGGAGGGCACGAGAGTTACCTTGCTAGTTTTACGATTCTTCAAAATAATATGTCATCAATCCCAAACTGGGTTAAAAATAACGCCAAGTGGTGGTCTGAAGGCTCTCTAAGTGATCAGGATTTCATAAAAGGAATCCAGTATCTTATCCAAAATGGCATCATGAAGATACCACCAACCTCGCAGCTCGGTACTTTTGGGCAAATTCCACCATGGGTGAAAAATACTGCTGGGTGGTGGGCAAATGGTCAGATATCTGATGATGAGTTTGTCAGGGCAATTCAATATTTGGTTGCAAATGGGATCATCAAAGTTTAGGATACAATTCTGCTTGTTCTTAAAATTAAAAAAATAAAAAAGAGAAATGTGGTCAGTTTCTTTTTGGCCACGTAGATATCCACGAATCAGCAATGTTGTGATTTAGCTCGGAAAAGGAGTTTGTAGTCTCGCTTATCGCCTTGGTGGTTTGTCTTGAAGCATCTAGTATGGTAAGTACTACCTTGCTTTGTACATCAATTGCTTTGATGATGCCATCAGTGAAATCACGAACAACTTTTACTGCTGCCTCTGGTGCTCTAAGATCAATTCCAATCTTTTGAGCATATTCCTGTTGGTTTGAGATAGCAGTGCTAACAAAGTTTCCCCATGCAGCAAAGTATTCTTGCTGTAGGTTTGTCAATGATTGCACATACTGTGGCATTGTCTTTTCTACATTCCCACGAATCTTCTCGAAGCTGTGTTTTGATTCTGTGTAGATATCTTTTGTTTCTGCACGGAACTCTTTTTGTTCCGATGTTGATCTACTCATGCATACCAATTAATGGCAGCCCTATATATACTCATTGGTAATGATTGGCAATATAAACCATAATTTGGCTGGCATAACCGATCAAATATTTGACAGAAAAAATAAACAAATCTTTGTCTTTAATCAATTGTACAGACATGTAAACTAACTATGTTAGTTAACATGGTAAAGTGACAAAGCTACGCAATTCATTATAAGCAAAATATCGCACCTGCTTGCATGAAAACACAAATGCAATATGCCGCATTAGTGGCATGCGCTTTGCTGGTAATTCCAGCTGCTGCGTTTGCTGACAATGGTTCAAATCAAAATCAGGCATCAGTACAACAATCGTATCTGAATGCCGCACTTGCAAGAGCAACATGTCAAGCAAACTACGAGACTGGTTCTATCAGTACTGCAATATCTGACATATCAAATATTGATCAGACTTCGATAAGCTCTGATTCAAGTAAGATAAGTACAGATGTACAAACACTTACAACAGATGCAAACAACAAAGACAAGAGTCAGTTTCAGACTGACCTGAAATCATTTAGGAGTGATTCAAAAACTTCAACACAGGATTTACGTTCTGCAATAAAGAATGCCAATCCAACAAGTACCGAGAAGACGAAACTCAAAACTGATTTTAGTAATCTGAGATCTGCAGACCAGAGCTGCATATTCAGCGCAGGTCAACAGTTTGCAAATGCAAAGATTCAGGCATTTGGTTTTGGAATACAAAAAGTACAGAACAGAGCTAATACTCTCTCGTCAAAAGGAGTAGATACAACTCAGCTTGGTCAGATAATCAGCCAAGCACAGACAAATCTTGGCAATCTAGGGTCAGCCATAGCCTCTGCTACCAACTCGACACAACTAAAAGCTGCACTACAAAGCTATTGTCAATATAATGGATGTAAGAGTGGTACCAACTTCCACTTTGCCGCACAATCTGCGCTATCCGCAGAACAGGCTCTGCTCAATAAAATAAGTTCAAATCCAAATTCTGGACAGTACGGCAGCCAGATACAACAAGCACAAACAGACATTACCAATGCTCAGACTGCCCTGAACACGGTTGGCACAAGCCAATACCAAGGCACTCAGCAGGCCACAGTTTGGAATGCATTACATGATGCCCAAAGCATCATAAAACAACTATGGAGTGAACTCTACGGTAGTCACGTATCAGCTGGAAGCAGCTCTTCATCAAGTTCAAGCAGCTCTTCTAGCTCTAGTTCGTCAAGTTCAAGCTCAGGCACTATCGCTTCAGAGTAAACTATCCATAGTTTCACCCTCTTTTTTTATTAATCATTTTACGCAAAAGAGTCTAATGCCTCTGGTTTCTTGTGTGATCTTCCAATATGTACTTCCAAGCCATCTCGTGAGTAAAATACCAGATCGCAGTCCTTACACTTGTATGACACAACATCATTCGGTTTGGTTTTGATTTAACGGGTTTGATTGAAGAACAGCTACTCTTGAATCAATTTCATATGAAATTGTAGATCTATTGCCACTATGTTACTCTGAAAATAGACTGATTTATGAAAAAACAATGAGCGAGTTGTAACAACTAGTGATTTTGTTCTATACCGTGTAAAACTCGTAAAGCATCTAATTCTATATGGGTTATCCTCTAAAGCGACGGAGCCACAGTTATACCATGGATTCGTTCGAGAATGAAGATGATAAACCTGCTCAATCTTCTAACGAGGCAACAATCGAGCAAGACGAGACAAACCAGGAAGTTCAGGCAGATGTAGAAGAACAGGAAGATGAACAAGAAAATCCAAAATTAGACATGGATTAGACAACTGGTTTTTGATACCCTTCTTATTTCATTTGTAGAGACATATGTAATGACTGTATTACTGTAGGACGTACACCTATGACATGAAATCATTGAAATATTTAGTAGTTGTTCTAATACTAGTTGAATAATCGAGTCCTTACAATAATAATTGGTGGTGGAATTTCTGCACTAGTTGCTTTTCTTGTATTGACCTTTCTTCCAATAATTCCACCCTCTGAAAAATACGATATCTCTATTGACCCCATTATTGTAAAAGATGACATGGGAACAGAAATTCATGTTGCCATCAAAAATACTGGCATAGATGCCCTTACTAATGTCACAGTCATTTATGGCGGAACTACAAAGCCTGATGTAATACCCATTCTTAATCCAGGAGACAAGATCTCACTCTCACCGCCACAAGGTAGCGACCTCAACCAGGTTCGGGTGACAACAAATGAAGGAATTGACGTAACACAGCCATACAGGACTCCTGCAAGCGCCCCCTTTGTTGGAAACTCTGGTTATGGCGGATAGTCTTTGCTAGACTCAAACGTTCATTTAACAAGTAAACACTGAGATCATAAATCAATGAAATCTGTTCATTTAGTTGCAAATTCCAATTACATAATTCCTTTTGTGCTATTCATGGGGTCTTTTTTCATCTATTCATATAATTTGGAAGGACAGCCTTGGCATGGTGATGAAGTTACATATCTTGGTTGGGCTGGAAATTATGTCCAGTTGATAAAGCAGGGAGACCTCTCCAATCCATGTTTGAAATCTCTTGATAACTGTAATCTCTTGTATCACCTACCTGCGTTTGGACTTACTTATAGTCATCTCCGAAATCTATTGATAGGTTTTCCAATGGTTGTGGAAAACAAAGACAATGGTAACTTTTACAATTGGTCGTGTTATTGGGATTGTTATAATCACAGTAAAGGACCCACAGTACAAGAAATGACTGCAGGCCGTTTGCTTTCACCGCTTTTTGGATCTTTAACTATAGTAATTTCATATGCAATAGGAAAGATTCTTTTTAACAGATACGTCGGTATTACGTTCTCGTTACTTTTTCTATTCTACGATCTTTGGATATGGTACAGCCGGACTATAATGACTGAGGTTCATTACGTCTTCTTTAGCATGTTATCGTTTTTGTTCTTACTATATGCCTTCAAGACGGAGCAGCTAAAAATCAAGTATTTTATTGCCAGCGCTGTTTTATTTGGCCTTGCTCTGAGTTCAAAGATTCTTGCTGTTGAATTCTCGGCTCTATTTCTTGGCATCATCTTATTTGGAAGATTATCCAAGAGAGGAACGGATTCCACGGTTGCCAAGAGACACCTCCCTAAAATTGCACTATCAATTTTCGTATTTTTTGCAGTAGCAGCTTTGTCATTATTTTTAACCGAGCCTGGATTTTATCAAAATCCTCTGAATCAAATTGTAGCGATGAAGAGCGACATGGACAACTATAATCGTGATGTTTGGTACATCGGATACCCAACTATTCATGGTATTCAGATGGACAGAATTCTTGCACTTTTTCATTATATGCTTTTTCCAAGTTTTATAGAGAAGCAAATATCCAATCCGCATCTCAACCTAGGTGGCAATTTTGGTTGGAGCTATCCTCCAACCTATTCAAGTGTTCCTTTGAGCATCTTTTTCTTTATAGGAATTGGAACTTTGATCTATAAAATCAGAAAATTCAAGAATTGTGCGTTGGAGTCGGTAGTTCTAGTGTGGTTTGTCAGTACCTTCATTTTCACACTTTTAATCGCAAGGGATTTTTCTCTGGAGAGATATCTTCTGCCTTTTTTGATTTCAGTTATTTTCATTGCGTCTTATGGATTTTGGAATTTCATAAAAGGCATTACACATAACAAAACAAAAGTTGCCTTTGCAATTTATTTTATATTTGCTCATTCTGTGGTTGCTATGTTATATTGGCAAAAAATTTATTTTTCTCCAGGTACAACGTGGATAAATCCACTTCATTACGGTACCCTACAGGATTCACTTGATAATCCTTTTACATTTACTGTAAATGTTACATTTGTAGGCTTTTTACTCTATATGATAATGATTCGATTTAGGCAAAGAGTGAATAATAAACAAATTGAAATAAAACAGATTTAACAAATAGTCATTCCCAACATTTATCACAAATTTATTCGTGGCGTTCCATCATGTACGTCAATTTTCCCAGTACCATTTCTGTCGGAACCCTTCGTGTTTTGATGGGTGGGCTGCTTTAAAATGTCGTTCCAATCGAATAGGATCGTCAAATTGCATGCCACATTCCTTACATCGAAAATCTTTTTTTCTATCAAACATTTACTTGAAACTCTCCATTGCCTTTTTATGAAATTCTGAATTTGCCTGATCCACCTTGATTGCAGAGACTGGACAGACTGTAACACAGGCCATGCACCATATACAATCGTGTTCTCGTACGGGTTCAGATTTGTCTGTGAAATCTTTACGCTCTTCTCGTATAACACTTCCAGTTCCTGCGCTAGTACCAGAAGACATCTGTACTGCAGGAACATCATTCTCAGTTCTATACCATTGATAGACCTGAACTGGACAGACTTCAATACACCCGCCATCAGCAATACATGAATCCCAATCAACTGCAACTGTAGTACCATGAATTCCTAATGGGGCAAGTGCTTCGCCCCTCTTTTCATAATCTGCCTTAACCTTTGAATCAGATGCACCGTCTCCCTCTTTTCCAGGACCCCAAACAAAGTAAAAGTGTGCACCATCAGCGTTATTGCGTTTACCTATAACATGATGATTTTCTGGAAAGTTTGGATCAATTGGCATTAATCCTCGCTTCCAGATTTGTTCTCATTTTCGACTCTGACAGGATGAGTAAATCTTATACTCATATCGCCAAATTCGAATCCTTTTTTCTTGTATCTCATGAATTTCATTTCTTTGTTTATAATAAAACTATTGCCGAACTTTGTTAGTTAACCATGTTAGTGAATAAAGTATCGCAATTGATTATAAACAAAAATTCCTATTAATTTATATGGATATAAAAATGGGACTTCATGCGTTAGTTGCTTGCACAATGATGGTATTGCCAGCATTCTATGGAGATATCATATCAGCCAGTGCACAAATGACGATAAAATCGGCTGTATCCATCTTATTGGTAGGAACGTAAGAAAACGTTAATTTTGAAAATAAGTTAGCCTTTTACTGGATCTTTCATTAAACCAAACTTTGAAAGCTGTTTGTAGGCAAGAAATACGATAACTGCAATAATTAGAAAATTTATGACGTTTGATATAAGGTCACCGTATGAGAAGGTGGAGTTGCCAACAGTAAATTGCACCTTATTGAGATCACCGACGTTTGGTGTAAGCAACCCAACAAGTGGTGTTATCATATCATTTACAAATGCGCTAATTAATTTGGAAGCGGCCTGCCCTATTACAAATGCGATTGCAAGTCCAATTACTGAAAACTTTTCTAGAAATTCTACAAACTCCTGAATAAATGATTTCTTGACTGGAGTCTCTTCAGCTATACATTTTGGCAGTACGAGTCCTATAACTTGAGATTGGTCAAATTTATTCCCCTTTTTGCTTCCAAAACGGGTTTATAGGAAAATAACGATATCTTCAGTAATTAGTTTGTGATATTTGCACACTTTTCAGCAAGGCCCATCCTTGCATCCATAATTTCCAATAAGACGGCATTCATTCTTTCAAGGTGTTCCTTGATTGCTCCAATATCATTTCTTTCCGCTCTTAGCTTTATTCCCTCGACCTCGAGGATCAGTTCCGAGAGGTGTAGGTTAAACAACTCTAAGTTAGGGTTTTTGTGTAAGTGAGTTTTTTCCATTTCCAGACCAATATCTTTGCAAACTATTGCAACTATAAAAACATCCACTTCCAAAAGTGGAAATGTGCGATCTACTTAGTCATGATTTTCTTGTTCAACATCATCACTTTCACCTATTATCTATTTTGTTAAGTCATCAATGGCTTTTTTTAAAAGGGCTATTTGTGCAAGCATTCTAAACATTTCATCCGCCTCTTTTATCACAGAATACAGTTCGAAAACTTGATCGTCGTTCATCTTTGTTTTGTCAGGCATGTCATCATAGGGTAACAAAATTTTTTCAATAAGGTTCCACATCTCATTGATTGAAGGTTTGCCCATTTTGTCGGCTGGAATATCTTACTATAAAAAACCATCCTGTCAACATTGAAAACAAATTTTTCGACACAAATAAAGTAAGGTGCTTAATTTAGCATCTCAGGTTCATTCCATTAGTAATTTCCTGAAATCTCTTAAATTCTCGAAAGAATTCGATTCCTTTGGAAGTAATAACAAAGATGTAATTCCTTCCCTTTCTAGTCGATCCTATAAGAGAGGCGTCAATTAGCTTCTGACAGTTCTCAACTGCTGCGCTATATGACAGATTTGACTTGCGAGACAACTCAGACACCATGACACCTTCCATGCCCGCATCCATTATGATTTGCATGATCTCGGAAAGTATTCCCATCGAAGTCCTGTATTGTTGTTTTAAGACGGGTTTTCTTGGGATACTAAACTCTATCTCAGTTTTTAGACTTGTCATGTTTGGTAAATATTTTTTTTAAATAAAACGCTTGCCGAACCAAGTTAGTGAACATTGTTAGTGAAATGTCAGGAAGAGTGAGATCACTGTTACCATTTTTACGGATGATAATGGCAGAATCTGTTTTATTTAGATTTGTTTACTTTCTGTTTAATGAAAATATCGGCACTGTTAACTCTTAGGTTGCTCGTAGCGCTCTTCTGATCGACTCTCTTAAGGTGATAACAGTATGACCACTCTTTTTTCTTGCAAGTAAACTCTCATCTGGTAATTGTATGCCATAAAATCCATCAAACAATCATTTGAACCGTCTGAAGGGATTGCATCCATGATGGAAACATTCAGACAGATGGTAAACCATTGCATAAGAATTGGTTTAGAAAATAATTGTTCTACATTAAAGAAACTTTCAATGTTATCATATCATATACTAAATGAGTATCCAATCCAATCAAAATACAAACTCACCGCAATATCACAGGCAGCAGGAAGACTGTCACAAATGAAGCGAGATATCAGAAAAGGAAGAAATGTGAAATCACCCTTTGTAGAAAAGCCATTCCTGGTATCATGTTATGGATTCAAGATTAATGGAATGCTGTTGTCTTTTCCAGTTGGCGACGGGAAATTTGTCAATATCATGCTAAATGATTATGTTGTGAACAAACTATCAGAAAATGGCATTGAATGTAGGTCATTTACAATCACACCACATTCGTTATCTGTTTCAGTAAGAAAAGAAATCAATGAGATAAAACCAGAAAATGTAATTGGAATAGACAGGAACCTGAGAAATGTAACCATATCAACACCAGGCGGTTCCATCATGTACAAGACAAACAAATTGCTGTCAATCAAGGAAAATTCACAATTTGTAAGGTCATCATTTAGACGCAATGATTTACGAGTCAAGAACAACTTCTTTTCTCAGCGAAGAAACAGGCAGTCAAGGCGAATCCAGCAATTACTTCATAAAATATCAAAAGACATTGTACAAAGGGCTAAGGAATCAAGATCAATGATAGTTTTGGAAGACATTAAAGGAATCAGAAAGTTATACAGAAAGGGAAACGGTCAGGGAAACAAGTACAGAAGAAGACTAAACTCATGGTCGTTTTACGAACTGCAAAGACAGGTACAGTACAAATCAGCATGGGAAGGAATTCCAGTACGATTCGTAGATCCAAAACGCACCAGCCAGCTCTGTCCGGTATGCGGAGATAGAATCCAAGAGGATAGGTTTCAACATCGTAAATTGTGGTGCACTAATTGTGGCAAGTCAATGGATCGTGACATTGTTGCATCCATGGATATTGCTCACAAGGGGTGGAGTAGGTTTTGCCATCCTGGAGGGCTTGCAGATGAAGTGATGAAGAGGAACGTGGACACCTTTCAGCCACTAATCCTTGGAGTAGATGGAAGCAAGTTAGTCGGGGTTGAAAGATGATTCAACCAAAGAGTTAACAGAACCAAAATATCTTCATATGGGCTTGTGGCACTTGTTATTTTGCACGTGATTACCAAATGGCCACATGTAGTTGCAAACTAGCACAAGGCATGGAAATTTATTCTTCTTTAGTATCGACCATACATGCACAAAGACAGAGGCACTTGCAGGGAGATTTGTAAAGAATTCAAGGTTAGAAAACCAAGAGATGGAACTAGCCGTTACTTGTCAGGACAGGTACGATGTAACATTTGTGGAATTTTCATTTCAAGACAGGGATGCCATGACAGGGAAGAAAATCCTGCAACTGACAATACCGTAGATTTGTACTGTAACTGTTGCAATTGCATGGTACGCTCAAAACCAAGAAACAAGCCAGGAATTACAACATAAAATCGAGCCTGCAAGTTCCGATTAGAACTAATTCAATAATTCACTGTTTATTATATTTTGGGTATTTTTTATTTGTCTCATAATAGTTGTCAAGTTCTTCTTTCTGTCGCTTTTTGGATTTTTCCTCATCCCATGTGTATTCCACACTAAAATTAAATGTGCCACTAATTGGATCCTGTAAGGATTGATTGTTATCAGTTCGCTCACATAATAACATCAATAATACATCGATCATTATTGAGCTAGATGAATTTTCATTGGGATTATTCTTTATCTTAGTTTCATTCATGTCTCCTAATGTGACTATATGAGAAAATGTCATCATATCACCAGATTCGAATTCTAGCATGTTAACTATTGTCTCATTTAAAATAAAACCATTGTTTAACGGTGTTAAAGCACATTGTTCCTGAACAATGTGTAGTAATTCTTTATAGACTAACCAGCGTAGGCATGGCATGATGACTGCAAATGAGGAATTATTTGAGGAGATATGGGTTTCTAGCAATTATACTACTGTATTTTGTACCGAAGAGGAAAAAGAGCATTACCTTCATTCCTTGAGTTCAAAAAAGATGATACCAAGCAGAATGAGTGTTGTATTTATCAAAAGGAAACTGAACAGGCACTATACCAAAAATGAGATCCTGTGTGCCACTCCAGAACAACTCAGAGTAATGATTGAGTGATATGCTAAACTTTGGCTAACTTGCATTCTGCCTGGCCTGTTTTTTACAAGATGGACATCGAGGACCATAATCACGGTCTTTACTTATGATGATTTTCTTGCACCCTAGACAATAATAATAATTGGTCATGTAATAGAATTGGTTTGTTACCTTTTCTAACTCTTACCTTTTCAAAATTTGATTTGGTTCAATTACCACCACTTAATAGGGACAAAGCAGTGAACCGACGATGTCGACAAATACAATCATAGCTGGCGTCGCAATTGCGGCAGCTGCTATCGCATACTTTTACATGAGGAGTAGAAGATCAAAACTTGCTAAATCAGGCAGTGCTACCTCGGGCAAATCAGAGATTACTCCTTAGTTCTCCATTTGTTCTAAATCCACTTTTTTGAAAAATTAGAGCCTTATCTTGAGATGTGCCCATGGCATGCTTTCTTGCATTCAGGTTCTTTTACATGGTAGGAAATATTCCTATAAATTGAATCGCATACACAAAATACAATGCAAATTGCAAAACAACCATCTTTACAGCTTCCTTCCCAAGTATTAAGTGGAGTTTGCATTACCAATAGTTGGGAATCATTGGTTTCTTTATTAGAGACGATGACGTAATAGATACTGTAATGAATATTTACGATAAAAAATCAGTCCGTTGTTCCAAGTGTGACAGATTCATAGGCGAGATTGATTATGACGCAGTGGTTACTTTACCAAAATGTGGTAGGTGTGCCAATCCTTTACCGGAAGGCGACGACAAGGTAATATATGTTGTAAGCAAATTCAACAAGAATCCACAAAGCCTAACAAAACCACTGGATCAAACACTTGCTTAATTTTTGTTTATTTTATTAGTCCAGATTCTTTTTGCTTGATTATCTTTCCAAGCGTAATGGTATCAAGATTTGATCGAATCTTACCTTCCTTAATCTTGGTAAACCATTCCTTTACCTTGTCAAACTTGTTGTTCCCACTAATGATGTTTGAAGCCAATACTGGATTAGATGAATACCATGAGATTGCAGATTGGACTACGTATTGCAAATCAGAATCTGTAATTATTGGCCAATGTTGACTGATCATATTTTCAAGTGGCAAGTCAAGAAGGCCTAGACGTTTCTTTATCATGGATAAAATTTGTACAAATCGAGATGGTTCCTCAAGTGCAGATGTCGAAACCGTGATTGCAGTACCATCCTGAGTGCTTTTGTCACTGTCTGCAAAGGTTAGATTTACCATCCCGTGTTTACCAGATATTACAAGATTTTCTTTTTTGGTTTCCACTGTACCGCCCATTTCTTTAATGATATATAACAAAACTTGAAGGCGTTCCTTCTCTACATCTTCACTTAACACAGAGACATCAGAGGTTTTATCTGACAAAACCCTTACCGTCTCAGAAGATTTTACCAGATTAATCTTGATTAAACCTAAAGTTGTCTTTACAAGTTCATAGTCGTCATTTTCAAAAATCAGCATCTCAGACATTCTCTTGTTTCTGGTTCCCAATCTTTGCATGATATTAAAAATTTCATCAGGAATGTTTGCTAGCTGCTTGATTTCAATAAGTCCATGCTCACCTGTGCCATCTGTTTTCCAATAAATTTCCATGGGTTCAGCAATAGTAGACATGATGTTTAATGCAGCGCGTTTTTCTATCGGTACAAGCACTGGTATTTTACCGTCTAGATTAGTTCTAAAATAGCTTGACCCTTCAAGAGTTGAGCACTGTAAGATATTGCCAAGACTTACTTTGGCAATGAACTTGTCATTTTTTTTACTGATCTTAATATCATCCCAGTTTCTTGATTTACCGTTAAATTCTGCCCATGAATCTGAATTTGGAAGCTCGACTTGTACTGCGGTTCCCAGTTTTCTGGTGTCAGGCTTGTAGAGTCTTGCCAAGACCTTTACGTGATCATCAATTGTGTGAATACTGGCACCTATTCCCCATAATGAATCAAGAAAGTCCTTTCGTTTTTGTGAATCTATGGTACATGTCCAGCGCCTATCGACTAGTCGTGGCGTTACCTCCAGTTTGAGAAGAAGTTTATCGAGCTTTGTTTGTTGTGAGAAATGTAATGGGCTGGTCTTTGTAAACGTGTTCTTGTAGGTTTCAGAAAGATTTGGCTTTCCCCTCTGAAAACAAATATCGCAGAATTCAAGTGGTTCCAAATCTGTTCTCACCTAGTATCTTCATGATATTTGCACACTATTGATGCCAATTTCAATATTGTGTGAGTTCCATATCCTCGCTAAATATTTGGTGTGACCGACTTGAACAATTAACAGTCATCAAATATCCTTATTTCATATCAATAGTAAGGAGTGATAAGATAATTTGAAATTCTATATTGAGTTTGAACCGTGCAAAGAGTGCAAGGCAATCGTTAGAGAACTGTCTGAGAACCTAGACGAGTTTCAAGCAGATGATGGATCAAAGAAATTTTTACGGCATATAACGTATAATCACAGTGAATTAGTCCAAGCAATAATCAAAGACTTCCCAAAGGAAGCAAAAAAAGAAGATTTTCCTTGGTTCAAATAAAACACCGCTAATCTTCATCAGACCGTATTTTTGTATCGTCGAATGGATCTGAGATAACTTTAGCTTCTCTTCTTCTTTTGATCCACAAGCGAATCGCACCAGCTGTCATACCTCCAAAAAGTATCATACCAGTAATAATCCAAATTAGACTTATCATTCTAAGTTCTCTGTGACGTGGCCATTTTATTATACGAGTCTATGAAGTCCTTTGCATACATGTTTGCATGTCTTTCTGAACCCTTGTGTGTGCCTAGTTTTGAGCGAATATGATGATAATACTCGTGTATTATTACAAATGGATTGTAAAAAATGTCAGAGTCTAACGCGTAGATTTTTTTTTCCTGAACAACATATACTGCGTAAACTGTTCTTCGTTTTTTCTTTATTGTACCTACTGCTATTTGTGGAGTCTCAACATGATAAAATTCTGATAGTTTCTCAAGTGCACGCTCTGCCTTTCCATCCAAAATCATCTGAACTATCTTTGCCTTTGTCATATCATCAAGATCAGGCATGATTTTCATTTATGGTACATGTGATATAAGCTAGAAGGAATAGTATTGCACAAATCGAGTTTTTAAATTGTTATCTGTTTACTAGACTTGTTTGTAGCTGCAAGCAATTTTCAAAAACAAGATAATTGCCTTGTTTTCCTGCACAAAAGTGATAGCCCATGGCATTAGAATACGCCTGACTGTTACTGCTAGTCTGATATGTAGGAATGTTACTTAGGTCAACAGACACTACCTGAGAATTTACCCACTTGTACCAGTGGATTCCATCGTCAGAATCAAAAACATAGTAAGCATTTTGATAAAAACAATATCTGGTTTGTTCACCATATGGAGGATCGCAGTACGCACTTTGTGGGTTGCCAAGCATGTTCTGCCAATCAAAAGTTTGGGAATCTTTTGCATTGTCAGATATGACTGGACTATCACTGCCATGCGTTATTGGCATTACCAGACTAAAACCAATTGTTAAGACAATTCCTGCAAGTGCATAAATCCAAATCCTCGTCTTTTTTGTTCCAGGCCCTCCGTCTTTCTTATAATTTTTGACATGCTCATTTTGTAATTTTATCTCATCATACCATTTTTTCTTTGCAATCTCTGATTTTATTTCCTCCGAACTTGATCTAATTTTGTTCCAAAAATTTTCAAATTTTGCATTCCTTGTAGTCTTTTGGGCATCCAAATATTCATCATAATCTTTTCTTGTCAATGGATTGCTGAGTATCTCATAAGCTTCTTGTATCTCTTGGAAACGTTTTTCCCAAGCATCTTTCTCTTCTGATGGATTTCTATCAGGATGTGTGATTCTCGCCTTTGCTCTGTAAGCTTTCTTTATTTCTGCTTGCTTTGCTGTCTGTGGTACTCCTAAAACATCGTAAGGGTTTTTGATATTGGAGAATCGGTCTATACTAAAGGTCATCTTGTGTTTCTCTCAAAGTATTTGTAGTCATTTAGGATTTTTTTCTCGAGTACTTTTTTCAAGTTTCCCTCTACAACCTATACGTGATACTTGTTATAAAATACTACAAGTCTGGCTTATTTCTTAACAATTACCAGGCCCGTCTCCCACCAATTAAGAGCATCATAATATGGATAGGCACCGAGATAATTGAACTGGTATGAGAAACTCTGTCCGGGTTCTATTGTTTTGCTGTCAAAAAAATAACCTGCTGAAAGGGCTTGCCATGGATTTCCATAAGTGACAGAGTGCTGCCAAGTGTCATCATTTTGCCATGTAACTCTTGTTCCAAGTTTGACATACAATGGTGAGGGTTGATAACAGGTATTGGAATAATCACCATACCTTATGTCATTTATTGCACAGCCCAGTGTAATTATCACATCAGGGTTTCCACCATGTGTAACATTTGTAGCGTAATTGGATTTTGAGATGTTAATTGCTTGTGACAGACCTGCACAGATAGTAGCACCACTTGGACCAATAACACATGTTGCATGTACATCTGGAAGATAATTTGTAATGAACACTACAATTGCAGCTATTACAATTATTGAAGATTGTACTAGTTTCACACTAAACTGGAAAATCTACGGACTATAGGAATTTGAACTTCCGCTTTGGGATGCCCCAGCATTGTTAGCGCCATAAGTACTGGTTAGACCTGAACCGCTGCTTAGATATGACCCAGTACTGGCATCGCCAGAGGTACCATAACCGGTAGCCTTACATCCTGTTTGAAATGCGTAGCAGTTATTTGGATCAGTTACGGTGTGTGCCCCATTACTTGTTCCTGTATACGTGCCCGGGGTTTCCCATCCCGAAGCAGCTAACATAACAACACCTATAACAATCACGCCTCCACCCAGACCGCCCAATATTATTGCGAGCGTTCTACCCATGATTTATCACAGGAATCTCTTTAATTTAAACATTTTATTGCGAACAGTTGTTATTATTCTACGCAACAATCCTAAAAAATTACATTGTCTATATGATTTACTATTTGCAACGGTTAATCTTAAAACTGGAACTTTAACTAAGCCTTAACTATACTAGGATCTTCTAAAATTATTTTGTGTTCAATTTCATCATTCAGATCTTTTGATACCCCGTATGTCTTTTTTATAATGTCTTTTAGCAGTTCAATATCAGCTCCGAGTAACTCTTCGTATGGGTCATTGGCTACGAATCGGGCAAAAGATCCTTCTTCTTCTTGCTTTGGGAGATCTGAATCGTCATAACTGATAGAATATTCTGCAGAAACTTTGGACAAGCTTTTGTTTTTTCCATATTGTGATTTTTTGATATGAGGAGGTAGCTTCTTTTCAATATCTGACAGAATAATCGATGGATCGGTTCTCCCACCTGCATAATAACGTGAATCTATTGTAGTAAAATTGAACCTAACCTTGCACCAAGATTGCACATATCACATACGTATGTCTTCTATAAGAATTGTCTTAAAGTTCAGAAAATAACCTGTTTGTAATGCAGTTCACTGCATCCATATAGGTTAAATTCTACTAGTAACTCTACCAATTATCGGTGAAAATATGGTATCAGATTTCAAGTCTGAGGTTTTGAACTTCTTTGGATCAAAAAACTTGAGAAAGCATATTTGCATTTGTGTAAGATGTGGTTCTGAGAACATTCAACGTGAACAAAATCGCATTGAATGTAGAGAATGCGGCAAAGTTGTCACCATAAAATCTCCGTGAGCGTTACTTAAATCTAATTTGGCAGGGTTCTTGCTTTCTTGAAGCATAACACAGGATAAGATGTAAGAGAAAAAATATCAGAGGGAGACTCTGTGTCTGGGTTCCCTCTGTGAAAGCTTTTTGCTTACCCCCAATAAGCGCCACCTTTTCTTAGTAAGGCTTGCTTTCTGTATATCATATGGAACCGTAGCATTTAGTGATGATTTTGCAACTTAGCTTAGAATTTACAATTCAAGCTAACAGGGTGTATCAATCAGTGTTACCAATTTGATCTATGACCTATGAACTTGGAATAAGGAGGCCCTCCGTATGGAGAAAAGAGGTTCGTGCGCCATTCAAAAAAATCATTGCCTTTGACCCTCTGTTTATGATGCTTGTGGCTATGATTGGAGCTGGAATTATCACCGCAGTCCTATTTCGATAGGACTTATTTTTTTAAATCGACTACAAAAATAGATGATTTTACATTTTTAGTCTGAATCTGTTACAGCTCAGCGTATTCCAGAGTCGATTACAATATTGAAAATCGTAGTCTTGTTTACTTCTATTTGTATTATATGTTGTTTACCTAGACTTTTGTACATGGCTGAATATGGTGTGAAAACTGTATAGTTTCCTTGTGGCAACTCTATACTGTAAACGCCGTTCTGATTGGAACTTGTCTGTCCAGATATTGTTTTTGCATCGCTTTGGTACACAGTAACCGTATAGTTATGACCATTTCCAGTACATGGTGGCTCTCCAATCCGCTCGACTGGACTGCATGGATAAAATGTTACTGTCCCCACCAGAAGGCCTTTTGATGATACATTGTTGTAAGGACCCAAAAGCCATCCATTAGATTGCAATCTTGGGACGGTAGTTGGCCAGACGCATGCAGGCGAGCCATCTTTTAATTTTAAAACAAGTACCAGACCCTCATTGCATTTTATATCCTGTGCTGAAATTCCTAACTTTACTTGTTTTAATGGAGCCAGAAAAAATCCAGAAGCCTCATCTAGCGGTACTAACAGCACTAGGCCTACAATTAAGAACGATATGATGGGTAGATTTTTTGGTTCCACCACTCAAAATTTCATCTCAATTTGTTATTAAGGATCAGGCAGCTTTGATTTGCATATTGATGCCTATTGTTATACTCGAACTATTCCTGAAAAATTACATTGATCACACCCACCCGAACACTCGGGACATGGTTTGTATTTCTTGGCAAAAGTGAACTCGCCCAATATACGTTTCTCAATCATTTTATATCATTATGATTTGCAAAAAGGATATATAAAAAAATGTTCTGCCAAATTTGGAAATAAAACTACTCTACCTTTTGGTTTTCAGTTTACCACAATATTTTGCACTATTCTAATCAACCAAGCGCTTTAGTCCCAGTGAAGCAAGTATGATCATCGCAACTGTGGAGATTATCAATGCAAGAAGATCAATACCCAAGTTTGCATAGTTACCAGTCAAGAGCATTGCTCGCAGTGCATCAACTACATAGGTCAGGGGATTTCCTAATGATATAATTTGCAACCACTTTGGCATCAATGAGATTGGATAGATTGCATTGCTTGCAAAGAATAATGGCATTGTAATAGCTTGGCCGATTCCCATCATTCTCTCGCGTGTCTTCAGAAACGAGGCAAGCGCCATCGAGAGACTTGTGAAGCACATTGCAAACAATACGATAACAAAGAATGTACCCGCGATATCCAAAGGATCAAGCCTTAGATTTACACCCAGTATGACGGCAAGTCCAAAAATCATTATGGCTTGGAATATTCCACGAAATCCTGCCGCAAGTGCTTTGCCAACTATGATAGATGACCTTGGAGATGGGGTGGAAAGCAACTTGGTCAAAAGCCCAACATCTTTTTCCCAGACTATCGTTATGCCATAAAATATTGCAATAAACTGAACCGATTGCGCAAGTATTCCAGGCGTTATGAACTCTAAATATGGTATTCCAGTTGGGGCAAAACCTCTAATGCCGTTGAAGACCTCTCCAAATACCAAAAGCCAAAGCGCTGGCTGGATCACCCTTGTCCATAATTCAGATGAATCATGGCGTATCTTGCGGACCTCGATCTCAGCAACGGTAAGAATACTATTTGCAAACCTTCTTGGATTCATCCTGCCCGTTTCCTGAAAGTTCTTCGTACCAACCTTGCATCCCTATTGGATTCAGTGTTTTCTGCTTCGAACCGTGTCTTTGCATATTTCATAAACACATCATCTAGAGTTATCTTGTTCAAGGATACTGATTCGACATTTAGCCCCGCGTCCTTGAAACGTTCCAGAATTCTTGGAATTGCCTGCTCTCCGTTACTTGTCAGAATCTTTACCACATCCAAATCTTTGGAAATTACAACACCTAGTTCATCTGGCAGTGGAGGCACTGTTTGCTCAGCTGATTTTTCTAATTTGGATAAAGTTATTGTAAGTGTCTCTCTTCCAACAGATTCCTTAAGCTCTACAGGTGATCCTATAACTGCAATCTTTCCGGAACTCATTATTGCTATACGAGCACACAGATCGTCGGCTTCTGACATGTCATGAGTTGTAATTAGTATGGTAGTTCCAAAATCCTCGTTTAACTGCCTTAGGTATTTCCACATTTGCATCTTTGAAGATGGATCAAGACCTAGGCTTGGCTCGTCAAGTATGAGCATCTTTGGCTGATTCACAAGTGCTTGTGCAACCTCAAGTCTTCTCATCATTCCCCCAGAGAAATGCTTGACCAGATCGTCGGTTCGGTCAGCCAATCCCATGTAATCTAGTGCAAATCTAATCCGTTTGTCTCGTTCATTTTTGTTTACCTCAAAGAGTTTTGCAAAGATAAGTAAATTCTCGTAAGCTGTCAGGTCTGCATCAACTGAGATGGATTGCGGCACATAACCTACCATCTTCCTAACTTCTTCGGATGATTTTGAGGCATCTGACCCAAACACGCTAATGAATCCAGCGGTTGGCGTGGTAAGGCCGGTAATCATTCGTATCGTCGTTGTTTTTCCTGCCCCATTGGGACCAAGCAAGCCGAAGATCTCGCCTTCTTGTACAACAAAACTAATGTCATCAACCGCTCTTGTACGCTTGTTAAAGGTCTTTGTTAGGTCACTTGTTTCTATTGCATGCAATCGGCTCTACTCCCTAAATTGCATAAAAACAAGTACCAAATTCAGTGTTTCCAATAAAACAGTTATCAAACAATGTCTCTCCACAAAATGTATTCATTTCTTATTCCTCAACTTGACAAATCCAGAACAACATTTAGACTTTGATTATTCTCTGACTTACCAAAAATTCCAATGCTTTTACAAATTCCTGGTCGGAAACGCTTCCGTCTGACCACCAGCCAGCGTCATTTTTTATCCACGCTGGAACCTGTGAATGGTTTGCCTTTAGAGATTCTGTGGGTGGAATCTTAATAATTTTATTATCAATGAGATATTGAATCCCACTAAGAAACATGGCATCGTCTAACTTACCATCATGCCACCATTTGGCATTGTTCTTTATCCAGAAAGGAATCTGCACGGGTGGTTCTTCTGTTGGTTTTATAATCGCCGTTGTTACCAGCTTGGAAGTTGTGTAATTTTCAGAAGCTGTTGCTAGAATTCCTTCCACCTTTGTTGCGTTGACTATGATAATATTGGACGTATACATGCTCTTGTCCCACATCCTAATTGCCATATCTGAAGTGGGCATTGGTTTTGCAAAAACTATTGTAAAATCAAACAAGAATTTGCCATTTACAGAACTTATAGTACAATTTGCGGCCTTGAAAAATCCATGTGGATCAATTATTTGCAATGGTGATCCGTTTTGATATGCAATGGCTGTGTCTGCATTTGCTATCGTTGGATCGTTGCCGTACAAGTTTGTAAAGAGTGTCATACCTTCTACATCATCGCCCTGACCAGTCTCAGACGCTAGCAATTTAATCTCAACAGGTTTGTAGTTTTGTAAGGCAACTGTTGGGATCAAATTTGTAGTAGTTGGGAGCTTGAACTGATTTCCATCTATTGTTAACGGATACTCGTTATTGGTAAATCCATCGCTGAGACTTGGAGGTAGTGGTGCATTACCTTCCGATCCTGCTCCTAGAAGAGCAAGCACTGCAACACCCCCTATTGCAAATTTAGAAGTACTGGGAACTGAGACTGTAAAATTTAGCAAATCTCCTCCAGCAGAAGTTACAGTTGGAGTTATAACATCTTGTGATTGAATGAAACTTCCGTCATGTCCTGCATCATGAAATATTTTGATGTCAGATGATGTAAAACCTTCTCTAGTCAGAGTACTTTTTGGAAGTATAAATGAAATAGCACAATGTCCAGATCCACCACAAACATTTGTCCCGGTAAAACTTGGAATGCTGTTAATAGAAATATCCTTTACAGAGCCTATGAATTTTAGTATTTTTCCATCAGGTCCAACTGTACTAGATGAGGTTTCATTAAGAGAAACTCCTCCACCAAGAGAAGAAAATATCGAGGTGGTTATTCCATCCGGAAAAGTTTTGATGATAGTACCTCGTTGACCCAATTGCTGGGTAAAAACAAAAGATTTAGCAAATGTACCTTCCATGGGAGGTGACGTAGATATGGAATCGTCAGAGTTTAGATCAGCACTTTTCAGATGCCCTGTTGATAATACTGTAACTGTTTCAGAGCCTATATTTGGGAAAGATGTTCCAGGATCTTCAATTGTGATTTGAAGAGTTTGTGAATCTAACCAAGATCCAACATAGTTATTACCGATTGACTGCGAAAATGCAAGGAGAGCATCAATTTGAGATTTTGTTGCTACTAGAGGTTGATTTGTTGCTTCAGTAAATTGAATGAAGATATCATCCCCTGCAGAAAAACTATGTCTATTAGAAGCATTATTACCAGAGGCAAAGAGTTCCCAAATATCTGGACCTGGCATAAATGAAAAACTACCCATTAATGTAGGAGAAGATACAGATTGAGGTTGCTCAAATGGACAGAAGTATATAGTACAATCCTGTTTCGGAGTAATTGTAAGAACTCCAGGAGTTGGGTTTGCAGTGCCCGGATCTATAATTGTCATAGTAACTATTTGTCCGCCTGTTGCGTTGTAATTGTTTCCAAGTAGCTGACTAAAAGAAAATAGTGAATCAACGGCAATTTTATTGGATGCAGTATTAAATGCTACATATTTGTCAAATTTGATATAGATTTTTGCACCTACACCAAATCCCGAACCACCTACAGGTGAGCTTGCTGTTATAGAGATTATTTTTGGACCAGGACAGAATCCAATATTGATCTCTTCCAAATTTGTTGCGGAATAAGAAATAGTTGAAAGCACTCCAAGAAATTCATTTACAGCAATTGGTCCGGGGGCAGTAAAAGAATTTGGAGAAAAACTAGTAGTAAGATGAGTATCAATATCAGATGGACCCGCATATTTTGTCATGTTAATTATTGAAATACTATTACTACCTCTGTTTGAAACATATGTTTCATTACGACAAGTGTTTATTCCTATTCCAACTGGATTAGTTCCTACAGGAATGGTTGTAGGAGCAGCAAGAGTTTGCATATTAATTTCAGATATAGATGAAGAGCCATTATTTGCAACAAACATGTAATTAGAAACTGGATTAATTCCAATGCTTACAGGGTTATTCTCTACCGTAATTGTTGGATGTACAGAATATAATGTATCAGTGAGTTCATCAATTACTGAAACTGTATTAGAATCCCCATTTGCAACATATACTAGTGCCAGAGAAGGATTTATTTTTATTGCCTTGGGGCCTAGAAATCCTGAAATAGTTGTTATAATATTATTTGTGTTTTCATCAATAACAGTCACGGTACCAGATACACGATTAGCTACATAGATCTTCTTAGTTATAGGATCAATATCAATTGCAGTAGAACCTGAATTAGCAGGAAGTGAAATTCTCCCAATAGAAATCACACTAACAGGATTACTTCCACCAAAGGTTAAGGTACCACCATATATGTTAAATTCAGTAAAATTAAGTACAGTTATGTGATTGGTACCGTTTTCTACTACATATGCTCGCTCAGCATTTTCATCTATAGCTACACTTGTAGGTCTATCCAACCCTGTAATTGTAAATAATGTACTAGCATCAGTAGAATTAACAAGTGCGATACTTCCAGCATCAGGATTTGTTACAACATTAAGCCAGAGTTTTTGATAGGGCGTGATGGAGTAAGAATGACTGTTTGATGGATAACCAATAACAGATGTTCCCTCATAAATTGCCCATGCATCACCCGTCCAAGATTGGCAGG
The DNA here is from genome assembly GCA_050749285.1 of Nitrosotalea sp. Taxonomy (GTDB): domain Archaea; phylum Thermoproteota; class Nitrososphaeria; order Nitrososphaerales; family Nitrosopumilaceae; genus Nitrosotalea. The sequence goes on along the minus strand of JBOGQX010000041.1, from coordinate 7,927 downwards.
ATATGAAAATCACAATTATAATAGATAATAAAAAAACTCTGTTTCCCAATTCCAAGGCATAAGTATGCTCTCCATCATATACCTGCAAGATTTAGGCCGCCTCCTGCTCCATTATGCCATCAATCATCAAGTAATACAGATTCTCAGTTAGATTTTGAAGTGAGACTCGTGCAAAAAACGTATTCAATGATGAAGCACCATATAATATTCTATAATAGCAGCAGCAAGCAATAGTCCTACAGCTATTCCAATCTCGATTCCGGTGAGCTTCAGTTCATGTTTCAATGCTCTTCTCTTGACTAGAGAAAATATCAAAATCAAACTACGTGACATCCCTATGGAATAAGCACCAAGTTCCAGTATACCAAAAGGCGAGGCAAGAAAGATCTCTATGGGAGAGATGCGCGATAGCAGATGGTTTTGAGAAAGTAACGCGTTAAATCCAGCACCGGTGGTCCAAGCAGTATATCCACCCCAGGCAATTCCAAAACCTGGTACAAACATTGGTAATGCATCGGTTAAATTGTGAGAAAATATACCCAAGGCATCAATTCCTTGTGTTTCACTTTGAAAGTCTTTTAGAAAATTCTGTGTATTCTCATCTGACATCTTGTAAGATGCACCAATCAAATATGATACCAAAAATACTCCCACAAAAATTCCAAATGTTATGACACGTATTTTTTTGGACAATGCTCGTCAACTACAAAAATACTATATGAGTATGACTGTAAACGTGGTATTTTCAACTTTTGTTAAATAAAATACAATAATTGCAAGCCTGAGTCTAATGGATAGTTAATTTTTAAGTAGTGCGGATTTGAGATTCCTCTAATATGGCAGATTCTGGCTTGTTGACTACAATAGGAGAGATTGGCTCCATTGGCACTGCCATAGGAACTATAGCTCTTGTCTTCATATTCTGGAAGACAATCCATCAACTTGAAGAGACTGTAAAGCTAAGCAGAATACAAGCAAATTACAGGTTCAGGCCATGGGTTGGACCCTTCAATAAAATAGAGTTTCTTGCAAGCAAAGAAGGTCAAGACCAATTTTCTATAACTGTAAAAAACTATGGCGAGATACCATCTTCTGGCGTTATTGCAAAATATCTTATGACAAAGCAGGCACCCAAAAGAGAGATGATAAAATCAGATGCCCTTACGAGCTTTAATTTAGGACCATTGTTGCCAAACATGGAGAAACGTTATTGGTTTTTCATCGATTCTGATTTAATTCAAAAGGCAAAGACAGGAGAAGCCCAAGTCTTTATCTTACTTTATTTTCAATATGAACATCTGGGCGGAAACAGTGGATATGGTCTGATAAGTCGATTCGATGGTTCTACAAATTCATTTGTACATATCGATATGTGGATAGACTAGTCTTTGTTTTAATTTCTTTTACCATTCAATCCTAAATGTCTGTCCCTTTGCTATCTCTTCTATTTGCCATCTGATGATGTTGGTGTTCCCACTCTCTCTTATAACGCCTTGAATGTTTGATCTTTTCTTCTCTTCTGTCTCTTGATTAATCTCATAGAGTTCGGGTTCCTTTATGGAATCATTTGTTGGATACTCCATCTTCAAAACTAGCTTTTCACAGTTAATTAGAAATGCATTCTCAAAATATCTATTAGGTTCTTCAACTTGGTATTCCATGATATAATATCGTTCTGGTTCATCTCTCAATACTGGTTTGTTAAATAGAGTAGTGAACTCCTTTTGGTATGGTTCATCCACACTTACACTAGATATCTTCATGTTTCTGTTATTCTCATCGTAGACTTTGACGTGTAGATCGTTTATCGAACTCTTGGTAACATCAGTTGCTACGCCGTGAAGGACATTGTATATCGGATCATTTGACATGTTTTTTATCTCATAGGTTCGTTTGTAATGAACCAGCATAATTTTTGGGTCTTTAATTGTCAGATCAACTTCTACAAACGGATATAGTGTAGTCTTGCTTCTTTTGATGAATTCCTCCATCTTGCTTGCAAGAGCAGCACCCTTTGTGGGATGCTTGGGGTTTCCAAATCCTTCTCCATATGCAGAATATACCAACATTGTTTTGCCATGTTTTAGCACAAAATCATGGACTGGTTTTATTATCTTAAGATATTCATCAGATAGTTCAAGAAGGCTTTCTGCCAGTGCATTACTTAATAAAATGTGATTTTCATCACCAAAATCCATAACCCTTCGAGATATAATCAAACCCGGCCCCCAGATGTTCTTGTTTCCTTGTATATCATTTACCACAAACACATTACCGCTGTGCAACCCAACTCTTACTTGAATTATTTCTGATGGAATTTTTGCTTTATTGTATTCGGATAGTTTTTTTTGTAATTCTATTGCCAGTCTGAGTGGAAGTTCTGGACCTTGCAAAAAGCCAATTGCCATACCATCCCCAGTCGGGAGAATTAAAAGAGAATCTTCTGTAGCTTCCTTATAGGCTTGACACTCTGCAATGTTTCTGTTTAGAGCCTCAATTTTTTTTATCTGAGTTTTGGTAGACATTGCAGGATCGGACAAACCTACAATATCTACAAAGAAGAAGTTTGCATGAATTAGGTTTAGGTTAGTTTTGAGAACCATGTCAAATCAGTAGTTCAATTCTGGAGGACTCTCCCATTCCCATCAACCATATAAAATAATAATCCAGTATATAACCAAATCTTAGCTAAAGTGCAAATATTTCCACAAAATATTGCCATAAGCTTCCATTGTGATAACTAAGCTAATGTCTTGACTAGAGGTAATATCACATCGAGTGCTATAGATGTCATGGAAATAGAATTAAAATTTGCATGTATGGCATGCGGTTCTGAGGAGGCCTTCATGTATTATGATGAAGGATACCGTGGTGCCTGTCCAGTATGCAAAACAACCTGGCCTGAATCTTAGATGTAAAAAATAGGGAAGAGGGGAACCTATTCAGATTGGCCAGCAGTTTTGCTTTTTTGTACAAATAATTCCATGATATTTGGTTAACAAATATGTTGACAAACGAATCTTTTTTGTAGCATATGCATCAAAAGTTTTTCATTGCTAATGCATGAAAACTTGTGCAACATATAGTTCTATTGTGAAACAGCAGTTAACAAGATCTGTTTACAAATCACCCACCTAGCTGAATCTATCTTATATGAAGCTGTGAAGTAAAGTAAATGTGAGCCAAATAGAACTAATCCCTTTGAAATTTTTGGATTCAATTGGTACAAAAAAACACATAGCACTTTTGTATGAAGAGCCAGAATATGCAAGACTGATTGAGTTTCGGTTTCTAAAAAATGGACTAGGTCAGGGAGAACAGTGCATCTACGCTACAGAAGAGGATTCAGGTACGGTGATACTCAAACTAATAAGCTATGGAATACCAATTGAATCTTTTCAGAAAGGTAGGATACGAGTTCTTCACCTTGATGCAAAAGATGGAGACTATGAATCCATGATGACAAGTTGTAAGAAAGACATGCTGAAAATAACTCATGATTTAGATCCTCCGTTTCGCATAGTATCAAGGATAGTTCCAGCTGTCCAGATTGTTTCTGGAATGTCTCTGGAATTGGAATTTGAACGACAATTACATCACATATTTGATGAAATTGGAGGCTCTGTCATGTGTCCGTATGATCTTACAAAAATGGAGCCTACATTAATGGAAAAATGGTTGTCAGGCATACACCAAACCCATCATGACATAATCTTTTCACCGGGATTCGGCATGAGTGGGGTCTTGTCGGCGTACTAAAAATTTCCAGTTCGTCAGATAAGAAATTACCGACTATTCTTTGAGCTTGCTTTCCTGGAAGGTGCTAGAACCATACCAACAATATCTAAAATAGTCAAGACACCATTCATGAAAATGTGTATCACTGCTGTAAAACATCTCTCCAATGTCAGCTTCGCCACTTATCGTAGAAAACATAAGGCAAGCTTCCTTTTCATTTAAAATTACTCCTGTCGTTATACCGTTCTTCATTTTTCTTTCGATACTGCCATTTTCTACAAGTTTTTTTACGCCAAGCTTGTCTATCATGTGTTTTCGTCCAGTGGGAACTATGGTTGATTCGGAAAATATAGAGTTTATTTGTACGCCTTTTTCGGCCTTCTTGACTATTGGTTCGATGAGTTCCAGTGGTTCTTCAAATAAAATTCCATAGATGTATTGCTCTGCATTTTTACAAATATCATTCCATGTACCGAGAACCTTGGTGAATCCTTTAACATGCTGGCCTACAAGGAGTTCCCCTATCCTGTGAACAAACTTGTCTGGAATGTCACCAAAATCATGAGTCTTAAAATATTTTTTGTTGAGTGAGACGAAAACAAATGATGGAACCTGACTGCAAATTGTCTTGCCATAAGTAGTAAGCGAGTAATTCCCATCACTGTCTTTTACGATTAGATCTGATTTTGCAAGTCGTTCAAAATTTCTGTGGACTTCTTGCACAGTTGCGCCTAACTCTTTTGCCATAACAGAGATTTTCGATTTTTTGGAAAGGAGTTTAAAGACTATACTAAGACGTTGTTCGCTTGAAAGAAGGAAAAAATCATCAGATGCGTTCTCGTAATTTATGCTCAACTAAAGTGATAGAAAAAAAGAGGAATCATAAACTTTTCCGTAGTTTTATGATTCGGGCCAGTTTATACCACAGCTGGTACATCTTCCCCTCAGGCCGTGATATTTAGGTTCAGAATAGATGTACGCTCTTTCTGACCCACAGGAGAGACAGTCAATTTGTAGTTTCATACCAAACAATAGGAAGTAATGCTTCATTAGATCCATTCAACATGGTAGCTTGGTATTCATCACTGTAGCTGAAAAACCATGATATCAATCGGTAACATATGATACTACATGTCTCAGACCTTGGTCCGATCAAGATTAGGCAGTGAACCAGAACGTGCATACGTGATGATAAACTGTGAGGATGGTTCCGAATCTTACGTAATTGAACAACTCAAAGACTTGGATGGGGTCATGGAGGTCACAGGCACTGTTGGCCCTTATGACATCATAGTTGGACTAGAAGCGATCTCAACTGAAGTCCTAAAGGAAATAATTACGTCAAAGATTAGAAAGATCTCCCAAGTTCGCTCGACTACAACAATAGTCTGCAGAACACTTTCTTGTTTTTAGGTAAAAACTGATTCAAGTTTTTGTTAATTTACAAAGATGCTTAATACCTTATCTTGTTATGACACAACATGGAAAACAACATAGAACAATTGGAAAACATCTGCAGAAAGGTTCTAGAAGTTGATCCAAGCTTTCGGTTTGTTGGAATAATCAATGACAAAGGTAAACTAATTGCAGGAGGTTTGAAAAAAGATGTAAAAATTCTCATGGATGAAAAAGAAGCTGAAATGGTGCACACTGAGGTTGCCTTGATGATGCGGATGCGCCGCGAGCATGATCCGCACCTAGGACCAGTAAATTTTGCCATATCACATAGAGAAAAGGTTGTTCTGATGGGCTTCCCCGTAGGAGAGGATATCTTGTACATATCATCTACAAACGAGATTGATTGGGGCAAAGTTCCATTTAGGATATTACAAATATTGAGATCAGAATTCAACTAGGTCTGCTTTTTTGTCAAGGTGATAGTCCTTCCCCAAACTAACACAGAAAAATTACGGCTCGTAATCTAGTGTTGTATTATTGTATAAATCTTAATTTTGTGTATGTTGTAGACTAGACAGTGTGGCTCGTCATCAGGATCTTGATGTCATAACTGTTTTTTTACCAATCCAAAGTGGGGTCGCCGGAAAACATGTTTTGAAGATGCGCAACGATGTCTTGAGTTCCTCCTTCAGGTCCCCAAGTTATCAGAAGCATGTACTTGTTTCCAAGTGGCATTGTCAGTCTTCGCAGATTTTCATAAACTGCAAGAACATACTTCCCTTTGCCTATCTTTGGTGCAAACTTGGCTCTTGTCTTCCAAGCGTTTGCGGCATAACGAAGTGTTTCTTTATGTTCTTCGTTGCTAAGTAGTGGCGTCACTCCCTCTCGAATTACCGTTCCAACCTCGTTTCCTTCCATGTCACAGATTGTGGCATATCGAATGTAATGATCTGTTTTCATAACGTTGTCCAGTATCTTTTGGATGGACATGTAATATAATGGTGAAAGAGTTACAAAAAGGTTCAGCAACTGTACTATAGTTCTGCCTTTTTATCCAAGTTTTGAATCTGAGAGTAGCAAACTAGAAAAGCAACAATTTTGATAAATTTTCATATGAAAGTCATAATGTGGATAGGAGTTTTGATTGTTGCATGTAGCATGTCTATGGCTTATGCTCAAACTTCTAGTGGGCTGCCTGTTGAAACAGCAAAGCTTGGAAATGTGACTTTGTCTATTGAGATAGCTGATACGCCAGCTACAATGGAGAAAGGTTTGATGTTTCATGCACCGTTATCGTTCAATCAAGGCATGCTTTTTGTCTTCAATCCACCGCAGATTGCAGCAATGTGGATGAAGAACATGCAGTTTCCCATAGACATGATATGGTTTGATGGTAACGGAACCATATTACATGTCGAAAAAAGTTTGTCTCCATGCACAGGTTCTGATTCGAGTTGTGCAGTATATGACGGCAACTCACAGCAGACAAGCTATGTTTTAGAAGTGGCCTCTGGATTTGTTGACCACTATGGAATTGACAGCCAATCCAAGTTTATAATCACTCCCCTTCAACAGTCAACTTCAACCGTCTTGCCAAGTCTAAAAGTTCCAGAGTTTGGTCCGACTGCAGCTCTTGTACTTGCGATTGCAATAATATCAATAATTGCAGTATCTTCAAAGACTGGGTTGAAATTTATTCCAAGGTATTAACAGTTCTTTTTGTTGGAGATTTAGGTAAAACCATATTCTTGTAGACAATTTAAAAGGATAATTCTAAATCCTATTTACCTGAAAATGAATGGTCATCAGTCTTACTGATGTGCGGCAACGGTATAGCTTACTTGGAATGGCGTGGTGTGTACTGTGTGTACTGCTAAAGCATTTCCAGCAAATGACCATGTGCCCATTTGAGTATTGTAATAGTCTACAAAGACCAGCCCATACCAAGTCTGTCCATCTATTGTGTATACCAGTTGTCCGTTCTTGTCTGTACCATTAATTGGTATCAATGTAACTAATTGTACTGGTTCTGATGCAGAGTAGGTCAAGATTCCGTGATATGGTTTTGCACTTGGTGGTAGAATTATTGCAAGCTGATGAGTTTGATGCCCCTGGCCTGGATCTTGAATTGATGTTAGAGTCCCAGACTTGACTGTATCAGATGGAGATGATTCTGTGTAGCTTACCGCATAAGTTGCTGTAAATGGAATAGGTTGTGAGAAATGAAGCGCCAATGCATTGCCAGTAAACTCGAAGCTCCCAGTTGTCTCGTTCACGTTTACCAGAGTAAGTGCATACTTGGTTTTTAGATCCACTGTCCAAATTGGTTGTCCTTTATCGTCACCCTGTGCAAGAGGACCTGAGAGTTGAACAATTTGCAAAGGCTCTGACGAAGTCCATGAAATCACGCCATTGTAGATGTTACCATTATCTGGTGGCAAAATTATTGCCAGTTGATGACTCTCGTGTCCAATTCCTGGATCTTGGACTGATGTGACAGTGCCAGTCTTAGTTGTCCATGTTGGAGCAGTCATTGTTGGCATTGGTGTTGACGTGGTTGTTGTATTGGAAGGCACAGGTGTTGTTGCAGTATTGTTAGTTGTAGTTACTGGAGGAACGACTGGGGAGGTTACAGCTGTTGCATGTGGCATTGTTTGTGTGACATTTCTTCCTCCCTGGTGACCTAGCTGTGCTGCAGTAAGTGAAGCTTGCAGTTTGTCCCATTCACCTGGGGCACACATGTGATCGCCACATACAGCTGATTCTCCATATAATGCCGTTAGATGGTTGT